>CAYUDX010000001.1:0-47724 GCA_964443355.1 uncultured Spirochaetia bacterium
AGAACCATCAAGATAAAACGGACTCAAAACTCTATAGTGTGCTGACTACGCACAAGTCGAGGAGGGGTCCAGTCCTGATAATATCCGGAAGATATGCTGACTTCGATTATTATACCGTGGCGCCGGCAAGCACCGACGCCACGGTATAACACGATGCGCCCGAAGGAAGCGTAAAGTTCGACAGTGGCAGTGGCGCCTGTATTATTGAGTTATGATTTTATTATTGGCAAGGTGAAATAAAAAGCCGCGCCATCCCCTTCCTCCGATTCAACCCATATATTTCCTCCATGCCCCTCCACTATCTTCTTGCACAGAGCCAGTCCTATGCCATTGCCCCCATATTCGTCTTTTGGATGCAGTGTCTGAAAAATTACGAATATTTTATCAAAATATTTCGGTGAAATCCCGATCCCGTTGTCCTTAAAGCAAAACAGCCATTTGCCGTCTTTTTTTGAAACCGTTATCTCCAGTTTTAAAATCACATCTTTTTTATGAAATTTCAAGGCATTGCCCACAAGGTTCTGAAAAAGCCGTTCAAGCCGGAGCGCATCCCCGTTCACCGTTGGCAGCATTCCAAATCGGATGTCTGCGTTTATTTCTTTTATCTGCGAGGCAAAATTCTCCATTGTGTTTTTTGCCGTTACATTAAGATCAACAGGGCCAAAATCTTTTTCAACAATCCCGAACTTTGAATAATCAATTATGTTCTTTATCATTTCATTTGCCCCGTTTGCCCCCTTGACAACCACGTCTATATATTCCCTGCTTTCAGCGTCAAGCATGACATACAGCTTCTTTTTTAGCAGCTGCACATAAAGGGAAACCATGCGCAGCGGGTCCTGAAGGTCGTGGGAAGTTGCATAGGCGAATTTTTCAAGCTCCGCGTTGCTTTTTTCAAGTGCCGTCACCATTTTTGACAGCTTCCGCTCAGCAATAGTCCTTTCTAAAATTTCTTTTTCCAGACTTGCCATCTTCTTTTCAAGTTTATGAAAAAGGACCTCATTGTAGCTCTTGAGTGCTTCCATATCATCGGCCGGCGGCTTATTGGCTATAAAACCGCCGTTCGTTTCCGATAATATTTTTTGAACCACCTCAAGAAGCGCTTCCGGTTTCTGGGGCTTTATAAGAAATTTATCGGCGCCAAGCTTTATAACAAGCTGTTCATCCTTGGGTTCCGTATATGTTGCCGTATAAACAACGAACGGAACGTTCTTTAGCAAGTCGTCGGATTTCCACCGTCTGCACAACTCAAAACCGTCCATGACCGGCATTAAAAGGTCGGTTATTATAAGGTCCGGAGGCCCATTGCGAGCAAGCTCGAGTGCTTCGGCTCCGTTTTTTGCCTGCTCGACCGCGTAACCGCTTGCGGTAAGAAGGCGCTCAAGCAAGTACCTGTTGTTCGAGTTGTCGTCGGATATAAGAACTTTTTTCATTTGGCGTCTCCTCCGCCAGGGTTGTCGGTAATATAAACGCTTATTTCCCTGAAAAAAGTATCCGGATTTATCGGTTTTTCAATATAGCCGTTACACCCCGCCCGAAATGCTTTTTCGCGGTCTCCGGCCATGGCATAGGAAGTCAACGCAACTATTGGTGTTTTGGAAAGTTCCGGATTTTTATGTATTATTTCCGCCACCTCGTAGCCGTCCATCTCCGGCAGAAGGATATCCAGAAGGATAAGATCCGGCCTTATACGCGCGGCAGCTTCTATCCCGCTTTTACCGTCGCGTTCCTTGTAAACCTCGATGCCGTTTTTCTCAAGTATGAAACTTATCAGATATATATTCTGCTCGTTATCCTCGATATACAGTACTTTTTTCTTCATTTATTTCCACCCCTCCCGATTTCAGGCAATGTAAAACTGAATGTGCTGCCTTCGCCCCAGCGGCTTTTTACCCATATCCTGCCGCCCATCATTTCCACAAGTTTCTTGCATATTGAAAGCCCGAGCCCGGTGCCTTCATACTGTCTGCTTAATCCGGAATCCACCTGTATAAAAGGCATAAAAAGGGTTTCAATGGAACCTTCCTTTATCCCTATTCCGGTGTCGGTCACGCTTACATTTACGTATCCGTCCTTATGACCGGACTCTATAACCACCCTGCCCCTGTCCGTAAATTTAATTGCGTTGCTGAGCAGGTTCAGCAGTATCTGTTCTATCCTGCGGCGGTCGCCCCTCACCGTGCCGGTCTTTTGTCCGGCCGGAGCCTCAAGTTCAATTCCTTTTTTTTCAGCAAGAGGCAAGGTGGCGCTTACCGCTTTTGTTATTATGTCGTCCAGGTCGCAATCCTCGGACATTATCTGCAGCTGGCCGGCCTCGATCTTCGATATATCAAGGACATCATTGATAAGGGAAAGCAAATGATCGGAACTGACGCGCACCATTTCGAGCTGCTTTTTCTGCTCATCATTAATCGGGCCGGCAAGCCCCTGCAGGAGTATGCCTGTAAAACCTATTATGGAATTTAGCGGGGTCCGCAGCTCATGCGACATGGTCGCCAAAAACGCGGATTTTATGCGGTCCGCGGATTCGGCTTGATTTTTCGCCACCGCCAGCTCCTCAGTCCTTTCCCTCACCAGGTCCTCGAGGTGCGCCCTGTATTTTTCCAGCTCTCTTTCCGCATTCTTTCTGTCGGATATGTCCTCCACAAAGCCTTCAAGAAAAAGTATTTTGTTTCCGCCGTCCCTGACCGCGCGCATATAAAGATTTGATATAAAACTTGTACCGTCCATTTTTTTATAAGTCACTTCCCAGTGCAGATAGGCGTTGTTTTTAAGAATTTCCCCGATTATTAATTTCCTCTGCCCCGGATCGACAAAAAGCTGGACGGCGATGTCCGTTATTTCGCTTATCATCTGCCCCGGTGAATTGTAGCCGAACATTTCAGAGAACTTTTTATTAACGTTAAGGAACCGGCCTTCAATAGTAGATTGAAAAATTCCTTCCGGTGCGTCTTCAAATATATTCCTGAATTTTTCCTCGCTTATTTTGAGCGCTTTCTCCGCGCGCCTGCGGGTGGCTATTTCTTTTTTTAACTCCTTATTAGCCCGGGAATATTCCGCCGTCTTGTTCTCAACCAGCGCCTCGAGGTTCTTTCTGTATCCGGCCAGTTCCCGCTCGGCGTTCTTCTGTCTTGTCCTGTCGATACCGAAGCAATTCACGGCCGTAAGTTTGCCGTTTTTGTCATACACGCCCTTGTTTGTCCACGCTATCCATACGCGCTCGCCGTTCCTGCGCATATTTTCGTTCTCGTTGCTGTAAAAATCATTTGGGTGGCGGTAAAGATCCTGCATGAGTTTTCTAAGGTTTTTCCCGGCGGCGTCCATTTCAGGGACGATAGTCCCCATTATATTCCTGCCGATTATTTGCTTCTTTGAGAATCCGAAGAATTTGCTGCAGAATTTGTTGAAAAAAAGGACGTTGCCTTTTGTGTCCATTTTCAGGACGAGCATATTGGAGTTTTCAACAAGATCTCGATATGAGTTGTCGGCTGTATTACCCTTTTTGTATGTTGGTACGCCTGTTTTCAAATCCCGCCCCTTTTAATTTTAGATTTGAAATCGACTCCGTTACTTCCGATTTTATATTATTATACCAAAACTTCGTGCCGTTAGCAATGAGCAGGGAATGTAAAGCTATCATAAATACGCCTGTATATATAAACAATTATTGTTTTTAATTCGGATGTTTGGTTGCTTGATTGGGTATAATCGACAGCCTTGAGACCTTATTTTTGATCCAAGTTCGAGCATTTGAGCAGATTCAACAGCAGACCGCAGGTTCGCCCTTGCATTTGATTGTCGACTGCCCAACTGTTCGATCTGCTTACATAATCCGATTTTCGGCATAACCGAAAATCATGGCTGCCGGGGTTGGACTCGAACCAACAACCGTCAGAGTCAGAGTCTGATGTCCTACCAATTAGACGACCCGGCAGCTTGAAAACGTTTATAATATTAACAATTTATGGATTTATAGTCAATATGTATTATTGGCATGCGCCTTTCACCAGATTATGACGAACTTTCCTATCTTATGGTCGCCCGCCGAATCCGTTATGGCATAAATATACAGCCCCGAAGTGAGCGTCTTTGAACGTATCAGCCCTTTTATTTTCATGAAAAGCATCCCCTTAGGCGTCGCTTCTGTATCCGAATATACAAGGTCTCCGGAAAGTGAATAAACCTGCAATTTTGTCATCGCCGTCAGACCGTAAAAATATATCCCGTCCTGCGTGGAAGACCTTGCGTCGTAATATGACGGGAATACATACGCTTTGTTAAGATTATTCTGCCTTCCTATCCCCTGCATGGGCGTCGGGGTCATTGTGATCGTCGATGTAAGCGTTATCGTCGGCGTAAGTGTGTATGTAAGAGTTACGGTGACCGTGGTTGTGATCGTGTTTGTGTAGGTATTTGTCATTGTGCGCGTGGGGGTTATGGTAAGGGTGGATGTCGGCGTGATGGTGGACGTACCCGCAGGCTGGTAAACCGCAATGTCGTCCACGTTGACCGAAAAATTCTGCCCCTGCCCCGTAAAATCCCACTGTATGGCCGTCACCGCCGATAGGTCGAACGGTTTTGCAGATGCGAAGCTTGGCTGCGTCATAGCGCTGAACGGTATGTAATACTGCGTCCAAGTTGTGGGCGCGGCGAACGTGTACTGGTAATAGCCGCTGTCCGTGATATTGGAAGTCTGGACCTTTACGTCGTAACTCTGTCCGTCGCCTTTTACATACATAAAAAGCCCCGTGTAGTTGTAAAGATTCCTGGCAGGAAATCCGGTTCCAAACCCTATATAAACGTAATTATTTCCCGATGTGGTCCCGAGCTTTCCCGTCACCAGGTAGCTTCCGACCGGGGAAAGCGGGCTGCCGCCCGCGACTTTTGAAGCTGTCGTTATCACAGACCCGGTCCCGAAAGAATCGGAGTATGAATACCATGTTCCGCCCCACAAATTGAGGTTTGAAGGTTCATTTTCGCAGTTGTCTATTATATTGAATTGTTGTGGGATCGGGGTCGGGGTGATGGTCGGCGTCGGGGTTATGGAACATGTCGGCGATATGGTCGGAGTTATAGTGGGGCTGGACCCGACAGGCACAAAATTCATTACCGATATTGAATATGCCGGGAACGTAAAGGCAAATGAAGACGCCGCAAAATTAATATTCGAGGCCTGCGGCGCGAGGTCCGGATCGGCGTATGACGACGGGGTCGAATCAAACCACTGGTAATTGTTTATATAATAAGGTGCGGTTGCCGAGGAGGCGAACGTATACAGGTCCGCGGAAGGGTCCGGCGTGTAGCCTGCGATATTTACCGTTGCCTGGTAAGCATTTACACTGTCCTTATTGACCACCATCACGGAGAGCTTGCCGTCCGACCTTTTATTCGCGTATACCGGGAGCAGTGACTGGTTCGATGAGGCCGAAACCAGGGTGTTTCCGTTGTCGTCCTGGACCCCGAAGAGGTTGTTGAAAATATACATTCCCCAGTAAGTCGCGCGCTGCTGGTATTTGTAAGAGCCCGTCTGCTGCCCTATTTCCAGGAATCCCTGGTCGTAGTTGCCGGTGGACGCGTTGTTGTTCATGACATCCCATAGCGACGCGTCCGCATTCGGGCCGAAAGCCTTGGCGTATTCGCCCAGCCAGTTGACCTCCCAGAGCGCCATTGCGAACCCCATTGCCACCAGCGTGGCCCCGCCGGAATTATATTCCGACATGTAAACTTCCCTGGACGTGGTGCTGCCGTAATATTTGCTCTGCAATCCGTCAATAAAACCCTTATAGTTCCCGCCCGAAAACCAGTTGTTCGGCGTGGCAAGCGTGGTGGCCTCGTTGTTGTTCTGCCAGTCCGCATACACGTGAAAATCTATGACGTCAAGGTCGGATAGTTTACCTGCGGCCTGCAAGTTCTGAAGGAAAGTGTCAATATAATACTGATTGTCGTAAAGTTCGGAATAAAGCTCCATCCCGGAGTTCACCGGCCCGCATATTTTAATGGTTGGATCTACCGCCTTCATGGCGTCGGCGAATTTTATGAACCTGGCGGCATAATACTGGGCGTCAACGGGCCCGCCCGTTTCCCACGTGCCGTCCATTTCATTTCCTACCTGCCAGTATTTAATGCCGTACTTCTGGACGATATTTGCGTAATAAACCCACGCCGCCGCCTCTTCGGGAGTTCCTGAACCGAAATTCACGGTGCATACTGGCATGGCTTTTCCGCCCATGGAATTTATCAGGGTCATGAAAGTCTCAAAATCAAATGAAGGCGTGTAGCCGGACCTCTGGTTTTCAAGGTCCGTGGGCGATGCTATAATTACCGACTGGCCCATGTCGTTCTCGTTCACTGTCACCCTTGTGGCGCCGTTATAAAGCATTATTTCGTTCATCTTATATCCCGTACCCGAACTGGTATGCATAATTACCCTGAAAATCTGCGCCGTAGTTGCCGGAATGGACCTAACATCGGTCCCTCCGGTGCCGTTCGTGATGGTGGCAAGTGTGGACCAGCTGCTGGTATCAGCCATATGCGGCGCCCAGCCGTAATTGCCGTAATTGTTCCAGTATTGTATGTCGTAGCTTACTGCGTATGTGTCGCCCCAGTATATTGTTACCTGATTCACGGTCTGCGCCGAAGGCAAAAGTATGGCAACGTAAGCGTTGGTTGTGACGCCCGCAGCTGTTATTGTGTCGGATATCCACTGCGATGCGCTGGATGTATCTCCGTCGGCGAGCACGCTCGGGTATCCGTAGCTGGACGATGTGGTCCCCCTGTGCAGTGGGTTGTCCTGGAACCCCTGCTGGAATACGGTCTGGCTCGGGTGCCAGATATTATTGGCGTCATAGGAACCGTTGCCGTTCCAGTGATACTGGTCTGAAACCGAACCGCCGGGAAAGCGCAAAAAATAACATCCGGCCGCGTTTATTTTGTCCTTGGTGGCCGTATATCCCGCTGGCGACAGCCAGTATCCCAGGTTGTTGCCGAGCAGCTTCCTGTAATCGTATGAATTTACGCCGGTGGAGTAATCCACATTTATTACTGCAGTGGCCGAAAAAGCCATCGCCGATGATAGCAGGCAAAGAATCATTAAAGCGGATTTCTTCAGCATTACAATCGCTCCTTTTCACCATAAAAATAGAGGCTATTATATCATTGATTTTGCTCGCCTTCCAACAACAATATAAGATATAACGCGCGGAATAATGCCGGGTTGCGCTTGTTTATTTGATCAGTTTTTCTGCAATTGCGGCCCTGACCAGCTCGGGGTTTATGGCAAGCTCCTGTTTTGAAATTTCCCTGGAACGGGCGGTCATCTTTTTTACGATTATCGAGGCGTCTCCGCAGGTTCCGCAAAAATTTATGAAAACCTCGTAATGGGTCGAAAAGAAGTTTTCACTCTTTTTCTTGTCCCGCAGGAACCCTATGAATGAATCCCGGGACGCAAGCGCCGCGTTGACAAGGGTCATCTTCTCGTCATGCTTTTTCACGGGGAAATGCATGAGCTTGAAATTCCTGTGGTATCTGGAGCATTTTTCGCAGTATTTCATGGACTTGAGCGCCGCCACAAGTATCAACGCGCCGCCTATTGACCCGAGTATCTCCAGGACAAAACATACCCAGTTGAAATATACGTTCTTTATCACCTGGGTTTTTTCAGAATGGTCGCTTATATTGTATTCCCTGTTCGTGATCTCGTCGTAAATATAGGTAAAAAAATCATATCTGTTCCCGTTATCAAGCACCAGGCTGCTTATGGCCCTGCCTTTGCCGTCGTAATTAATATTGTTGTTGTCGTCCAGATAAGCCAGCGAATATGCGCTGAAATAAATGGAAAAAAGGGTGAGAAGCCCGAGCGCCCCGGCAAGAAAAAAATGGCCCTGTGCGGGTTTCTTTTCTTCCCTGCGCAGAGCCATGTATATCCCTGTGCTCGAGAGCAGCCCGGCAAGCAGTGCACCGGCCGGGATCACATAAACCAGGGTAAAACTGTGCAGTGCGTAGTCCAGCCTTGTGTCCACGAATATATAAATCAGTGCGGTTACAATGGAAGTGATTATGCCCAAAGTCCATGCCATGACCTGACCTCCCTGCTTTTTATTTACGACGGAATATTATAATCCCCGGCAAATCCCCAAGTCAAGCTTTTCCGTCCCTAAAATTGCAGGTCGCAGTGCAGTCCGCCGGCTCCCCAGGCGTATTCGGCGACCGGCGTCACGGTATATCCGGCTTTCCGGAATATTTCCCTCTGTTTTTCAAATATAATATTTCCGGCGCCGGCCGAATAATCCATGGCATCCCATAGCTCGTCCGCGCGCTTTTTTAACGCTTTAAATCCGGCAGGGGCATATGATTTTTCCCATTCCTTTTCGGCAAGCGAAAGCAACCCGAAGGCCGTGTTCATTTTCGCCTGGGGCGCATTCTTGTCGTTACCGGAGAGGTAGGGGTATTTACCGAGCAGTACGCATGATTTTCCAGTTTCCCTGTCCTTGTATTTTACAAGGTTTGCCGGCGACCGGACCGGATGGTCGGCAAACGGCAAACGCATGACATTATAACCCCTCTGTTTTAGCTCCGTGGCTATCTCGTCATATTCGACCTGCCAGCCTTTTATGGTATCGGCGCTGAATTTGTTCCCCGATACCAGGTCCAATTTGACCCAGGGATCGTCGTAAGTCGGCACGAAGGCGTCAACGCCCTTGCCGGATGACATTATTACCACGGACATGTCCAGGTGGAATATTTCGTCGGTGGCAAGCTCCGGGGAAAGGAGCATCTTTTCCGGCACCACTTCCACCTTCATTCCGAATAGCGAATCCGAATAGGCCTTCTTTACGTCGTCTATCATGTCCTGCGAAAACGATATGCCTTTTAACGGCAGTCCTTTAGTACGCTGGTAATAATTATTCACGCGATTCCTGCCTATGAGAAATACAGCGCCGTTCCTGTCGTGGGAAAGCACGACTTCCATATCTCCGCCCTCGGAGCTTAAGGACCCGTCCAACTTTACCACCTTAAAATATCCCGGATAGGTGTCGGCCATCGAGTTCACTATCGCAAATGAATTGTTGTAATTTCCCGGGTCCGCGGCTATGAGTATCCTGCCATTTTTGTCCACGCCGATGGGTTCGCTCGTGTCCTGCGCCCAGTTCAACGACGACGGCACCATAAAATAATGAACATGGTTCTGTATGCGTTCTTCCTTCCACTTGCAGCGGGTCCTCAGGTAATCCTTGAAGTACTCTTCCTCCCGGCCGCTGGCGCCATCCACCTTATGCTTGTCCGGTATCGCGACAAAAACGTGCGTGTATTCCGGAAGTGTCCTCATTATGCTGCCGTGGGAAAGCTCGAAATTTATCCAGTAAAACTCCCTGTCAATCTCCTCATATTCCCCCAGGGGAGCGTTTTTTGTGTTTTTTATCGACGGCAGGAAATAATAATCTCCGCTGTCAGGCCAGACGCCGATTACGACGAACGATAAAAACCTCTCCGATTCGGGAACGATCGTTTCCCCGTTGTTGCCTACGGGCATTCCAGGAGGGGCCGGACTCAGCATATCGTGTGAAAATGAGCATGCAGCAAAGGCAAAAAGAAAAACCGCCAGATATATTTCTTTAGTCAAATTTTTAGTCATTTTTCACTCTTTCCGAATGCGGGCCCCTAAAAACAGGCCAAAGTATTTATTTTTGACAATGAATTATCTTTATTCTGACAACAAAGATGACTTAAAGTTCCGCCTTTTTTGCAGTAAAAAATGGAGTTTATGTTGTGGATCCTTTTAGGAGCTTGCAAAGAACTGAAATTGCATATATAATTGTAGTCACAAACTTTTAACAGGAGGTTGTCATGAAAAAGCACTTGTTTTTTCCTCTGCTGGCGCTGCTCCTGATTTTCGCGCCGGCCATTATTGCGGACACCCATTTCGGGATTTCCGCGGGTTATTCTTACGCCACAATGGACGACATGAAGGCCGGCCTTGACCAGATGAAAGAGACCGCCCTTAACCTTACACCCACGAGCCACGTGGACATGGGAAAATTCGGGGATTCCATCTACGCCAATATCGACCTTGACGTCGGCTTTAACGATTACCTTTCCATCGGCCCCAGGATCGGCGGCCAGTACGTCCTGCCTGTCAATATAACCATCACAGATCCCTCCGACCCGTCCATAACCACAAACAACGCCTACAGCGCGGCGCTTGTGCCGGCGGAGGTTGGTTTAAAGGTAAAATTTAAACTGCCAATTGCGCCGATCCTTGTCACGGCAGGTGTTTACGGCGGCTACGGTCTTGCCTTTGTGACGCAGGGTGTCAATATCGCCGTAAATCCGGGCTACTCGATCCCCGGCTACACTGCCGCAATATATAACAATCTCTATCAGGGCGGAGGCTTTATGGCCGACGGACTGGCGACTGCCGAGTTGATGCTCGGCGACAATTATACAGTCGGCGTCAATCTGGGATACAGGAAAGCCGCCTTTAACAATTTAAAATCTGTGGACAAAGTCGTGATCGCCGGCCAGACAATAATCCCTTCAGGGACTCTCATGCAGGACGGGACCGGCCAGGAAAGGACCGCCGACTTTTCCGGTTTTAACATAGGGCTTGGAATAAATCTGAGGTTCTAAAAACGGGGTGGCTGATGAAAAACATTAAATTTTTTCTTGCTCTGATCGCGTCTTTGATATTGCTCGCGTTCCCTGTCTGGGCTCTTGAGGAAACAAGCCCCGAGGACCTCCCTTCCGACGCGGATGAAACCACGGTTACGGCCGAGGCCGAGCCGAACCTTCCGGAAATAAAAGCGGCACAGCCCGAGTATTTCGGGCTTGTGGACATACGCGGGAACTTTACCACCGTTAACATGTCCGGGGTAAACTCGGCTCTCGCGGAATTGATCTCGGTCCATCCCGCCTGGACATCTCCGTCCGTGAACAAGGTCGATATAGGTTACATGATATCAATGGACCTTGGCTTTAAATTTTTTAAGGGCGTCGGATTGACCCTCGGGCCCAGGTTTGATATCATAGGTTGCAATACCGGCAGCTTTTCGGCCAATGACGGCTCGGGCAATTCCCTGGTCTATGACCTGGACACCACTGCCATTCCCTTCATGCTCGGCGGAACCTACACCCTGGATATTTCGGGGCTGCCGCTTGAAGCCTCTCTGGGCGTTTACGCAGGCGCCACATACGTGAGGGCCTCTGTAAACTGGCTGCAGACAACCACACTTCCTTCAAATTACGACCTTACCGCCATATATGGCGGGTTCGGCTTTGCCGGCGAAATAAGCTGCGCGTTAAAATATCAGTTTTCGGATACCGTGGCTGGCGGCCTCAATCTCGGCTACAGGATAGCCTCGGCCCAGAGCGTCGTTGCGCAGGCAAACGTCAACGCGGACAGTCCGATCGCGGTAAAGGGTTCGGCTTTGCAGGGATATTCCGACGGCAAGAATGTCGCCTTTGACCTGAGCGGGTTCCTGGTCGGCGCCGATATAAGCATGAAATACTGATCCGCAGCCGCATCCGGGGGGATTTATAAGATGGGACTTTTCAAGTCCGACGAAGAGAACAAAAAGGAATTCATCGCCAGAGGACTCGAATACGCGAACAGGAACGAATACGAAAAGTCCATACGCGAGTTCGGCGGAGCCCTGAAACTTTTTCCCAGGGACGAGGACGCCCTTTTTAACCTTGCCTTTGTTTATTCCGACATGCGCCAGTTCGGCGCGGCATACGACATTTTCAAAAAACTTATCGGCATCAACCCCCATCATATCGAGGCCTTCAACAATCTCGGCCTCATTTTCGCCAGGCAGGAGCGCTACAATGACGCGGTGCTGGTCTATAAAAAAGGCATAGAACGGAACCCGTCGGCGGCGGTGCTTTATAACAACCTGGGGAACGTTTATTACGACATGGGCATGTTCGAACAGGCGGTGATCAATTTCAAAAAAGCCGGCGGACTCGACCCTGTGTTTTTGGAAAGGCTTTATCACCTGGGCATCGACTCTTATATAAAGGACGGCAGCGGCGGCATCGACTCCGCAATATCAAAACTCCAGGAGACGGCAAAGCATAATATGAACAAGGCGAAATCAATGCATGACCTTGGCGTGGCATACATGGAGCGCAGGATGTTCGACAAGGCCCTTGAGGCTTTCGGCAGTGCCTTACTTATTGACCCTAATTACCTCAGCGCCCACGTGAACATGGGCTATATATACCAGGAAAAAGAGGAATATGAGAAGGCCATAATGTCATTTGAAAGGGCTTTGATCTTAAATCCCAAAAGCGCCAAGATATACAATACCATAGGGCTTATATACGATAAAATAGAACGCCCGGATACGGCCGTAAAAATGTACAAGAAAGCCCTCGCCCTTGACCCTACCTACGCTAACAGCCATTACATGCTGGGACAGCTTTATTCCAACCGTGGCAGCGTGGACAAGGCCGTCGCCGAATTCACAAAGCACGTAAGGATTCACGAGACGGGCGGGCTTGTTGAAGACGCGATGCACAGGATAGCCGAATTAAAATCTATGAGTTACGAGGACGTCAGGGAGCTTTTCAGCCTTTACACGGAAGAACCCTCGGGCATGTCAAAACCCCCGGAGCCGGAACCTGCAGCCGGGGAGCCTGTTCCGTTTATTGTCCCGCCGGCCGCGCCTTATAAACCCGCGCCAAGGCCTCAGGGACATGATGCAGTCGGCGATTACATGAAGCTTGTAAAAAATAAACTGAATGAAAAGAATCCCGGCCAAGATGCGGCAACTCAGGATGAGCCTGCCGCGCACTCCGACGGGAACATGCTCTCAGGCGGTGTTCCGCCGCATATGATCCGGGAAGAGGCCGTTGTAATGCCCCTGCCCATGCCGGAACAGGCCATCGAGGTAATAAGGGACGATTCATACGGCGCGGGGATTATCGACCTTCCTTCACGTCCGGAGGAAAACACATGGCAGCAGGCCGACATGGAAGCCTCCATGAACCCTTCAGTGCCTTCCAACGAATATACGCACAACTTGAGCTCCGGCGAAGATGCGGAAAAATTCGATTCCGGTCCGGCCCCTGATGAGCCTGTCAATGATGCAAAAAAAGTCAGGCATCCCACGTTCGGCGCTGGTTATATACCCCAGGAGCCTGTTCACAGTACGTCCATAAATTCCGTGGGTGCAATTTCACCCATAGGAGCCTCGACGGGCGGCCCAATATCGCCGCGCATGCCGGTTTCAGGCCGTGGTAATACCGTACACAAAACATCCAAATCCGCGGAAGAAAGCGGCGCGGAGCCTTCAAAAAAGGAAGAAGCCAAATAATATCGGGAGGACATATGGGTTCGGCGGATTTTCTTCTAAAAAACAGCGGTTTTAAGGACCTTGCGACAGCCGATGCCGATGCTTTAAGTTCTGTATGCGCGGAGGAATCATTCAAAGCAGGCGCCATTATATTCCCGGAGGATGGGCCGGGTGACAAGATGTATGTTGTAAAAAGCGGCTCGGTTAAGATAACAAAAAAGGTCAAGGAAGTAGAGAATACCCTTGCCGTCATAAGCCCGGGTGAATTTTTCGGCGAAATGGCCCTTCTGGACGGCATGCCCCGCTCCGCGGCATCAAAAGCCGCTTCTGATACGGTTGTGCTTACCATCACAAGGGAAAACTACCAGGCGCTCCGGTTGAAGTCCCCGCAGACCGCATTAAAAATAATGGATATCCTGGTGAAGGTTTTGTCGGGCAGGCTCAGGCAGGCGAACAAAAACCTCGAGGTCATTTCGTTCTGGATAGAGTGAACCTATGGATGTTTTTTTAAGCCAGAAGTTCCTTTATCGTCTCACCAATCCTCTTTATACCCTCTTCTATTACGTCCGGCGGGCAGGCCGAATAGTTCAACCTTAAAGTGTTGTCTCCCCCTCCGTTTGCGTAAAACGGCTTTCCAGGGACAAAGGCCACGTCTTTTTTTATCACTGCGTTAAAGAGCCTCATCGTGTCGAGTTTTTTCGGCAGAGTAACCCATACGAACATCCCTCCTTCCGGCTTTGTGAAAAGCACTTCGGCCGGAAAATAACGTCCCATGGCTCCCACCATCGCGTCACGCTGGATCTTGTAAATTTTTTTTATGGATTCTATGTGGGCGTCGATGGAATTTTCCGTCAGGTATCTGTAAAGCACCCTCTGTGAAAACGAATTGGTGTGCAGGTCTGCCGCCTGTTTAGCGGTATTGAGCGCGTCCATTATTTCAGGAGGCGCGCTTATCCATCCAAGCCTCAACCCCGGAGCCGCCACCTTTGAGAACGAACCGAGCAGTATCGACGCATCGTTGTATTTTCTCATGGGCGGGATATTCTCCCCCATAAAACGCAGCTCGCCGTAAGGATTGTCCTCGATTGTTATCACATTCTTTTGGGAGAGTATCTTCGAGGCTTCCCTGCGTACATTGTCGGAATAGGTAATGCCTGACGGGTTGTGAAAGTTAGGGACGCAGTAAAAAAGCTTCACCCCGCCGGCGCACGCTTTTTTAAGGGCCGGAATGTCCACGCCGTCGTCGTTGAGCCTGACTGATTTGAAATGCGGTTCAAATACCGAAAAAGCCTGTATCGCGCCAAGATAACCCGGCTCTTCCATGAGCACCCTGTCTCCCCTGTTTATGAGCACCTTGCCTATAAGATCCAAAGCCTGCTGGGAACCTGTCGTTATTAGGATCGACTCCGGCGGTATCTCAAGCCCCTGTTTTTCCCTGTATCTCGCGCTGATGAATTCCCTAAGCTTGTAATATCCCTCGGTGGCCGCGTATTGCAGGGCCTTTTTTCCGTCGTTCTCAAGGACGCCGACGCACGCCTTTTCCAGCTCCTTAATGGGGAAAGTTTCCGGGTTCGGTAACCCGCCCGCGAAAGAAATGACATGGGAGGATTCCGTGACCTTCAGTATCTCCCTTATGAAAGATTTCGGGACATTTTTCATCCTGTCAGCTATTATTCTCATTTTGTACCGCCTTATATTTTTAACGTTCAATGATTATATATTTACCCATTATATTTTTCAAGGTTTTTTTATCCCGGATTATGTAAAAATATCGTAATATTTTATTTGTATTTATCCACCATTTATATATAATGATCCCGATAAAATATATAGGGGGGTTTATCATGCTAAGCAAGGTCAAGTCTGCCGCTATTATTGGTATTGACGCCTACGAGGTGGAAGTCGAGGTCGACATTTCAGCGGGCCTTCCGGGATTTTCCGTGGTTGGCCTGCCGGACGCGTCGGTCAAGGAAAGCAAGGACAGGGTCCGCTCCGCCGTCAAAAACTCGGAATACAGGTTCCCGCCCAACATGAAGATAACCATCAATCTTTCGCCCGCGGACAAGAAAAAAGAAGGGCCTTCTTTTGACCTGCCCATTGCCGTCGGCATCATGTCGGCCGGGGATTCGGTCAGCCGCGAAAAACTCAGGGATTACCTGATCATCGGGGAGCTCTCGCTGGACGGCTCCATCAACCCCGTCCGGGGTTGCCTTTCCATCGCGCTGCTTGCCCGCGAAAAAGGCTACAAAGGGCTCATCATCCCCCACGCCAACGCGGACGAAGCGGCAGTGGTGACAGGCATTGACGTCATTCCCGTGAAAGACCTTAAATCCATTATCGATTTTCTGAACGGTGCCGGCGATGCCGTCCCGCACAGGATAGACATAGGCGCGACTTTCTCTAAGTCCTGCAAATACTCGCTCGATTTTTCCGATGTCAAGGGCCAGCAGTACATCAAACGTGCCCTGGAGATCGCGGCAGCCGGGGGCCACAACCTGCTTATGATAGGCCCTCCTGGTTCGGGTAAGACAATGCTTGCGAGGAGATTTTCCACGATACTTCCCGAAATGAACCTCGAGGAGGCCATCGAGACCACAAGGATACACAGTGTCACCGGCCTCATGCGGGAAAAAACTTCCTTAATTGCGTCGCGGCCATACCGTTCACCGCACCACACAATTTCCGACGCGGGATTGATAGGCGGCGGCGCCGTCCCGAGGCCGGGAGAGGTTTCACTTTCGCACAACGGAGTGCTCTTTTTGGACGAGCTTCCCGAATTCAACCGGAACGTACTCGAGGTCTTAAGGCAGCCGCTGGAGGACGGCCACGTAACAATATCGCGCGTCGCTTCAATCGCCTGAACGCTTTTTGGCACTGTACTATCTTTTCAGTACCGGGTCGCCCTTGAATTCCGAGGTGAAATAAAATTTTATCTTCGAATATGTTTTTATGTAGTAGTCCAGGTCCCACTCCGAGGCCGCGAAAAATACCGGGTTGTCGTCGCTGTCGTATCCTATGCTGTCCGCCTTGTATCTCTGGAATTCCTCCATTTGTTTCTTGTCGTCCGATTTGAACCAGCACGCCTTTTTCGCGTACATGGGTTCGAACCTGCAATCCGCGCCGTATTCGTTCTTGAGCCTGTACTGTATGACGTCAAACTGCAGTTGGCCCACGGTTCCAACGACCTTCTTGTTGTCGTGTTTCATGATAAAAAGCTGTGCAACACCCTCTTCAGTAAGCTGCCTGATCCCTTTTTCAAGCTGTTTTGCCTTAAGCGAAGTGTGCACAAGTTCCTTGAATATCTCCGGTGAAAATTTCGGTATGCCCTTGAACATTATCTTTTCGCCTTCGGTAAGCGTGTCTCCTATCTTGAACTTGTCCCTGTCGTAGAGCCCGATAACGTCCCCGGGATGCGCCTCCTCGATAACGTCCTTTTTCTGGCCGAGAAAGCTTGCAGGGTTGGAGAAACGCACTTCCGAATCAAGCCGCACGTGATGGTAAAATTTGTTGCGTTCAAATTTTCCGGAACATATCCTTAAAAAGGCTATCCTGTCCCTGTGGTTTGGGTCTATGTTGGCGTGTATCTTGAATACAAAACCGCTGAAAGCCGGCTCCTCCGGGTTTACCAAGCGAGTATCCGCCTCCATGGGGCCCGGCCCGGGCGCGAGTTCCACAAAAGTCTCGAGCAGTTCCTTAACGCCGAAATTGTTGAGTGCACTGCCGAAAAATACCGGTGCCTGTTTTCCAGACAGGTACTTTTCCATGTTGAAAGGCTCGTATACGCCGTCTATAAGCGCCACGTCTTCCCTGAGCCGAGACGCAAGTTCTGTCCCGGTGATCTCATCTATGACCGGGCTTTTCAGGTCAGTTATTTTTACCGTTTCCTCGCCGTCCGCTTTTCCGTGCGGCCTGAAAATGTTAAGTGTCCTTTTATACAGGTGATAGACCCCTTTAAAAGACGATCCCCTGCTTATCGGCCAGCTCATTGGTGCAACCTTGATGTCCAGCTTGTTTTCCAGCTCGTCAAAAAGCTCTATGGGATTCCTGCCCTCGCGGTCCAGTTTGTTTACGAATATCATTACCGGGGTGCTTCGCATCCTGCATACGTTCATGAGTTTCTCGGTCTGCTCTTCGACCCCTTTGACGCTGTCCACCACAAGAATGACGCTGTCCACGGCGGTAAGGGTCCTGTAGGTGTCCTCGGCAAAATCCTTGTGACCCGGGGTGTCAAGAAGGTTTATTTTCATTCCGGCGTAATCAAAGCTCATGACGGCCGAGGTAACGGATATGCCCCTCTGCCGCTCTATCTCCATGAAGTCGGAAACGGTGGCTTTTTTTATCTTGCTGGATTTTACCGCCCCCGCCATCTGTATGGCGTCGACGAAAAGAAGGAGCTTTTCCGTCAATGTGGTTTTGCCGGCGTCCGGATGGCTGATAATGGCAAACGTCTTTCTTTTTTTATTTTCTTCTGCAGCGCTCATTTTTTTAGCTTTCTATAAGGGTTATTTTTTGATCAGGCTGCAAGAGAAAACATTAATGCCGCCTGCAAAAATTCTAACACTATTTCAGTTCGCGCACAACCTGAATTAATGGTCACCCCGCGGTTACGGCGTTTTTTCCGGATTTTTTGCTCAAGTACATGTAACTGTCGGCCCTCGCCACAAGCCTGCCCGCGTCGTCGTCTTCCCTTACCATCGTCACGCCAAGCGACGCGGTCACTTTCAGTCCTTCTTTCCCAGATTCAACACGGAGCTTTTCAAGAGCGGCCCTGAACCTCTCGGCAATGGCTCCCACATATTTGTCGTCGTCCATGTTGACGACGACTATAAATTCCTCGCCTCCCCACCTTGCGACGAAATCTATCCCGCCCATGTCCTCCGTTATTGTCATCGCGATGAACTGGATGACCCGGTCGCCTATCTCATGGTTGCAACTGTCGTTTATATTCTTAAAGTTATCTATGTCAAGGAATATCAGGCCGAATTTACCACCGGTTTTATTCCTGAATTCCACGATCCTGTCGGCGATCCTGCTTTCGGCATACCGCCTGTTCATTACGCCGGTCAGGCCGTCGACATAAACAAGCTCCTCGAGCTGTTCTATCTTTTCATAAGCGGACATCCCGGTGCTAAGGCTCATAAAAGTATTTACAAAAACTTTTTTTTCACCATGGTCGTATTTTATGGGCCACATCCTGGAAAGCACAGGCACACCGTAACCTTCGCGGTGCCGGACCTTCACGTAAAGTTCGACCGATCCCTTGCCGGATTCCAGCCTGTTAATAGGGCATTTTTCGGTGCCGCACATTTCCCTGCCGTCTATGTCCATTTCATAACATTTTCCCCGGAGAGCCTCGGATTCCATGAATCCAGTTATTTTTTCCGCCGCCGGGTTCCAGTATATTATATTTTTTTTTGAGTCGAGCACGATGACCGCTTTATAGAACGTGTCAACTATTTTTCTGAAAAGATCATCATGAATATCGTTCATAATAGATAGTCCTTTCTGTTTTATTCAACCGGAACGCCCGTATTTTTCAACCGTCTCACCGATAAAATCCATATCCGGCTCGTTGAAAATAACAAAATTCATGCCGCATTCATAACCGGCTCCTCCTCTTGACGGCTTCGACCATCGCACTCTGCAAAAACTTCTTATGATCCTGTCATGAATGAATATATCCGAATGAATCATCGTATCGTTGGCCATCTCGCAAGGGGCGCTTATACATATCCCCCTCTTGCTGATGTTTATTGATTTTGTAATTACAAACCGGCTGTGTTTTTGGGACATGTCATTGATTATATTTTTATAACGAACATAGAATTCCGCGTTCAGCCTCGAAAAACCGCGCTTATTTTCCCGGCTTTCTTTGCACATATCCAAATTTCCTCCAATATTAAACCCGCTATGCCTATATAGGGATACCGTAATTAATATAGCGAAGGGGCTTTTTTATAGTATTTGATTTGTTCCTGGCGTCCTATTCTTGAGCCATATTATATATAACAGCCTCGGGTTTTGTCAAGCAAAACTTTTATTTCGTCTTCATGCATTCCGGTGTCAATTCACACCTTTATTGCCCTTTTGTGAGCAAGTCGTCAACAAGCCCCGTCACCCATGCGGCGAGGTAAGCCGCCGCCGCTGTAACACACATGGTGCCGACGCCGTTTATCAGCTGGCTCTTTGAGTTAAAATCTGCGTTGGAAACGGTATATGCGGTGATCGCGGCTATGGTCCCTGCCACGACCGACACCGTGGCCTTGTCGTTCTGACGGATTGCTTCCTTTTTCTTAAGTTCGAGCCTTGTCGGCCGTCTTGCCCTCACCACATAAGCCCCGCTGTCATCCATTCTTTCAACCGCGTTCGCAGGCACGGTCACGCGCTCATAAACATCACCGCTCACGGTTTGTTTTACCCGGCTTGAAGCACAACCCGATAAAAATAAAATCGAACACACAACGGAGGCCAGGAACATCTTTTTCATATGTCTTCCCTTCCGCGCTTAAAACTGCGCTTCCAAGCCAAGATATGGCAAAAACGGCAGGTTGTCCACCACCTGCGAGGCAGTGTAGTCGTCCGAATACATTATGGAAGCCGGGTTGGGCCTGTCAAGCAGGTTTAATATCTCCACGTATAACGTAAGCTTCCACCCTTCGTAACGGAAAGTGTAGTCCGTACGCACGTCCAGCCTCAGGTAATCATCTAGCCGCTGCGAATAATCGCTGGAAAATATCCCGTGCTCTATGCCGTTTGCGTCGACATAACTTCCCAGCAGCTTCTGGTAAAGCGGGCCGGTGTTGTAATGAAGTTTCATTCCTATAGACCATGCAGGCGTTATCGAATAGCTTGCCACTGCGGACAATATGTTCGGCTGGTCGTACTGGTAAAGGACCCAGTGGCCGTCCTGCGGGTCGATCCTCTCAGACCTTGAATAGGCGTAGGATATCCAGCCGAAGAATTTTTCGCCGTAGTCGGCATTGAGAAAAAGCTCCACTCCCTTGGCCGTGCCGGCGCCCGAGTTTGAATATTCGCCCGTCTGGCTGTCCTGTTCGACAAGGTTTGTGTAATATTTATAATAACCGTCGAGCCTTAACGATACTTCCCTTGAAAGTTTTCTCTCGACGCTTATGGCCGTATGCTGCGCCATGTTAGGCGTCAACTGCGGGTTCCCAAATTCGGAATTCAACTGTACGTCCGTAGGATACTGGCTGTAGAGACCCCACGCGGCCTTCCAGACGGTAAGCTCGTCGCTCTGCCATGAGAGACAGAATCGCGGCAGGGTCGTATCGCGCACCACCATGTCGTCCTTGTCATAACGCAGCCCTGCCGTAAGGTCCACGCCCGGCAGAAGCTTGAGGTCGTCCTGGATGTATCCGCCGCGCACCGTGTGCCATCCGTCCACAAATACCGAGGCTGGGTTGGATGTGTGGTGGACTATGTCGAATGCCAGCTGAACGTTGGCGGAATCGTGAACCTTTTCGATGTCGGCACCGAAAGCCAGGTCATGGTCGACGCCGAGAAAGTTGCCCGCGATCCAGTCAACCTCCTCTTTGATCCCGTAATCTGCCTGGCCAAGGTCCTCGCTGAATCCCGTGCCTATCGTGTCGTTGTCGCTTATGTCATAATAATAAAGGGTAAATTTTGAGGTCAGATCGTAAACCGAGGTGTTTGTCCAGCTTACGCCGCTTGTCACGGCGGAATTTGCCATGCTGAAGTTGCCGGTAAATACGCTGCCCGTGTCGCCAGCGGCGTCCCTGTTGAGTTCGAGTTCGTCGTCGCTGGCAAGCGCTATGGCCTTTATATGGTTGTCCTTGCCCTCCGTAAAATCAAGAGAGCCGCCCACATCCCAGAAGAACGGAAATACGGTCAAACCTTTTGTCTGGAAAAATTTTCCAACCAGAAGGTCGATATAACTCCTCCTGCCGTAAAGGGCTATAGAGGCGTCGCCGAGCCCGACGGGCCCCTCCACAAGGGCCTGCGAAGTTATTATGCTCACGTCCGCGCTGGCATGCAGCGCGTCCTTTGCGCCGGCACGGGTTTTGGCGTCAAGCACGGCTCCCATTGTGTCCCCCCATTGGGCGCCGAAGCCCGCCGTGTTAAGGTCAACCGAGGATAACAGGTCGGAATATACAGTGGAGAGTATTCCCCCGAAATGAAAAGGTATGGGCCATGGTATGTTGTCCAGAAGATATAAATTATCGGAAGGACCGCCGCCCTGCACGGCAAGGCCGCTCGAATAATCGTTAACGGCCGCCACGCCCGGCATTGACTGAACGGCGCGCAGGGCGTCGCCGCCCGTGCCGGGAACTTTTTTTATCTCCGCGCGTTCTATGGTGTCGGTTATCACGTCGTTCTTGTCCTTTTTGGCGCTTACCACGACCGCATCGGAAACAAAATCGACCCTGTCCAGGTAAACATTGATTTTCCTGTCAACGCCGGGTTCCGATAGTATACGCATCTTTTTTGTCTCGAAACCATAGGCGGAAAATATTATCTGGTTTTCTCCGGGGGTTAAACTCAACTCATAAGTCCCGTCGGCTGCGCTTGAGGCGCTCTCATGTGTATTTCCGGCCGCGTCGACTGACGCGCCTTCTATTGGGGCCGAACTTCCCAGTATCATTACTTTGCCGTGAATTGCCGACATGGCCGTGGCCGTAATCTCCGAAGGCATGGCATCCGCGGAAACAAGGCAGTATGAATACATAGCGATCAAACAAAACAGGAATTTTTTCATTTTGCCCTCTTTGTCAGTGGAGTTCGAATATTATCGGTATTGCCATATGAACCGCAATCGGCATTCCATCCTTGCCGATGGCGGGAGAGAATCTCGCCTTTTTCAATTTATCAACGACGACCGCGGTAAACCTGGGGTCGCTGGATTCCATCACATGCACATCCCGCACGGCACCCGAGACGTCTATATATACTTCCACTTTTACCCTGCCTTCCCTGCCCTGAGCCCTTAATTCCTTCGGGTAATCCCCCTCGGATATGAGGCCGTCTATCCACATCGGCCTCCTTGAAGCGGCTCCTATTGCGGACCAGTCCGCGGGGTTATCAGGGCACGGGGCCGGACAGGGCGGCGCCGCCGGCTCCACTTCGGCGGCCGTTATCGTGGTCTTTTCAGGAATGGCAGCGAGCTTTCCGCCGCGGCTTATGATCCAATCCGGTTCGGCCTTTATGGGGCGGGACCTGACGGCATTTCTTGACGGCCGCAGGAGAAGCGCAGAGCCGCTCAGGTCTATGTTGACGGAGGAAAAACTCGAATTCTTCCACCATATTATCATATAGTAAAGGGAAGAAAAAAGGAATACGTGTATCAATATGGATGCCGCGAATCCCTTTAAGATCTTCATTTTCTTTCCATTGCAAGCGCCACTTTCTTTACGCCCGCCAGTTTTATGGCCTCAAGCACCTCCGCTACCTTGTAATACGGCAGGTCCTTTTCGGCTTTCAGGAGCACCTTTTCATCAGGCGATTGTTTTACCTCGGCTGCGATCATAGAAGTAAGCTCGGCGAGCGTGACGCTTTTTTTCATAAGCTTTAGCGCGCCGTCCTTACCCAGGGTCACCGTCAAAGCCGGCGTGGGCGAGTCCTCTTTTGCTGCGCTTTTTGGCAGATTTACCTCCATTGCGCGTTCGCTAACGAAAGTGGCCGTTACCATGAAAATAATCAGCAGGACCAGGGTTATGTCTACCAGCGGCGTTATGTTTATCCCGCTTACAAGGGTCTGTTCGTCATCCGTCCTCATGCCCGCCTCCTATTTTCCTTCAGATAGGCCATTACTATATGGGACAGCCTTTCTCCGTTGGACTGCACGACTTTGAGCCTTGAAGTAAAATAATTATAGGCTATGACCGCCGGTATGGCCACAAAAATTCCCAGGGCCGTGGCAATAAGCGCCGACGATATCCCGGACATGACCACGGCTATGCCCGACTGCCCGGTCAGGGCCAGGTCGTTAAAGGCCTTAATGATTCCCAGGACTGTCCCGAATAATCCCACAAAGGGGGCGTTGTTACCCATTGTAGCCAGGATCGCGAGGTTCTTTTCAAGGACAAGTTTTTCCCTTATCCATCTTGATGTCATTATTTCCTCGACCGCGGCCTGCCCCTTGTAAATATTGTTCAACCCTTCGAGCGCTATCTTCGCCTCGGTCCTTGCCGACGTACCGGCAAGCTTTATTGCCCCTTTAATGTCCCCTTTTTCCAGTTTTCCCGTGAGGTCGTCCATAAATAACGAGACGTCCCCGCTGTTGCCCCTGAATGCCATCCAGCGCTCGACCATAACCGCAACGCTAATAACGCTCGCTATGATAAGCAAATACAGTACCCATACATCTCCCACAATCGCCAGATCCTTGAAAATTCCCGCCATATATCCTCCCGATTTGTTTATTTTGCAAAGCCGCCATATAAGCATAAATAACCGCAGTTTGATATATAATAGCATGTTTTAATTTTTAGTCACCAATTATACGGAGATAAATATATGCCGGAAAATTTTATTTTTGGATTGTGGAACAAAAACGGTTATATATACGTATGCCATCAAAATAATCCACGCGAGAAAAAAACACCCCACAAACGATTGAAAATATGCCGTTGTTATTTTGCGCAGCGTCCTGCCATGGAGTTCAATATATCCGCGGTTTCTTTTGGCCTGCTTAGCATCGCCATATGGCCCGCTTCCAGCCTTATGACATCCTTTATCCCTGTATTGCCTGCCATTTCAAGCTGTTTGTCCACGGATAGGGTTTTGTCAAGAATCGCGAGTATATATGACTGCGCCACCTGCGGGTAATTTTTCCAGGACATTTTTTCATTAACCGCGCACAAAGGTTCAGGCTGGAAATTCTGTTCAAGGACGAATTTTATGGTGCCTTCATCGCAGTCGTTGCAGAGAAAATTGCGCACCAGAGGTTCCATTAATTTATACGGGATCGTGTTTGCAAGGACCATTTTTTCCACGGAATCCCTGTTCGCTTTTCTTACAGGTTCGGGGAGACTGTCCAGCGTGGTTTTCCCCTCGGCGGGAATGTTCGCAGCAAAATAAGCCGTATGGCACGCCTTATCGCCCAGCCTTGACGCAAGCAATCCCGCAAGCAATCCCGACCCGGAATGGCCCACAATAACGAAAGAGCCAAAGCCGGAGGCTGTGACCTTTTCCATGGCGTAATCAACGCAGTCGTTTAAGGATAAATTCATCCTGTTCGACGCGGTATTGTATTTTAACCGCCTGTCGACGGTTATAAAAGGAAATTTGAGCAACGGCGTCATCCTGGACCATAGCCAGTCAGACATGCCCGCGCCAGGCAGCAGTACAAAACATGGTTTTTGCAAATCCGTCACCTTTGCCGGCCATTTAAAACGGCCGCGTTATTTTTTTGCCGCAATATCCGGAGTTATTTAAATGTTGAAATTATTATACAACTTGGCGCTCATTAGTCAAATTAAATCACAAATTAAGCCTGTTTTTTCGCCGGACCGGATTCTTTTCCACAGAATCAGGTATTTCTCTCGATTATCTTTGATTTTAACGATTCAGACAAATATATGAATTTTTTTTCTTTGACAAGTTCCTCGGCCTTTTTAAAGGCCTTCCTGCCTGTTTCCACCAGCGGCTGTTCAATGGAAGTAATTCCAAGGGCATCTGCCACGTCAAAATTATCCGTTCCGATCAGGGAAATGCCGTCAGGCATCCTTACGCCTTTTGATGTCAAATAATTGAAGGCGCCCTGCGCCGCGTAATCTCCGTTCGCGCAGTATATGCAATCGACGCCGTCCGCAAAAAAAAGCTCGGCGCCTTTTCGTCCTATAGCCTTGACCATGTCAGGCAGGTATTCAATTGATTCAAAAACGCGCGACGGTTTCAGGGCCACGCCGCCGGCCTCAAGTGTTTCCTTGAAACCCCTCAGGCGCTCCGCCTGCGAATAAACGAACCTTGTGTTGCCCACCAGCAGCGCCGGATTCTTTTTTCCGTTTCTAATAAAACGCTCTGCCGCAACCTTGCCGCAGTAGTAATTGTCAACGTTGAGCATGTATGCATTCTTGCTTTCTCCGCCGTCGATCACCACAACCGGTATGCCCGCGCGATTGTATTCTTCCAGGAGCCCCTCTTCCAGTATGACGCCGACGACTATTACTGCGTCTGCGCTGTTTCCGTAAAGTATCTTTCTCATTTCGTTATGGACTTCGTCCCAGTCATACCTGGCGCCGTAAAGGACAAGGTCGAATTGCGAATTAATTATGCTTTCTTCCATTCCACGGATGATGTGCATCTCATACATCGAAAAGAAACCCGGCACCACGACGGCTATGTTATTGGTCATTCCTTTTACAAGACTTCTTGCCGTTTTGTTCGGATAATATCCCATTTCAACTATGGTCCTGTTAACAAGTTCCTTCATTTTGCCGCTTATTGCCTTATCGTCATTGATGGCCATGGAAACGGTGGAATATGCAATGTCCAGTTTCTTTGCCACATCCTTTAAGGTTACTCTTTTCATTTTTTCCCCTGAAACGTTTAAGCTTTTTTATAAAAAAAATTTAATTCGCTCCTGTCTTTTGCCCAGATTATATCATCCGCCCTAAAAAAGACAAGGCAAAACAATATTACCTTATCATCACGAGTATCGACGGTTTCGATACACCTGTCCTGCCGTCCTGAAATGTAAGCTCCACGATGTAATAATATATGCCCGGTGCAAAAAGCCTCAGCGCGGAAGAAGGTATGACCGCGTTTTTCATCCCCGTACCCGACATTCCATCCTTAAAATCAAGGACAAGCCTGAACGAATCGGTATATATCTTCACAAGCGCCTGCTTTACTGCTTCGCCTGAAGAAAAACTTATGTTTAACGCCGGATACATGAAGCAATTATAAGGATTCGGATAAGCCAGTGGTTTTTGGTCTGTTATATCGCCTCCTGTTTCCTGAATTGCCGTCTCTGTTGCTGTTGCCGTCGGCGTCGCGCTCCTAGTTTCCGTAATAGTCGGCGTGGCTGTGTCGGAAGGCGGCATAGGGGTTGAAGTGAATGTGGCCGTCGGCGTATCCGAAACCGTCGGAGGAGTGCCCGTCATTGTCTCTGTTATTGTCGCCGATATAGTGGCCGTCAAAACAGGCGTAAAAGTCGCAGTATATGCGGCGCTGGCGGTTATTGTCGGTGAAAATATCGGAGAGGCCGTCAGAGTTGGCGTGGCCGCCTGCCTGTAGAACGCAACATCGTCGATGTAAATATTATATGTCTTGTCCGCCGCCCATAGAATGTCCTTTGCCTCATTATAATCAAAAGGCCTTGCCGCGCCTCCGGGCTGCGTAAAGGACGCCAGAGGTATCTCAATATAGGTCCATGCCGGCGACGCCGTGAAAGTGTACTGGTAATAATTATTAGCACCGGCGTCTATGAACGACTCCGTGCTGATCCTTACATCATATTGTTTCCCGTCCCCTTTTACATAGAACCTCAATCCCAGGTATCCGCTGAGGTCGACATAGGCGCCGGATGAAAGGTTCGTGCCGATCCCGCAATAACCTCCGGCGGTCAATGTCCCGCTCGAGTAAAAACATCCCCCGGGGGTGAGCGGGCTGCCGCCCGCCTGTTTTGCGCCGCTTGATACCGTTCCAAGGCTGTCCCTGTATGTGTACCACCAGCCGTTCCAGAGGTTCTGCGACGTCGAAATATTCTCGCAATTATCCACTATGTCGTAAGGCGGCGCGGTCGGCGTCATCGTAATTGTAAATGTCGGGGTTGCCGTCCATGCCGGAGTATTTGTCATTGTCATGGTCGGTGAATACGCTGGATTATTAACGGCGACTTCGTACCACATGGCGTTATACGAAGGCGCAATGGAAAATTGCGCAAACCCGCCGCTGTTTGATACAGCCACCGCGGCTACCCTTGCGCCCGTGGAGTCAAGCGACCATACGCTGACATACGGAAAGGATATTGGAAGCGTAACCTGCGCCGGTATCCCCTCTATCATCGATGGCGCCGCCCCCCACTGGTCCTGGGAAGTCAGGTTGATCCCGTAAGCCGGAGGAAACGCGGCCGGCGTCGACGGGTATGTGTAATAACCCTGCCCGCTGTTCTCGTAGGCGCCGCATGCGGTCACGATTATTTTTGTCGCCGCGGCAATCGACGCGCCGTCCATGGCCGTTATTGCCAGAGTGCCGAAACCGTTCTGCAGTGTGGATCCAGCGACGACGGTCACGCCCGACATATAAAAAGTTTTGCCGCCGATATAACCGAATAGGAATTTTGACCTGGCGGAATCCGCCGATATGACCCCTTTGCCCGCGGTGGAAAGGTCCCAGCTTATCTGGTTCGTATCCGACAGCGCAACGGCGCCCGGGATCGAGGAACCCGGGCTTAAGGACCCGACCGGTACGCTCTGCCCTTCTACCGCTATCAGGGTCCTGTGCACAAGGGACTCCCTGGTGTCCATTCCCTTTGTTGTGCCGTCCACAAGCCCCCACGCAGAGGCCGTCAAAAGCCCCGTTATCTCGTCCTCGTTTGAAAGCGAAGCCGCCACTTGCTGGTTGGCAGGGGCGATGTCGCCCCTTATAAATGAAAGCGCCGCCGGAATGAACGAACCCAGCTTGGCCGGATTTTGCCCCACCGAAAAATAATCCTCCGTTTTCCTTATGTCCCATCCGTTATTGCCGCCGTAATCAAAGGAGAATACGGCGTCCCAGTCCTGCAGCCCGCCGTACGCGGAAAGAAAATAATAACCGTCGGCCGCGAATGTGTTCGGGCTGGCGTGGTTGTATTCGGTGACAGCCTGTGGTTTGTTGAGTATCCTCTTTACCGCGTCGCCTCCCACTGTAGTGCCAGTCATGGTATTTGCCATGTCGGAATTTACCTGGAACCAGTCGGTGGCGCTCCAGGCCACGCCCGGGAACTGCGGATGCTGCCAGTATGAATGGGCGTCGACCACGTCAAAAATAGCCGCCATATTGGGCGTGGTGCATCCAACAATGGTCCCGAATATGAGAGCGTGCGCGCCGAGCGTGTTCTTTATATAATCCCTCATTGTGGTCCAGTAGTTAAGCTCGGTGTCCCTTAAGAACCTGAACCAGTCTTTTCTTGCGTTATCGGTCCTGGCCACGGTTCCGGCGGAATTCATAAAATTATCCATGGTGCCCGAATCAAGATTTTCCCCGGCATACAACCCCAGCGTCCCACCCTGTTTCATGGAAATTCCCGTCAACCAGCAGTTTCCCGCTGCCGATGCAAGCCCTGAAAATGTCACCCTGGCATCGGGTTCGTTCGCGTTAACGGCGAAAACATAGGTAAACTGCTGCCATGAGGACGTAAGGTTCACATTGGCTGAAAAGCCGAGATTTGCCCACGGACTTGCCGCCTGCATCAGGTTTACATTCATTACCCTTGCCGAGTCGGCCTTCGCCCAGAAAGTCAGCGTATAAGCCGTGGCCGTCTGCACGCTTAAATTCCCCTGCATGAACTGCACATGCCATGTGTTTGCCGGCTCCGGGGTCGTTACGCTTATCTCCGCGGTATTTGCATATCCGGTCCCGGCGCCGTCTGATGTTACGGCCGCGCTGCCGGCCGCCGGAGCTATCACCTGCAGGCTCCACTGGCTTCCCAGAGAGCCCGTGCCGAAATCGCCGTTTGTTATCATTTCCGGGCCGGGCGCGGTGCTTGTAACGTTCCAGGCGGATACCATCGCGTCGTTTGTTATATATTTTGTTTTGAGCCATGCGTTCCACATCGACTGGAGCTCGCTGTTATAATACGGCGGCAGGGAATCAATCTCGTTTGAAAGATAGGCCTGTATGAGCCCGTTCTCGTTGTTTATTTCTATAAATCCCACGGCCGGCTCGTCCACGAACCTTAAACCTGTGTAAGGGGAAACATGGGTCAAGAGCGACTGGGCGTAATCCTTCTGCAACTGCTGCAACTGCGGGTCAAAAAAACCCAGCACAGCCCTCACCTTCCAGTCCGTGACAAGGTCGATATCCGCCGGCAGATCCGAAAGCCTGTTGAACGGCCTTGACACCAGCAGGTTTATATCCGCGTATATGCCCTTTTGCTTGAGCTGGTAGATCAGGTACTCAAGCTTATCCCTTTGAGTGTCGTCAATGAGCCTGTCATAGGCAGAGACCTGCCATATCCCGTTTGTGGCTGCGTACATGTCCATATGGTGAAAACGCACCATGTTGATGCCGTATTTGGCAAAGTGAGCCGCAAGCTGGACGGAATATGATTTATCAGGAAAATCCGATGAAAACGTGAGGTTCGTTCCCCAGAATCGCACCCTGCCCGAATTTAAGGCAAGATGCCCGTCGGCCGTGGCTCGCAAGAAACCTTCGGCATTGACGTCCCTGCTTATGAAAGCGGAAAGATCCGTCGCCGACGCGGATGAGTCGTCCCACGGTATATAAAAATCGAACATTTCCCCGGAAGCATAAACGGATGAAAAGACCATTAAAGCGGTCATTATCAGGACGAAACGCTTTGTCATTTTTTCATTCTCCGGGATCATGTTTTTAGCGGTTTATTTTCATATTATACACCGGCGGACTCCGCAAAGCAAATCCGTTCCGCCCACTTACAGGATGATTTTCATTACCCGGGTGTTCGGCGCCATTGTCTCGTATCCCGGCTGGACACCGCCCACGTATATCTCAAATCCGCCGTTATGTTTTACCTTTTTACCGCTTTCATCGGTAACCATCAAATCCCCGGAATCCAGGGTGAATAAGGCGCTTTTTGTACGGCCCGCCTCAAGAAATATCCTTTTAAATCCAAGCAGTTGCAGCTTAGGCAGCCTGAAAGCCGGATTTAAATATTTTACATAAAGCTGCACCACTTCGTGTCCGGATAATTTCCCGGTATTCTTAACGCGCACGGATATTGTTGTCTTGTTCCCACTGGTGACGCGCGGGGCCGAGTATTCAAAGCTTGTATAGGACAGGCCGAAACCGAAAGGATAAAGGGGTTCGCCCTTAAAATACCTGTATGTCCTGTTCTCCATATTATAATCCCTGAAATCAGGGATATCAGATACGCTTCTGTATACCGTTACCGGCAGGCGGCCTGCCGGATTGTATCCGCCGAAAATTACGTCCGCAATCGCCTCTCCTCCCGATTGCCCGGGATACCATGCCTGTATTATGGCGTCCGCACATGACGGATCGACGGACAGGGCGCTTCCGGATAACAGCACCAGGATTATCGGCCTGCCTGTTTTTTTGAGTTCGTTCAAAAGTTCCTGCTGGACTCCCGGAAGCCCGATGTTCGAGCGTTCGAATCCGTTGGTGTCGCATTCTTCGCCCTCAATTTTAGGTGAAAGCCCGGCGAAAAACATCACAACCTCCGAACCCCTCGCCGCCGCTATGGCGCCGGGGAATCCCCGGGTCGAATCCCCCGTAATGTCACATCCTTTTTCATGGTTTATCTTAATGCCCGTTTTCATCAGAGCGCTCAGGGGTGTCTGCGGAGACGATGGTGTTCCGCTGTAATTTCCGAGAAGCGCTTCAACATCATCGCAGTTGGGGCCTATCACCGCAATTGAACCGATATTTTTCCTCTTGAGCGGCAAAACCCCGCTATTTTTTAAAATCACAATCGATGCCCGTGCCGCCTCGAGCGCAAGTTTTTTGTGCCCCGGACTGTCGACAACCCGGTAAGGTATACTATAATACTTTACTTTGGCTTCCGGTGATAGCATGCCGAGTTTCATACGCGTCACAAGTAACCGTTTTACGGCTGTATCCAGGTCATTATCGACCAGTAGTCCTGAAATATAGGCCTTTTTCAGTCCAAGCCTCGGCTCCTCGCATTTTTCGTTGCAGCAATTCAGGTCGCACCCCATCCTTGTCGAAACCGCCGCCGCTTCCTCGGCTGTCCTGACGAATTTATGCGTCTTATATATATCGTCGATGGCCTCGCAATCCGATACGACGTGCCCCTTAAACCCCCACTCCCCGCGCAGTATATCGGCCAGAAGAGTCTTGCTGGCGCAGGCAGGCTCGCCGTTGACCCTGTTGTAGGCACCCATTACGCACTCAACCCCGGCTTCTTTTACCGCGGCTTCAAAGGCGGGCAAATAGGTTTCCCTCAGGTCCTTTTGCGATACGCGCGCATCAAAGGTATGCCTTTCAGGGTCCGGGCCGCTGTGAACGGCAAAATGTTTGGCGCACGCCATGGCTTTCAGGTGTTTTTTATCACTGCCCTGTATCCCCTTGATAAATGAAACCGCCATCCTTGATGTGAGAAAAGGGTCTTCACCGTATGTTTCCTGCCCCCTGCCCCATCTCGGGTCGCGGAAAATATTTATGTTCGGGCTCCAGAAGGTCAAACCGTAATATTGCCCCCTGTTGCCCTCTTTTACCGCCCTGTGATATTTTGCCCTTCCTTCATCCGATATTGCCGATGCTATCCTGAATATCATTTTGTCGTCAAATGACGCGGCCAGACCTATTGCCTGCGGAAAGACCGTGGCTATGCCGGCCCGCGCCACGCCGTGAAGCGCCTCGTTCCACCAGTTATATTCGGGAATGCCGAGTCTGGGTATCGCGGATGACTTGTGCATCATCTGGGAAAGTTTTTCCCACGGGGTCATTCTTGATACCAGTTCGGTTGCCGCCGCTTCCTCTTTTGATATAAAACTTTTCATAATGCCTCCGGATATGTTTTCGGATTATTTGAATTTACCGTTGAATGGCTGCGAATGCAAGCAAAAAAATTTACAATGCCGTTTGAAGGCGGATTTGCGGGAAATTCCTGTTTGGTGATTTGCTCTTCAGTTCCTGTGAGACTGATCGGGCCTGATTGATTCCTCGATCATATAATGACGTCCGGGTTTTTTGACGAGCACGTATCTTTCGCCGCAAACCCTGCATTCGTATATCATCTCTGATTCGATATATTCTTTTATCCAGTCCCTGCAACCGCAACTGCATTCAAAGAGATTCTGATAACTGCCATTGTCCCTGACCCGTCCGAAAACTTTGGCGTTTTTCATTTTCACCCTGCCCTTGTTTGCGTGCTTAATTTTTTAATCTGCTAGGGCCTATTGCCTCATACAAATAATAACAATTGTTAGTTATTTTGTCAAGTATCAATTTACTTTACACTAAACATAGTAAGATTTTACTGATTTATTAAAGCCATAACAAAATAAGGTTAATATATTGGTTTATTTGAATTTTCTGTATTTATTTATTAAAGTGTTGGTGGAACTGTCGTGTTTAAGGTCTGTTGCTTCTTTTGACTCAAGCTCCGGAACTATCTTTTCCGCAAGCACTTTACCCAGCTGCACTCCCCACTGGTCAAAAGCATTTATATCCCAGATAGCAGCCTGCGTAAAAACGCTGTGCTCATACATGGCAATTAATTTTCCCATGGCGCTCGGTGTCAATTTTTCCATAAGGATAGTGGAGGATGGCCTGTTTCCCTGAAATGTTTTATGCGCTACCAGATTTTCCGGCGAGCCGTCCGCCACTACTTCGGCCGCTGTTTTGCCGAATGCCAGAGCCTCTGCCTGGGCAAAAACATTGGCCATTAAAAGATCGTGGTGCCTTCCAAGCGGGTTTAATGCCTTTGCGAAGGCTATAAAATCGCACGGAATAAGTTTTGTCCCCTGGTGAATAAGCTGATAAAATGAATGCTGCCCGTTTGTGCCGGGTTCTCCCCAGTATATCGCTCCCGTCTGGTAATTGACTGCCGTACCGTCCATAGTGACCGATTTCCCGTTGCTCTCCATTGTCATCTGCTGCAGGTAAGCCGGGAACCTTTTCAAATATTGTTCATACGGCAGCACTGCCATTGTCTCGGCCCCGAAAAAATCCGTATACCACAATCCGAGGAGCCCCATTATTACCGGTATGTTCTTTTCGAACGGGGCCGTCCTGAAATGTTCATCCATCCTGTGAAATCCGTCAAGCATGGCCCGAAAATTCTCCGGTCCGAAAGCTATCATATTGGAAAGGCCGATCGCGGATGTCATCGAATACCTGCCGCCGACCCAGTCCCAGAAGCCGAACATGTTTGCGGTATCTATGCCGAACTTTGCCACTTCCGCAGCGTTCGTTGAAACCGCAACAAAATGTTTTGCCACCGCGGCAGGGTCCTTTAATGTCTTCAATGCCCAGGTGCGCGCGGTGTGCGCATTTGTCATGGTCTCAAGCGTCGTGAATGTTTTTGATGAAATGATAAAGAGAGTCTCTTCGGCATCGAGATCCTGCGTTGCTTCCGCAAAATCGGTGTCATCAACGTTCGAGATAAACCTGAACGTCAGATCCCTTTTTGAATAACTTTTTAGGGCCTCGTATGCCATTACAGGGCCCAGGTCCGAGCCTCCTATGCCTATATTTACGATATTCCTTATTTTTTTTCCCGTAAATCCCGACCAATCGCCCGCCCTTACCTTTTTTGAAAAACTTTCCATCTTATCAAGGACTTCATGGACACCGGGCATAACATCCTTGCCGTCGACCATGATAGCGTGCCCTTTCGGCGTCCTTAACGCTATATGCAGGACCGCCCTGTTCTCTGTGGTGTTGATCTTTTTTCCAGCAAACATTGCGTCTATCTTTTCCTTCAGCCCGGATTCAACCGCCAGCTTTATGAGGCCGTCCATGACCTCGTCGTTTATCCTGTGTTTGGAATAATCATAATATATGCCCAGTTCTTCCACGGCAAGACGTCCACTGCGCGCCGGGTCCAGGGCGAACATTTCACGAAGGTGAAGCTCTTTTATCTTCTCATAACTTTTTTGAAGATTTTTCCATGAAGAGAGTTCTTTTAATCGAGCCATTTGGCATCTCCTGTTATGTCGTTAAGAATTATTTACAATTTTTAAATTATACCACAATGCGCGGTTTGCACCATATCAAAGGATTTAATACGCTCCCGCAGGCATTTGGACAAAGACAAGGGAGTTTCCGTAAAGGTCTTTTGCGACGGCCTCTATTGCATAGCCCCTGTCTGTCGGTGCCTGCGAGAATTCGACGCCTTTAGCCCTGAGTGAGTCATACGTTCCGTAACAGTCGTCGACCTGGAATACCAGTGTCGGGTCCCTGCCGATAAGTTCCTCATGCCTTTTTTTGTCGTCGCCGACGAACCATTCCGAAGGCTGCAGCGTGATAGAAACCGAGGCGTCATCCGGCGCTGCTATGGTTATCCACCTGCCGGATTTTCCCATGGGATTGTCCGACACTATCCTGAACCCCATTTTTTGCGTGTAATACTCAAGCGCTTCATTCTGCGTCCGAACCCGCATAGTGACCGTCTTTAGTTTCAAAAAGCGCCTCTTTTCATAAATTTGGTGTAAACTTCCCCGAATTTGTCCTTACCGCATGCCAGGGCCGCCGTCAGAGGCGCGGCTTTTTGTGTGACTTTTACCATCTGCGCCGAAATGTCCTGAATATCCCACTGCGCGTGCCAGTCCATGCGCAGCCTGGCTATATGGTAAAGCTCCCTGAGGTTGGCGTTGACTATGATCCTGCGCCTGTGGGCGTTGGTCAGGATGTATTCCGCGGCTTCGGGATTCTTCTTCAAGAGTTTTTTATGGGCCTTATTTGTCTCGGCCATGACGGAATCAAAAATATCCTGCTGTTTTGTCTCTATTATCGATGGCGGAGTGGTATATCCCAGGTTTATGTCGTAAGACTGCTTGAATGTAGACATCATCCTGTGCCTTTTCATCTGGGCAAACGCGGATGATGAAAGCGTTATGTCATAAATAAAATTCACAGCCTCGAATTCGCGGTAAAGGGCGTCGTGCTCGTTGAGCCCCTCAAAAACGGAAGCCACGAAGCTTTTCCTGCCCTTTACTCCGAGCTTTTTTGCGGCAGCAATGCAATCAGCATACGGCCTGTCGGAATGCCCGGCTATCAACGCCGCAATAACCTTTATGTCCGCGTCCGGCGTGCCGCCGACAAGTTTTACCGCGTGTGAAGGTCCGATCTTCCCGGATTTGAGTCCCTTTAAAGCTTTTGCAGCGGCTTTTTCAGCCTTTAGCCTTCCATCCATCAATATGCCGTCCGATACATCCGTGCCGAACTGTTTCTTGAAAGCCTCGGGGTCTGATAAAATAATGAGCGACGGCACGATATCCTTTGCCCTCTCGTATAATTCCGAAGCCAGCTGCCTGACCTCGGAGAGTGGATGGTACTTTAACTTCCTGATTATATGCTCCAGGTTCCTCGCATTTGTGGAAAATCCAAGCTGGCATTCCGTGCCAAGCGCCAGGGCGTAACGTGCGTCTTCCTTGGCCCAGCCCTCAAGAAGGTTCGTTCCTGATTTTGTCTTCAACTGCTCCGGATACTGCCTCTTACGGTATTCAAAAAGCACCGGAAACAGTTTTTTATATGCGCCGACCTGTTTTGCCACTGTGCCGCCGTAAATGTCCATTTCACCCGGGCCGAATTCAAAAGGCTTTACATAATCGCCTTCAAGGGTTATATAGCGTTGTGATTTCTCAGTATACGCGCAAAGCCTGGCCTCCTCGAGGGCCTCGACAGCCAGCCTTGACAATCCCAGAATGTCGAAATTAAGGTAAGCGTGCTCCGCTACGGAATGATGCCCCATTTTAAACACAATGTTCTCGTTCGATTTCCTGGCCTTGTCCACTTCAACGAGGGAATCCGCGCGAAGTTCCGTGACCGGCCGCGGGTCCCTGCTTATCCTGGCGTATGCGGCGGAAATCGTCTCGGGCGAAACGTTGTTTGCCCCGTCCCATCCGTGTTTTTTTATATTTTCTATTATATCCGCGTCGGCGTTGTATCCCGCAAGTTTTACAGTGAGCATAAACCCTCCTGAATAATAATTAATATTTATACTATAATAACAACACGGGCGGGTTTTATCAAGGGTAAAAGGCCGGATGAAAAAATCTCAGTTGAGGGCTTCTCCGGTAAGGTTGGCAATAAATTCGCGGCAATCATCCTTCAGATAAAAGAATTCCAGGCCTATCCTGTATTTTCCCAGCCTGCTGTCGAAAGCGGTCCATCTTACGATGGCGTGCGCATTTATCCTTGATGTTTTTCCGTGGAATATTTTCAGCTTAAGTATCTGCTCCGGCTGCATGTCGATCTCGGATATTATCTGTATCCCGCCCGCGCTGATGTTTTCCGACACCGCGGTTAACTTGGCGCTCCTGTCCTTTATGACAAGCGCCTGCGACAGCGCGCGGAATATCTCATATTCAACAGGCACGTTTAAAACAACTCTTTTATATTTCCTTCGCTCTATTCCAGCTTCTTCTGAATTAATCGCCATTTTTCACCATACCTATATCATAAGTATACACGTTTGGTAATACAAAGTCAAGACATGACAAAATAATTGCTTGGATAATTCCGGGGGTTTAGCTTAAGGATTCGATGTCGCCGGTCCTGCTTTTGACAAGTTTTTCAATGGCATCCAGCGCCTCTTTTGCCTGTTTGCCGTATGCGATGAACTCAAGGTTCTCACCTTTGCCCACACACATGGATAAAAGCTCGAGAGCGGCCAGGACGGATTTGACGTTCATAAAAGGCTTTCCCTGGAGCTTAAAATTGTAATGCTGCATGCCTTCCCTGTAAACATATATTTCACAGTCAAATTTCTTCGATATGGTCACAAGCTTGCCGGATGGCCGTACGTGCAGACCGTGATCAATATTGACCGTAACGACACGGCTCAAAAACTCGTTCTTTTGAAGCGACTCCCTTTCCTGACGCCATACAGGAGCGTACTTTTCCGCCCAGTCCTCGATCTCGCCGCCCTTGGCTATGTAATCCTTTATCTTCACCACCTGTTCCATGTTATCGCGCCTTATCTTTTCCAGGCGCCATTCATCCATATACAGCTTAAGAAAATCCTCGATAGCGTCCTCAATGGTTACTTCTTTGCCCTTTTTTTCCGACATATAATACTTGTGGTCCTGTATCGCGCGCAGCTCCGCGGGTGTTATGTCCTTAATGTCAATGGCCGTCATATTTTGTTCTCCTTATTTTATTGATTAATTATACTGCTATCGGTGTGTAATTCAAGGGAATTCTGGCGCGCGGTTGACCTTGATTTCACAACTTTTTTGTGCTAATTTATTGAATAACGCGCCTGATACGGGCCGCTATAATAAAAAATCCAGGAGGATTTATGTCCGCAAGTCGTGAAGAAGAAGGTTTCGAGGAAGAAAAACCGATAAAATCCGCTGTCGGCACGGAAGACCAGCTCGACCTTTATAAGGACGGCCTTGTCCTGCGCAAAAAAGGCATCGCCAACACCGCAAGGTCCGGCAACAAAAAATTCAGGATATCCGAGATAAAATCCATAGTCATCAAGCACGCCGGTACCTTATACGACGGGAAATTTGAGATGACAGCAGCCAACGGCATCAAATACACGGTTGATTTCAAGTCCTACGCCCAGCCTGATTTTGAGGCGCTGAAGATAATACTGGCAAAATAAGAATACATTGTGAGAGAGTTGTTAATACAGGGGCACAACCATGGCAGGCGGATACGCAAGGCCGGGCGGCCACATAGGGCCGCCCATACGGGGACAGAAACATAACCATGGCGGGCGAGACTTTTTAAGGCTATAGTCCAACAATAACTGCCATGTAAATTAAGCAAAGCAGAAACTATAATACCACGTTTATCCTTACAATCTGCCTCAAGTAAAAAATCGGACGATGGCAGCAAAAAAGTGCCGCCCGCCAGGGTGATACCGGGCACAGACAAAGCCGTGCGGCCACATAGGGCCGCCCATACGGTTTAAAAATAAAAAAGGCCGGACTTTTCAGTCCGGCCTTTTTTTCTATATCTTCCGGGATAAATTCCCGGGCGCCTAAGTTACTTGGATTTACCGGCGCCCTTTTTTGCTTTTCCCGCAAGTTTTGACTTTATGGCAGCATGCGCGGCTGCAAGCCTTGCTATCGGCACCCTGTACGGCGAGCATGACACGTAATCAAGCCCGGCTCCCGCGCAGAATTCAACCGATGCGGGGTCTCCGCCGTGTTCGCCGCAGATCCCTATCTTTAATTTGGGTTTTACCGAGCGGCCTTTCGCGACCGCCATTTTTATTAGCTGACCCACGCCGACCTGGTCAAGGGTCTGGAACGGGTCTGCGCTGAATATGCCCTTATCGATGTAGGCTTTTGTGAACTTGCCGGCATCATCGCGCGAGAAACCGAGCGTTGTCTGCGTAAGGTCGTTCGTGCCGAAGGAGAAAAACTCCGCTTCGGTCGCGATCTCATCGGCGGTAACCGCCGCTCTCGGAACCTCTATCATGGTGCCCACGAGGTACGGTATTTTCACGCCTTTCTCAGCCATAACCTTCTGGGCCGTTGCGTCGACTATGTTTTTCTGGTCCTTTAATTCTTTTACGTTGCCGACCAGCGGTATCATGATCTCCGGAATGATCTTTTTCCCTGTCTTGTTCAGGTCAATGGCAGCCTCTATTACGGCGCGTGTCTGCATTTCCGATATTTCCGGATAAGTGATGCCAAGGCGGCATCCCCGGTGTCCGAGCATCGGGTTGAACTCATGCAGTTCTTCCACCCTGGCAAGCAGCTTTTTTGCCTTTTCCAGGTCGCTGGCCGTCCCCGGTATGAGCTCGAGGGATTTTTTCAGCATGTCGTTCTTCATGTCTTTCTCGCCCCTGGCTTCCATCCTGGCAACTTCTACCATGAGTTCTTCGCGTTTCGGAAGGAACTCATGGAGCGGCGGGTCGAGGAACCTTATAGTGACTCCGTATCCTTCCATGGTCTCAAAAAGACCCGAAAAATCGCTTCTCTGCATCGGTAGGAGTTTTTCAAGTGCTTTTCTCCTGCCGGCTTCATCCGTTGCGAGGATCATTTCCTGCATAAAAGGCAGCCTGTCCTCTGCAAAGAACATGTGTTCCGTCCTGCAAAGCCCTATTCCCTCGGCGCCGTACTGCCTGGCGACCTTTGCGTCCCTGGGAATATCGGCGTTCGCCCTTACCTTGATCGCCTTGAATTCGTCGACCCATTTCATGAATTCGCCGAACTCGCCTTCCATTTTCGGCTCCATTGTCGGGACCTTGCCGTTCATAACCTCGCCGGTCGTTCCGTTTATGGATATCCAGTCGCCTTCCTTAATGACAAGGCCCGATCCCCTGACCGTCATTGTCTTGGAATGTTCGTCAACCTTGAGGTCCTCGCATCCGGCAACGCAAACTTTTCCCATCTGCCTTGCCACAACGGCCGCATGCGATGTCGCTCCTCCGCGCGCAGTCAGTATGCCGACCGCGGAATCCATTCCGTGTATGTCGTCAGGCGACGTCTCAAGCCTGACAAGAATAACTTTCTCGCCTTTGTCCTTTGTCCATGCAACGGCCTCATCCGCCGTAAAAACCGCCCTGCCTGACGCGGCGCCCGGTGATGCGTTGATGCCCTTTGCTATGACCTCTTTTTTTGCTTTCGGATCGAATACGGGGTGCAGAAGCTGGTCCAGCTGCGCCGGTTCAACCCTTAATACCGCTTCTTCCTTTGTTATAAGTTTTTCCTTGGCCATTTCCACGGCCGCCCTTACCGCAGCCATTCCCGTCCTTTTTCCTGAACGGGTCTGGAGCATGTAAAGTTTTCCTTTTTCAATGGTAAACTCGAAATCCTGCATGTCGCGGTAATGTTTTTCCAGCCTGGACGTGATATCACGCAGCTGTTTGAAGACCGAAGGCATGTCCTTGCCGAGGTTCGCTATAGGGTTCGGCGTCCTTACTCCGGCCACGACGTCTTCGCCCTGCGCGTTTAGCAGATATTCGCCGTAGAATATTTTCTCGCCGGTTGCCGGGTTTCTTGTGAAGCCAACGCCTGTGCCGGAGTCATCGCCCATATTGCCGAATACCATGGCCTGGACGTTGACCGCCGTGCCGATGGACTCCGGAATATTATTCTGTTTCCTGTAGAATATCGCCCTGTCGTTCATCCATGATTTAAACACCGCATCGCGCGCGCCCTTGAGCTGCTCGATCGGGTCCTGGGGGAATTCCTTGCCGAGTTTCTTCTTTACGAAACCTTTGAACTCGGAAACCATGTCCTTCATGTCGTCGGCGTTGAAATCAACGTCGTACTTTATCCCCTTCTTGTCTTTTCTCGCGTCAATGAGGTGTTCAAACTCTTTCTTTGAGAGTTCCATGACCACATCCGCGTACATCTGTATGAACCTTCTGTAGGAATCCCATGCAAAACGCGGGTTGCCCGTCTTTTTTATGACCGCCTGGACCGTTATGTCGTTGATACCGAGGTTCAGGATCGTATCCATCATTCCCGGCATCGAGAATTTCGCGCCGGAGCGCACCGATACGAGAAGCGGATTTTCCTTGTCGCCGAACTTTTTTCCTTCGGCATCCTCAAGTTTCTTGATGTACTGCATCATCTGCTCGTCAAGACCGGCCGGAACTTTCTTGCCGTTGTCATAAAAACCCGTGCAGACCTCTGTGGTGATGGTAAATCCCGGGGGCACTGGAATTCCCGCGTTCGTCATTTCAGCGAGACCCGCTCCCTTGCCGCCCAACAATGCTTTCATTTCGCCGTTTCCGTCAGCCTTGCCTTTACCGAAGAAGTAGATCATCTTCTTCGAAACTTTTGCCTTGGCCGCCGGCTTTTTTGCCTTCGCTTTCTTAGCCATGCTATTCCTCCTTAAGTATTATAAAAATAATAAAATGAAAAATAACAATCGTTATTTTATCACAGCAAATTATGAAATTCAAGACTTAAAATCGCGGTTTTTCCGTAAAAACCATTATTAAACTGGTGTTTTTTATCTTTTTTTATGGGCATATGGACACTTTCCGCCTTAAGACACGTTACATTTTTGCGGTTTGCGTGTCGCTTACCGGTGCGGATGAAGCGTCCTTGTCGGATACTGCATCGTTGCCCGGGACAAACTTATACAGTTCCAGCGTGTATGCCTCTGTTTCCTGGTAGATCATTCCAAGATTCACTCCGAACCACTGTTCTTCGTGCTCCACCTTGCCGTCGCCCTTGTCTATGTCGCTTGCTATCCTGAATACATGCTCTTTTTTACCGGCTAAAGTGATATCAGCCTCGCCCAGGAAAGTAAATTTCGCGGTTGTTTTCCTTGATATCTTGAACAAATTAATAAGAAAAACAGTCCCTGTCGAGGAGGATTCCCACGTATCCCCTGCCTTCATCGGGAATTTGATGTATTCTATCTCGGGGTCCAAAAGGACGTCCAGAAAGATAAAACCAAAAACCGGAAACTTCAGGTTGCGTATATACGCGCCTTCATCCGAGAACCTCACAACATTCCCCTTATTCTCCAGCGGCACGTAATAATAATAGTAATCTTTCCCGTTTATCACTATCTTTGAATCTATAAGACCCACCACATTGTTTATCTCCGCGGGCCTGTCTTTATGCCTTATCCTGAAATACCACCTGGCTTTAAGATCCGTGGGTGAAAGGCTCCTCCAGTCCTTAAGTGTTCCCGCAACACTGGCGCAAACAGTAGTGGCCGATGCTGCCATGTCGCCAAAAGGCACTTCAGCCGCAACCAAAGGGATAACCTGCGTTGAAAGCGATGACGGCGTAATGACAGCAGGGATATCGGAAGCGCTTATGGAGCAGTAAAATAGCACTGCCGCGGAGCAGATGATTAACATTATTCTTTTCATTTTTTTCCTCACATTTTATCGCTCAAAGTTTTGAAATTGGCCCGGCCGGCATCGGCTGTTCTTCCGGTCAATGCAGATCATATATTAATGATTCGAATTATTTATTTCCCTAATAGTTAGGCAGACTAAATATATAGTGTTTCAATGGAAAAGTCAAGTTATTTTATAAAATAATCGCAAAAAAAAAGGCCGCTGTTTTTACAGCGGCCTTTTAGCTATATGCGATAAAAAAAACAAGTCAGCCTTTTTTGATCCTCTCGGTCAGTGCGGGAAGTATTTCGTTCAAATCCCCCACTATCCCGTATTTCGCCACTCCGAATATCGGCGCTTCCGGGTCCTTGTTAATTGCCACGATGATGTCCGATGACTGCATTCCGGCCAGATGCTGGACGGAACCCGATATGCCGCATGCTATATACAGCTTCGGCGATACGGTCTTTCCAGTCTGCCCGACCTGGTGGGAATAAGGTATCCATCCTGAATCAACTGCCGCTCTCGATGCGCCGACCGCGCCGCCCAGGGCCTGTGCAAGTTCGCGTACGAGCTTAAAATTCTCGCCGCCTCCGATGCCCCTGCCGCCCGAAACTATTATATCCGCTTCCGATATATTGATAGTAGTTTCCACTTCCTCGATAAATTCAACGAACTGTGAACGGGCCTGCAGCGAATCAGCCTTTATCTGCGGTTTTATGACCTCGCCTTTTCTCGCCGGATCCTTGACAAGGGCCTTAAATACCTTGTACCTGGCCGTGGACATCTGCGGCCTTCTCTCCGGAGTCATGATCTTTGCCATCAATGAGCCGCCGAAAGCCGGCCTTATCTGGAAAAGGTTCCTCTCAACCATATCAAGTTCGAAAGCCGTGCAGTCCGCCGTAAGTCCAGCGTTTAGCAGTATCGATACCCTCGGGAAGAACGCCCTTCCTACGGCCGTGGCGCCGGTAAGTATTATCTCCGGTTTGAACTGCGACGCGATATCCGCAAGCACATTCGCGTATAATTCGTCGTTAAAATGGTCGAGCTTCGGGTCGTCCACGAGGTAAACCTTGTCCGCGCCCGCCGCTATGAGGTCCTGCGCCAGAGCTGTGATTCCGTTGCCCAAAAGCACGGCGCAAAGGTCGACTTTCAGTTGGTCCGCAAGTTCCCTGCCTTTTCCAAGCAGCTCAAAAGCAACATTATGCAGTTTGCCGCGCCTCTGTTCGGCGAATATCCATACACCCTTGAATTCTTCCTTGTTTAATTTAGCCATTTTTTGTCCACCCCTTACTTAATAAAGCCAAGCGTTTTCAGCTTGCCGAATAGATTTTCCGCCCTTGCCGCGGTGTCGCCTTCGATCAGTTCCGCCTTGCCTGCTTCCCTTGTGGCCGACCAGCTTTTGGCCACCCTTGTCGGTGAATTTTTCACTCCGACCATGTTCTCGTCGCCGCCGATATCGGCCAGCGTCATTACCTGCGGTTCATATTTTTTCGCCCGCATCTTGCCCTTTAAGGACTCGAGCCTGGGTTCATTTATCTCTTTTACGACAGTGAGAGCGACCGGGAGCGACGACTTGACCACATCGATGCCGTCTTCCATCATCCTCTCGACCACTATCTCCTTGTCCGATATCTCCCTTATTTTTTTAACCCATGTGAGCGACGGCATCTTCATATACTGCGCGGCGGACGGGCCTACCTGAGCCGTATCGCCGTCGACGGCCTGTTTGCCAAAAAGCATGATGTCGCAGCCAAGTTTTTCGGCCGTCTTTGCCAGGGCGTAGGATGTGGCCCAAGTGTCGGAGCCGGCCAGCAGCCTGTCGCACAATAGCACGGCTTCATCCGCTCCCATGCCTATGGCTACCTTCAGTATCTCTTTTGCCATGGGCGGCCCCATGGTCACTACCGTGACGGTCCCGCCGAGTTTTTCCTTGATCCTTAAAGCTTCCTCAATGGCGTACATATCAAAGGGGTTCATTACCGTTCCCGCGGTCTCCCTTTTCAGTGTCCCTGTTTCCGGGTCGACTTTAATGTTCGTCGTGTCAGGAACCTGCTTGATGCAAACAACGATTTTCATGCTTACCTCCTATTAAAATAAAAAAATTTAAGTTCGGTCATATCCAACCTATGAAGACGTCCGGGCCGTAAGGCCCGGATATATTACTTCTTTTTTGCGGCCGATTCCTTTATCATCTTCGCCGCTATCTCATTGAGCTGTATCTGGCTTGTTCCCTCGTATATCTGCGTTATTTTTGCGTCCCTCATCATCTTTTCAACCGGATATTCTTTCATGTATCCGTATCCGCCGAAAAGCTGTACCGCGTTCGTGGTCACCCTCATGGCCACCTCGGAGGCGTAATACTTTGCCATGGCCGATTCCTTGGCGAAATCGGTGGCGCCCGCGTCCACGGAGCGCGCCACGTTATAAAGAAGCGACCTTGCGGCCTCAACTTCTACGGCCATATTAGCCAGTATGTGCTGGACGGCCTGGAACGATGATATTTTTGTCCCGAACTGCTCTCTTTGTCTTGTGTATGCAAGAGCCTCATCAAGGGCTCCCGCCGCGATCCCCAGAGCCTGCGCCGCGACTCCCGGCCTTGAATGGTTAAGGGTTCCCACCGCGTGGATGAATCCCATTCCTTCCCTTCCGCCGAGCAGATTCTCCGCCGGGACTTCGCAGTCCTGGAATATGAGCTCCGTCGTGGCCGATGCCCTGATGCCCATCTTGTTCTCTTTTTTTCCGAATGTAAAACCTTTCCAGCCTTTCTCTACTATAAAACATGAACAGCCGCGTGTGCCTTTGTTCCTGTCGGTCATGGCAAAGACCGTGTAGGTCTCGGCCATGCTGCCGTTGGTTATCCACTGCTTTGTGCCGTTCAGGACATACTTATCGCCTTTTTTAACGGCCGTCGTCCTCATGGAACCCGCGTCGGAACCCGCATCCGCCTCGGTGAGCCCGAATGCCGCCAGTTTCTTGCCCGATGCTATGTCAGGAAGGTATTTCTTCTTCTGAACGTCGGTCGCCCCGAGAAGTATCGGGAAAGTGCCCAGCGCCGTGGCCGCCATGGCGAGCGATATTCCACCGCAGACCTTTGACAGCTCTTCCACAGAAAGCACGAGCTGCATGATGCCCTTGCCTCCCGATGCCGCCGGAGCCATACCGCCGTACTCTTCCGGGATGTAAAGTCCGCAAAGCCCCAGGTCGGCCATTTCTTTTACTATATCCCAGGGGAAAATCCCTTCCTGGTCATAATGTTCCCTTACAGGTTTGATCTTTTTTTGCGCCAGTTCACGGCACGTTTCCACTATCATCTTTTCTTCATCCGAAAGAAAATAATTCATTTGTCAGCCTCCTTGGCCAAATTCTCGATTGCTTTCCTTGCCGCCATCTGTTCGGCTTCCTTTATGGTCTTCCCGTAACCCGAACCGATTGCGGAGCCGTTGCCTATTACATCGACAAAAAAAATCTTGTTGTGTTCCTTGCCTTCCGTCCTTACAACCCTGTATTCCGGAAGCCCGGCGGACCCGGCCAGCAGTTTCATCTGCAGTTCCGATTTGTAATCCCCAAAATCGGTCTTTGACTTCAGGTCCTTGAACTCTTCCTTATATATGTTCAGGATAAATTTCTTCGCCTCGCCATATCCCTTTAAAAGGTAGATGGCGCCGATAACCGATTCGATAACGTCCGAAATTATCTTCTTGTTCTTCTTAATGTCGGTTATTTTAAGGGCCGAACCAAGCCGCATCATTTCGGCTATAAAATTAATATCGCCTATCTTAAAAAGGACTTCCTTGCTCACAAGATATCCCTTTATTTTGGCGATCGTTCCAACATCGGTCCCCTTTACCTCATGATATAGAAAATCGCTCACAACCGCTCCCAGTATCGAGTCGCCCAGGAACTCAAGGCGCTCGTAATGGTTGTCGCTGTTTGATTTATGGGTAAATGCCTGCGTTATCTCTTTGGATCCAAGTATCCCCAGTTTCCTGAGGTAGGACAGGATATACCCGCCCTTTTTTACCTGAACTTCTTTATTATTATCGAGCCGTTGTGCCCGCCGAATCCGAAAGAATTTGATAATGCGTAGTTTACCTCAACCGTTCTTTTTGAGTTTGGAACATAATCAAGGTCGCATCCCTCTCCGCCCTGGACAAAATTCTTTGTCTGGTGCACCACATTATTGATGCAGGACATGGCGCATACTATCGCTTCTATGGCGCCCGTGCCCCCGAGCATGTGGCCCGTCATAGACTTTGTCGAGGACATGGGGATCTTATATGCCTTTTCTCCGAAAAGTGTCTTTACAGCAAGGGACTCCGTCTTGTCGTTGAGTTCGGTGGAGGTCCCGTGCGCGTTTATATAACTCACGTCGTTTATCGATATTCCGGCATCGGCGAGCGCGTTCTTCATGGAAAGGATCGCCCCTCCGCCGTCCGGAGCCGGCGCCGTCATGTGATAGGCGTCGTCCGAGGCGCCGTAACCCGCGTATTCGGCGAGTATTTTTGCGCCGCGCGCCTGGGCGTGCTCAAGGGTCTCAAGCACCATCATGCCCGCACCGTCAGCCATTACGAATCCGTCCCTGTCCTTGTCAAAAGGCCTGGATGCGTGGTCCGGATCGTCGTTCCTTACGGAAAGGCTCCTTGCCGCCTGGAAACCGGCCAGCCCGAGCGGAGTTACCGCCCCTTCGGTCCCGCCGCAAACGCAAACTTCCGCGTCCCCGCGCTGCAGCAGCTTCGCACCCTCACCCACGGAATGGGTGCCGGTCGCGCATGCCGTAACTATGGTGAAATTCGGCCCGCGGAAACCGTATTTCATGGCGACAAAAGCGGACGCCATGTTCGGTATAAGCATCGCTATCAAAAACGGCGATACCCTGCCGGGCCCTTTTTCCGCAAGGACCATCATTTGCTCTTCGGTTACATTGATGCCGCCTATACCTGAGCCAAGAAGCACCGCGACCCTGTCTTTGTTGAGCCCGGTAAATTCCAATAACCCGGACTGTTCAAGGGCCTCTTTCGCGGCTTTAAGGCCGTACTGGATGAACTTCGGCGTACGCCTTACTTCTTTTTTTTCCATGACCTCGTTGGGATCAAAATTCTTGATCTCACCCGCGATCCTGGTCTCGTATTTGGAAACGTCAAAATATGTGATGGGACCGATGCCGTTCTTTCCTTCGAGCAAAGCCGACCACGTATCATTGACGTTATTTCCCACGGGGGTTATGACACCCATGCCCGTGATAACAATTCTCTTCTTCATGCTAAACCTCTTGATTTGGAATTTGAATGTCCTGTATTAGATCTTTGATTTGACGAATTCGATGGTTTCGCCGACTGTTTTGATCTTCTCGGCGTCCTCATCCGCGATTTCAAGACCAAATTCTTCCTCAAGGGCCATAACGAGTTCGACTGTATCGAGTGAATCCGCTCCAAGGTCATCAACAAAAGACGCCTCAGGTTTTGCTTCCGACGGGTCAACTCCGAGCTGCGCCACAACTACGTCTTTCACTCTTTCTTCAACTGTTTTCTCTGCCATTTTACAATTACCTCCTGGTTTTTTTCCTTCTTTTTGTTTTTCTTTCATTTTTGTGTAAATATTTCTCAGCACTCTGTGCTGCTTGTAGTAAATACCCTGCGAAGAACAATGCCTGTTGCCTATTACACTTTAAGAACAGGGCCTAATTACTATTATACTTTAAGAACAAGGCCTCTCGTCCTCGCATTAGCGAGGACTTGATCGGCCACCTTTTTAATAACTTGCTAAGAGCGAGATTTCGAAGTATCCCTCTCGTCCTCGCATTAGCGAGGACTTGATCGGCCACCTTTTTAATAACTTGCT
>CAYUDX010000001.1:47824-106679 GCA_964443355.1 uncultured Spirochaetia bacterium
AGAGCGAGATTTCGAAGTATCCCTCTCGTCCTCGCATTAGCGAGGACTTGATCGGGGATAGCATCCCGTACGCCTCGACTGCGCACCTGAAGGTGCTTGTCGTGGCTACGGTATGCTACATTGCCATTCCACCGTCTATTCTTATCGTCTCTCCCGTAACATAGTTTGACATGTCGGAAGCCAGGAATAACACCACATTTGCCACATCCTGCGGCATTCCAAGGGTCTTTGTCGGTATAACTTCCACCAGTTTGGCCTTCATTTCATCGGTAAGTTTGTCCGTCATTGCCGTCTGTATAAAACCCGGGCAAACCGCGTTTACCCTTACGTTTCGGCTGGCCAGCTCTTTGGCCACGCTCTTGGTAATACCTATTACCCCGGCTTTTGAGGCGGAATAATTGGTCTGGCCGGCATTTCCCATCAATCCGATGACCGAGGAAATATTCACAATTGCGCCGGTCCTTTGTTTCATCATTATCCTGCCGACCTTCTGGGTGAAGTTAAAAGTACCCTTCAGGTTAATGGCTATCACAAGGTCCCATTCCTGCTCGGTCATCCTGATTAGCAGGTTATCCCTTGTTACTCCGGCATTGTTCACAAGTATATCAATTTTCTTAAACCTGTCAACAATTTTGTCCACCACAGCCCCGACTTCGGCGTTATTTGATACATCCGCCTTGAATGCCTCGGCCTCGACCCCGAGTTTTTTAATATTCTCGGCCGTTGCCTGTGCTTTTTCAAGGTTTACGTCTATTATTGCTATCGACGCCCCTTCTTTTGCAAGGGTCATTGATATCGACTCTCCAATACCCTGGGCCCCGCCCGTAACTATCGCCACTTTTCCGCTGACTAATCCCATCTTTGCTTAACCTCCGTTTTATTTAAGTCGCCTTTCATCGTTACAATACAAGTTTTCCAACATCCGAAACTTTATCAATATTAAATACTTTAACATTTTTGTCAATCTTTTTTATCAGGCCCGACAAAACAGCGCCCGGCCCCATCTCAACGAATGTGTCTACACCCTTTGATACCATGTATTCCACGGATTCTTTCCAGAGTACCGGCCCTGTGACCTGGTTTATAAGGGCGCTTGTTATTTCAGCCGCGCTTTTTACCTCGCCTGCCAGAAAATTGGATACGACCGGAACCGTTGCGTCCTTTATGCCGTATTCGCCAATCTCCGCTTTCAGGGCATCCGCCGCGCTTTGCATGAGCTTTGAATGGAAAGCCCCGGCGACCGCGAGTTTTATGTATCTTTTTGCCCCCAGTTCCTTTGCTATCGCTTCCCCGGCGTTTACCGCTGAGTCGTCGCCCGAAACCACTATCTGTCCCGGTGAATTAATATTGGCGGCCGTCAAATATCCCGCACCCGATGCTTTATCGCATAATTCCCTGACTTTCTCATAATCAAGCCCCAGAACGGCGGCCATTGAGCCTTTTATCCTGTTGGACGCCTCCTGCATGAGCGCTCCCCTGCGGCTTACAAGTTTTATGCCCTCTTCAAATGAAAAAGCCCCGGCTGCGTAAAGCGCGCTGTACTCTCCCAGGCTGTGGCCGGCTGTATAAGCCACTTTCCCCGCAAACCTGTCCTTGAGCGCCTCATAAATCGCGCAACTCATGGTAAATATAGCCGGCTGTGTGTAATCCGTCTTTTTCAGCTCATCTTCCGGCCCTATGAACATGACGTCTTTGAGCCTTAACGGAAGCTTGCCCTTTAGGCCGAATTCGGCCGCCGCGAATATGGCATTTGCCCTTTCATTGCCCTCCGAAAAATCAAAGCCCATCCCGACATACTGAGCTCCCTGTCCCGGAAAAACAAGTGCGATGCTCATTAAACCTCCATTGAAAAGGCCGCAAAGCGACCCTTTAATTATTAATTGTCTTTAAACCCTTACTACAGCCCCGCCCCATGTCAATCCGCCGCCGAAAGCCGAAAAGGCCACTATATTGCCCTTTTTTATCCGGCCGGACGCGATGGCTTCCGTATAGGCTATTGGAATAGTCGCCGCCGATGTGTTGCCGTAGCGCTGGATATTTATTATGTTTTTTTCTTCGGGGACGTTGAATTTCTTCGCTATATACTGGATTATCCTGATATTAGCCTGGTGGAATATCAAAAAATCCACCTTGTCGGCGGTCACTCCCGCCAGTTGCATTGCCTTATCGAGCGCCTCAGGCATCCTTTCCACGGCGTTGACATATATCTCTTTTCCGTTCATATGCATGTAATTCAGTTTTTTATCCAGGACTTCCTGGGATAGCGGCATCACGGACCCGCCTCCTGGCTGGCTTAAAAATTCCGGATGGCTGCCGTCGGAATTAAGGTAGGTTGACATGATGCAGCTTGTTTCACTCGGCCCTATTACCATGGCCCCGGCACCGTCGCCCATTAACACGCATGTGTTCCTGTCCGTCCAGTCAAGGTATGTTGAGAATTTTTCGGCGGCTATGAGAAGCACTTTTTTATAAAGCCCCGACTCCACCATGGCCCTTGCCGTTGTCAGGCCGTAGATGAACCCGGAGCAGGCCGCTGAAATGTCAAAAGCGGGCACATCCTTCAATCCGAGCTTTGCCGCCGTAATGCAGGCAGTGGCAGGCCACGCGTAATCCGGGCATATGGTGGGAATTATTACCAGGTCAATTTCATTTTTTTTTACGCCGGCGTTCTCTATTGCACGCTCCGCCGCCTTTCGCGCCATGTCCGACGTTGTTTCACCTGGCGCGGCTATCCTTCTCTCCTCGATCCCGGTCCTTGTCCTGATCCATTCATCCGATGTGTCGACCAGCTTCTCAAGGTCGAAATTTGTCATTATTTTTTCGGGGACGTAAAAACCAGACCCCAGTATTCCGGCCTTTATGCTCACTTCTCTCCTCCGAGTTTCTTGATGTTATTCTCGATCTCCTCGTTGATATGGTCCTTGATAAACTCGGCGGCCACACGTATGGAATTCTTGATCGCTTTTACATTGGCCCTTCCATGGGTTATTATTACCGGCTTTTTGATGCCGATGAGCACCCCTCCGCCGTATTCGTCATAGCTCAATTGTTTCCTCAATTTCCTGAATATGGGCATTAAAAGCGCTCCGCCGAGTTTTACAAGCAACCCGCCGTTGTTGATATTTTCCTTGATTGAATTGAACACAAATTCGCCCAGACCCTCGCCGAATTTAAGGATGACATTTCCAACGAACCCGTCGCAAACCACCACATCCGTAAGGTGTTTTACGATGTCCTTGCCCTCGACGTGGCCCCTGTAGTTGACTTCGGATTTTTTAAGGAGTTCATTGGTGGAAGCGGTAAGTTCGTTGCCTTTTTCCTCTTCCTCGCCGACAGATATCATTCCGACCGTGGGATTTTCTATTTTAAGGATATGGTTGGCGTATATGGAACCCATTATGGCAAACTGCACAAGATGAAATGGCTTGCAGTCCACATTTCCTCCGGCGTCAAGCAACGCGCACGGCCCGTTGCTGGTGGGCATCGGTATCAGTATGGCCGGCCTCGATATGCCCGTAATCCTGCCGACTATTAATAACGAATGAACGACAACCGAACCTGTATTGCCGGCGGACACAAGCGCGTCGGCCTTGTTGTCCCTGAGCAACCCCGCGGCAACCGCGATCGAGGAATTCTTTTTTTGTTTGAACGCCTCGGCGGGATGGTCGGACATAAGGACCACTTCGCTCGCGTCGACCACCTCAAGTCTGGGCAACAGTTCGGACGGAGCTTTTTCCTTGAGCATGGGTATAAGCTTATCCTGCCTGCCGACCAGCACAACTGTGATGTCACTGTATTCTTTTACAGCCTCTATTGCGCCTTCAATTTCCACACTTGGCGCGTTGTCTCCGCCCATCGCATCGAGGACTATCCGCAGATTATTTTCCATTTATGATTTATTGAAAAATTAGTCTCGTGCCTTATTCAATATGTCTTTTCCGTCATAAAATCCGCAGCTCTCACATACCCTGTGAGGCAGCTTCTTCGTATGGCAGTTCGGGCACTCCACAAGGTTCAGGCTCTGCTTTACCCTCTGGTTCGCCGCCCTCCTGCTCCTTGATTTTGACTTTGAAGTCTTTCTGGTTAGATTGGCCAATTCACATTACCTCCTGATTATTGTAGATCAAGCCCTTTGAAAGGCTTATATGTTTCCGCGCCCATAATAATGGCGGAACAATCGCATTTTTCCTTGTTTTTATTCCTGCCGCAAACCGGGCATAGACCCTTGCAATCTTCGGAACAAAGCGGTTTTAACGGCAATTCCAGCATAATTGTTTCAAATAGATAATCTTTCAGGTCTATCTCGTTGTTGGAATATGAATGTACGTCGGACGCTTCATCATCGCTGTCTATTGCGGACTTTTCTTTGAATATAACGGCAAATTCCGCGTCTATAGCCTGTGATATCTTTTCAAGGCACCTGCCGCATGTCAAATTGACGGCGCCTTTTACGGTCCCGTTGATTATTACGGAATCCGTCCCGTCCTTTGTGACATTAAGGTCGATCCTGAGGTTATCGTCATAGTCAATACCCTCAAACGCGGCGTCGTCCCTTTTGAGTTCTATAGAGAACTCCTGATAGTCTCCAAAGGAGGCCAAATTTATCTTGAACATTTTCAAATAACCTCTTTAAGTTTAGTCAAATAGGGTTTGATTATACAGAAGCCTTAAAACCATGTCAACCTCAAAAAAACCTTAGTCCGACGAAAAATTCCACAATGCGGACCGCGGTTGTGCCGGTAGCCATTTTAATTTTTTCGACCCGAAGTGCTGCCCTGGTCGAAAACCCGGATTTATAATTACATATAATAAAAAATATCTTGCTTAAAACATGCGCAGGGTATTAAAATATAACGGTGGTATCACATCTGGAGAGGTATAAATGAAAAATTTAACCGAAGGCAACTTATTTAAGAACCTGGTCATATACTCATACCCTATTATTATAGGAGACCTGCTGCAGGCTACTTTTAACTCCATCGACGCCATATGGGTCGGGCGCCTGATCGGGGCCGACGCTCTTGCCGCGATCTCAGCAGTCGGGCCGCTGATGTTCCTTATAATAGCCCTTATTATAGGGATAGCCATAGCAACGGTCATAATGGTCGGTCAGGCATACGGCAAAAAAGACTTTGAACTTCTCAAAAAGATACTTGTAAATTCATACATGGTCATTTTCGTCATGTGCCTGGCGATTTCGGTGCTTGCGGTGGCATTTTCCAGCCAGCTGTTGGGTCTTCTTCACACGCCCGAAGCCATAAAAAATGACGCCAGGATATTCCTTGTAATAATATTTTCAGGGCTTATCTTCATGTTCTCGTTCAACTGGTTCTCCGGCGTATTAAGGGGCATGGGCGATTCAAGAACCCCCTTTATCCTGCAAATAATTTCCGTGGTGCTCAATATAATACTCGCCCCTGTCCTCATAACCGGAGCAGGCCTTTTTCACGGCCTTGGAATAGCCGGCTCCGCCCTGGCCACCGTGATCTCGCAATCGGCCGTAACGCTCTTCGCTTTCATATACATGGCAAGAAAAGACCACATGCTCAACGTGCTCAAATGGGATTTTAAGCCGGACTTTTCAATAATGAAAAAGATGTTCACCATGGGGGCGCCCGTATCGGTCCAGCTGGTGATAAACGCCCTGAGCGGAGTGATAATAGTTTCCTTCGTCAACATCTTCGGCCCCAATATAATCGCCGGCTTCGGGTTGGGCATGCGCGTCGACCAGTACTCATTCATGCCCGCCATGTCCCTTGGTGAGGCCGTCTCGGCAATGGTGGCCCAGCACCTCGGGGCCGGTAAAAAGGAAAAGATACCGGAAATACTCCGCAACTCCATACTTTTTTCCCTGGCCATATCGCTGCTGTTCTACCTTGCCGTGAACTTCCTGCCGGGCAGGATCGCGGCCATATTCACCACCGATCCGAAGGTCTGGGAGGCGGTAAAATGGTATTGGAGGATAGATTCGCCCACATATTTCGCCTTCGCCATATTGTTCGCCTTCCAGGGGGTCATACGCGGCTCGGGCGACACCGTGCCCCTTACAATAATAGCCTTTATTACCCTTATAGTATTCCGGGCCGGGATGACGTTTACGCTTGTAAAATTCACGGGCCTTCACCAGCTCGGCATCTGGGTTGCCATGGCCATAAGCGCCTACATTGGCGCGCTCTTGAGCTGGCTTTATTACAGGACCGGGAAATGGATCGATAAATACGACCCTGCCGCCTACAAGTCACAGGAAACGGCCGGGCTATGAAGCGGGTAAATAACGGCAACATCGGAAAAGTCCTTGCGGCAGTAAAAAAAAATGTGGAAAAATACGACGAGCCGGTGCTTGAGCGTTTCCATCATAAGACACACGACCCTTACTGGGTCCTTATCCCGTGTATCCTGTCGTTGCGCGCCAAGGACGAAGCGACTTCCGTGGTTTCCGAGGAGCTTTACAGGCGCGCGCCCACGCCGGAAGAAGTCGCAAAGATCCCGCTGAAAGAAATGGAAAAAATAGTTTATAAGACCGGTTTTTACCATGTTAAGGCCAAAAATGTCATCAATATAACAAAACTAATACTTGAAAAATACAAGGGAAAAGTCCCCTCTTCGCTTGACGAACTGCTCACGATACCCGGCGTCGGAAGGAAAACAGCCAATCTGGTCGTTACTGTTGCATTCAATAAACCGGGCATTTGCGTCGACACTCACGTCCACAAGATCTGCAACAGGTGGGGTTATGTATCCACAAAAAATCCGGACGCCACAGAGCTTAAGCTGAGGGAAATACTCCCGTTAAAGTACTGGATGAAAATAAACTACTGGCTTGTGCTCTTCGGCCAGAACATATGCCTTTCGGTTTCCCCGCTTTGTTCGAAATGCCCCGTTGAAAAATACTGCCCGAAAATCGGCGTCACACGGAGCCGTTGATCCGGGAACTTTATTGTTCGGGTATCAGGCTTTCGTCGCCTGCCGCGGCTTCGGGGGCGACCTTGTACTTGATTATCTGCCTTGTCCCCTGGCTCTTGTTGTATTTTATGGCGCTGTAGTATATCTCGTTTGTCTTGCGCTCCATCCCCTGCCTGTCGATGTCAAACACCTCAAAATCTCCGGTCTGCGTGTTGACGATGAGTACGCTCCTGCCGTTGCCGTCATTTGACATTGAGCCCGAGAAGAACCCGTTGGAAACCACTATCGTCGGCTTTTTATCGTCATCCTTTGATTTTTCCTTCGAACCCGCGAAAACAAGAACGGATGCGATAAGTACCACGGTCAAAAGCACAAAAAACCTTTTCATTTTTCCGCCTCCCAATGTTTTTTATTATATTTGCTACGAGCATATCCTGTAGTCTTCAATGGTGAATATCAGGGATTCCTCTTCCTTCCATACATTGATGGACGGCGAGAATGCCGCATCCAGGAAAACTCCGGGCTTGATGTTAGATACGTCCGACTCCTTATAACCGAACATGATGAAATTGTAATATTTATCGCCGTATTTGGCGTAAAATTTCATGGTATTTGATTTCATAAGCTTGACCTCCCTTATCTCGACGGCGCCCATGGAAAAGACCGGTTTTGGGTTGCCCTCGCCCCAGGGTTGGAGCAGGTCGAATATTTTGATGTCCTTTATTGCCACGCTTTCAGTTATAGGGCAATCTATGGTCAGGACCGGCTCAAAATCATCCCGGCTCATGCTTTTCTTCAGGTAGGCATTGACCGTATTCCTGAAATTGTCGAAATTCTCCTCTTTAAGGGTTACGCCCGCCGCCATTTTATGGCCGCCGTAGCGTTCCAGGTATGCGTGGGCGGATTTGATCGCCTCGAATATGTTCACCATCTGCACGCTCCTGGCGCTTCCGTGAATCAGGCCGTCGTCGCTTTTTGTCAGGATAAAAGCCGGCCTGCTGAAAGTCTTTTGCACCTTCGATGCCACAAGCCCGAGTATGCCGGCATTCCAGGACGGGTCGTAAAGTGCTATCATAAAATCTGCTTCCGGGTCGAATTTATTCTCGAGCATTTTTACGGCTTCCTCGTGGGTCCTGTTCATTATGCTCTTGCGTTCCTCGTTGACCGTGTTGAGTTCATTGGCTATCCTGTCGGTCACATTGAAGTCGCCGGAAATGAAAAGTTCGACGGCTTTTTTGGCGTGTTCGAGCCTGCCTGCGGCGTTTATCCTTGGGCCAAGGATGAACCCGACGTGGAAAGTCGATATTTGCGCTCCGGGTTTTATCCCGGAAACAGCCTTTAGTGAAAGCAATCCGGGGTTTGTTGTGGCGTCGATCTTCTTGAAACCGCGCCTGGCGATTATCCTGTTCTCGCGCGACAACGGCACAATGTCCGCTATTGTCCCCAGCGCGGCAAATTCGATGTATTCGTCCTTAATATCGATGCCGAACCTTTCGGCAATGGCGCACACGACCTTGTATGCCACCCCGGCCCCGGAAAGTTCCCTGTCCGGGTAAGTCCTGGAAAGCTTTGGATTAATGATGGCAAAGGCCTTTTCCGGCATGGTTCCGCCGTCGGGTATGTGATGGTCTGTTATTATGATATCAACGGATCTTTGCGAGCAGAATTCAACCTCCGATTTCGCGGATATGCCGCAGTCGACGGTGATTATCAGCCCGGCCCCGCCTTTTATTATCATGTCAAGCGCCTCGACGTTAAGCCCGTATCCTTCATCCTGCCTGTGCGGTATATAATATTCAATGTTTTTGTATTTTAAATGGTCCCTGAAAAACAGATACAGCTCCACTATGGAAGTCACGCCGTCGACGTCATAATCGCCGTAAATGACTATCTTCTCCCTGTTTTTCACGGCCTTTTCCACGCGGTCCACGGCTTTTTTCATATCCTCAAAAAGATACGGCGAATTCAGCGGTGCGGAATCCATGTTGAAGATTTCCCGCGCTTTTTCAATGGTGTTGATTCCGCGGTTCGCAAAAGCGCGTATCATATAATCCGGGAGCTGCATGTCCTTTTTGAGCTGCTGCTGAAGTTCGCCGTCTATTGACGTCTGTTCCCTGTAAATCCACTTCATTTTATTCTCCCTGCGTTATCAAACGAATAATTTATCCACGAATTCCTCCGGGTCAAATTCGGATATGGCTTCCATGTTCTCTCCGTAAGTGATGTATTTGACCGGAAGTTTTAATTCGTGGGTTATCCTTAATATGCTGCCGCCTTTTGCCGAGGAGTCGAATTTTGTAAGGATGACGCCTGTCAATTTTACGGCCTCATTGAATTCCTTCGCCTGGTTAAAAGCGTTCTTTCCGGTGTTTGCGTCTATTACAAGAAGGGTCTCGATCTGCTCTTCCGGATATTCCTTCAGGATCACCTTTTTAATTTTGCCAAGTTCCTGCATAAGGTTTGATTTGTTTTGAAGGCGTCCCGCAGTGTCTATTATTAGGCGGTCACAAAGGCTGTTTTTGGCCTTTTTTACGGAGTCAAATACCACCGCGGCCGGATCGCCGCCGTCGAAGCCCCTGATTATCTGCGTACCGGTCTTTTTAGCCCACGCCTCGAGCTGCTCTATTGCCGCGGCCCTGAAAGTATCAGCCGCCGCGAATATCACCTTTTCCCCTTTGCCGGAGAAAAACCACGCGAGTTTCGCGGCGGTGGTCGTCTTGCCGGCGCCGTTAATGCCTGCAAGAATTATCACTTTTTTTTCCGGCTCGTTTGCCGCCGCCGGTCTTAGGGAATCGGAAAATATTCCCCGAAGGAGCTCTTTTGCCCCTTCGTAATCGGATATTTTGCCCCTTTTAAGGGCTTCGACTATTCCCGTTATTATTTCAAGGTCGATATCGGCCTCTATAAGCGTCTCTTCCAGTTCATCAAGGTGCTCCTTTGCGGGGCCGGCCGAAAATATATTCCTGAGTTTTTCAAGGAAGGTGCGCGGCTTTACAAAGCTATTCTTTTCCATCTTCCGGTTTTACCGCGTTGCCGTCCTGCGCGGCGTCCGCCTCCTCGATCTCCCTTTTCTCCTCCGCCCTTTTTTCGCTTTCCTTCAACGCAGCGGACTTGCCGTCGTTTTGAAGGATATTTTTTATCTTATCCTTGTCCTTGTCCAGTTTCACCGATATTATCTGCGAAACCCCGGCCCTTTCCATTGAAACTCCGTAAAGCACGTCGCCTATCTCCATGGTTAACTTGTTATGCGAGATTATGATGAACTGCGTTCTCTTGAACGACTTCACCAGGTTCGTGAACCTGGTCACGTTTATGTCGTCGAGCGGCGCGTCGATCTCGTCCATTACGCAAAATGGCGACGCCTTGGTCAGGAACAGGGCAAAAAGCAGGGATATGGCGGTGATGGCCTTCTCGCCGCCGGATAAAAGCGATATGTTCTGGAGCTTTTTTCCCGGGGGCCTGGCTATTATGTCTATTCCCGACTCGAGTATGTTTTCCCTGTCCGATAGCAGTATGTCGGCCTCGCCGCCGTTGAACATCTTCTTGAACACGTCTGCGAATTTTATCCTTATGGCGTCGAAAGCCTTTGTGAACAATTCCTGCGATTCCTCGTTGGCTTTTTTTATTATCTTCTTCAGGTTCTCCCTTGCCGTCACAAGGTCGTCGTATTGCATCTGGAGGTGTTCGTTCCTGTTTTTTAGCTCGTTGTATTCCTCTATGGCCACCAGGTTGATAACACCCAGTTTGTCTATTTTTTCCCGGAACTCCCCCACTTTAAGACCGAGTTCCCTGTACTCTTCCTCTCCGACTTCCGTGGAAAATATTTCCTCGTCGGCAGGCGTCAGCTTGAATTCCAGCATCAACTTTTCGCGTATTGAGGCTATCTGGACATCCAGCTCGTTTATCCTTATCTTTATCTCATACTGCTCGTCCTTGAGCCTGTCACGCGTCTTCGACATGGCCTTTATGTTCTCTTCGGTCGAATGCATAAGCGCCTTGTAATCATCCAGGACTTTTTTGGCCTCTTCCAGGGCGGCTTCATCCCCGGCCAGCGACGCCTTTATAGACTCTATCTGTCCGGCCCCGGAGCGGCTCTCTTCCTCGGCCTGGATCACTTTGGAGTTAAGCTCGGTAATTTCCTTCTGCGTGGCCTGGTAGGCCGATTCAAGCTCCCCGAGCCGGGTTTGCAGCATCGTCCTGTTGTTTATCTCAAATTCATATTCGTTCTTTAAGGTGACTATCTCCAGTTTTTTGTCGTCCATGACCGATTTTTCATTGAGCAGTCCCTCTTCTTTCCTTGCTATCTCCGCCTTGATTGTTTCGCCGGCAAGCTTTATGCCGTCCATAAGGCCGATAAGCCTTTTTTCCTCCGAGAGCAGACCCTCTTTTTCAGCAAGCAATGCGTTCTTTTCATTTTCCAGTCCGGCCTTTTCCCCTGACACGCTCTTCAATACCGCCTCATGCCTTTCCCGGTCCTCTTTTTTCTGTTTGATGCGCTCGTCATCCTTGATGACCTCCACATATTGGGAGTGGTATGTCACCGAAAGGGCCTCGATGTCGCGCTCGAGCGCCGCAATATTATTTGTCTGGAACGTGCGTTCCCCGTTTAAGGCCTCGGCCTTGCCGCGCGCCGTGGCTATTTCTATGGCTATCTCCTCTATTTCCCTTTCCCTGGACAGGAGTCCTTCCCCGGACAACCCCTCTCCCTTGGTATAAATATTGTAATTCGAGAGCAGTTCGCCGTTAAGCGTCAAAAGGAAATACTGCTCGTCTTTTTTTATCTCATTTATGACCGAGCGGGCTTTTTCTATGTTCTCGACGACGAATATCCCGGCAAATAAAAGCTTTATCGCCTCGTTTTTTTCATCGGATTCGACCTTGTCCGGCAGATAGGCCAGGATGTTCTTGTGTGACACACCTGCGCGCCACCTGTTGAGAATGGCCTCGCGGTCGCTCCCTGAAGTGTCCGCGGTGATGAACGAAATCTCGCCTTTTTCCATTTCATACAGGGAGAATATTTCTTCGATAAGCTTGTCGTTGCGCACAAGCACCGTCTGCAACAGACCCGCAAGCGTCTTTTCTACCGCCCGCTCGTATGGTTTTTCCACGGTAATAAGGTTCGCCACAACGTCCACAATGTCGGACCTCGACCCTTCATCCAGCTGCTGCCTGTATTCAGTTAGAACTTTCCTGACTATTTCCCCGTAACCTTCCATCCGGTCCTGCATTTGTGAGAGGAAATTGCGCCTGGAATCAAGCCTGGATATGGAGAGTCCCATGTCTTTTGCGGCCTCTTCCACCGTTATCAGCGAGGTTTTCTTCCTCATCTTCTCGTTTAATAACGCCTCTTCTTTTCCTTTTATCCCCTTGATTTCCTCTTCCTTAAGGATCCTGTTCTCGCTTATCGCCTGCATTTCCATTTCTGTTTTCTTGAGCTTATCCCCGGCCTCGGAAAGGGCCGCGTCAAGTTTTACCGTCTGCTCGTCTATGTTCCTGCAATTTACGTCAAGCTCAAGCATCTTCGACCTTAAGGCGTTTATTTCCACCGTCAGGCCCTGGGCCTCGGCAGCGTTCGCGTCCCGGTCCCTGCGCGCTTTTTCAAATTCCGATGTGGAAGCCTCGTAAAGCCTGTTCAGCTCCGCCAGCTGGGTCTCGCGCTCGCCTATTATGGATTCCTTGCCTGTTATGGCGGCGGTCTTCGCCCCGATATCTATCTTTACGGATTCTATCTTGCCGACATTCTCTATGTTCCCCGCCTTGAGCGTCTCGATGCGCTCCAGCAGCTCTGCGCGCCTTTCAGAGAGGTATTTAAGGCTGTCTTCCAGCCTCTTTATCTCTTCCTGCTTTATGACCCATTTTTCCCTTTTTTCGGCCATATCGCGTTCCATTTCAAGGCTTTTTAATTTCATCCCCTCAAAATCCCGCTCATGCGTCGAGAGCGATGCCTCTTCGGACTCTATACGCAAATCGATCTCGGATTTTTTCGCCTCATGATCCCTTTTTTTTGCCATCCTGTCCCTGATATCCTTCTTATGAATGCGTATCTCCATATCGCTGCATTCGCTTTTCAGGGCCTTGTATTGTTCCGCTTTTTTTGCCTGCCTCTCGAGCACGGACGTCTGGCGCTTTACTTCCACCAGGATGTCGTTTATTCGCAGCATGTTCTGCTCGGTGGATTCCAGCTTGCGGAGGGCTTCGTCCCTTTTCTTGATATATTTTGTTATGCCCGCGGCTTCTTCGAATATTTCCCTTCTTTCGACCGGCTTGGCGTTTATTATCCTGTCCACCTCTCCCTGCGATATTATGGAATATGAATCTAGCCCTACCCCTGTGTCCATGAATGTTTCCACGATGTCCTTGAGCCTGACCGGCTGGTCGTTGATGTAATATTCGCTTTCGCCCGAACGGTAAAGCCTGCGGGTGACCTTGACCTCGCTGTAATTTAGGGGTATTGTCTTGTCGGTATTGTCCATGACTATGGATACTTCCGCCATTCCAAGGGTCTTGCGTGAATCCGAACCTATGAAAATGACATCTTCCATCTTGCCGCCGCGCAGCTGCTTTGCGCTTTGCTCGCCCAGGACCCATCTGATGGCGTCAAAAACATTCGACTTGCCCGATCCGTTTGGCCCCACAACTATGGTAATATCCTGGCCGAATTGCAGGCTTGTCTTGTCGGCAAAGGACTTAAACCCGAATATATGCAGTTCTTTTAGTTTCAATTACTTTCTCCTCGACAAATTATTTAGCATTCCGACCGTTGTTTCTTCCTGGCTTTCGTCCGGGTTATCCCTTTATCCTGTCAAAAGCTTCCTTGATTGTCACAATCTCCGCTTCCGTAAGTCCAGGATGGACCGGAAGGCTTATGACCTCTAGCGCGGCCTTTTCTGCCACCGGCATTTCCGGCACCTTTTTCAGTAAATTTGAATAAAACGGCTGTTTGTGTATGGCTATCGGGTAAAAAACCTTGGCTCCGACCCCGTTATCCGTGAGGACCTTGAGCACTTCATCGCGCCTGTTGTTCAGGACCCTTATGGTGAACTGGTGATAAATGTGGTAATTTTTTTCACCTTCCGGCGGTGGAGTTATAAAATCAAATTTTGAAAGGTGTCTTTTCAGCGTTTCGCCGTTCTGCCTGCGTTTTTCATTGAATCCATCAAGTTTTTTCAGCTGAACCAGCCCTATTGCCGCCTCAATATCCGTCATCCTGTAATTATAACCCAGGCGTGTGTGGTAATATGTCTTTTCAGAACCGTGATTTATGAAACTGCGGGCGATCTCCGCAGCCTTGTCGTCGTCGGTCAATACAATTCCGCCCTCGGCAGTGGTTATGTTCTTTGTGGCATAAAGAGAAAACGATCCCCCGTCGCCGAACGTGCCGGCTTTTTTTTCGGCGAATTTGGCTCCGTGGGCCTGGGCCGCATCTTCGATGATCTTTACTTTGTATTTTTTCGCTATGGCGCCTATGGCATCCATGTCGCACACCTGGCCGTATAAATGAACGACCATTATGGCTTTTATCCTCCTGAAAATGTCTTTTTTCAGGGCTTCCTCTATCTTATCCGGGTCGATGTTGAACGAGTCCTCCCTGATATCCGCAAAGACAGGCATGGCGCCTGCATGCAGGATGGAATTCGCCGTGGCTATGAATGAAAACGGCGATGTAAGCACGCTGTCGCCTTTTCCGATGCCGTTCATTACAAGGCACGTGTGCAGGGAACATGTGCCGTTGGATACTGCTATGGCGTGTTTTGCCCCGCAATATTCGGCAAATTGCCTTTCAAATTCCTTTACTTTTGGGCCGGAAGCTATAATTCCGGAATTCAGCACCTCAAGGACGGCCTCTTTTTCGAGGTTGTCCAGGTTTGGTTTTGATATCGGTATCATCTGCTTTTCCTCCATCCATAAATAAATAAATTATTGCCATCAGCATACCTCAAAAGCTCTTCCTTGTTAAGCAAAAAAGTCCTGCCCGCTTCTATTATTATCCCCCTGCCTCCGAGGCTCTTGATAAGCCTTACGGTCTTAAGTCCTATGGCGGGTATGTCATATCTTATATCCTGTTTTGGCCTTGCCATTTTAATGACTGTAAATGGTTTTCTCGAGAGTTTTGCACCTCGTTTTATGCAGTTGTCCGTCCCTTCCATGGCCTCCACCGCCCATATCATGCCGGAAGCCGCCACGACCGTCTGCCCGACTTCGAGATGGGCCAGTGACCGCGCAATTTTTATCGCGTGCATGCTTTCCCTGAGGTCCGGCTTTAATTTGGTAAGCGAACCGGCGGGCGAGAGCGCCTCGTCCATAAGGTATGTTGTCGGCAGGGTCCTGATGCCGTCCTTTTCAAATTCCGATATTGCCGATTCCATGAGAGCCTTTGCGCTTTTGTCCTTCAGCCCGAGGAAAGCCTTTCTGGTGCGTTCGTCAAAGATAAAGTCCTTCAAAAGTTTTTCAGGCCTTACGTAACCGAGGAACATTATATGTTTTATCCCTTTTTGGCGCGTTATTTTTATCATGTCCTCAAGGTGCGTTATGTTTATCCTTATCTTCTCGAATTTAAATGAGGATAAACCGGGATTTCCCTCGCCCTGTATCTCAAAAACCAGCACATCCTGCCCTTTTTTTTCCGCGTTCCTCAGGAATATCAAAGGAAGGTCGCCGCCTCCGGCTATGAGCGCAATCCTGCCGTATTTCACCTGCTCACGCCTCTCTCCGAATTCTTAAGGAAGTCCAGGAAATATTTTACGTCCTCGTTTTGCGGGATAGTTTCTTCTATTTTTTTCACGGCATCGGCGAACAGGAGCGTTTTGTTCCTGAAAAAATGAGTGTACATATGTTCGAGTATCCTTATCCTTTCCGCGGAAAATCCGTTCCTTTTAAGCCCGATCTTGTTCAGTCCGTGTATTTTCGACGGGTTGCCGTCTATCATCATGAATGGCGGAACGTCTTTCACGATCTTTGTGCCTCCGCCCATCATTACGTAGGAGCCTATTTTGACGTGCTGGTGGATAAGGGCATACCCGGAAATGACCGCGTGGTCGTGCAATACCACGTGGCCTGACATCCCCACGTTATTGATCATCGTGTTGTTGTTGCCGACCCTGCAGTCGTGTCCGATATGCACCATCGTAAGCAGGAAATTCGAGTCGCCGATCACCGTCTCATCGTTAAGACGCACTGCCCTGTGAATGGAAACGTATTCCCTGATGACGTTGTTGCTGCCTATTCTTACGAAAGTCAGGTCTCCTTTGTACTTCAGGTCCTGCGGTGCGGCGCCGATCATGGCGCCTTCCCCGATATAATTGTTCGCGCCCATGTGGGTGAACTCAATATGCGCCCTCGGTGCGATAGTGCAGTTATCCCCTATGACCACATCATCGTCAATTATGGCAAAGGCGCCCACCGTAACGTTCTTTCCCAGGGCGGCTTTCGGTGAAACGATCGCTGTAGAATGAATGCTCATTGATCTCTCCTGTTGTCCAAATTAAAACCCGCGATATCTTTACTTCGCCGCGTCGGCTATCATCGCCATCATGTCCGCTTCCGCCACCTTGTCATCGCCGACAAAAGCCTCGCCGTGCATCGTGCCTATTGTGCCCTTCATTTTTGTTATGACAACGGTAAATTTCAGGGTGTCGCCCGGTGTTACCGGTTTCCGGAATTTTACATTATTGATGGTCATAAAATATACGGCCTTGGGAGCTTCCGTGCCGGAAAGCTTTTTCATCATCAGCACGCCGCCTGTCTGCGCCATTGCCTCCACTATTAATACGCCCGGCATTACCGGCGCGCCCGGAAAATGGCCCTGAAAGAACCATTCGTTCATTGTCACATTTTTTATGGCTGTTATGAACTCGCCTTCCTTTATCTCCAGGACGCGGTCCACCAGCAGGAACGGGAACCTGTGCGGTATCAATTTCTGTATTTCCACAACGTTCAATGTCTCGCCCATGATGCCTCCTTGTTATATACGCGGGAAATTTTCAGCCCTGCGCTCTTTCTATCTTCTTTGCCATTTCCACATTATGCCTGTGGCCCGTCTTTACCGCTATCACATGCATGTTCAAGCTGCCCTGAATGAGCTTTAGATCTCCGGCAATATCGAGCACCTTGTGCCTTGTAAGCTCGTCGGGATACCTTAATTCTCCGTTCAACGGGATTCCTTCCTCGCCTATCAATATCGCGTTCTTCAGGCTTGCGCCTTTTATCAGCCCCGCTTTTATAAGCCAGCCTATTTCGGATTTAAAACCGAAAGTGCGCGCTTTTGAGACTTCTTTTTCATATACAGAAGGGATAATATCGGCGGAAAAATCCGCCGCCCTGACATTGTATCTGGAAAAATCCGAGAAGTATGTTATCCGTAAACCTTTCCACGGAAGGATAGCCATATATTTGCCGTCATCCTCGATCATCAGGGTTTCTTTCAGGATTATCTCATTTTTCTCCGCGCTTTGCCGCTGTAATCCCGCCCTTTTTAATGCGGCAACGTAAGGATAAGAGCTGCCATCCGCGGCCGGAGGCTCGTTCCCCGTTATTTCTATCAGGCAGTTGTCGACTTTGAGGCCCTGCAGGGCCGAGAGCATATGCTCGACCGTATGCACGGTAGAGCTTTTATATTTTATCGTGGTGCCTCGTTTTGTATCAAGGACAAGACCGGGCGACAATTTATAAGTGACACCGTTGTTCTTTATGGCGATACCCGCGCCTTCGGGCGCCGGCATGAATATTACCGTTGTCTTTTTGCCTTTGTGCAACCCCGGCCCCTCGACGGCGGCCGGCCTTATTATCGTCGTCTGTTTCATTTTTTTTCTTTAAAAGATATTTCCAGGGCTTTCACCCTTTTAAACAGGTCCTCGAGCTTCATCATATAGGCCTCTGCTTTCCTTAACTGCATTACCGGCCTTGCCGGCGTGCCCGTTATAACGGCGCCCGCCTCAACATTACCCGGAATGCCCGCTTGCGACCCTATCTTTGCCCCGTCGCCTATGGTGACATGGTCCACTATGCCGACCTGCCCGCCTATTATGCATCCCGAACCTATCTTTGTCGAACCCGCGATTCCAGCCTGTGCGATTATTATTGTCCCGTCGCCGATCTCGCAGTTATGGGCTATATGGACGAGATTGTCTATCTTCACATGATTGCCTATCTTTGTGGACCCGAAAGCCGCCCTGTCAATGCATGCATTGGAGCCTATCTCCACGCCGGAGCCTATCTTTACATTGCCGATCTGCGGGACTTTAAGGAGCGCGCCGTTGTCCTCTATAAAACTGAACCCGTCCGCTCCGATAACAGTGCCCGAATGTATTATACAGTCACCGCCGATGGAACATCCGGCGTAGACGCATACATTGGAATAAATCACGGTTCCCGCCCCGACCGAAGCTCCATCGCCTATGGTCGTGAATGTTCCTATGTGGGAATTCTCGCCGATGGAGGCATTGTCGCCGATAACGGCGAAATCCTCGATGGTAACACCCTGGGCGATCCTGGCGGAGGCCGGGATCGATGCTTTCGGTGATATGCGCGGCTGTTTCTTCGGTTTCGCCATTATTATCGACATGGCTTTTACATAAGCCGCCTTTGCGCTTTTTACCTTAAGCATCGTCTTTCCGGATACTATTTCCACGGAATCCGTCAACAATGCCGGTGCCTGCGACTTTTCAGCCGCCGCCATGTATTTGGGGGCAAGGATAAAGCTTATGTCGTTTTTTGTGGCTCCCTGCAAATCAGCGACCCCGGAAACGATAATTCCGGGGTCGCCTTTTATCTCGGCGCCGAGCAACGGCGCAAGTTCCTTTAAAGTGATGTCCATAAAAAACCCGTCAACGCTTACTGTTCGTTCATTTGTTTTAATACTAAATATGTTATATCTTCTCCGCCAAAAAGCAGCATGTTCTTCTCAAAGACATAATCGTAGTTCTTCTCTTTGGCTATCTTCTGGACAATGGCCCTTATCTCCTCGACTATGTTCGCGGTAAGGTCCTTCTCCTGGTTCATGAGTTTCTGCTGTATATCCTGGGCTTTTGCCTGGAGCTTCTCAGCCCTGTCCTGCAGATCCTGCTGCTGTTCTTCAACCTTTGCCTTGTCCAGGACCGACATCTTTTTTTCCAGGTCCGACTTGGCCTTCAATATGGCGTCCTTTTCCTTCTCCACATTCTTCTGCTCGATTTCCATTTCTTTCTGCAATTTGTCCTTTGCCACTTTTGTCCCGGAATACTGCGAAAAAACCTTTTCAATATCAACATATCCAACCGTTAAAGCGAAAGAATTTGCGGTAAAAGCGAAAAGCAACAGACCCGCAAGCAATGCCACCAACTTTTTCATAATAAATCCTCCTTTTGATATCTTAGAATATGTTCCCTATGTTGAAGTGTATTTTTCCTCCGGGTGTCCTTTTTTCCGCGTCCAGGCCGTAACCCCAGTCGAGCCTTATTAGCATTACGGTTCCGGGTATGGTCAGCCTTACGCCGCCGCCGACGCTGGAGTACAGGTAGGGATTCGACCAGTTGACGTTGTCGAAATTATCCCAGCAGTTTCCCGCGTCGTAAAATACGGCAAGGGTAAGCACCCTTTCCACGACTTTCAATTTATACTCTATGTTCGTGACTACCGTAAAATCCCCGCCCGCTATCGGTCCCAGGGCCCTTTCTTCATAGCCTCGCACCGTATCGGTGCCGCCGCAATAAAATTTTTCCGTTATGGGAACCGCCGAGCTGCCGTACCTCGATGAATATGGCGTCGCGTTGCCAACCAGGACATGGACTCCAAGGACAAATCTCCAGATGCTGGGCACAAAATAACGCAGATCCGCGGTTTCCTTCACGTAATTGTAGTCCCCGCCAAGCAAGCCTCCGCCCAGCTGCAGGGCAACGTTTGCGTAAACTCCCCTTGACGCGTCAAAGACATCATCCCTGTTGTCGAATGTGTATGAAGGCGATATTGAAGATATCTGTGATTTCCCGGCCGGGACCGCGCTTTGAAGGTCCTGGTCTATATTGGAAAAAGTGTCCTCTTCGTACCTGTAAGTCAGGAACACTTTCTCAAGGTCATCCAGCTTGCGGCCGAGGCTGACGTTGAATCCGTAGGAATCAAGGTCGTAACCCTGGTTGTTATATGTCGAATCCTGGTAGGTATTCCACAGGTTTACGCCGAAGGAAGTCGGCGTGTCCAGCAGCCACGGGTCCTTGTAGGACAACTGCCAGCTTTTTTGCAGGTCGCCGTACTGCACGTCGGCGGAAAAAAGTTTCCCCTCCCCGAAGAGGTTTGACTGCGAGAGCTGGACATAACCCACAAGCCCTTCCACCGTCGAATATCCGGCTCCAAGCCCGACATTACCGGTCTTTTTTTCCTGGACCTCAAATATCAGGTTCAGCTTGTCCGCCTCCACCTGTTCGGTGTCTATTACGACATTGTCAAAGAAGCCCAGGTTATATATGGCTTCCTGGCACCTTTTGATCTTTGATGAATCGAACGCGTCGCCCTCCGCGATCACAAGTTCCCTCATTATGACCTTGTCTTTGGTCACATAATTGCCGCGCACCTTTATCTTGTTGATATATGCCACGGGTCCGTCCGTCACAACCACGTTGATCTTCACGTCCCCGGTGTCGTCGTCGTAAACATAAGTGTCCTTGATCTGGGCGAAAATGCGGCCTTTCTCGGCGAACATGGACCTTATTACGGACAGGTCCCTGTCAAAGGCTACTTTGTCGAACGGCTTGCCGGGCGCGCTCGCTATCTTTGCGGCGAAATCCTCGGGCTTGAAAACCTCGGAGCCGGTTATGTCCAGCGATTTTATCTTGTATTTTATGCCTTCGTCAACCGGCACGTTTATGGTGATGGTTTTCTTGTCCTTGTCTATCTGGATGTCTTTGGCAATGATATCTTTCCTGTTTATTTCAAGTTCGGCCTCGGAAAAACCGTTTATCCTGGCCTTCACATAACCTTCCTGGTAATAGGACTCAAGGACCGCCTTAAAATCGTCTATAAGCTGGGTGTCGTTGAAGGTCCCGGACTGGAACCAGCCCTCTTCCTTTGTCTTCATGGCGCCTTTTATCTTGTCCACGGCGAATACTTTGTTGCCCGTTGCCGTGATGGCGGTGACCTTTAATTTATCGCCCTCATCAATGGTTATCTCGATGGAAAGTTTGCTCTGTTTTTTGCCGTCCTTGCTTTCAACCTCGTAAGGGGTTATCTTGTAGGAGGCTTTTGCGTAATAATAATTGCGTTCGTGGTACATCTGCTCTATGTTTTCAATGGCTTTCTTGAGCTTGTATTCGTCGAGGTACTCCCCTTCTTTTATCTTAAAGCCTTTGTCGTCATCATCAAGCTTTCCCTTGATATCGCCGTCACCGACGTTCTTGTTTCCCGACATGATTATTTTGCCTATCTGCAGCTTTTCTTTCACCTCTATCACAAGGATGTTCTTGGTGTCCTGTTTTTCCATGTATACCTTAACATCGTCGAATTTCCCGGTCTTATACAGGTTCCTGATATCTTCGCGGGTTTTATATCTCGAAAAAACCATTCCGGCGCCGTAGGATATCTGGTCGTTTATCTCCTTGGTGGAAACGCTTGAATTGCCAGTTATCCTCACTTCATCGATAATCTGGTCGGCGGGCGGGGCGCTTACATCGGCCGCGGAGGCCAGCGACGAAAATAGTGTTATTAATATGAGAAGTAACCCTGAAATTTTCTTCATAAAATATAAAAACCTCCTGATGTTTTTAGAAAAACGAAAACTATTATAGCATAACACCGGAATATTGCAAATAATATAAGTATATTTTCGCAATGAAATTCGGCGTCTAATTTAGACGTGAGGCGCCGCGATAATGTTCATACAAAAAAAATTAAAAAATCCTTGATTTTATAAGAGTGTTTGGGATAAAATGGTATCAACATTCACTCAAGGAGATTGTGCATGGAAGCCGACCACAGCGTACTGCTTCTAAATACCACATTCGAGCCTTTGACTGTAGTCACCGCCCGCAGGGCGTTAAAACTCCTATTTTCAAAAAAAGCCCATTCTATCGAGGAAGGCGGCGCTTTTATACAGACTATAAGGGCGCGGGTAAGGATACCATCCGTGATACAGATAGTCTATTACATCAGGAAACCCTATATGGCGCCGAAATTTTCAAAAAGATCGGTATTCATCCGCGACGGCTACAACTGCCAGTATTGCGGCAAGCACACGCCAAAGCCCACAATTGACCATATAATCCCCCGTTCAAAAGGTGGCAAGACCAACTGGAGCAATGTTGTCACGGCATGCCACGCCTGCAACAACAGAAAGGGCGACAGGTCGCTGAAAGAAGCCGGTATGAGGCTGATAAAGGATCCGCAGGAGCCGAAATTCCTGGTTTATTCCGCGGTAATATCCCCTGCACGGGTCAAAAAGTGGGAAAGATATTTCCATCCCGAGAAATACGACAACGGTTCCATGCAAATGGATGCCGTCATATCGGACAGGCTCGCGCTGAATTCCGAAGCCGCGGTATATTAAAAGGACATTTTTAAAACAAAACATCGGCCCTTGAAAACGGGCATATATTGAAAAATGCGCAAAACTTGCAGACAAAAGCCGACGGTGTCGCGTCAAAATTTCCGCACCTGATGTCCGAGGCCACTTTGTGTATCTGTTTTTCATATTTATCAAGGGTATCTTTTCTCATCTTTTTCACCGCCGTTATCCTGGATTCAAAGAAATAAACCCCCACTTCGTCCAGGGTCCTGCCGAAAACCTTCTCGAACGATATGGAATATAATTTTAGCTGCCGCGAGATATTCGGCGAATCAAGTTTCTCCTCTGCCTTTTCCATGTCCTTTACGTCCGATGTCTTGTAATCTATGATCCTCCATTTGCCGTCCGTCTCGTCTATCCTGTCCCAGCGTCCGCGGATTATGATATCGTCGTTCAGCTTGTACTCAAAATCCTTCTCTATGAATTTTGGCACCACTGTATTCCTGTTCTCTTCGTTGTAAAACTGCTCGATGTTTTTCATTCCCTGCTCGTAACGCCTTTGCTCGTGGCCGGCGGAAATGAAACCCGTGGGCTTCCACATCGACCTGAATATCTCCTTGAGCTCCTCAAGGGTTATTTTTCTTCCCTCCTGGCGCGCCTTATAGAACTCGGAGGCCACCTTATGCATGCACAATCCGTAAATAATATTCGGCTCCTCCCTTATGGGTATCTTCAGCACATGAATAAGCTTGTATTTGTATGGGCATGTAAGGTAATCGTCTATCTGGTAATTGGATAGTTTTATGGGGCCCGCCGCCGTCTTCTGGGGTTCCGCGGTGGTTTCAACTTTACGCTCAAAGAATTTGAGACGGTCGGATCCATCCGTGTCATCTATTTTTCCAGGCTGCTTGTATCCGAGTTCAAGAAGGAAAACCGAAGGTTTCTTGTTTCCCGCCCCCTCGTATTGCCTGGAATATGTGAGGTATAGCGCGTCTTTGGCGCGCGTAATCGCCACATAAAACAGCCTGCGTTCCTCCTCCTGCATGTAAAGCTTCTCGTCGACAACGTCCTTTAACAGCTCCTCGGGCAGCGGGAACGGGAAACCGCCCCTGGCCCGCACCGGGAATTTGTCCTGTATGAGCGCCGGTATGAAAACCACCTTGAACTCAAGGCCTTTTGCCTTGTGTACAGTGGCCACCTGCACCGCGTTGTCGCCGCTGTCCTCAAAAATATCCCCGGCCGGATTATCCCCGGACTTTACGCGCAGGTCGATATAGGCCACGAAATTATTGACGGTGTCAAAATCCTCGGACACTGAAAATTGCTTCAATATGCCGAAGAACTTCGATATGTTCGCTGCCTTTCTTTCCGAAGATATGGTGTTTTCCTTGAGCAGCAGTTCGAATATCCTGCGGTTCTTTACGTAATCGTAAAGTATTTCGCCGGCGCTCCACCCTTCCCCGACAAGGCCGCCGTAATGCTCAAAATCTTCCATGAACTTTTTCAATTTCTTCGCTTCCGCGTCTCCTATTTCAAGCTCGGGGTAAAGCTCGAGCCTTTTCATCATATCCACAGCGGTGATGGAATACTCGACCGCCCTGTTGCCGATCTTGGACATTACATAGGGGTCTATATTGTAGAATTCCGATATGGTAACGTCAAAAATCGGGTTGAACTCGTACGGCGTCGCCAGCATCCTGCAAAAATTTATCATAAAGAGCACTTCTTTTTTGGAAAAGAGCCCCTCGTCTCCGGTAAAAGAGTAGGGTATCCCCCTGCGCTCAAGTGTCTTTAAAAATATCCTGGCGTCGTTGCGCGACCTCAGGAGTATTGCAATGTCGGAATATTCGTAATATCCCGCCTTGTGAAGCCTCTCTATCTCGTCCGCCGCAAAATCGGCCTCTTCGGAATATGATGAGAACATCCTGACCGTCAGGGACTCGACCTTGTGGCTCTTTTTGTACCTTGACTCGAGCCGCTTTTCTATCCGGAGTTTTGTTTCCAGCCTGTCCGTGTTGTTCTGGATTAGTTTATAGGCGGCGTCGAGTATCTCCTGAGCGGACCTGTAATTGTTCTTAAGGACAACGACCTTTGCCGACTCATAACGGGCCTTGAACCCCATTATATTTGATATTGCGGCCCCGCGGAAACGGTATATCATCTGGTCGTCGTCGCCGACGACGGTGATGTTGCCCTCTTTCCCGGCTATCAGATTTATAAGCTCGAATTGGGCGAAATTGGTGTCCTGGAACTCGTCAATCAGTATATATTTGAACCTTTCCCTGTATTTGAGAAGGATAGATGCGTTCTCTTTCATAAGAAGATACGGCACCATTATAAGGTCGCCGAAATCCATCCTGTTCTTTTCTTTTTTTAACGCCTCGTAATTTTTATAAAATAAAGCCAGCTCATTGTGGCGCTCCACCATTTCCCGGTGAGCTTTTGCCTCAAGTTCGCCTTCCGGTGCCTCTTTTTCCAACAGAGCGCGCGCGAAATCCGTGTACATCCCTGGCGTAATAAGATTATCCTTGAGTTTGGATATAAAATCCGCGAGTTCGGCGACATACTGTGCCGGATTATTAAGCGGCCTGTAAATAGAAAGCCCGAGTTTCTCGATATTTTCCACCATAAAGATTATAGAATCGGGCTTTTTCATTATTTCCCAGTCTGGTGCTATCTGAAGGTCGGCGAAGGAATCGCTTATTATCCCGTTGCCGAAGGAATGAAAGGTCGAAATGTGCGAGTCCACCATGCCATATGGCACCAGGACATCCACCCTGCGCTCCATTTCCTTGGCCGCTTTTTCGGAAAAAGTAAGGGCCAATATCTCCGATGGTTTCGCGGCCCTGCTGTTGATAAGATAGGCGATGCGCTCCGTGATAACGCGCGTTTTCCCGGTTCCGGCGCCGGCTACTATGAGCAGAGGCCCGCTTTTATGGTTTATGGCCGCTTCCTGAGCCTCATCCTTTGTCACGGCCGGTGTGCCCGCCGCTTCCTCTACTGCTTTTTTTCTGGCTGCCATAATTCCTCCATTCAGGGCATTATAGCAGACCCTTTGTTATTTGCAATCATGCATATAAAACAAAAAAACGGGCCGCCACACACTTTCGCTGAAGCTTCGGTGTGCATGGCATGGGGCGGCCCCTACAAGAAACAAAATGACGGACATGATTTTTTTTCGGTCAATCGTTCACAATACATTTATGTGTCAATTAAGCTGTGTGAAGCTTCATTCACACTTATACCGTGTCATCCGGCAACGACCAAAGCCACACGATTGACCGCAAAAAAAATCATGCCCGGCATACAATACAAATAAACCGGGCCGCCACACACTTTCGCCGAAGCTTCGGTGCGCATGGCATGGGGCGGCCCCTACAATAACAGAATAATTACGGCATGCTTTTTTAATTCAACGCGAGGCTTTCAATTCCTTCGGCAGCAAGTATGCGGCGGTATACGAACGAATACTGGTCCTTGTTCTCCCAGATGACCTCGTAAATAATATCCTTTACGTCGTCATTTTCCGGTTCCAGCATCTCTATTTCGGCATTAATTCCGTCGTTGTATATTTTGGCCATGTTCAGCTTCTTAAATACCCTGGATATTTTCTTAAGCTTTTCATCCTCAAGCCCCAGAAATCCCGCAAGAACGCCAAGATTCACCCTTGAAAATCGGGCCGAATAATTTATATTAAAACAAATCAGGGCTATGGCCTCCGGGAAAGACAGGAGCTCTTTTAATTCTTCGTACTTCTTGTCCGTTGTCATGATTTTATCCGCCTTTTTTTATCATAAATATTGGACAAACAAAAGCGGATAAAGTTCCCCGGAATGGATGTAAAAGTGTTATTTAACTGCCATTTTATTGAACCGCTTCATTCAGCCTGCCTTCATCTAAGGATATATATCATCTTATAGTCCTGATTGCCGTTCATTTCATTCGGGCCGCTCTCGATGCGGTAAAAGTATGTGCCGCTCTGTATGCCCGAAAATTCAGCCATGTCAAAAACCCTTGAATAACTGCCCGGCTCCAGAGCGCCCAATGAAATCCTTTTGATCTCGGCCTTGTCGCCCGTATATATTACAAGGAACGCCGCGCTTATTTTTTTATCGATGGTAAAATTTAATTTAAAATCCTGCAACGCAGAATTATACGGCGTCGGGTAAGGCAATGCATTTGCCTGCTTTTGTTCCTCCGGAGGCTTCATCTCTTTTACAGGTGAGGAGTTTTGATTTTTCGAAGTATTATAATTGCAAAAAAGCAACACGGAGAGGATTGCAGAGGCAACGAGAACTATTTTTTTTGTCATAAATTCCCTCCCTTCGAACATTTTTAAAACCTTTCCCTTAATTTAATTATACTTGACAAAATATCATTATTCAACAATAATGAACCGGTTTTATCATATTGGTTTTGCTTCGCGGCACACAAAAACCGGTTTGCGGAATTATATTATTGATATTTTTATGCTCTTGGCATAACATTTTTATGATTTTATTTAACTAATTAATATTTAATTATTTTATTTCCGCAGGGTCCTGTTAAATTAGAAAAGCCCCCGATAAAGGGGGCTTTTTTAGGGAAATAGCACAAAGAGCTTATCCCGCCTATTAAGGCAGGTATGCATAATTAGACATTAAAGGCTGTAAAAAGTTGCACTGTTTTTTATGCTGTTTTATCCTTGTTATTGGATCTTTTTTGGTTTAATATGATATTCAAACCAATAAATAACGGGATAAAATGAAAACAAAACACTGGATATTTGTTCTAATAGGGCTGGTTACGGTTTTGAGGCTTTTTTACATTAACTGTATTCCCCTGCTCGGGGACGAAGCCTATTATTGGCAATGGGCGCGCCACCTGGACTGGGGTTATTATGAACAGGGTTCGATGGTCGCTGTCGTTATATGGATATTCACCCTTTTCACCAAAATAAGCACGGTATTCACAGTCAGGCTTGGGGCGGTCGTACTTTCTCTGGGCACAATGATAGCAACATACCGGACATATAAGAAATTCAATCCCGATGATGCGGACGGCAAAGAGAATCTTCTATGCATATTGCTAATTAATTTTTCCATTATTTACGCCATAGGATCCGTGCTCATGATGCACGATACGGTCATGGTCTTTTTCTATTCCCTTTTTCTCTATAATTTTCTTAATATAATGGAAGAACCCGAAAACAACACTCATTGGGGACATGCTGGTATTTTGCTCGGCCTGGGTATAATGTCGAAGCTTACAATGGGAACGGTTTATGTTGCGGTCCTGGCTTTTTTACTTTTAACGTCGTCGTTTAAGAGGTATTTTAAGGGATTCTTCCTGTTCACGGCAATGACCATATTGTTCACCGCGCCTCTGATATACTGGAATATGACGCACGATCTTGCCACGTTAAAATACCTTTTTATCCGCGGCGCGCCCGGGCAGGGGGTGACCCTGAAATATTTTTTCGAACTTATAGGCTCACAGCTCGGGCTTGTATCGCCTTTTATCTTCATTCTGTTCATACCTGCGTTCGCAGGAGCGGCCTTCAAGCCTGCTTTTGAAAAAAAATTCGCTTTCGCCACATTCTTCTGGGTAACAATAGCCCCCTTTCTGCTGCTCAGCATTAAAAGCAGGGTCGAGGCAAACTGGCCGGCCTTCACTTTCCTGCCTTTGTTCTTTTTGGCGTCTCCCGTCCTTGCGGCCATGAAAAAAGGCACGCGCAACGCGATTCTTCTGTTAAGTTTCGCTCTCGTGCTCTTCGTCCATGTTCAGGTTGCCTGGCCTCTCATACGCTTGCCTGAAAAGAACGACCCCCTGAAAAAAACTTACGGCTATAAAGAACTTGCGGAAAAAATTTATAATGATTATAATAAAATTTCGGGGAAAGGCGGTGCCTTTTGGGCGACCAGGCACTATCAGACCGCAAGCCTCCTGAGTTTTTATATGCCCGGGCAGCCGGAGTTTTATATTTTGATAAACCACGAATCCAACAAAAATTACAGGTTCTGGAAGGGTTACGGGAAGTTCAAGGGGGCGCAGTGCCTCTTCGTTTATAACGAACCCTGGGAGATCGACGAGATGTCCAGGTTTTTCGATTCCCACGACCCGGTTTCAACCGTGTCGGTGCCGTACAAATACGGTGAAAGAGCTGTTTTTGTCAGCCTTATGAAAGGATTGAGATAAAAATAATGAAGATCATAGATCGCTACATAATCAAAGAAGTCGCCATGGTATCCCTGGTCGGTTTCTTTATATTCACATTTTTGTTGGTTATGAACTCACTTTTTGTCATGAGCGATCTGGTGATAAAATACGGCATTTCCATAATCAAAGTGACCGAACTGCTTTTTCTGCTGTTGCCATCCACGGTGGCGGTCACGGTGCCCATGGCATTTTTGGTCGGCATATTGCTTACCTATTCCAGGCTGGTCCAGGACAACGAATTTCACGGAATGCAAGCATCCGGAATTTCCATAGCCTCCATCACAATGCCCGCTGTTTATCTTTCGCTTATCGTGACAGTCGGCATGGTGCTCTTCAACAATTACGCCCTGCCCTATTCCAACCTGAACTACAAAAAACTCTATTTTGACATCGTAAAAAAGCGTTCGTCAATAATAATACAGGAGCATACTTTCATCAACGATTTTGACAATTATATTTTTTATATAGGCGGCAAGGGCTCAAAGAACGACAGCCTGAAGGACATCATAGTTTTCGTTAAAAATTCAGGCGACATTAACCAACCCGCAAAAGTTATACTTTCCCGCGAGGGAGAGATCATATCGGACGAAAAGAGCCTCAGGCTGGCCCTTAAGCTCAAGAAAGGCACTATTCAATTGAGTTCCTACACGGACCCGAACCAGCTCAGCCAGATATTATACGACACCAATTACGTCGACCTGGATATACAGGGGATACTGCGTTCAAAATCCTCCCCCGACGACCTTAAAAGCACGCGCGAAATGACGGGCGAAGAGCTTCTCGCTGAAATGAAAAAAGGCAAGGATAGCAGGCAGGACAGGAACTGGCTAAATATAGAACTACAGAAAAAACTTTCCATTCCATTTGCCGTCCTGGCATTCGCCCTTGCCGGAATACCCATGGGGTTGATGACAAAAAAAGGCGGAAGGATCATGGGCAGCGCGCTTTCCCTGGTATTAATATTCATTTACTATATTCTCCTTTCCATAGGACAGAATTACGGTTATAACGGAAAGATGGACTATTTTTTCGCGGTCTGGATGCCCAATATATTCCTTGCCCTCTGCGGCCTTTCAATTTTCGCCTATATGCTGATACAACCCGCGATTAAAAAGAGGGCGCGGTTATGAAGATACTTTACCGCTACATAATAAGCGAAATCCTTAAGATATTCCTCGTTATCCTCTCCGCCATTGTATTGTTTATTTTAATATCAAATTTTGTCGATGAAATATCCAATATGCAGCGTTTCAAGCCGTCGCTGATCATTATTGCCGAGTATTTTGTCTGCAAGCTGCCGTTTCTGGCATCCGAGGGGGCGCCTTTCGCCATTTTATTGTCCATTCTTTATGTTTTTTCACAGTTGAACCGCCACAGCGAGCTGTCCGCCATCAAATCCGCCGGAATAAATTTCAACGATATAGCCAAGCCCGTCCTGAGACTGGCCCTGGTCATGAGCGTTTGCATCATAGCGCTCAACGAAACCGTGGTTTCGGCGGCATATGAAAGGGCCACTTATATAAAGGATGTTCTAATAGAAAAGAACGGCGGCGGCGCGACCAACGAGATCAGGACGGACCTTGCCAAACTTTCCGAAGGCGGCCGGGTTTTTTACATAAAATATTTCGACGGACTTCTCGGGATAATGAAGGGCGTGTGCATACTTAGAATAGACAAAGATTTTAACCTGCTGGAGCGCCTTGATGCCAGGGAGGGAGACTGGGCCAGGGACAAATGGATCCTGAAAGACGCCATTGTGCGCACTTTTAAGGGCGCGCAGGAGGCAAATGTTGAAAAGTTCGCATCATACGACCTGTTCGTAAAGGACGCGCCCGGTGATTTCATAGTAAGGAAAAAATCGATCGAAGACACGCTTACCGTCAATATTTTCAGGCTGCGCGACCTGATAAAGGTCTTAAAAGGAAGCGGTTTTAACGCAAACGAAGAGGAAACCAACCTGAACCTGAAGATCGCCTTTCCTTTCGCAAGCTTTATACTTGCGTTGCTGGGCATCTCGATCCCGTTCATACTCCCTACGTCGCGCTCCCTTGTGAACGTAATGCTGGGGTTCCTGCTCACGGTGTTATTCGCTTTTTTCTACATAGGGTTCGTGACCATCGGCCTGTCTCTGGGCAAGGTAGGCATATTGCCGCCGTTCATATCGGCGTGGATAGCCAATTTTCTTTTTCTCGGCGCGGGTTTTTACGCATTCCTTAACGTCAAGCGCTGATCATCTTTTCCCGAGATAATAAAGAGGATTGACCGGTTCCCCCTTTTTTCTCATCTCAAAATAAAGTTCATCGCCATAGAATGATTCAGTGTCGCCGACGCTCCCTATCTGCTGTCTTACCGCCACTTTCTGGTTGACCGACACGGTAATGTCCGAAAGATGCGCATAAATTGTATAATAATTTCCGCCGTGATATATTACTATCATCTTCCCGTAACCTTCAAACCAGTCCGCGTATTTTATAATACCGCCAAGAACGCTGTAAACCGGGGCTCCGTATTTATCCCCTATGTGTATCCCTCTGTTTTCCACGATTGTCTTGAACTTGGGATGCTTGAATTTACCGAAATAGGCCAGTATGGTCCCGCCGTCGACCGGCCACGGGAACTTCCCTTTGCTTTCCTTGAAAGCCGTCTGGGCGTCCTTGTCCGACAACTCCGCCGTTGTTTCAAGGCTTTCTATGAACCTGGTGAGTTTTTTCGCGGATATTTCAAGGTCCTTCAGCATCCTGTTCTTTTCTTTTATGTTTGACTGGATGTTCTTAAGCAGGACCATCTTCTGCCATGTCTCATTCTTGTATCTTTTCCACTCCTGCTCTTTTGACGACTTTACGGAATCCAGCTGGGCCTTATAGTTCAAAAGGGTTTCCCTGTCGGATTGCAGCTGCTCCAGGATCATCCTGTATTGCTCCATAAGCTCCGCGCTCTTGCTTGAAAGTATCTTGATGAATTTATAACGTTTTATGAATTCAGAAAGGCTGGATGACTTGAAAAGGAACCTGAGGTAGGCGCTGTCCGTCTTCTCATATTGCCTGCGAAGCGCCGCCATCACGGCAGCTTCGGTGTCTTTCCTGGAATTTTCCGTCTTCTCTATCCTCGCGTTCAATTCGTTCACGCCCGACTCGAGAACAGTGATATTATTCTTAAAAACATCAAGTTCCTTATGGGTGAGCGTTATTTCTTTTTCAAGTCTCTGTATATACTTTGTTGTGGCTTTTTCCTTGTATTTTTCCCTGTTCAGGTTATCGCGCTCTACCCGGATCTCTTCCTTAACCGAGTCAAGCTCGCTTTTTGTCCGTTCAAGATGGGCTTTATAGTCGCGAACCTCCTCCTGCATCTCGGCATAAAGGAAAACCGGCGCAAAGGCCAAAAGTCCGGCAGCAATGGCAAGCAATGCTGAAAAACCAGCATTTTTCACTTAAAATATCTCCCCTGGGAAAATAAGGCGCCCAAAAGCCCCATGCCGGTTCCGGTGGCCACGGCCGATAGCATGAACTTGACGTTGAAATAGTCCGGTGTAAAAAGATAAAAACCGGACAGGTCTATGCCCGTTTGTTTTCTTATTTCCGATATAAGGACATTTACTATCGCGTAAATCAGGGCCCAGCCGATAAATCCCCCGAGGAAACCGTGTATGACGCCTTCCATAATGAACGGCATCCTGATGAAAGATTCCGAAGCGCCTATCATCCTGAATATGTATATATCCTGCCTTCTGGCGTAAACTGTGAGACGGATGATATTGGATACCACAAGCAGCGCTGAGGCGGCGAATATTATCCCGGCGATTCCTATTATCAGCTTTACCGCGGCTATTATGCTTATCAGGTTCTCTATCTCGGAGCCGCCGTATTGAATGTCCTCCACACCCTCCCTGGCGTCGAAAAATTTTACCGTCCTTGTCAGCGTTTCTTTTGTGTAATCCTTGAGCCTGACCGTGATGGAATCCGGCAGAGGGTTGCCGTCAAAACTTTTCATTATATCCTTCATGTCGGGGTCTTTCATAAAATCATTGAAAGCGTCGGCCTTTGAGACGAATTTTACGTCGTCAACCCCCGGAAGCTGCCTGGCCTCGCTTATCATATTATCGGCCTTCTGGGTGTCAAAACCGTCGTGAAGGAACACCACCACCTCGACTTTTTGCTCGACCTTGGTGATGATATAATTCAAAGATTCATTTATTATATGATACCCGCCAAGGGCCAAAACCGCCAGGACAATGGTTCCGATGGAAACAAGGCTCATAAAACCGGAACGCTTAAAATTAAGGAATACTTCCTTTATCCACCTCATTGCCCTATCACCTTGCCTTTTTCGAGCTTTATCACCCTTTTGCCCATCCTTGATACTATTTCTTTGTTATGGGATGCAACCAGCACGGTGGTCCCTTTTTTGTTTATTTCTTCGAGCATTGCCATGATCTGCCAGGCGCTTTCTTCATCGAGGTTCCCGGTGGGTTCGTCGGCCATTATGAACGGGGGGTTCAATATCATGGCGCGCGCCATGGCTACTTTCTGCTTTTCGCCGCCCGACAAATGCCACGGATTCACGTCTTCCCGCCCCTCCAATCCTATGCGTTTTATGGCCTCATTGACCGACTGGTAAATAAAATCAGGGGCCGTTGAGGTTATAACCAGCGGCAGTGCTATATTCTCGAATATGGACCTGTCGAATAGAAGCTTAAAATCCTGGAACACAAAACCTATCCTGCGGCGGTAATAAGGTATCCTGGAGGTGGAAATGTGGGCTATATCTTCGCCTTCGACCAGTATCGTTCCCATGTCCGGCGTCTCTTCCCTGTAAAGAAGGTTGAAAACAGTGGTTTTACCCGCTCCGGATGGACCGGTTAGAAATACGAACTCGCCCTTCTCTACGGAAAAATCCGCGTCGTCCAGGGCCTTGATATCCTTCTCGTAAATTTTATAAATATGGTTGAACTTTATCATGCAATGCCTCTTATAATACGGCCTCTTCACCCTGCGCCGGATTTTCAACGTTCATGATCCCCTGCTCGTTTAGCACTTTTATAAGTTCTTCCTGCTGCCCTTCCTCGCCGTGGACCAGGAATACTTTTTTCAGCCTTCCTTCGCTCATTCTTATCGCGGTTTGCGCGAATTTCACAAGATCCTTCTGCCCGGCATGCCCCGAGAATTCGTTTATGACCTTTATCTGTGCCTGCACCGAATACGGGTCTCCGAATATCTTGATCTGTTTTTCGCCCTCAACAAGACGCCTGCCCAGGGTGTTGACCGTCTGGTACCCGACTATGAGCACCGTACACCTCGGGTCGCTGATGTGGTTCTTAAGGTGGTGCAGTATCCTTCCGGCCTCGCACATTCCGGTCGCGGAAAGTATTATGCAGGGTTTTTCATAATCATTTATGGCCTTGGACTCCGCCACCGACGCCGTATACTTTACAAGCTCCAGATGAAACGGATCGTTGCTGTCCGCGATAAATTTAAGCATATCCCCGTCAAAACATTCCGCATGCTGCTTGAAAACCTCTGTAACCTGGACCGTCAGCGGCGAATCCACGAACACCGGCATGGGCTGTATCTTATTGTCGATAAAGAGCTTGTTGAGGACATAAAGTACCTCCTGGGCGCGCTCCACCGCGAACACCGGGATGATGATCTTCCCACCCCTTGCCGCGGTTTCGTTCACTATTGTCGCCAATTTGGCGTAAGCCGCCGCTATAGGCTTATGGTCTCGCCCGCCGTATGTGGATTCCATCACGAGGTAATCAACGTCGTTTATCTGGTCCGGATCCAGCAGTATAGGCAGGCTTTTTCTTCCGAGGTCGCCGGTAAAACCGATCTTTATCTCCCTGTCCTTTTCGTTCAATTTCACGATGACCATGTTGGAACCGAGTATGTGTCCGGCGTTGAGCATGTAAGCCTCGATATCGTCCCTGAGTTTTATGGGCTCGCCGAGGTTCCTGGGGACAAAATGATCAAGTGAAGCTTCCGCTTCCTCAATTGAATATAGGGGTTCAAAAAGGGTTTTTTTCTGTTTAAGCCTTTTTTTATTCACATATTCAAGGTCTTTTATCTGGACATAAGCGGAATCCGGCAGCATCAGCCTGCAAAGGTCCTTTGTCGCGTATGATGAATATATGCTGCCCTTAAAGCCCTGCTTGATCAATGTCGGTATGTTTCCGCTGTGGTCTATATGCGCGTGCGTAAGTATCATTGCGTTCACGTCATAGGCCGTAAAAGGCAGGTTCCGGTTGCGTTCAAAAGATTCTTTCCTTTTCCCCTGTATCATCCCGCAGTCGATCAACAGTTTATATCCGTCCTTTTCGATCATATGCATCGAACCCGTTACTTCCCTTGCCGCGCCGAGAAATTTTATTTTCGTCAAAAATGGCTCCTTTTCGCGCCTGAAATTTTATTACAATGCAAGCACCGAGTTCATATTATACAATTTCATATCTATCTTCTTTTGCCTGTTGACGACATCCTTAAGGTTGTGGACTTTTACCGTCCCCAGAGATATGCCCACCATACGCGACTCCCCGCGTTTTAACCCCTCCATTATCATAACAGCATCATGGCCAAAGACAAGGCCGAGCTTGCGTGAATATGCCGTCGGAGTGCCCCCCCGCTGTATATAACCCAGGACCGTAAGCCGCGTTTCCATACCGGTTGCCTTTTCTATTTTTTCAGCCATTTCCTGCGACGGTCCCACGCCCTCGGCCATTATTATAATGGACGACTTCTTGCCCCTTTTTATCCCCGAATTAAGTACAGCCGCCATTTTTTTTATTTCCAGTTCTTTTTTTAATTCCGGAATGAGTATAATCTCCGCGCCGCCGGTGAGCCCAACTTCAAGGGCCAAAAATCCGTGCTCGCGCCCCATTACTTCCACTATGAAAATGCGCTCATGTGAAGCCGCTGTATCCCTTATTTTATCCACAGCATCAAGGGCGACGTTTACCGCCGTATCAAAGCCTATGGTTATATCCGTTCCGTAAACATCATTGTCTATTGAGGCCGGTATGAATACGGACGAAATGCCCGTTTCCCTGGTTATTGTATATATGCCTTTTCTCGACCCGTCGCCGCCGATGGATATTAGCCCGTCTATTTTCCTGTTTTCCAGGTTGCGGTAAGCGGCATTCCTTGTCCGTCTGTCGTGAAACTCTTTCGATCTTACGGTCTTTAGGATCGTACCGCCCCTGTTTATTATGCCGCCCACGCTTGAAAGGTCCATGGGAATGAACTTATCGTTCAACAGCCCGTGAAGCCCCTCTTCGACGCCGTAAACTTCCATTCCGCATGATATTGCGGTGCGTACAACGGCCCTGATAGCCGCGTTCATGCCGCAGGCATCGCCTCCCGTGGTCATGACAGCTATTTTTTTTGCCATTCAAACACCTCATTTATACCTGTTGGGCTAATCCGGATATGTCCGTTGTGCCAATGAATTATAAATCCGCAAAAAGGGGTAAAAAGAAAATTACTATATTATTGATTGTTTTAAAGAGGCTTTCCAGAGCTTGACCTTTAACTGCTCAACATCGCGCGTTTCCCAGTAATATGAAGGGTCCATTACCTCGAGGTCGAAAATATATTTCTTTTTTACGTAATCGAGGAGTTTTACAGCCTGTGCGTGGTAATCGGCGTCGCGAGTCAAAAGTTTTATAAAAGGATAATAGATGAACTCGTATTTTTTTACGGTAAGTTTCTTGTTGAACCCGGGTGTGTCGGTTGAGGAAAAAGATATTGTGGCCAGCCTTCCGTTCTTGTCGAACGTCAGCCTGACGGGGTCGGCATCCCGCCTTATATGGATCACTATGCCCTCAAGATACACTTCGGAACTTGAAAGCGTCTGAATGCCGGAATCATCGTTGTCGTCCTGATTTCCCAGATTATCATTATCCGGCAGGCCGCTTCCGGCCGTCATAGTCTGGAAATTTTCACTTATGATCGAATATTCCCATCCGGAAATCCTGCTTATATCCACAAATTCATCTATGAGCTGCGCTGTGGCTTTTTTGCTTTCTATCGATCCGCTGTATTTTAGATATATCATCTTGTCTCCGCCGTTGGTCCTTATGATATGATAAAAACTACCCTGTAATTCTTCGGCACGCTGTTGTCCTGGAGCGCTTCCATTTTAAAGAATTCCTTCGGGCATTTCAGCTTGTCGGAAAATAATTTTGTGAGAGTGGCTATCTGGTCCGCCGATATGCCCTTATCGTCGGAATATACTTTTACGTATACGGGAAAATTGTTCGACATTTTCATGTAGTCCTGGACCTCGTCAAGTATCTGTTTTCCCTGGTCGGTCAGGCGTTCCTTTCTTTTATCCTCAAAAAGGACCTTGGAAGCCACCTCAATGTAGAGCCTGTTATCCCTTTTGTATTTTATGGCGGTTACTTCCTTCGGTGTCTCGCGCCTTGCCGATCCCGGATTTCCGGCCTTGTCCATGTAAGTCAACACATACCAGTAAGGCGAACCCATTTTCAGTATGTTACCGTCGCGGTCAATCCCGTCCCATGTTATTTCTTCAGGAAGGCTGCCGTCTCCCTTTAAGAGTTTCACGGTGGACCCTGTTGCGTCGGTCACCTTGAAGTTCCATTTGTCTATGTCAATGCCCTTTGGCATCTTCGGCTGAAGCTTGAAGATCGGAGCGCTTTCCATAAAGGAAAGATCCGGGTGATAATATGCCCTGTCGGCGTTAACGGCATCCGGAAGGCTGGCCTTGACGTCCTTTACATCCTCCGGCGCTATCGATAAAAACTGCTCCTCCGTGGTAACAATGGACTGCGCCACCTGGTTTGTGTCGGTTTTTATCTCTATATTGGGCATTTCCATGTCTATCTTCACCTTTAACTGCCCTTTAACGACAACTTCCTGGGATGAATCCCCCTGTCCCTGCGCGGGCGGCTGGTCGTCGGAAAACACGAAACAGCCAAAAGCCAGAAGGATAAGGACGGCAAAAAATAGATTTTTTTTCATATTCATTATCACCTCGAAAGTTTATATACAAAAACGGCTGTACCTGTCTGGTCGTCCGATGATGACAAAGGCGCGAACATGAACTGCAGGAGCGCGTCTTTTGCCAGGTCGTCAAGCTCGGGATACCCGGATGTCCTTGAAACCATAAGGTTGTCTTTTACGCTTCCGTCCGCTTTTACAGTGAAGTCAATTGCCACTTCCGCCTGTATACCCTGTTCTTCCGCCCAGCGCGGGTATTGCGGGGAAGTTTTTCTGGTAATGGCCCTGCCCGAAAGCTGGCCGGTTATGAGAAGCTGGGTCCCTCTCTGCGGCGCTATATTTATCTTTTCCTCGGGTTCCGCCTTTTTTGGCACCGGGGTCGGCTCCACCTTAACCGCCACACCCTTCAAACCGTTCCCGGCCTTCATCATGGCATCAACGGATATGGCCGGACGATCGGAAGGCAGAAAACTGCTTCTCGCCGCGCTCGCATTAATATTTAATTTCTGCGGGGCGTTTGCCAGCTGTCTTTGCTGGGCAACCGCCAATTTTTGCTGTTCGACCATCTGCGGGGTTATTTTTTTCTTGCCGATCTCATTGTCAAGGTCCAGCGTCTTCATGGCCGGTTTCAAATTATCCAATTTATTCTTGTCAAGCGCAAGGGCCTGGGGCTTGTTAAGGTTCATCTCGGGCTTTTTAAGGTCAAGGGCCTTTGGTTTGTCCATTGCCAAATCCATCTTCTGTTTTATCGGTATCAGCTGCTTTAAAATATCGAACATTTTTTTCGGTTTTTCTATCTCGGGCGGTTTCTTTTCATCCGGGACCTCTTCAAGCATGGTGATTTCCGTCAGCTTGTAGTCCTCCATCTGTTTCTTATGCTGATAGCTTAAAAACAGCAGTAATACGGCAATATGCAGAGCGAATGTAAAGATAAATGAACCGCTTATGCCTTTTTTGTCATAATCGCTGGCAAACATATTTATCTCCTTATTTTGCGCCGCCCTTTTTGGACATGGTGGCAAAATACATTTTCTTCGGTTTTGCTTTCTTTATCGTGTCCATGGCGTCGGAAACCACGCCTTCTTTCACGCCTTCATCGGCCTTTATTATGACCACTTTCTGGTCGGTTTTCATAAGCATCATTGTGACATTTTTCTGCAGGTCTGCGTCGGTCTTTATATCCACCTGGTTTACGGATATCTTTCCGTCCTTGTCGATGGTAACCGTCACATGTTCCTCGTTCTTCGACTCGTCCGTCATTGCCTTTGGAAGCGTAACGTTAAGTTTGGATTGGGTCATAAACGGCGTCGTTACCATGAATATAATAACAAGCACCAGCGACACATCCACAAGCGGAGTTACGTTAATGTCCGTTATTGGTTCGTCTTCCCCGCCACCAGTCTTCATGCTCATGCTTTATTTCCTCCTTATTCCGATTCTGCCGCTGCCTTCTTGCCTTTATCTTCCCTCATAATAGACAGGGATTTTGCACCCGCCCTTTTTGACTGGTCAAGGACCCATACAAGCCTTCCGTGAACAGCGTCGGCGTCGCAGGTGATTATGGCAAGTTTCTTCTTGTTCGCCGCCATCTTCTGCTGCATTACAGGGTAAAACTGATCCTCGGCGACCTTATTATTGTCCACAAGTATCGCCTTATTGGTGATCTTTATCTGCACGGCCTCGCTCTTGGTCGATTTACCAAGGGATTCCGTAACCTTTGAGGATGTCACGATTATTCCCGACTGCACCACCATCGGCGCCGTCACCATGAATATTATGACAAGCACCAACGAAATGTCGACCAGGGGCGTGACATTAATGTCCGTTATGCCCGAGTCTTCATCCGCGCTTCCTGCCACTTGCGCCCTCCCCGTAATTTGCCAGAAGAACAAGCAATTTTTTGGAAACAGCGTCCATTTCAACCGATATGGTTTTTACCCTTTTCATGAACAGGTTGAAGAGAATAACAGCCGGGATGGCAACGGCCAGTCCGGCGGCGGTCGCAATAAGGGCCTCTGCTATACCGACCATGACAACTTCAGGTCCGCCGCCTGCCGAACTCGCGAGGTCCTTAAAGGCCTTGATGATTCCCATGACGGTTCCGAGCAGTCCTATGAACGGGCATGTATTTCCGAGCGTTCCGAGGATATCAAGGTACCTGTCCAGGTTAAGCCTTTCTTCCATCCTTTTTGCTTCCATTAATTTGTCGTTTTCTTCCCTTGGGAACTGCCTGTTCTCCAGGCCGAAGCGCACAACAGCCGCGACGTTTCCCTTGAAGGTCTTTGAATAGTCAATGGCTTCTTTGTAGGAACCGTCGACGATAAATCCCTTTATTTTTTCCATGAACGCGTCGGAGTCGAGCCTTGTTTTCTGGAAATAAATGAACCTTTCTATTGCAATTGTGATAACAACGATTGAGAGACAAAGCATCAAAACAATGATCCAGCTGCTTCTTAAGACCTGAATTACGTCAATTGAATAAGCTCCCATGTCTTAAAAACCTCCTTTAATAATGTATGGTCAGATTTTATTTCTTTGCGTCGGGGACTTTTGTCGCCGCCGGAGCCGCTGTCGCGCTCACCGGCGATGGGGACGTGGCTGCCGCCTTGAAAACATCGGGATAAGCCGCCTTTATATCCTCTTTCCTTTGCTTGGCGCCCTGCACATACTGCGCGGGGCCGTTTGAGACCGCAACTTCCTCGTAGACATTTACAGCGCTCTTCCAGTCCGTCTTTTCCTCATACAGTCCGGCAAGCGCGATCAAAGCCGTTACCCTGAACACATTGTCGCTCGGTGTCGCTTTCATGAGCAGGCTGTAAACCTCTATGGCCTTTTCGGGCTGCTCGGTCTGAGCGTAAATATCGCCCTGCCTGTAGAGCGCTTCGTCCCTTGTCGCGTCGTCCTTTGCCGTCTTGTAAACATCGTCATAGGCAGCTATGGCTTCCTTATATCTCTTTGCCTCAAGATACATTCCGGCTATCTGGAGCGGTATATCCTTTGATTTTGTGTCGTTCGGGTATGTCTTGGCAAAACGCTTGTATGCAAGTATTGCGTCATCCTGTTTGCCCGATTCCGCATCCGCCAGGGCCACGTTGTACATGGCGTTCGTTTCATATTCCGTCCCGGGGTACCTTTCAATTATCCTCTCATAATAAAATATTGCGTCAACGTAATTTTTCGCCATATACGCGGCTGTCGCGAGCCTGAAAGTCACGTCCGGCGCGAGCTCATGCTTGGGATAATTTTTGATGAAAGCCTTGTAAGCCGCGACGGCATCGTCGCTCTTCTGCAGGCCGTCGTAGCAGGCGCCGACGTAATAACTGGCGTTGATTGCCATGGTGTCGTTCGGGAACTGCTGTATGACCTTGTTAAAAGCGTCAATGGCTTCCTTGAACTTGTTGAGTGTATAGTAAGTCTCGGCCGCCTTGTAAAGGGCGTTGACCGCAAGGTTCGAATTCGGATATTTGGTGTAAAATTCAAGGAGCAGTTTGGGATCGTTTGCTTTCTCAGCCTTCCTGTAGGAAGCCCTCTGCATGCCCTCGTCCACGCTGGTCACCTTGTTCGAGTCGGGATATTTTGTCATGAATTTTTTGTAGGCATCCACAGCTTTTGATTCCTGGTCCGAATTGTAATAAACCTCGGCTATGGAAAGCATGGCGTCCTCGGCCGTGTCGCTCTTCGGGTATTTTTCGATTATTGACTGGAATCCGGCCAGGGCCTTGTCGTATTGCGCCGCCTTGTTGTATATGTCGGAAAGCTTGAATATCGCCTCCGGCGCCCTATTTGATTTCGGGTACTTGCCGGCCAGGACCTGCCAGGATTTTATCGCGTCGTTGTAAAATTCCTGGACCTCGAATACCCTGCCCTGCTCAAAAAGCGCCTCGGCTGTCATCTCAAAATCCTTGTCTTTTTCATGGGCATAGGCGAATTCGCCGTATTTCTGCGTGGCCTTGTCGTAAGCTTTCTCTGAAAAATACGTGTTCGCGACCAGAAGCTCGCATTCTTTTTTCACATCAGGCGCGACGCCGGCCGTGGATATGACGTCGTTGGCCATTGTGCGCGCTCCCTTGAAATTCTCCACCTGGTAAAAGCACCATGCCAGGTTCGCCCTGGATTCCATGGTAATATCGCTGTCATAATATTTTTCAACGATTTCCTGGAAAGATTTCGCCGCAAGGCCGTAAATGCCGGTCTTCATATAGGATGCGCCCAGGTAATAATAGGCCCTGGCCCTTATGTTGGATTTAGGCGACTGGAACTTCTCGGATAAAATGGAGAGTGTTGCGGACGCTTCGCTTGTCAGTATCGCATACTGACCCTGGTAATAATAGCAAAGCTCTTCCATTAATAAGGCGGCCTCCGTGAGGTCCGAATATTTGAACTTGTCCAGTATGAACTTGTAAGCCTCGAGCGCCGGCCCGTATTTTTTCTGTTCGTAAAAAGAATTACCCAGCAGGTAATATCCGAGGGGCAAACTGTCGTGCGTGATAAATTTTTGCGTGAAGGAGGTAAGCACTTCCTCCGCTTTTGCGTACTGTTTAAGGCTGACATAGCACCAGCCCGCCTTAACCTGCGCGGATGAAAACGCGTCGAATACGTCCGGGTAGCCGTCTATGACTTTCTGGTATGCGGCAAGGGCCATGTCGAACTTGTTCTGCTTTAGCATGCACTCGCCGATGAGATACTGGGCGTAAGCCTTCACCCTTTTGTCGCCGGTCGAATCCAGGACCTGCTTGTAAACCACAGCGGCCTGGTCGTATTTTTTATCCTTGAATAATGACGCTCCCCTTTTATATACCGAGTAAGGCTCAAGAGGGCTTCCCGGGAACAGTGACATAAAACTCAGGTAATCCTCTGCCGCCACCTGGTAATTCTCGCCTTTATAGAAAGCTTCGGCCTTGTTATACAGCGCACTTTCAAGATATTTGGAATTTTTCGCGTTGTCGCCCTCGCTCACGCTCTTGAACGCCTCGGAGGCGTCCAGGTATTTGGGAGGGGTCTGCCTTAAAAGGCTCTGGCCGTAATAGTAATATGCCGCGTCCGTTTTTAATGTGGAAAGTTTTGCGGCGGCGTCGTCATATCTTCCCAGGTAATAATCTATAAGCCCGCCGACAAATTTCACGTTGTCATCCTTGGCGTAATAGGGATATTTAGTCAAAAAGTCGTTCAATTCCCGGTCGGCTTTCTTGAATTCCTTTATATTAAGGTAGGACAGTGAAATGCCGTAGACCGCCTCCATCATAAAGAGGCTGTTGGAATACTTGAACCTGAACGCGCTCCACTCGTCAATGGCGTCGGTGTATTTTCCCATATTATAAAGCGCCTCGCCCATCTTATAATCCGCGCTGTCAGCGTAAGGCGACGAGGAGTACTGGTCAAGGACCGATTTAAGGACGTCATATTCTTCCTGGTATTTTTTAGCCCCCTCGAGTATGAGCCCTTTTAAATAAACGGACTTGGATGCCTCAAGCCTGTTATTGTCCTTCCAGCGGGCGGCAAAACTGTCCAGCTTGTCAAAGGTGTCCTTGGCCGTAGGCGAAGTTTTGTAGGCGTCTATGACCATTGCCCAGTTCTTTGAAATTTCCTTCTCGTCATCCGCTTTTACGGTAAAGGGCGCGGCGGCAAAGATCACAGCCAGCGCGATAAAGATCGGAAATGCATTGATTTTCTTTGTCATGTATTATCCTCACCTTTTTTATTGATTTGGAACATGATACTATTCCGGTTATAGGGCCGAATAAATTCCTGCGGCCCGGCAAACCGGGTTTATTCCTCCAGCTTTAAGGTCCCCTGCTGCATCGGTATTGAAGACGAAACTTTTACCGTCTCTTTGCCCGACTCTATCGAGGTATTGTTCTTGTCCTTGACCTTCATTACGAGCTTGTATTCGCCGTCGGAAACAGGCAGTCCCCTGTCGTCCTTTCCGTCCCAGACGATGGATGTGGGCGGTTTCTCGTCGCCTGAATAGGTCCTTACCACATCGCCGTCCTCGTTCATTATGTTAAGTTCCCACTCGGATATCGGGTATTTCGTGACGGCATAGATGGATATTGTCGTGTTTTTCCTGACGCCCACCGGCGAGAAAATATTGGGATCGGCCTTCAGGTTTATGTCAAATCCGCCGAAAGCAAGGGTCAAAGTCGCCCTGTTGGTGATGCCAAGCGTCTGTATCGAGATTGAATAATCGAGTTTGACCGGCTTTATCAGGTAGCCAGCGCCGAAGGTTATTTCCGTCTCGTCGTATCCCACGCGCAGGGCAAGGTCCTGTATCGGGAAGGCTTCGACGCCCATCATGAACTTCATGTCCTGCGTCGTGAATTCCTTTTCAATATCGAAGAGCGGGATGATCCTGTCTCCAAGGAATTTAAAGGCAAAACCGAGTTTCATGGTTATCGGGAACGCTTCCGCGGTATCGCTTAATTTTACCGACGGCGGAACTATGTTTATCATGTCAAGGCCTATGCTTATCATGTCATTGGGGGTGGCCAGGAGCCCTATGTCCGCGCCAAAGCCCATCCCTGATTCCGCGAAGACGGTCTCGTCTATTAATTTAAGGTTCAATCCGCCCGCGAGCCACGGCGTAAGGTCCTTTGCGTAGGATAATATTACGGCCTGGTCGGATATGCCGAATGTGCCGCTGCTGTTCCAGTTTATATCCCTTGAATCATATCCCGTGGAGCCAAGCCTCAAATATGACGCGGCGAACGTGCCCACGCCGGATACGGGATATGTCACCGCCGCAAAGTCGAACATCGTATCGTAAAATAATGCCACGTGCTGAAGTGTTATCTGGAGCGGATTCTGCTGGGCAAGGCCCGCGGGGTTATAAACGACCGCCGACGGGTCGTCTGCAAGGCCGGTGAAGGCGCGCCCGAGTCCGGACGCCTCGCCGCCGATGCCCCAGCTTAAAAACTCTCCGGGTGTCCCGTAGTCGCCCGCCGCGAACGCGGAAACGGACAAACCCGCACAGATTAATATTACAGCAAGAATTTTCCTCATAAATAAAACCTCCGTCGCATTATTATACTTAATACCGGCAACCCGTTTTCCCGGGCTGCCGGTTTTTTAAATTAATTTTTTCCTTATTTCGCGACCGCTATCTTGCGGACCATGTTTTTCTTGGTGCTCTGGATGACCGTCTGGACCACGCATATGTAGCCGCCGTTGCCGACCACAACGCCCTTGGAATTCTTTCCGTTCCAGACGAATGTGTTCATGCCTGCCGTGGCGCCGGGTGTGCCCGCGTTGATGCTCTTCGTGAATACAAGGTCGCCGAACAAATTATAGATATTTATGGTGACGTCCTGGTTCGTGTCCATCAGGTAGGAAATATTGGTGTTCTCCGCTCCTGCCTTGAACGGGTTTGGATAATTGGAGACCACGCCGAGTATGGGGGCGACCACAGAGACCTCGATCTTCACGGAACTCGTGACGCTGTTATATGTCCCCTTGACCGTGTCTATCTCGTTCTGGTAGCTTCCGTAGAACTGCACTATGGCATTGCCGGTGGAGTTGGTCACGGCGAATGCCAACTTTGTGTTGGAATTCGGGTCAAATACGCCGTTTCCGGACTGGACCGTAAACGTGACTCCCACACCGATGACGGGGTTGCCGTTGGAGTCTATGACCTTGCCGTAAATATTCGTCGCTGTATTTGCCCTGACGTTCTGGCTTTGCGCGCTAACTGTGAATGAGACTGAATTGGGGTTCGCGCCCATTACTATTATCGGCGAATATGCCGCCAAAAGCACGCCCAGAGGGTCTGTTACCTTTATCCTGAAGCTTGTGGCGTCCGTATAACTCTGCTGTGATGTCGCATACGTCCCGTTCAGGACGCTGTTGCCCTGTATCCCGAGTGTTCCTCCAAGAACGTTAAATGTATCCACCGAAACAGGAGTGCAGTTAAACAGACGGTTTACCCCGTAAACAGGTATGCTGGTGGCTCCGCTGTCAATGATCACCTGGAAACCAAATGTATTGGGAGCCGCGGTCGTTATTACATTAACCGTGTTGCTCCACGGGTCGGTCGACAAATTCCTTGCATAAACCAGGAACCCGAGGTTGCCTCCGGTAATTATATTTACGGAGGTTGGATTGTTAAGGCAATGAACATTCAACGCAGGGCTGTCATTATCATTTACACTCAAGGAAATGTCATCGTTCTGGCTCACATCTATATGCGCTGTGAGCGTTGTCATCCCGGGAGACGAGTCCCCTATCTGCCCCGTATAAAAATTGCCCGAAGTGGGGAACGATGTGGCAAGCACGTATGTATTAACTGCCGGACCTGATAAACTTACATGGTCATTGTTGCCCAGTGTGAAATTCCCGTAAATATCCGCCACCTGAATGGTCACAGGGAACGGCTGGGTCGAGAGCTCGGCCGAGGCAGTGCCTACTATGGCATTGTCCCAGACGGTTCCGTTCCAGGAACCCGCTCCGTTATTGACGCTTAACCCCGGAACAAGCACCTGCAATCCGTAAGGGGTTCCGGCAATCGTGGTAAATGTGGGTGTGGTAAAATTCTGTATCTGCGGATTTGTGTAATCGGCAGTCACGCTGACTCCGGTCATGGCCGTATGGAATTGAATATATACGCCTGCCTGGCCCGAAGTCTCGTCAATTGCAACCGGTGTTACGGGAACCGCATATTGATCGTTTGTGAAGACTGTTACTGTCTGGCCAAGGACGTCGGCTGAACCGGTCACAATATTTCCGTAGGCGTCCATGGCATAGATTGTGAATGGATATCCGCCTGAAGTGTGCAGTGCGTCGTTCACCGGCGTGGAGTTGCTGGTAGTCCAGAAAGGCGGCTTTGTCGTGTCATACATCGGGAACTGCATTGTTTGAGGATTTGTGAACGATCCGGGAACCAATGACATGCCCGGCGCCTGTACAAAGAGCCTCTTGAAATCATTCGGAATTATCGTTATTGAATTGGATGTCCCTGTTGCCCCGTTAAATTTGGAGGTTATATGGGTATTTGAAGAATGTGCCTGGAAAAGTTGAACACTTGCGGTTGCCTGTCCTAATGTTAATTTATAGGTGCTGGGCAGCATGGTATTGGCCCCGCTTGTTGAATCATCGGTTAAATTCACGATGCTGTTGAAAGGAACGCCGCCGTCGGTATCATCACAAATATTCCCGTAAATATCATAAGCGGTTATTATAATGTTAAACGGGACGCCTGCGGTCACAGGAGTGGATGGAGCCGAAACTGTAAAGTTATTATAGGTGGTATGCCTGACCAGTATGTCCGGCGATGTGTCCTTTAAATTTCCATTCGTATGGTCGGTTGCCGTCACGGTTTGCTGACCCGTAGCTCCCACAGTCCTTAAAATAAATCCGCTGAGCGACTGAAATTGTCCGAAAGCTATAGGGGCCGAATATACCAGGCTGTTGCCGTCCACGGTCGCGGCAGGATCCGTAGATGTTATATCGCATGTCCCGGCGGCGATGGTGACCTGGTTGTAATTATCATCCACATAAAGAATGGTCAATTCGTGCCCCGACCCGGCTTCCACTGTGTTCGGGGCCGTGCTTCCATATCCTATATATCCCGGTATGCCCACGTTTTTTAATCCGGCCAATCCGGTCATCCCGTCCGGAATTACCAGAATTCCCGTTACCGGTCCCGGATTAACATTGAATGAATTTGACGGGAACACCGTCGAAGCGAACTGTGCCTGTACCGCATCGTTGGCGTATGCGCGGTATATGGTCACCTGCATTACGGCGACTCCGCCGGTAAACGGTATCGACGTGGTCGGTGATATTGTGTATTCCGAAGAATTATAATCGGACGGCGCGGAAAGATGCACCGTGCCATTAAAACCTGTGGCCACCACTCCCACGGAAGAATATGCGGTCATTGATATTGTAAAAGCGGTTCCCGCTGGTATGTCCGATAAATTGCCCCCTCCCGGAGCCGTGATAGTTAATTTAATTACCGTGTATATCGGGATATATGTCGACGTGCTGGATAATATGCTTGGCTGTGTCGAATCTTGAACTATGACCTGAAAAGAGTTTGTCTGGATTGCGTAGTTTGCCTTAAAAGTCTGCGTGCCTTTATATAAAAATACGCTCTGGGGGCCTCCGGCCACGGATACGTCGTTTATGTTCGTATTGGCCGGGTCGTTTGAAGTGATATTAACCTGGTCGTTGGTATCATTGCCGCTCGTAACAGGGTTCCACCAGTTGTCGGTAAGGTTTACCGTGCATGTAAAGTCTGCGACCGCCTGGTTGCTTCCCGTGAACTGACTCTCACCCGTCGGCGTGTTGTTTATGCCATCCGCCGTGCCGGGTCTCGATACCACTCCCGGAGGCAGAATTTGGAGTTTTGTGGGCGTCGATGCGGTGACCGTAATGTCAGCGGAAAAGCCGACATGGCCGGTATATGATGTCGGGGTGTCGTTGAAAACATCGCTGGCGAATATCTGGACATTTGGAGCCGCCATGAAAAGCTCTGCGGTAACGTCCTTTTCACCGTTATCTCCGGCCTGGAATACAACGGCCCATTTATAAGTATCCTGGGATGTGTTGGTCCCGGTCACCTGCATTGTGGACTCATAAGGAAGGGACCAGTCTGTTGTCGAAGATACTATGACGGTTCCGGTGTAATTGGTCTTAATGTTGTTATACTGGTCCTTTGCGATGATTTTTAAGGTAAACGGGCTTCCCGCGGTGGTATTTGTAAAATTCGTTACAGCCGTCAGCTGGAATGATGCGAGCGTCGACGCAAGAACGGATATATTTGCCGAAGCCTGCGGTATGCCGTCCACTATGTCGGTGATGTCATTGGCGTACACGGACATGTTGCCGCCGGTCCTGAATGTCACCCCGAACGAGGCCTGCCCTCCTGAAAGTGTCACCGTCTGGGGCGGCGTCGAGCCGTTCACAAGCGCCTGGATATCCGAAACCGTAATGCTTACAGAATCCGTATTAACGACCTGGTTGCCGAAATCATCCGTTGAAAATAAATTAATTGTATAAGGAACCCCGACTGTCGCTGGATTTGGCGAGCCCGAGAGTATTTCATTTGGCTGCTGGACCCCCTGATTAAAGGTCTGTCCCGGCGGGACCATTACCATTTGTGAATATTGGCCGGCATTGACGCTGAAGTTATTGGTTGTGCCGCTTGCCGCTCCAGAAGTAAGTTTTACATTGGCGTTGTTGGCTATCCTCTGGTATATCCTGGCGTTGAATGTGCCAAAACCGTTAGAGAACGAGGTGTTACCCCCCTGCCAATTATTTACCCCGAGCGCCGTTGTGGAAACATATGCCTGTAAGGTCGGCGTCCCTGAAAATGTCGTTACGGTATTGTTGTAAGCGTCCATTGCCACGGCGTTAAACTGGAACAACTGCCCGGCCGTGACCGTCGGAATGGTTGAAGTTATCATAAAATGGTCCACTGTTGTATTGAACGTCATGGGGATGACGTCAGCCGACGTGGCGGCCCCGGATGCGGTGGCTGTCAGTGACTGGAAAGCTCCGCTGCCCACGGTTTTCAGGGTTACTATGAATGCCGAAACGCCGGTCGCGCCGGTCGCCTTGCTCGGCGGGTTGAATACCGGGGAATTCGGGTCGCTTGATGACAGGCTTATGGTGGTGGAAGCCGCTATTGTGTTCCAATAGGCGTCAACCGCGTAAACATTTACATTGAAAGCAACTCCCGCTGTTTGGGTCACGGGTGTGCCTGTCTTGCCGGTTCCGCCGTTGGTGCCGCTGACGAATGTTTCGCCCGGCGCCACCATGAGCAGGGATGCCAGGGCGCCTGTATTTACCTTAAAGCCGCCGCTTGTTACATTAAGCGCCGGATTTGATGTTGTTATTGTCAGGGTCACATTTCCAGCGGAAGCAGCGTATAATGTCACATAGCCGTAATAAGTTCCCTGTGAAAATGTTATGGTGCCGAGAGGAACCGCTCCCAGGCCGAAGTAATTTGCCGTGACAGTAGCCTGTCCGTTAAATCCCGTGGCAACAGCGGCCCCTGCTTTAGCGGAAACCGATATCGGGAAGCCAACGCCCGCTGTCTGTGCCGCAGGAGTCGTAATAGCCAGACTGTTCATCAGCTGCGCAGTGATGGTAACACTGCCGAAACCCACACCCGCCGCAGGCTGGTTGTTAGCGTATAATCCAACCGGGCCGTTTGGAACAGCGGAGCCAAACGTAACCATCACAGGATATTGCAGACAGTTCAAAGTCGACCCAATCGACTGTGAAAGGTTAAATGTATTTCCCGGCGTTATTGTTGATGTTGCGTTTGCGGTCATTGATACGCCGAATCCGGTCGCCACAAAAGGTATAAAAGTAGAATCATCATAAGCCACAACTGAAACCGCGAAAGGAATGCCGTCAACCTGCGGAAGAGGCGCCCCTGTCTTTGCCGACGAGCCGTTGTATGACTCACCAGGCGCAACAATCAGGAATCGCTGGGTGGCTGAAATTGAAACCGAAACTGCCAGCAGGCAGAATGAGATTAGTAATATTTTGCAAATTTTTAAATACATTATAAAACCTCCTGAAATTGGTTTCACTTTAACCTTTACTTTATTATGATAATAGAATTCCGTCAATAAATCAAGTATATTTTTATGTAAGTTTACACTTTTTTCATTATTATATAAACCGGTTCATACCATGGTATAAAACCGCATATATGACTTTTTCGGGACTTTTTGAGTTTTTTTCGTAAATTTCACGGATAAAACGGGCAAAACCAATTAAAGGACGGATTATTTGCCTTTCGGCATTTATAATAACGGTATGATAAAACTGAAAATATTTCCGTTTGAACGCCCTGCTTCGGGTTCCTCTATCCATATCCTGCCAGAGTGAGCCTCGATAATGGCCCTGCTGAGGGTAAGGCCGAGACCCATTCCCCTTACCGCAGAATTCACACTTTCGTCGTCTCCGGCCGTTTTGATATTATAGAAACAGTTGAATATCCCCCGTTTCTTGTTCGGCCCAATGCTGTCGCCTTTGTCCATAACGGATATCTTTATAAACTGATTGTTGTCGTAGGTATATTTCCTGGCGGAAATTTCCACCACGGAACGTTCGGGCCCAAAACACACCGCATTGTCGGCCAGGTGCCAGAAAACGCGCCTCATTTTTTTCTCGTCGCAGTATATCTCCTCGACTCCGTCGTAAAAACGAAGGTCAAAGGTCACCTTCCTGCGTTTTATCTCCGCGTCGTCGGCCAGCAGCGCTTCATTTATAATGGCTGACAGCTGGTATTTGTTAAGCACCAGCGCCTCGTGTGCGTGCTCCATGGCGTAAAGCAATATCAGGTCGTCCACCACCATCTTCAGCCTGTCGCTGTTGCGCGACATGTCCTTCAGGATCGGCAGCTGTTGCGGCGGGATCTCGCCGAATTCCTTTTTCAGCAGGAGTTTCAGGTAACCCGAAACCGGCGTTAGCGGCGTGCGCAGTTCGTGCGAAAGCCGTGTCAGGAATTTTTCCTTCTCATCCTTGAACCTGCGGTTGACCGTCTCCTGCGAAGAGTTCTGCCTGTCGGCTATTATTGATTCCACCTTGCCGGCCATGAATTCCATGTCAAAGGGTTTTTTTACGTATTCGACCACGCCGTTGCGCAGGGCCTCCACCGCGTTGTCCAGTTCCGGATATGCCGTGATAAAAACAACGGGGATCCCGCGGTTGCCGTCCTTGAGTTTTTTTATCAATCCGACGCCGTCGAGCCTGTCCATGCGTATGTCGGAAATTATGACGTCAAAATCCTCTTTTTCAAGGACATTGAGCGCATCTTCCCCGTTGGCGGCCGTCCTTACGGAAAACCCCCTGCCGGAAAAAAGCATTTCAAGGGCCTCTCGTATGGAATACTCGTCATCGACGATAAGTATCCTTTTTTTTAAGGCTACACATGTGTTGTCCATGGTCAATTATCGGTGTTTTTTTCAAATTTCTGAAGCAGGTTCCTGTATTTTTCGAGGACCCCTTCGTATTTTTCCACGATATTGAGATGAACTTCCAGCATTTTACGGTCGCCGTGCTCCCTTAACAGGCTCCTGAAAAATTCGGAAGTGTTCTTTCCTTCCTGTTTTGCCAGAAGTTCCGCCTGCTTTTTCTCGTCACGGTTTACCCTGATAAGGATCTTTTTCTCTTTCTTCATCTTTCCTTTTTCGCGCATTTTGTAATCCCCCGGATGTTATATTTACGACCTTCCTAATATATATACATTTTATCAAAAAAAGTCAACCGCATTTACGCACGGACGTCAAATATGTTCCGGGAAGAGCAGCTCGGCCCGGGCTCCTGTGCCGGTGTTTTTTATGCGGATGAACCCTCCGTGGGCCTCCATTATGTTCTTTGAAATGGCGAGCCCAAGCCCGGTCCCATCCGCTTTTGTGGTAAAAAACGGCTCAAAAAGCCTGTCCAGCAGTTTTTCGTCAAAACCCGCCCCCGAATCCGTGAAATAAACCGCGGTGTAGTTTTTGCCGTAAACCTGCTCTGCGCCGGATGAAATCTCCAGCGTGCCGCCCGCCTCCATTGCCTGGACCGCGTTCATGACGATATTGAGCACGACCTGCCTTATCTGCTTGACGTCGGCTTTCACCGTGATGGGGATTTTATAATTTTTCACGACCCGGATGTTCTTTATCTTAAACGTATGCTCCATGAGGTCGTAAACATTGTCGAGGAGCTTTACGAGGTCGACCTCCTCGATTCGCAGGGCTGAAACATGGCTCAAGGCCAGCAGGTTGTCGGTCAATTTTTCGAGGCGCTTGAACTCGTCCGGCGCTATGTCAAGGAACCTGTCCATGGCCGCCTTGTTTCCCCTGTCGGAGCGGACAAGCTGGACAAATCCGTTCAATCCCGTTAGCGGGTTCCTTATCTCGTGCGCCACGGCCGCCGACATTTTTCCCAGCATGGCAAGCCTCTCGGAATTTATCAGTTTATCGTAAAGCATGATATTCTCCGCTATTACCGAGACCTGCACCGCTATGTTCTTAAGCCAGGATATCTCTTCTCTCTGGAATACGGAATTGTTCTTTTTTCCCCCGATTATCCACAGACCGTTTATCTCGCCGTTCATTATGACGGGTATGCATATCTCGGCGCCGTATCCCTTTAAAAACGAAAGCACCGCTTCAACGTTGATGTTCCTGTATTCTTCCCTGGGCCTGTAATAATATGTTATATCGTCGACTATTTTTTTGTAGGTGACGGCCTCTTTTCTCGCGCCGAAATACCCGAATACCGGGTGGTTTTCCTCAATGCATACGTTCTCGTCCCTCCTTGGAGAATACAGCACGAAACATTTTTTCTCATGGTCGTAAAAGAACATGACCGAATTTTTCAGCTTCAGGACCTTTACCGCGTTGGTTATGGTGCGTTCGAAAAGCGGCTCGTATTCCTTTATGAGGCCTATCTCGATGAGCACGTTCTGCAGCAGGACCTGAAAATCATAATTTGAGATGAAGAAAGCCTTTCTGGTAAGCTTGTCCAGCAGCCTGAACGTCGGATCGATGGCTATTATTATCAGCAGTGTCAGCACAAAAAATGCCGTTATCCTGAGCACCCCGGGGGTTATCCGGGGAAACAGGGTGAAATAAAATATCACGTAAATTGCCACCACTATGGCCGCGGTAAAAGCGTAGGCTATGGTTTTCTGAAGGAGCTCCCTTACATTGAGGACATCGTGGGAAAGGATGGCGTATGTCATAAGGCAGAAAAAAACCAGGACACAAAATCCGGCTACCGGATAAATGAAATTAAACCCGAAGATGTTCATTATATTGGTCAGCGCGCCGACGAACCCGAACCCTATGCCTATGACAAGGTATTGTATCTGCGTTTTTTCGGCGGCAAGGCAGTCTTTTGAATAATATTTCCTGAACATGAGGTAAAAACCGCCGAGCATGTTCACCGCTACCAGCAGCAGATAGAGCCTGTATATCATATCCGGACTGGCGACGTATCCCATGCCTGTTTTATATATGAAACTCCTGACGCCAATCCCCAGGGTGTTCAATGCCACAAGCAATGCCGCGTAAACGGCCATGACCCGTTCAAGCACGAATACCCTTCCCGAGGTTTTTGTGAAAAGCACCGAGAACCTCAGGAATGCAACGGGCATAAGTAGCATGGCGGGCCTGAGTATCCTGGATGTCAGGTTCGCCGCCTCGGCCGATACTGCGCCCTTGATGAAAAAGAGGTCGAGCTGCCACAGTGCCACGGCTATATAAAAAGAGGCCGCCGACACATTTAGCCTGTTGCCCGGTTCCTTTATGACGGTAAGGATCCCGAGTGCCATTATGCCCAAAAATGATATTATTGTCTGGAACTGGTAAGCGTCCATCGATAAAGCCAATCTCACCGCCGGTTTTTGTCCAGCACCATGAAGTCGTCGTATCCCCTGTACATTATTTTCCGCAGGAAAAGGCTGTAACCCTTTGACTCGAGGCGCCTGATGATATCTTCCGCGGCAGTAATGCCGTAAAGCCGCCTGTGTATACCTGACACCACCAAGTTTATCACACCGACTTTAAAAAGCCTAAAGAAAACTTTGACCATGCCCAAAAATCCGTTCTCCTCGAATTCCTTTTGAAGCAGGATCCTTATGGACACCGGCTTTACGTGCGCTATGACAACACGCCCCCCGGGCTTTAGCACCCTGTCAAATTCGTCCAGGGTCGCGGGGATGTCCTGGAGCATGAAAAGGGCGTGAACGCTTACGACCGCGTCGAACGAAGCGTCTCCGAAAGGCAGTTTTTGATTGAGGTCCAGGGGCATAATATCGCATGCGCCGGAAATCGCCGGAAGTTTCAGGAGTTTTTTCCTGAAGAGCGAGAGCATTGAATTTGATATGTCGCCGGCCTTTATTTTATATCCAAGCTTGAGGAACTTGATCGAAAGCTCTCCTGTGCCGCAGCCGGCGTCAAGTATCACTCCGCCCTCCGGGGCTCCAGCCGAAGCCTGGATAAAGGCCTCATCGGTGACCTGGGCGTAAGGTCTGTAATACCTGGCGAGGTCGTCATAAGCCGAAGCGTAAACATCCCACATGAATTTATCCGCAGCCGCGGCAAAGGCGTTGCGCGTCATCATAAACCTCCGGGATTAGAAGAGCCTGAATACCATGCTTGAGTTATTGCCGCCCAGCCCGAAAGAATTCACCATTGCGACGGATATTTTTTTTCTTATGGATTCGTTGGGCACATAATCCAGGTCGCATTCCGGGTCCGCGCACTGGTAATTTATCGTGGGCGGTATGTACCCCTTTGACCCGGCGAGAATGGTGGCCACGGACTGGAAACCGCCGGACACCCCGAGGGGATGCCCGAGCATCGATTTTACCGAAGATATCTTTAATTTGCCCGCGTGCGTTCCGAAGACTTTTTTAATCGCCCTTGTCTCCCTGATGTCGGAAACAAGCGACGAACTGCCGTGCGCGCTGATATAATCTATCTGGTCCTGCCTGATATTGGCGTCCCTCACCGCGTCTATCATGACCCTTGCGGCTTCATCCCCGGTATCGTCCATTTTATACATCGATATCGCCTCCGAGGTGCTGCCGAAACCCATGACCTCCGCGTATATTTTAGCTCCCCTGTTTATGGCGGATTCCTTTTCCTCGAGGACGAGCATTGCCGCCCCTTCGCTTAATATGTATCCGTCACGGTTCCTGTCAAAGGGCCTGCTGGCCGCGTGTGGTTCCTCATTACGCTGGGATAGCGAACGTGTCGCGCAAAACGCCCCCATTATTGACGCGGTGATGGGCGCCTCGGCGCCGCCGCATATCACCTTGCTTAATTTTCCGTATTTTATAAGTTCATACGCGTGGCCAATGGCGTTAAGCGACGAGGAGCATCCCGTGGAGATTGTTGCGGCCCTTCCCTTTATTCCCAGCGCAATGGCAAGCATGCCGGCGGCCGCGTTAGGCAGAGCCCCGGTCACCGTAAAAGGCGACATCCTGTGCGCGCCCTTTTCCTTCATGACCATGACCTGTTCCTCGATTATCTCAAGGGCGTTTATCGACACGCCCACTACTATGCCGGTGGTGTATTTTTCGTTCTCGTCGATGACAAGCGACGCGTCGCATATCGCCTCGCGGGCCGCGCATACCGCAAGCTGCGCAAAACGCGGCGTACGCCTGGCTTCGTTCCTGCCGAAGATTTTTATCGCGTCGAAATTCTTGATCTCGCCCGCGATCTTGGTGGAATGATTGGATGTGTCAAAAGATGTGATCTCGCTTATTCCGGATACACCTTTTACGAGGGAGTCCCAGAACTCCTGAGTATTCAGACCATTCGGCGCTATTATGCCAATGCCTGTGACAACCGCATGCCGCTCAGTATAACTAATAAGATAGCCTCCTTCTTTTTCCCTGACAAAATTATATCCCGTATACAGCGATTGTCAAGAATAAATATCTTACTGTATATACGTTTTTAAGGGAGAAATAAGGCCAAAAGAAGGAATGATCCGGTAGATTTTATTCTTGGATATTATATTTACTCTGCCGGTTTTGATTCTATTTTTATCACATTTTTTGTATATCTGTTTATCCCGGCTTTCTCGCTTATCCTGCGGTGCGCCACCCACAGGACCTTTTCATCGTCCAAAAAAACCGGGTTGTCTTTTTCCAGCTTATTGTCTATAAAAAATTTTTTCAACTTGATTGGAGACGACATTCCGTATGGGACAAACCTGTCTCCGTCCCGCTTGAATCTTACGGTAATGTTCCCTTTTATGCTGTCCGCGTCCAGGTACGCGCAATTTTTATCCTTAAGGTCGGGCTTCTCCGTGTTTTTCATTGCGGCGTGCGTGAAAATCGAGCCGTTGAAAATGATCTCCCCTTTGACCCGCGGGTCGAATACAATCTCTTTTCCTTCCGGCTTTGCCGGCACCTTTGAAATCGTGAGGTAATTTCCCCTGGCGGATACGTAATATCCCTCAGGCAATGAGGCCGGCACGCGCTTTTCAGCGCACGTCTCGACGAGCGCCACCTGGGTGAAAGCGATATTTCTTCCGCCTTCCAGCAGCCCCCTTAATGCGGCTGCCGCCACCCTGTACCTGAGCGACTCATGAAGCCGCATAAAATCCCTTATATTTATGACCGCACTTTTCCTGCCGAACGAAACGCATTTCTTGACCGCTTTTTGCGTGCACATTTCCATAAAGTCATTCTCCCGCGTTAGGATCAATGCGGTTTTTGCAGCCGTTTCCCTGAACCCCTCATTATATTGCTTTTCTATAAGCGGGATAAGCGAGTTTCGTATCCGGTTCCTTGTGTAAAGGTCCGTTGAATTGGAAGAATCGAAAACAAATGGTATCTCTTCATCCTTCAAAAATCCCATTATGTCCTTTTTCCTCACTCCCAGAAGCGGCCTGACTATCCTTATGCCCGGGGCAACTTCCCTTTGCTCCGGTATGGCCGACAAACCGGCTGATCCGGCGCCGGTGATTAGCCTGAACAAAAATGTCTCGGCGTTGTCGTCCAGGTTGTGGCCGAGTGCGATCGTTTTTGATGAATATTTTCTTGCCGTGCGCACAAGGAAGGAATATCTCAGGTCGCGGGCGGTTTTTTCAATACCCCCGCCGCCGGCTTTTGCGGCCTTATTGACGTCCATACCCGACAATTCAAAAGGCGAGCCGTAAAGTGAGGCCAGTTTCCTGACAAAAAATTCGTCGCGCAGGCTTTCCTTGCCCCGGAGTTTATGGTTAAAATGGGCGGCCACTATTTTTATGCCGAATTCTTCCCCCGCCATGTTAAGCAGGTGAAAAAGGGCCACCGAATCAGCGCCGCCTGAAACCGCGGCTATGACGGTCTCTCCTGGCCTGACAAGCCTGACAAGTGAATTATAAAAAGCGGCGAGAATTCCATTTTTCATGTGACATTTATTCCCTTTTTTATGAGGTGAAAAGCGCCAAAGACGGCGCTTTTTATGGGAATTTGGTAGCGGCGGAGGGAATCGAACCCCCGACACTACGGGTATGAACCGTATGCTCTAAACCAACTGAGCTACGCCGCCACAAATTCGAAACGTTAAATTTATAACAGAATTATTGTTTTTAAGCAAGGTATTTTTGAGTTTTAAGACTTACGTTTTTTTCTTTAATATGTTATAAATATGCTGCGTCGCATATTATATCCGTAAAAAGGAGGCCCTATGAAAAGATTTTCCCCTGCATTGATATTGCTGTTATTTTCCTTTCATCCCCTGCTCGCTTCTTCCGGCGCCGTGGCAAAACCCGTCCCTGTCTTTAAGGCTGTGGACAACGCCGTCATAGACGGGATCCTTGACGCCGGGGTAAAAACGGCTCCGCTTATCATAGGCGCCCCTAATAAAGACGGCCTGCCTTACGGTAAAATTTATCTCGCTTATGACGCCGGCGATATATACATATATGCCGACATAAAGGATGCGGCGCCCGGGCTCAATAAATACAAAGGCGAGGACATAACAAATGGCGACTCGCTTGAATTCACGATCAGCACCGACCCCGGGGCAAATGACAGCCGCGAATCCACGGGAGCGTATGATTTCCACTTTGCCATCAAGGCCTCGGAGGATACGGAAACATGGAGTTTTACAAAAAAAGCGCCGCTGCTGAACCCTATACTGTTTTACAAAAAGAAAGTCTCGGGTTACATAATAGAAGCGCTCATACCCTGGTATAACTTCAACACGGGATGCTTTTGCAGGATAAAGAACAAGGCCATATCTTTTGACGCGGCCATAAACGGGTTCAATGCCGGCGGCACATTTACACAATCGCGTTATTGCGGTGACAAAAATTTCGGCGCCGACCCGTCGCAGTGGGGGCATGTCATTTTTTCGACACGCCTTCGCTAAAGCTTCGGCGTGCACGGCACAGGTCCGCCCCTACAGGGACAAAATAATGGCGGGCATGTTTTTTTGAAGATCAATCGGTCATAACAAATTTTATGCGTCAATTAAGCTGCGTGAAGCTTTATTCCAACTCTTACCGTGTCATTCTGCAACGGCCAAAACTATTCGATTGGTCTTCAAAAAAACATGACAGCCATACAACAACAAAAAAAACCGGGTGGCCATATAGGACCTCCCCTACAGGGACAATATAATGGCGGGCATGTTTTTTTGAAGGTCAATCGGTTATGACACATTTTATATGTCAATCAAGCTGCGTGAAGCTTCTTAACCACTTCTCCCATGTCATCCGGCAACTACCAGAAACTACTCGATTGGCATTCAAAAAAAATATGGCCGCCATGCCAGAACCGGAAAAAGCCGGGCGACACATAGGTCGGCCCCTACAGGGACGATCATTCAGGGACAATATAATGGCGGGCATGTTTTTTTGAAGGTCAATCGGTTATGACACA
>CAYUDX010000001.1:106779-187966 GCA_964443355.1 uncultured Spirochaetia bacterium
TGGCCGCCATGCCAGAACCGGAAAAAGCCGGGCGACACATAGGTCGGCCCCTACAATTTTATTCTTTTGAAAACATCAGCCGGTTTTATATTTTTAAGGCAGTTGTAATGGCCGAACCTGCACTCTTTTTCAAAGCACGGCTGGCAGTCCGGTCCGCTGTAAAAAATATCGGCTTTCGAATTGACCGGCCCGCCCCATCCCGGGGACGTGGAGCCGAAAATAACCGCCATATCCACGCCGAAAGCGTCGGCCAGGTGCATTATACCGGAATCATTTCCTATGAAAAGATCTGAATTTGCCGCGATCACCGCGGTATCCTTCAGCGGCGCACCGCGCATTTCAACAAAGTTCCTTCCGGATGTTATCTCCCGGCCAAGGTCAAAATCCATGTCGTCCCTGGTGCCCGTGACGTATATGGCAGCTTTCTTGTATTTTTTCATTATCATTTTTATCAGCTCGGAATAATTTTCCACGGGCCACATTTTTGAGGGGCCGAACTTCGCGAACGGGGCCACTAAAACGCCTTTGGATGCTCCTTTTGGCCGGTATTTCTTCAAAACGGCCTCATTGCCTGCTCCGGTGAATATTTCCTGCCTTGCGCGCGAAAAATCCAATGAATTATCCAGGAGATAGAACAACTGCCTGAACTCCCGCGTAACATGCTCCCTCCCGTGGCTTTTGTCCCTGTCGTAAACCCTGTTCAATAAAATACGGCCCAGGTCCGATGAGTATCCGGCCCTTATTTTTACCCCGGCAAACAGCATAAGCAGATAAGAAGAAAGCGACGGCGACAACGATACCCCCGTGGTTATTTTTTCCTTCCTTATCCTGCCTGCCGCGGCAAGGGTCGAAGATATGCTCCTGCGGTCGTACCCTATGATTCCCCTGATATGCGGATTATTCTCCAGTATTTCCGCCACCCCTCCCTCCGGGCACGCCACGTATATTTCCCCGTAAACCCGGTTAAGTTCCTTAAGGTAAGCGGTCATCATGACCGCGTCTCCTATCCAGTTTGGTGCGCGCAGAAGAAGCTTTGAGCCGGCCGCGCTTTCCCTTTTCAGAAAGGCCATTTTGGCGAATTTCACGAATTCGGAAAACCCGCTGTAAACGCTAAGGATGAACCCCTGCCTGCCGTCAAGAAATCCGAGTTTCAGAAAATACATCTTGAAGAACTTGAAAAAAGGCGCAAAGAGCATGTTTATTACGGGGAACGGCCTTTGTTTTTCAAGGGCCTGCATCGTGGTGTATCGGTTCATTTTTGTAAAATAGGTCCTGCTGTCCGGGTATGAATAATGCAGTATCGGCTCCTCCATGGTCCCGGAACGTCCGGAGAGCCTTACCGACTCGTGCACTTTTTTGCCGTCAAATATTCCCCTGCTTTTTTTAAAGAGCCTTAGCTGGTAGTCCTTATCCCACCCGCAGTGGCCAATCATTCTCCCCAGGAAAAAATCGACGCGTTTTATAAAGTATCCGTCAAAGCCCTCTTTTGAGTATATGGCCCTTAATATGGCTTCCTTTAATTCCGGCGAGACCTCCTCGTCGGCGTCTACGGACAATATCCATTCCGACGAGGCTTTTTTTATTGCAAAATTTTTGACGGCGGAAAACCCCGAAAAATCCACCGGGAATATTTTTTTGGTGTGTTTTTTTGCGATAATTACCGTGTCGTCCGTGCTGTGCGAATCCGCCACTATTATCTCGTCGCAAAAAGAGAGGCTTTTCAGGCAGCGCCCGATGTTGCGGCTTTCGTTGAATGTCACTACCGTCGCCGAAAGTTTCATATCAGCTTCCGCTGGAAATGTAGGCCTTTACGGCTTCCGTCACGCGCGAAACGGGCACTGAATCCACATTCCCGTCGGAGGGCAAAAGTATCTCGTTATTTGACCCGGACGGCTTGTTTTCCTCGGGATCCGTCGACCCCCATATCGCCACAATGTTGGTGAAAGGGGCGAAAATATGCATGAGGTCCGACTCGTTCGTCACGAAGCAGCACAAAAACCTGGAAATTGCGGCCATTTTCAGGTAATCGTGCGTATCCACCGGTATGGCTTTCTTCTTTGTCACTACCATGTATTCGTTCATGCGGTCCATTTCGTCCCTGTTGGAAAACACAAGCACTTTGCAGTTGTATTTGTCGATGAGATTTGAGGTCAGCTGCTGGAATTTCGACATGGCCCATCGTTTCTTTTTGTCATGCGAGGCCGGATGGATGCCTATGAGGTTGTCCGAAGCCGATATCTTGTTCTTCTCCAGGAATTTTTGGGCAAATTCCCTGTCTTCGTCCGGTATGCTGAGCTTCGGGTTAAAATCGTAAGTGTTGGCGCCCACGAACCTGGTGAGGTTGAGGTATCTTATTATCTTGTGCTGGGTATTATCGAGCGAATGCAGCAGAAGGTTGTGAAGAGAATTATAAAACGACTTTTCGTCCTTTGCGGCGTAAGCTATCTTTGCTTTGGCTTTCGTAAAAAAAGCCGTCAGGAATGCCGGGAATACCGCGGGATTAAAGTTTATGACCAGCTGAAAATCCGAGCTGATAAACGCGATTATCGTCTTCAGGACCGACAGTGGGTTTACCGGGTTCAAATTTATGGCTCGGTCTATGGATTTCAGCCCCTTGACGAACCCCATGCACCCGTCATTGACGATGGCCGTTATTTTCCCCTCCGGCGGCATGGCTTCTTTTAGGGCCGTTATGGCCGGCGCGCATAGTATAAAATCCTCGACGCTGTCCGGCAAAACCACCAGGATGGACGAAAAGTCCCGCAGATTTATCTGTTTGGCGTTGACTATTTTTTGTTTTCCCCTTGCTTTTGCCGGGTCAAAAGAGCCGCTCATTATTTACCTCTGCGAGTAAGTTTTTTTATTTCCTTTATGACCATATCCGGCGTAACATTTCTCATGCATTCAAATGTCCCTATCGGACACTTGACGCCGCCGTGCAGGTGGCACGGCCTGCACAGCAGGGATTTGTCCTCGAGCACCGTAAAATCCTTTTCCGTCACAAACCCGAACTGCCTGACCGTGGGCCCCAAAAAAACCAGGCATTTAAGTCCGAAAAGAGAAGCGGCGTGGGCCGCCGCCGTATCGTTGCCGATGAATATGTCCGCGTTCCTTATTATTCCGAGCAGGCCGGAAAAATCGGTCCCGCCTATCCTGTTGTCAACGCCGCGCTTTTTATAATATAATAAATCCGGGGAATTTACAACCTCATCTTTGACGCCGGTCAGCGTGACATGCGCGCCTTTGATCATCCGTAATCCGTCAAGCAGTTCCTTAAAATAAGGCCACCTTTTGTTCGCCCACCTGGCGCCCGCGTGCACAACTATTTTAAGCCCGGTCTTTTTCTTTTTTACCGTTTTTCCCCGGACTACGGATGGCCTTATAAAATCCGCAGCCGCCAACAAATATTTTTCCGCCACCGGCATATACGCGGAGTTACCGGACAAGAACCATTTAAAGGCCGTCATCAGCCTGCGTTTTATGGCGTCTTTTGACGCGGTGCGCACGGCCGCCGGGAAGCATGAATTTTTAATAATGAAGGAACGGTAATTGCCCTGCAGGTCGATCACGGCGTCAAAAGCATTTTTTTTTGTCCAGGAAACGAGCCTTGACAGCTCCCCGCTTTTTCCGAAGTCGGCGGCCATGACCGTATCCGCGCCTGTCGCGGCCGCGGCCGCGGCAAATTTGTCTTTTGTGAGGAAATAAACATCATGTCCCGACGCCTTCAGCGCGGCAACGGTACGCGCAGCCAGAAGAACGTCGCCGGCCGAGGAAAACCTTATAAGGAGTACTTTCATTGTGAGATCTTCAGGCGTTTTTCAAGTTCTTTCGCGTTCCTTATAAAGAGCCCTATTTTGAGGGCATATATCCTGTTGTCGATAATGTGCTTTTTTATCAACTTTACCTCGTCTTTTTCCGTGGTTACTATAAGCTGCGCCTTTGTCGCCTCGTAAAGTTTCATGACCGCATCCATTTCGTGCTTGTAAAGCCTGTGGTGGTCCTTAAAGCGCAGCCCGACCAGTATGTGCAGTCCGAGGTTCTTCAGTGTCCTTTCGAAACCCAGGGGATTGCCTATGCTGGAAAAAACTATTGCCTTCTTTTCGTTCAAAAAACCGGTATCGAGCTTTTCACCCGTGGAGACATTATATAATATTTTCGGCTGGTGCTCGCTCTCGAAGATCTTGAGGTTCTTGTTGAACCTGAGTATCGCTTCCTTTAGCCTTTCTGCTTTGTCCGGGGACACCAGGTTGACGTTTGTGAGCAGGACGGCATCGGCATGTTTTATCTCGGAAAACGGTTCCCTTAACATGCCCGCGGGAAACAGCCTGTTAAAACCCGCCGGATTTATCGCATCGACAAGGACCACGTGCATTGCGTCCGCAATGTCGCCCCTCTTCTGGAAGCCGTCGTCAAGCAGGACATAATCCGGCTTAAATGCGTCTATTCCGGCCCGTATGCCATTTAATTTGTTGTCCGCCACAAGCACTTTTGCCCTGGGCACGGCCCGCGCCAGCATATAAGCCTCGTCTCCCGCGTTCTTCTGTTTTAAAAGTATCCTGGCCCCGTCGGATACAATGTCTACCGCCTTTGTTTTCTCCCGACGGTAACCTTTGCACACTATGAGGACGGACTTTTCTTCCCTGATCAGCCGCCTGGCGAGTTCCTCGATGAACGGTGTTTTCCCGGTGCCCCCTACGGTCAGGTTCCCCGCGCATATTATCCTGGAATTAAAACGCCTCGGCTTTATGATCTTTACGGAGTACAAAAACTTCCTGATAAGCAGGCCTGCGGAATAAAACACCGATATGACCACGAGGAAGGCGAAAAAAAGCGCCTCGCCGAATGTCCTTTTTTTCCTGGAAACGCAGTTGAACCAGAACCCTTCGAGCATTAAAGTCTCCTTTTATCCATATCAGGAATTTATACCCGGCGCCCCTTGGCGCGGTCGATCAATATCTCGTTTATAAGCATCGCGGTCGTGGCGGCCGAGCCCCTGAATTTTTCTATGATGCGCCTGTTCTTCTCGCCTATATAGGAGCGCATTCCGTCGTTCGCGAGCAGTTCGGATAATTTTGCGCCGAGTTCATCGGAAGTTTCCACCTGGAAAGCGCCGCCTTCCTTAAGGAATTTGTCGGCCGTATCCTCGAAATTATACATGTGTTTTCCCATCAATAACGGCAGACCGGCCACCGCCGCTTCCATCGGGTTGTGGCCGCCGTATTCCCTGAAACCGCCGCCTATTACCGCCGTATCGCCGATGGTATATATGTAGGAAAGCTCGCCGATGGTATCCACTATCACCGCATCATAATCCAATATGCCTGCCTTGTCCTTAAGCGAGCTCCACAGGCAGAATTTGAGCCCTTTTGCCCGCATCAATTCGGAGGTCACTGCCACCCTTTTCAGGTGGCGGGGGGCGAAAATCAGGAGTTTTTCCTTTTTTTCCGCTTTAATAAAGCCGTCGATGACGAATTCCTCCTCGCCTTCCCTGATGCTGCCGGCTATAACAAGCTTCTTCCCTTTTTTATCGAGCTTTGCTAGCGCCTCAAACGAGGCCGAATTTGCCTCGAATGAGTATTTCGTGTTGTTGAGTATTATCAGTTTCGACCTGGCAACCCCGATCCTGGAGAGCCTCTTCACCATTTTTTCGCTCTGCACTATCAGCACATCGAAGACCGAAAGTACCTTTTTGAAAAAGAACCTCATAGCATAATAGAACCTGAAACTTTTTATCGATATCCTGCCGTTTATCATTATTATTGCGGCGCCCGAGTCGGATGCGTATGACAGCATGTTCGGCCACAGTTCCGTTTCCACCACAACCAGCGCCTCCGGGCATATCGAATCGATAAAAGGATTAATTATAAAGGCAATGTCGAGGGGCATGAGCACAGCCCCGGCTATGATGCCGGTGAGCTCTTTTTCTATTTTTTTCCTGCCGTTCAGGCTCGTGGTCGTTACGACAAGCTCGGCGCCGGCGTTCATCGTCTTGAATTCCTTGATGACGGGCACAAGCGCCTGGACCTCTCCGGCTGAGGCGGCATGGAACCATACTACCTTTTTTCCGGCAAGACCGCCCGCCGCCGGGAATCTCATGGAAAACCTCTCCGCTATCCCCTCCGACCACTTGCGGTTGAACAGCAGAAGCATCACGAGAAAAGGCGATGCCGCCACCAGAAGCAGCGTGAAAATTATGTTATAAACCAGTATCATATTCCACCATGTCTGATTACAGCCGAGGCTATATCGTGAAGCACCCTGCTTGCGCCGCCCCGGTTCATCTTCAGGGTGGCGTACTCGGACCTTATTTTTTGCGAATATTTCCCGTCCCTTAATATTTTCAGTATTTCGGCTGCAACTTTTTCCGGTTTCAGATCATCCTGCATGAATTCCCTGACTATTTCCCTGCCCTTTATGATGTTTGGAAGCGCCACGAACTTTCCCTTTGACATGAACCTTATGATGGCGTACGAGACCGGGGCTATCCGGTATACGACCGCCTGGGGCACCCCGATTAGCGCCAGCTCGAGCGTGGTCGTGCCTGATTTTGCAATGGCCGCCGAGAGCCCGGCGCGCGAGGAGAGGTCCCAGCCGCCGACAACCTGTATCTTTAAGCCCTGGTATTTCCTGAGATACGGTTCAAGCATCGCGTCGCTTATCGTATCGGACCTGAACAATTTGAATTTTACCGCGCCGTAATTCATCTTGACCAGCGCCGCGGACTTGAGTATCGTCTCAAAAAAAGACTTTATCTCGTTCTTCCTGCTGCCCGGAAATATGCCAACGGTGGAGCCTGTTTTTTTCAGCGCGGTCCTTTTCAGGTAAGGGGAAATGGGATGCCCGAAATATCCGGCCTTTACGCCGGCTTTTTCCAGGATACCCTTCTCAAACGGAAGTGCGGTTATACAGTAATCCGCGTATTTTTTAAGGGTATGGACCCTGTTGTATTTCCAGACCCATACCTGCGGCGTTATGTAATATATTATCTTTTTAACTCCGAGCTCCCTTGCTTTTTTTATCAGCCTCAAATGAAAGCCCGGGTAATCTATCACGATCAGGCAGTCCGGTTTCTCCGAGGCAAGAACCTTTTCCGCCTCGCCGAATATTCCCACGAAATCAAAAATTTTCAGCAGGACCTCCCAGAAACCCATGACTGCGTGGGATACAAGGTCTATCTTCAGCTCGACGCCCGCGGCGCGCATTTTCGCCCCGCCAAAACCCATTATCCCGACTTTGTTCCCTTTTTGCCTGTAAATTTCCTTTGCGAGCTCGGCCCCGTAAAAATCGCCGCTGGCCTCTCCCGCGGATATCAGAATTTTTTTCAAATAAGGGTTCCTTTTATCTTCCTGAATTTATTCTGGACCTGTTTTTCTATCTCCAGCGTTATCTTGAGGGCCTCGAGGGCCTGCTGTGCGGTGACCTCGGTCTTTTTCCTGCCGCACACCGCGTCGATAAAAGAACGCAGTTCCGTTGCAAGCGGTTCACGCTTGACCAGCGGGAACGATTCCGTCTCCATCATGTCGCTCCAGGACACTTTCCTGTCCTCCGGAAGGCCGTCTTTTACCCTGTATATCTTTATTGACTGCCTCATGTAATCTATGGACATGTAAAGGTTGTTCTCAAATACCCTTATCTTCCTGAGCCTCTTTGGCGACACCCTGGAAGCGGTCACGTTTGCGATGGCGCCGTTCTGGAATTCAATGCGCGCGTTGGCCATGTCGATGGATTCCGTCAGCACCGGCACTCCTATGGCATCTATTTTTTTTACCTTTGACTTGACTATCTGAAGGATTATGTCTATGTCATGTATCATAAGGTCGAGTATCACCGAAACATCGAGGGAGCGGGCCGTGAAAGGTCCCATACGCGAAGCCTCGATCAATATTGGCACGTGTTTCGACTCCTGGAGCTTTTTTATGGCCATGTTGAACCGCTCGATGTGGCCGACCTGGAACACGATCCTTTTCTTCTTTTTCTTCGCTATCGCTATAAGGCTCTCGGCCTCTTTTACCGTCGCTGTCATTGGTTTCTCAAGGAGCACGTGCTTCTCGTTCTCAAGAAAAAATCTGGCAACTTTATAATGCATGGTCGTCGGCACGACTATCGACACGGCGTCTACCTTGTCGATCATTTTTTTATAATCGGTCATGAATTCAGCGCCGTATTTATCCGCTATTTCCCTGCCTTTTTCGGAAACATCAGCCACGCACGTGAGCTTGACTCCCTCTATTGTTGAATAATTCCTGGCGTGGTGCTGCCCCAGGCTTCCCACCCCGACGACCCCGACACGTAGTATTTCATTCATCTGCATTCTCCTGTTTGCGCATTTTTTCGAACTTTTCAAATGTTTTTTCCATGGCGCGCACCGTATAGTATGCGGCGTTGTCTTTGTACTCTATTTTATCGACTATCCCTTCCTGATAAAAAACCGCAGCCTGTTTTTCCTGCCCCGGTCTTAAAGCGATCCTTTTTTTCACAAAATTCACCGAGGCCAGCCGGTCGAGCTCCTTTAAAAGCGCCGAAAAACCTTCCCGGGTCGCCGCGGAAATGTATATTGCGCCGCCGTCCATCAGGGCTTTTTTCTCCCTGAGGCTCAGAAGGTCCGTCTTGTTGAAGACCTCCAGGATATTCCTGTCCTCGTCGGCGCCTATGTCCTTTAATATGGAATAAACCGTCGCACGCCTGCCTTCCCATCCCGGAGCGCTTATGTCTATGACGTGCAGTATTATATCGGCTTCCTTTACCTCTTCAAGCGTCGCCCGAAACGCCGCTATAAGATGCGTCGGGAGATCCTTTATAAATCCGACCGTATCGGAAAACAGCACCTTAAAACCAGACGGAAGGACGTATTGCTTTATCTTCGGGTCCAGGGTCGCGAACAATTTATCCTCCGAGAGCATGCCCGCCTTTGTCAGGGAGTTCAAAAGCATGGTCTTGCCCGCGTTAGTGTAACCCACTATGGCAATTTGCGGCACCGGCACCGATTTGCGCCTGAGGCGCTGCCTGCCGCGGACGTCCCTTATCGACTCAAGCTCCTGCTTTATCTTCTGTATCCTGCCCCGGACATGGCGCCTGTCGACCTCAAGTTTTGTCTCCCCGGGACCCCTTGTGCCTATACCGCCGGTCTGCTGCATAAAATCCGACCCGCGGCCGGAAAGCCTCGGCAAAAGATAATTCAGCTGGGCGTATTCGACCTGTAATTTTCCCTCGGCAGTCCTGGCCCTTCCTGCGAATATGTCAAGTATCAACTGCGTCCTGTCGATAACGCGCATGCCGGTGATGTCTTCAAGGTTCTTTACCTGTATCGGCCTTAATTCCGCGTCGAAGACAAGCAGTGCCGCTTCTTTGCCGTATTTCTCGGCTATTTCCTCAGCCTTGCCCCTGCCTATATAATATCCCGGCGAAATCTCGTGACGCATCTGTATGACGGTGTCCACGACAAAACCTCCCGCCGTGGCCACAAGGCCCTTCATTTCTTCAATGTCCGAGGCAATCGCCGCCTCATCCTGACGCTGTGGAACCTTCACAATGACTGTTTTTTCCATAAATTATATTATATTATAGACCTTTTTACCGGGGTGTTCAAGGGTTTTTGAAGATGATTATTTGGCCAAGCCTGCTTTTTCAATGGCCTTGCTTAAATTCAGCGCTGACTGGTTTGCCGGGTCCAGCATCAAAGCCTTGCCGACATATTCCCCGGCTTTTGCGTAATCCTTCATCGAAGCGTAGACAAATGCCATATTTGAATATACCACCGGGTCGTTTGGGCCGCTCTCAAGGGCCTTTTGCCACATTTCCATGGCCCTGTCAAAACGGCCCGACATATAATAAGACAGCCCGGCGTTGATGAAGGCCCCGTGGTTCGCGTAAAAGAAGAGCCCTTTCTCGTAGAACAGCCCGGCCGCGGCGTTGTTTCCGGCGTTCCTCAAAATATCCGCGAGGTTAAAGTACGCCATGGCATAATTTTCGACCACCAGCCTTCTTGTAAATTCATCATACCTTATTTTGTCGCCGATGATGCCCCTCAGCGAGTAAAGCTTCATGTACATATCGGTGATGACCTCTCTTTTTGAGCCGTCAATGATCCTGTAAACTATCCCGTCCGGGACAATATTCCTGTTCGCAACGAGCTCTTTTGTAAACACGTTGGAATAATAAAAATCCCCGCCTTTATTCCCGTCGATCACCCCGGCTATGTAAGTTTTGACAACGCCGGATGTCTCGGGAAAATTCACGAATGTCCCGTAGTTCCTTTTTAACTGCGCCACATACCATGGATAAGCCGATACCACAGGTATTACCGGAGCGAACTTTTCCCCGTCCACAAGGGTCAGGTAAAGCGATGAGCCGACGTTCATGTCGCCTTCGGTAAAAAAAACGCACCCCGGGGAAAGTGATTTGGCGAGATTTTTTGAATAATCATAACCTATATAATAACGGGAATAATCGGGTCGCCCCGCAAAGATCATAACGCAGGATACGGCGGCAAGGGCGGTCCAGGAAAGCACGCTCCTGATCTTTTCTTTTTTTACGGCGCCAAGGATGAAAAATATGGCGAAAGCTGCGAATACCCCGGCGAAAATATTCGTGGAGACAAGGTAAGGTTTTGTGATCCACTCGGTATTCGGTGGAGGCGTGGCAAAAGACGCGACCCCGAAGACAAGCATGACAAAGGCTACGGCAAGAGCCCCGCCTTCCGCCGGCATGTAAAACGCGATGGCCGCCGCACCCGGCAGGACGGCAAGCGCAATGGGCCAGGGATACTCGAAAGTAAAAAGATTTTTCAGGTAAAATTTAAGCAGGCCCGCCGTATCGGAAAATGTATGCCTGACCTCCATTCCGGAATATTGCGCCCTTGAAACCAGCCACAGCAGGTCCTTTATGGACCTGACATCACCCCATGCATATACCGGGTTACCGGCGTTCCTTATGGGGACATAAATATAAGCCAGCAAACCCAGTACGAAGAACAGGGTCGCCAGGACAAAATGGCGCGGCTTTAAGTATTCTCTTTTCATGACAATGTAGTAAACCACGCCCGGCGCGGCCGCCAGCATGCTTGTCCAGTGGTTGCACATGGAAAGCCCATAGAGCATGGCGAAAAGATAGAAATACCCCGGTGAATCTTCAATTTTAAATAGTGCGAGCAGGCACAAACACAACAGAAGGCTGTTAAGGGCGTATATGGAACCTTTTGCTATGGAGCCCTGGAGCCACGACGAGGATGAAAAAATATAAAGTGCCGCTGCTGTAAGGGCCGCGGCTTCGATCGCTCCCTCGGCCGCTTTACCAGGCGCCGCCCTGAACACCCTGCCGGCCAGAAGATACACGGCGAAGGCTGCAAGCAGGTTTAATACCATGGCCGCCATGTTAGACCTGAATGCCGCGCTGCCGGCCGGGATGAGCGTAAATATCTTGCCGGTCAAAGTCGCCAGAGGATATCCCGGTGGGTGCTGAATTCCGAGGGTCTTGTATGCCACGGTCGTTTCCGGAGAATCGTCGGAATTATATGAAGGCGCCATGTTCTCCATATACAGGAAGATGCATACAGCAAAAAATATCGCCGCTGCAACCGCGCTCTTCTTCACGGATTTTTCCTTTTTATGAGCAAACAACGGCATATCAATGCAATTGCCGCCGCAAGCAGTGTGCCGAAAGAGATAACTGCGGCAGCGGGCAATTCCGGCGGAGAATATTTGAAAACGACACTGTGCGCTCCGGCTTCCAGATAAACAGCTTTAAAGGTCGTATAAGCCCTTAATACCGGTTTTTCAAAGGAATCGACAAAGACTTTCCAGCCCGGGTAATAATTATCCGTCACAACAAGCCAGCCGGGGGTCGGATCATTCACCGCAATCTCGATGGTGTCGGTGTCAACCGCCGGGATTATACGGACGCCGGCTTTTTTATACTGCTTAACCGCCGCGGGGACCTTTATCAGCGGGGCCGCGGCATCAAGTATGAGGGTTTTTGCCGGGTCAAAACCAGGATCAAGAAGCAGTTTGCTTCCCTTCTCCCGGTTCAGCCTTACGGTATCAATATTCGCATCCAGAAAAAAGGCGCGGTTGAGGAAGTTTTTGGTTTCATAAATAATGCAATAGCCCTTTGAGGCTTCTTTAAGGGAGGCGTCCTTTATAACCGCGGAGCTGGCGATATATTTGGCAGATAAGAGCGCGAACGCCCTGCTGCGCCACGGCGTTTTGTTGAGCATAAGGCCCGATGTGAATTCATGATAGCGTGAAAGAAAAAGCGAATCAAAACCGTCGGAATTATAAATGCCGTACGTCATGGGAGTGTTCGGGGTCAGCGAGTCCGACGCGTAATACGTCCATTGCCTGAGCCCGTCAAGGTCCGGGGTGAAATCAAATGGATTCGTTACGTTCGGCGCAAGCACCCTCACGTTCCCGTCCGTCGCGGTTCTTTCAAGAAAACTCGTCTGCTTTGTTCCCTGCTTGCTCCACTCAAAATCGCCGAACGAGTCGTAGCCTGTTTTATTGAACAACAGCGCCCCGGCCGCTATAAGCGCAAGCGATGCGTATTTAACGAAAGCCCCCCTGTATCTGTCCATCGCGGCAAGGGCGAAAAGTGCCGCGGACGCCCCGCAAATAAGGACGAACAGGAAGAAATCGTTCATTATAAAGGCGTACTGCTCCACCCTGTCGTAAACATCCTGAAAGCTCCTGCCGGCGCTGAAAATATTCACGCCGATGCCGATGAAGAACTTTTTATTGTATAACGCGGCAAAATATATCCCGGCAAAGAACATGAATACGGCCGCCACAAAAAAAGCGAATTTTTTTATCTCCACCGCCGGCCTTGAAAAGAGCGCGTCGAATCCGGCCGCGACAAAAAAACATATGATAAAATACCCCGCCACTATTATCCTCGACGGGTATCTGATCACGCTTATGAACCTGAAATGTTCGTACAAAGGCATAAAGAAAGGCATGCTGCCGAGATAAGCCAGCAGGAGCACCGCCGTAAAGGCCGCAAGCAGGAGCGTCCTTAAACGCTTATCCTTCAGCGTGGCAATGCCAAGCGGCAAAAGCATAAGGGCGGCTACTCCGATGTCTATCTTGCCGGCCCAATTCATAAAATTATCCCTTTCAGGCAGGACCATGCCGAAGACCGGGCAGAAGAACGACAGTAATTGTGTGTAATTCATGTAACTGCCCATTATCTGGGCCAGCTCAAAACCCTGGGAGAGCCTTTTTGAGTTCATAAGGAAGCGCAGCGTCGGGACCCACTGCACCGCGGTTACAGCCGCGAATATAAGGTGGATAATAAAAAAATCACGGACCGTTCTTACAAAACCAGTATTATTTTTTACCAGGAATTCATAAAAGTAAAAGGAGGCGAATATCAGCCAGCAGTAAACAAAGAATTGCGGGTGTCCTCCCAAAAGGGAGAGCGAAAGCGAGAAAGCCGTAAGGAAGATATCCGCGCCCCTGCGGGAAACCGCGTATTTCCTGATAAAATAAAGGGCTGCCGGTAGCCAGACGAGCGTGCTTAATTCCGCCATTTCCGGCGCCTTTATCACCGTGTAAAACCCGAAAGCGAATATGGACGCGCCGGCGAACGCCCCATCCTTCGTGATGCCGCAGCTTTCCAGGAACTTGTACATAAAGGAAGCCATCAAAAAATAGGAAAAGAAAATATAGAATTTGAACGCGTCAGTAAAAGAAAACAGGTGAAAAAATATGTTAAGCGGGTAAAAGACCGCGCTCTGCATGTTCGCCATCAATGGATTTCCGCCGTAAATATAAGGGTTCCAGAACGGCATTACATTTGCCCTTATCAGATGCGACGTCATCTCCCTGAACGGGAGAAAATAAAATGTCATATCCAGCCACATTGCCAGCTTGCCTGAAAAAAATACCGGATAAAAGGATATTATCGTAAAAAGCGCGAATAAGGAAAAATACAGCGCTTCTTTTTTTTTCATTTTTCCGCGGTGTTAAGAAGTAATTCCCTTACGACCTTTGCGGCGAAAATCGACGAGTTCCCCTGGGCGTCGTACTCGGGCGATATTTCCAGAACGTCAAGCCCCACGATGTTCAATTTCGAAAGGCCCGGGAGCAGGTTGATAAAATCCCTGTAAAACATCCCGCCTGCCTCGGGAGTCCCGAGCGCGGGGATGCAGGCCGGATCGAAGACGTCCATGTCCAGCGACATGTATACCGGATGTCCCTTTATTTTTTCCACAACTTCGTCAAAATGCTCCACTTTATGGTCCACGTAAACGTTCCTCTTTTTCATGTCGAGCCACTCGTTCTTCTCGAACGACCTTATCCCGAACATGAAAATATTCTCGTCGCCGATAATTTCCGTGGTGAGCTTTGCGGCGCAGGCGTGGGACAGGCGGCTGCCCGTGAACTCTTCCCTGAAATCCGCGTGGGCGTCGAAATAAATAACCTTGAGGTCCCTGTATTTTTTATAATATTCCTTCATTATGGGATACGTGAGAAGGTGCTCACCGCCTAGATACACGGCTTTCTTGTCGTTTTCCAGTATCCACGCGCACAGCGTCTCGACCTCTTTTAAGGCCTCTTCGCTGCTGCCCAGCGGCATTTCAAGGTTTCCCAGGTCGCCGAACTTGTATTCGGTAAGGTCCTTTTCCTGTTCGTGAGAAAAGGTCTCGATGGCGTAGGAATAATTACGTATGGATTCAGGCGCGAACCTGGAGCCCGGCCTGAACGAAGATGTGCCGTCGTAAGGAAGGCCGACCATGACTGTTTTCGCCTCTTTGAAAGGGGTGTTGCAGGCTACAAAATGCGAGTTTTTTAGAAAGTTCATTTTATGGCATCCTTTACAAACTGTGGAAGTTTGAACGCGGCCGCATGAAGCTCCGGCGTGTAGTATTTGAATTCCGCAATTTTAGATTTTTTGTTCCTGATAACGCTGATATCGTATTTCTTAGAAGCGCACGAAAAACTCCACATTCCCGACGGATATATGGGTATATGCGCCAGGTAAAGCCCTGAATAGGCGAATATCTTTTTCAGCCTTGCCTGGACGTCGCCGATTATCCCCGAGTCGTACCACGGATCCTCGGACTGCATGCACATGATTCCGTCCTTTTTCAGCGCCCTTTTTACGTCGTTGAAAAATTCGGTCCCGAAGAGCCCGCCTGCTATGTCCGAAGGGTCGGTTCCGTCGATAAGGATGATGTCGTAAGCGTCCTTTGAATCCTTCACGAACTTTATCCCGTCGCCGAACTTGAAATGGACCCTTTTGTCGGATTCGAGCCCCTTCACAAGCGCGGGAAAATATTTTTTGGACACGGTGTAAACGTCCTCGTCTATCTCCACAAAATCTATATCCTCGACGCCCTTATGCCGCATGACTTCCCTCACAGTGCCGCCGTCGCCGCCCCCTATCACAAGGATTTTCTTCGGGTCGGGATGGGCGAATAAAGGGACGTGCGTGAGCATGTCGTGGTAGACGAATTCCTCGGCGGTGGAGACCATGTAACAGCCGTCAAGGGTCATCAGGTTCCCGTGCTTTTCCGTTTCGTAAACCTCGACCATCTGGAATTTGGAGCGCTTTGCGTAAAGCTTTTTTTTGATCTTAAAGGATAATGCGGTGTCCCTGTATACTTCCGTGCACCACCTGCCTGTCATTTTTCCCATCAGTTTACCACCACAGCACAACCGCGGCGTACGCGGCGCCTATCTTGCTGACTTTATGCTGGGCGCATATCGAAACAACCTCTTTCAGCTCATATCCCCTTGTCTTGAACCCCTCGGCCGCCATGTGGCGGACTATTCTTTCGACCTCCTCCATGTGCCCCGCCGCAGAGTATTCCATTATAAGGCCGTTCTTTTTCTTGTCTTTCGGTATGGCCACGGCCACGGCCGCGGAAATGACCTCGTCGGTCTGGGAAGATACCTTGGAAGCGTAAGCCACGGGAACGAGCGCGCCGAGCGGAAGTTTTACCGGTTTGATCCTGGTGGAATTCGGCGGAAGGATGGATGACATCTTTACCAGGTTCGTGTTACCGATGCCCGCGTCCATTAAAGCATTGTCAAAAGCGTTCAGCGGCGTCATGCCCTCGGAATGCCCGGCCACGAGATAAAATTTGTTGGGGATAGTAGTAGTCATGCCCTGGGCCGGGATGGAAATGATGCCGTTTTTCTTGACCGCTTTCTTTGCCATTAGTTCTCTCCTTTTCAAGTTTAGTAATATTTTTGCGTTAATTTTTAAAAGATGTCCCATTATAATAAAAACAGGGTAAATGTCAATGGGTTTGGGCCGGCGTTAAAGCCCCGGTGTCAGCAGGATATGACGGATAAAGGTGTCTTATCTCTTAAGGATGGTGAACAGGTTCTTCGGGCAATATGCGCAGTAGCAATTTTTCATATTTATAAAAACCGCTTCCACTGGTTTGTCTCCTTGGTTTTGGCTTGATCTGTTTATTATTATAAACCCTGGATTGATTTTGTCAATAACACTTTTCACGGCTAAAATCCTATTTTCCGCCATTTAGATATTATAATACTTACCCGACTGTCTGTCCAGAGAGTAGTATTATCACATTTCCATCTACTTTCTCCTCTCTCCTTTCTGTTAGCCCTTGTTCTACAAAAAAAACAAAGGGCGGCTTTTCAGCCGCCCTTTGCCCTGTATATTACGCTTGCTATCCTATATTTTAACCTGCAGAACCGTCACTGAATACGGTGGGAAATCATAGGTGCCGTTTTCCAGGTTCACGTTAAGCTCCGACGGGCCGGAATTCACTATCGGCCTGTAAAGCTCCTTGGACCATACGTATTCCTTGTCGGAAAGCTGCCACGCCTTTGCCGAGCCCGAAACCGTCTTTCCCTTCACGTTTATCTTCGCGCTTGAGATGGAAAGTTTCGTCTTGTTTATGGCCATTATCGAAATCGTGGAGTCGTCCACCATCGCCGCGTAGACCGAAAGGTCCGGGCTCGAGGAATTGCATTCCACCATTTTTGTACCGAAATAATTGTTATACATTGAAAATACCCAGTAATGCGACCTCTCGGAGTATTTGTTCGTCGGGTCGTTCTCCTCGTCCATTGCCCCGTGTCCGCCGCCCAGTCCGGGTTTCTGCGTGTAAAGATCCCAGCAGAAAGCAAGGTCCCCGCCGGATTTCATGAAACTTCCGAGATAATCCGCGCAGAAAAGGCCGTTCTCGATAAGGGCGGTGATGACGTTCTCGTCGCCCGAGTTCCATTCCGTAAGTGCTATCTCGACATTCCTGTTGGGTACGTACTTTTTGATCCAGGCCTTGAATTTCGGCATGTAAACCGGCCAGGTGGTCTGTGGTTTTGTCAGCAGTAGCCTTGCGTCGTTATTTGCCCAGAACGGGTATTCATGGACGGCAAGAGTGTCCACATACCGCCCTGATTTTTTGAGGAACTCTTCCACCCAGAAAGGCGACTTTGTCGAGGCCGCCAGCCACGGCGAGCCCTCGATCCTTTCCTGGTTCATGGGCTGCATCGGAACCGGCCCCATTATCTTAAGTGTTTTGTCGAATAATTTTATCTTGTAAGCCGCCATGTTGAAAACGGTGCAGTAATTGTCTATTTTGGTCCACCAGTGCGTGTTCTTCATGTCTGTGGGCGAATCAAAAAAGGATTTGCCTTCCTTTGCCCTTGCCGGTCCCGGGACATCCGGCTTGTTGTCAAGCTCGTTGCCAACCTCGACGTAGCGGAACCTTATACCCTTGTCCTTCATGTCCTGGAGCCACAGCACGGCATAATCCAGCCTCTGGTTTATGGTCTTTGACGCCGGAGTCAATATATTGATCGTTGGAAGCGCCTCGGTCTGGTTGCCGTCGAGCACATCCATCCTCTTTAAGAACGGAACCATTCCCCCCATATAGTTGAGTTCCGGGGTCCAGTTGACCGTGCCGTCAAATTTATAAACGTCGCCGGTCTTCCAGTTGTAAAGGTTTGCGTAGTCTCCGCCGGGGATCCTGAAAAAAGTGGCCCCCATTTTTTCTATCTTGCCCAGGGCCACGGCGTCCCTATAGCCGTCGGGTTTGTGCCAGGCGGCTATGTTCTGCCCCAGGAGTTTATGCTTGTCTATGGTCCTGATGACCCTTTCGGTATCTATGTCTATTGTAACGGCTTTCTTTACAGGCTCTTTTTTCTTCAGTATGCCGACATTGCCTAGGTTCTTGTCCTTGCCTGCGTAAACAACAACGTCGGAGCTGAGGTCCTTGTAACCAAAGGCCACAACTACCATCTTGTAAGCGTCTTCAGGGACCGTCATCTTGAAATTGCCGCCGTCGTCGGTCACTGCGAGGGAATCCCCGACCACGACCCTGGCGTCCTTTATGCCGGATCCTGAATCCTTGTCAGTAATACGGCCTTCAATTGTTCCCGGCTCGCCCAGCATCCTGCCGACCATATTGTCCACATAGATCGGGCCGTTGAACGGCTGGCTGTTGTTCGTGATGATATAAATGTGCCACATGTCCTGCTTTATCTTTGAATTGTCGATCTTGAAGACTATCTTGTTCTCTCCGGCCACAAGCGGGCTTTTAAGCTGGTACCAGGCGTTGGATTTGCTCGAGAAGACTATGTACATTTCCTGGTAATCAAGCCCCTTTACCGTGGCGTCCGGCACGAATACATCGAAGGACAGCTCCACCAGTTTGTTTATCGACGGGTCGAACGGCCCGTCGTTCACCATGATGTCCTGGTTCCAGTCCTTGGAACCCGTCAGGTCCACCTTCAATGAGTACTTGCCCTCGGAAGCATGTTCCTTGGATACCGAGCATGATTTAGCGAATTTCGCGTTGCCATGCCAGCCTTCGGTCGTACCCGATTCAAAATTCCAGAGCGTCACCCTGTGTTTTGCCGCTATATCTTCGCCTTCGGCAAAAGCATGCAGGGCAAAAGCAGTAAAAAAAAGAACCGCCAGTGCTGCTTTTAAGAACTTTCTCATCCTTATTCCCTCCTTAAAAAATTTTACAACTATTTTATTTGAATTCCTTTATCGCCTAAAAGAGTTCGACCTGCGCGAGCCAGATATCCGCGAGCGAGCCGTTGCCGTTCTCATACTGCCACTTGAAAAGATGGACGTTCTGCAGGACTTTTTCTATTTTGACCGCCGACTTTGACGGCGTCCAGGAAGGCTGCTTCAGGCCGCTCCTGAAATCGATGACCACGGTGGTCCACTCGCCAGTCACCTGGGTTGTTATGTCTTTTTCAAAATCCGCGTAATCCGTACGGCTTTTGCATGTCATTTTCTGCGTGTCGCATTCGCCCGATTCGTAAGGCAGGATAAAACTCAACCTGCCGGATGGCAGGCTTCCCTTGATCTTGAACCTTATGCCGGAATATTTCGATATATCGACCCCTTTGCATACCGGGCACTGCGTGTCGGAGCTAAAACGCACAAGAAATCCGAGATAATTATAATTGAGACCGAACTTGCTTCCCGTCTTTCCCGTAACGTGCACGGCGTATTTTGAGGAGCCGTATCCCGGGCTCGACATTATAAATCCGTTTCCCGCGGCCGTGGGCTCCGGAGGCCAGACAACCGAATCCCCGCCTTCCTGCGAGTCGGAATATGTGGACCACATCCCGCCCTGCCTGTTAAATTTTGAGCCCGAATCCATATTATCAACGACATAGGCGGTCATGACCGCAACCGCGAATGCAAGCACTGTTGAAGGGACGTATCTCTGAAAAAATAGGGCCCAGAAAGGCTTTCTCTGCGCTGCTTTTTCCAGCAGAGACGCCCTTAAAAACGCCTTTTTCCCAGGAGTTTCAATCTCCGGCAGGCGGGCCTCTTCGAGTTTTTTTATGACATCTTTATCTTCCATATCAAAAACCGCCTTTCGCTTTTTCATTATGTATAACGCCGTCCCCGGCCAAAGGTTGCGTATCTTCGTCCTTTTCGAAATAAACCTTGAGCCTGGCCACACCCCTGGATATGAGGGATTTCACGGTGCCCTCGTTTTTTCCGAGTATTTCGCAAATTTGCGTTATCTTCCTGTCCTCAAGGAACCGCAACACCAGCACTTCCTGGTATTTGACGGGCAGCGTTTTTAGCGCCTCTTTTGCGCGGATGTACAGGGTGGAGTTGTCTATCTTTTCCTGGGCTTCGAGCAGTTCCTTTTCAATGTCCTGCGTTGAAGCTGGTTCCCTTACCGAGCCGTCATTGGCGTTTATGTCGTAAGGCGCCGGTTCATGAGCCCCCTTGCGAAAATAATTAATGACCTCGTTGCCGGCTATCCTGTAGAGCCATGCGGAAAAAGGCACGCCCGCCCATCTGAATCCGGACAGTTTGTTGAGGGCCTTAAAAAAGGTTTCGCCCGTCACATCATCGGCCGCGGCTGCGTTACCGGTGCGGTGAAGCGCGTATCTGTGTATTGCGGTATAATATTCCTCGAATATTTTTCCGAAAGCTTTTGGGTCGCGTTTTGATTCTTCGACCAGCTTCTTTTCAGTATCCCTGTCCATTTGTCTCCATTCAAATTCGATCCTGCTTATTATTCGGCCCTTATGACCCTGTTTCGTCCCTCTTCCTTTGCCTTGTAAAGCGCCTTGTCCGCCTTGTCTATAAGAGTCCTTCTTGCGTCCGCATCCGCGGGATAAACCGCCACTCCCATGGACATTGTTATCTTTATCTGCGTTTCCTTGTATTTAAACGGGTACTTCTCTATCTCCTTCCTTATTTTAACCGCCTTGGCGTGCGCCTTTTCCTTGTCTGTGTCGGGAAATATCATTACGAATTCTTCGCCCCCGTAGCGCGCCACGGTATCCATCATTGATGTGTGGTTCTTTAGTATGACGGCTATAGTCCGGAGTATATAATCCCCGGCAAGGTGGCCGTAGGTATCGTTGATTATCTTAAAATGGTCTATGTCGCCCAGCACCAGCGAGAGCGTCCCGCCGTAACGCTGTGTGCGCTTGATCTCGTTTTCCAGCTTGTCCTGAAAATACCTGTGAACATAAAGCCCGGTAAGGCTGTCGGTTTCCGAGAGTTTTTCGACCTCCTCGTATAAGTGAACTTTTTCCAGGGATATTGCTATCTGGTTGGAAAGTATCCTTATCGATTCTATCTGTTTCTCATCGAACATGCCGGCCCTGTTCCCCGATATAAAGAGCACACCAAGAAGCTTTTTTTCGACGTAAAAAGGGATATAGATGACGCATTTATTGATGGCCATGGCCTGTCCTCCGTCGGAGGCAAGCTCCGCCGTGTCCGGGACGTAAATATGCTCCTGGTTCTTGCCGACAGATTTCAGTATGGCGTTCACGAAGGTTTTCTCATTGTCCTTTATGGAATCCTCGTCGTATCCGAATGACTGGGCCACGTAATACTCGTATTCCCTCTTGAATATTATCATGAAGGTGATGTCATCCAGCGATATTTTGAAATTGTTCTTGATTATTTTTTTTAGCACTGCGGTCGTCAGTTCCATCGTTTCCTCATGATTCAGGGAAGATCCGAGTTCCTTTGCCGCGTCATACAGCGACCTAATGTCCTTGATCTGTTTTTCAAGCGTATCGTCGTAGAGCATGGCGCCCGCCAGGCTGTCCTGCTTTTGCGCCTCGAGGGCAAGCTTTTTTCCTTTCAGTTCCAGCTCTCTCGCATCAAGGTTTTTTATATGGGATGTAAAGGGTATCGTAAGGACATAAACCAGCGCATACTGCGCCACGGCAAAAAAAGCCACGCCCGGGGAAATCTGCTTTAGCGGGTAAAAAAGTATTGCCGTAAAAATGGCTGCGGCCGCGAAAAACACCGCTTGCATAACCGGTTTTAATTCTTTCCTGGTTATAAGCAGGACTATGGATATGGCCATGACAGAATAATTATCCTGCGGCCTTTTCTGCCATGCGTTGAGTCCTGTGATGACCACGGCGAACACGGCAAAGAGCAGCGCGGGATAGACTGCCTTATTTTTCATCGCTGATGTCCTCCCAGAAAGTGACCTTGTTCCTGCCTGTTTCCTTGGAATGATAAAGCGCCTTGTCCGCCTTGTTTATTATCTCCATGAGTTTAAGGCTGTCGCCGACCTTATACTCGATGCCCCCGATTGAGAGCGTAAGTTTTATGCCCTGATTCTCGTTAACCTGGACCACAAGGGTGGAAAAACCGCTCCGCAGCCGCTCGGCCACGAACCTCGCCCCGTTGCAGTTGGTGCTCGGCAGTACGACCGCGAATTCCTCGCCGCCGTATCTTCCTATAAGGTCCACATCCCTCAGGTTCTCCCGCAAAAATTCCCCGAGCACCCTTAAGACCTTGTCCCCGAATAGATGCCCGTAATTGTCATTGCAGTCCTTGAAATGATCTATGTCTATCATAAGATAGGAGAAAGCCGACTGCGACTGTTTGGAGCGCTTCATCTCCTCGTCCATGCGCTCTATAAAATGGCGCCTTAAGAAAAGCCCTGTAAGGCCGTCCTGCGTGGCAAGAGTTTCCGTCTTCTCGTAGAGGAGCGAGTTTTCCACGACCGAGGAGCACATGTCTCCGAGATAATTCAGAAGCCTGGCGTCTTCATTGTCGAATATGTCCTGTTTTTCCGAATAAAACTTAAGAATGCCTATGAGGCGGTTCGTCTCAAAAAGCGGTATGGCTATAAGCGACTTGAAATGTATCCAATCCTTCCGCAGGTTCCTGAACCTGAAATCATCGTCGATATTCTTGATGAGCAGGGTGTATTTGTTCTTAATGATCCATTCGTCGAAAGGGTCCTTTTTATAAATGCTGAAAGCGCCGCGCGCCTGCTGGTCGTTTTTTTTGGTCTCCACCGCCGGGTAAAATGTGTCCGAATCCGGGCTTTTTACCAGCAGAAGCGAGGTTACGGGTTTGTCTCCTATGAGTCCCTTCAGGTAGCCGTTTATCACCGTCACGATCTTGTTGCGGTCAAGCGTGGATAAAAGTTCCTCGGCCACCCTGTTCAACATCCTGTAATTTTCTATCTTCCCGACGTTGGCGGATATGGCATCCTTGAGTTTTTTGAGCCGGTCCCCGGATACTATTGTGTCGGAATCTATCTCGTTCTCGGTAAGATTGTTGTGCTGTTCCCTTTCGTCCAGGCTGTCTATAAAGCCGTTAAAATGCCATATAAAAGCCGCGCCGAATATTGCGATAAGGCAGTACTGCGTCTTGGCGCCGCCTTCAGCCGAGAATATCAGGAACCCGTTGAAGAGAACAAAAATAAGGCCGTAGGATACGCCCCCGAACTTTCCCAGGGTAAAAAAAGCATAAATAATAAGGGCAAGCCCCATGCCTATGGCGGCGGCGTTCTTGAAATTATAGGAGAGGTAATATAGCAGCAATGTCAGGGCCAGCAACCCCAGGACATTAAACAATATGAACCTTATAGAGCTGTTGTTCCTGTAGTAAAAAACGTCAAAAACCGTTTTGGCCATCATAACCCACTGAGTTTTTTCTTAAGATCGTGATGAAAGCTTCAACAACTTTCGGGTCGAACTGCGTTCCCGCGTTCTTGCGCAGCTCTGAAACCGCAAGCTCCGGCGGTATCATGTCGCGGTAAGCCCGCGCCGAAACCATAGTATCGTAAGCGTCGGTGACATGGACTATGCGCGCCCCCACTGGTATGGCCTCGCCCTTTAATCCATCGGGATATCCCTTGCCGTCATATCTTTCATGATGGTGGAGTATTATGGGGACCATCGGGGCCAGGGATTCGATTTCCTTTATTATCATGGAGCCTATTATCGGATGCTTGTGTACCAGGTCAAATTCCTCCGCCGTAAGCTTGGTCGGTTTTTTTATTATGTCGTCCGGTATGGCGATCTTTCCTATGTCATGCAGAAGGGCCGCGTATTTGATGGTTTCAATGTCGCGCTCGGAGAGCCCCATGTTTTCCGCTATCTTCAGCGAATACTCCGAGACCTTCTGGGAGTGGCCAAGGGTAAAATGGTCCTTGGCGTCCACGGTGGAAGAGAGCGCCCTTATTATGCTGATCTGGTCCCTTTTCATGGACTCGTAAAGCTTGACGTTCTCAATGGACAACGCCGCCTGTTTGGCCAGGATGGTGAGCAGTGAAAGGTCCTTGGTCGTTATGTCGCCTTCCGGGGTGTCGGTTATGATGTCGATAAGCCCCACGGGTTTGTCGTGAGCTATAAGCGGGACCAGCACGAATGTCACTTTTTCGCTGTCGGACGGGTCTTCCTCAATATCCGGCATGGCGATCGTTTTACCTTTTTTCAGGGTCCACTCGATGACCTTTTGCCTGTTCTGGAGGTTGACCTTCTGTTCTATCTTCCTGCTTATGTTGCGTTTAAGGGCGATGTCCACTTCCCCTGTTTTCTCGTCCACAAGAAAAAGCATGGCGCCTTCGCATGATATTATCTCGGCCACGAGGTCCAGCAGCGAGTTTAAAACACGCTCCAGGGTCTTGGCCTCGGCGATTATTTCCACCAGGCGGTATAACGTGGTAAGTTCCTCGAACGAATGCCTCAATCCTTCATTGATAACTTCGAGGTTGTTTGTATATTCTTTTAGTTCCTTTATTTCCTTTATGTCATCTTCGGTCTGGCCCAATTAAATGATCCTCCCGCCGGTTTTCTTACTGCGGCATGTTGACAAAAGCTTCGGCTTCCTTAAGTTCCTTGTCCAGGTCGTTCATCAGTTCCTCTTCGCCGGCTTCATCAAGGGAAAAAAGTTCCCTGCCTTCCTTTGATATCGGCATGATGACGTAATCCCCGGAAAATCCTATGGATTTTTTCTTGCATATGATGTCGGCCACGTTTATCAGATGGGCCATTACGTTCTCCTGCGTTTCCTGCTCGGGGTGATGGTGCGAAGCTATCCCGGCCTTTAACTCGTGCGGGAGGTTCCATTTTTCCGCCATCATTTTCCCGACTATTGTGTGGTCTATTTTCATCACTTCCATTTCCGCCTCAAAAACGGAAATGTTGCGTTCTTTCGCCAGTTTCATGACGTCCCTGTATTCCTTGTGCATGAACTGCTCGAAAAAATTCTTTCCTATGTCGTGGAGCAGACCCGCGGTGAATGCACCTTCGGGCGAACGGTATTTGATTTTTTTTGCCAGAAGGCTTGCGCATATCGCGACGCCGACGCAGTGTTTCCAGAAATCCTGGTGGGAAAAGTCCGATTCATTTTCCCCCGTAAATACCTTGTACACCGATACGGTCAGGGCGAGGTTCCTTATGGTATCGAACCCGAGTATGGAAACCGCCTGCGTTATGTTCTTTATCCTGAAGGGGAACCCGTAAAAAGCCGAATTGGCCAGCCTTAATACCTTGGCGGTCAGGGCCTGGTCTACCGTGATTATCCTTGAAAGATCCGAGGCCGATGTAAGCGGATTTGAAACGACCTGGATCACTTTTGCGACCACAATTGAAAGTGTCGGCAGGGCCTTTAATTTGCCTAATATCTTGTTTATGGCCTCTTCTTGTTCTTTCGGGTCCATAAGTCTCCTTTTGAGATTTTCTCCATAATTTTATCGACTTTTTTATGCAGATCCTCTTTTGAGCTATTATTATATATTATGAAATCGCTTAATGCAATCTTTTTCGAGGAAGGGAAAAAATCCTGGAATTTACGTATCTTTTCAAAATACCTGCGGTCGGAAACCTCCCCTATCCTTTTCTTCCATTCGCCCGCAGAAGTTTTCACCAGGATTATCCTGTCGGCTTTGGTATAGAACCCGCTTTCAAAAAGTATTGCCATATCCACTATTACGAACCGTCCCGCGGTTTTTTTTATCTCTTTTTTGAGCTTCTTTATCAGCGCCGGGTAAACCAGGCAGGTAAAATCCCAGTAATCGCGCCTGTCCCCGAAAACTATCTCTCCCAATATGCGCCTGTTTATTTCCCCATCCTTTTTTATTATCACAGGTCCGTATTTTCTCTTCATTATCCTGTAAAGCGACGTGCCTTTTTTATAAATAGAGTGGCCCAGGTAATCCACGTCGATCACCGGGTATGATTTTGAAAGGTAGGAGCATACTTCGCTTTTCCCGGCTTTTGTGGCTCCGGTAACCGCTATTACGATCTTTTTAGCCGCACTCATACCAGTTGTCTCCTTGCCCCATCGTGACGGTCAGAGGTACATTTATTTTCATTGCGTTTTCCATGATTATTTTTACGCAATTTTTCACGGCGGCCGTTTCCTTTTTGGGCACCGAAAAAACAAGCTCATCATGAACCTGCAGGATCATTTTAGCACCAAAACCGGATTTTTTGAACTCCTCATTTATCAATATCATGGCGATCTTTATTATGTCGGCGGCCGTCCCCTGTATGGGGGCGTTTATGGCGGCGCGTTCCGCAAATTCCCTTACCGCCCTGTTGGACGAATTAATGTCCGCCATGAACCGTTTTCTTCCGGAAAGGGTGGTCACAAACCCGTTTTCTTTTGCCGCCTTTATGGTCTCCTCGTGATATTTTTTCACCCCGGAAAAGGTGGCAAAAAAAGAATCGATATACCTTTTTGCCTCGTGGTTTTGCACCTGAAGTTGTTTGGCCAGCCCGAAGGGGGATATTCCGTAAACTATCCCGAAATTTATGGTCTTTGCCGCCCTCCTATGCTCCCTGGTCAAAAAATCCGGCGGGATGCCGAAAACCTCCGACGCGGTCAGCGAATGGATGTCCTCGCCGCGTGTAAATGCCTCAATGAGCTTTTTGTCCCGTGAAAAGTGCGCCAGTATCCTGAGCTCTATCTGGGAATAATCGGCCTTTATCATGATTTCATTTTTCTCAAGGGGCACGAATATTTTCCTTATCTCCCTTGCCTCCTCCCCGCGCACCGGTATGTTCTGGATGTTCGGGTTGGACGAAGAAAGCCTGCCTGTCGCGGTTACCGACTGGTTGTAATCCGGATACAGCTTATGATCCGCCGACAACTTTTCCTTTATCGTCTCAAGAAATCCGGTCTTCAGCTTGTTCAGCATCCTGTACCTTAGTATCTCGGCCACAATTGCGTGGCCGGATTCAAGGGCCAAAAGCACCTCATTGTCCGTGGAATAACCTGTTTTGGTTTTCTTCTGCCTGGGCAGGTTCAGCCTTTCAAAAAGCACGTCACCGAGCTGTTTGGGGGAATTTATATTGAACTCCCCCCCGGCTTCCTTATAAATATTCTTTTCCAGCCGTGCCACCTCGGCCGCTGTTTTGCCAATCAATTCATCCAGCAATGCCGCATCTATGCGCAGCCCCAAAAGTTCCATCTCCGCCAGTACCTTCGCCAGCGGCAGCTCTATGCCTGAATAAACCGCCTCCAGTCCTGCCGACTTTATCTTTACCAGCAGTAATTCCGCGGTTTTCTGCGCAGCGTCGAGGTTCGTGGCCGCGTATTCGGCTATCTTTGCAGCGTCAGCCTCCCTGGAATTCCGCCTCTTTGCCCCTTTTCCGGCGGCGTCATCGTAGGATAAATAAAATCCCCCGAGGTACTCCGAAAAAACCAAGGAATGGTGGGATTTGGTCCTCTCCGGGTCCAGAAGGTACGACATCAACATTATATCCATCACTTCAGCCGGCGAGCAGCCGCACGACTTGTAAAGCTCTTTGGACGAATTTGTGACGATCTTTTTCCCGGACAAATTCATGCCCTTAAAATCATCGCCGTGTATGTAATAATTTTCATCCCCGGCTTTTATCGATATCAGGTCAATACCGGAATCCCCACGGTCAAAAAGCATCACAAGTTCTTCCGCGTCCGATATTTTTTTAAGGTCGTTTATTTCAGCCTGTATTGCCGTGCCATTTACGGCCCGGACTGCCGTATGTTTCGCCGCGGAATTATCCCCGTCGGCGACTTTGGCTTCCGCGCCCGCCGTTTTTACAGCGGCCTTAAAGAAAAGGCCCTTGTCCGCCACAAGCGACCTGAAATTATAATTTATAAATTCATCGTTAAGGGCGTCCATGTCCATGAGGGCTGTGGAGCAGCTTTTCAGGCTCAACTCCAGCTTCTCCAGCAGTTCCCTGTCCGGCTTTAGCACCGAGAGCCGTTTTGAAAGTCTGGCGTCTTTTTCCCCCGCCTTTAATTTTTCACGCTGTTTTTCAGCCTTAACCCTGTCAAGGTTTTTGTAAAGGTCCTCTATGTTCCCGAATTCCTGCACAAGTTTGTAGGCGGATTTTTCGCCTATGCCTTCCACCCCGGGTATGTTATCGGAGGCGTCGCCCATTAAGGCGAGCACATCGGCCACGTGTCGCGGAGATATGCCATAGTCCGCCTTTATCGTCTCGGGGGTTATGAAGCTTTCGTCCTTTTTCCCGAATTTCAATATGGAAACATTGTCGTTGACGAGCTGCATAATGTCCTTATCCGATGTTATTATTACTACCTTTAATTCCGGCGTGGCAAGTGCGGCGGCTGCGGCCATAATATCGTCCGCTTCGTAGCCTTCCATCTCAAAGGCCGCTATGTTCCCTGTCCTGGCCATATCCTTGATAAGTCCCATCTGGGTCCTCAATGATTCGGGCATTTTCTCCCTCTGCGCCTTATATTCATCATAAAGTTTATGCCTGAACGTTGGCTTCGGGTGGTCGAATGTCAGAGCCAGGTAGTCCGGTTTTTTTGTGCGGAGAAGCTTCATGATCATGTTGTAAAACCCGAAAAGCGCGTGTATCTCGGTTCCGTCGCGTGCCGTAAGCGGCGGCATGGCGTAAAACGACCTGTATGCGTACCCGTTGCCGTCTATGATGTAGAACGTCTTCAATTTGAAACCTCCGTTATAATGGCCCCGGACATTTAACCGGCTTTCCTTTCGTAAATTATCCTGACCAGATACAGCCCGTGGGGCGGGGCGGTAAAGGTCAGCTTCGACCTGTCTTCCGATTTAAAAAGTTCCTCTATATCCCCGGATGAAAGGTTGCCTCTGGCGTGCTCGACCATGGCGGCGGTTATGCGCCTTATCATATTGTACAAAAAACCCCTGCCTTTAAAATCAAGCGTTATCCACGGCCCTCTTTTTTTTATTACTATGGATTTTACCTCGCGGAAATGGTCTTCCTTGTCGGAAGCCGCCGAAAAAGAAAAATAATTTTTCCTTCCTTTGAAAAGCGGCAGCAGGGCCCTCATCCCGGCCATATCGAGGCCGTCATGCACGTGCCAGGCAAGGTCCGAAAAAACCGGGCTCATGAAATGCCTGTTGTATATCACATAACGGTAAAGCTTGGTCCTCACGTCGCGTCTCGGGGAAAAATCGAACGGAGCCTCGTCGCATGAGCGTATCCTGATGTCCGGCGGCAGTATTCCGTTCAGCACGCTTTTTATCCCCCTGCCCTCAAGTTTTGTCTCAACCATGAAGGAGAATACCTGGCCAAAAGCGTGGACCCCGGCGTCGGTCCGGCTCGCGCCCGTTATTTTTATCTCACCGCCGAAAAATTTTTGCAGTGCGAACTCCAGCATGCCCTGCACGGTCATGATCTGCTTTTGCTTCTGTTTCTGCCAGCCGGAATAATTTGAGCCCTTATACGAAACCACGCATTTGAAGTTTTTGACCATCGTGTTATTTTATCGCTATTTTCGTGTTGTTTCTGCCGGACCTTTTGGCCGTATAAAGAGCCCCGTCGGCCTTGGCTATGATCGCTTCCTTTAATATCGCGTGCTCCGGATACTCGGCTATCCCGAGACTTATTGTAATATTGATAAGCGTCTCTCCGCTGTAAAAAGTGTGCTCTTCCACCGCTTTTCTTATGCGTTCGGCTATGTCGATGGCTTCGCTTATCTTTGTTTCCGATAAAATAACGGCGAATTCCTCTCCGCCGTAGCGGCACAGGAAATCCGCCGATGAAAGGCAACTTTTCGCGGCCACGACCACTTCCTGAAGGACGGCGTCCCCGGCCTGGTGCCCGTAAGTGTCGTTGACTTTCTTGAAGAAATCAATGTCGAACATTATCAGGCACATCGAGTTCCTGAACCTTTTGGCCAGGTTCAGTTCCTCCTCAAGCCTCGTTTCAAAATATCTCCTGTTAAAAGCCCCCGTAAGCTGGTCCATTATGGCCCTGCGTTCGGATTCTTCCTTTTGTTCTATGAGAGCCGAGGTGGATTCCTTTATCTGCTCGACGACCTCTTTTTCAAGCTGTTTGCCAGTCTGACGCTTTAACTGGTTCATTATATCGAGTGAAACCTTCCTTACCTCCTCCTTGATCATCTTTTTGATATCCGGTATGAGGTGGTCAATTGAATTTTTTATGTCTTTTACCACCTGGTGGCGCACCTGGTTCCTGAGATGGCGGCGCAGCATTTTTAAGGCCACCATTTCCTTGTTGATGGTCTTTTTTACGGTGCCCAGTATTATTACCGTAAGTTCCCTCTCTATGGACTCGTTTATTTCCCCGAGATACGCCTCCTCTTTTTTTAGGAGGTCTTCGTATTTATCCTGGACGAAAGAATCCAGCTTTTTTAGTTTCCGGACCTCGTCCTTGAGGTCGCGTATCTCTTTTTCTAACTTTTCAGCCGTTCTATCTTCCATTTTCTCCTCTTTTTAAGGCGCATTTTTGTTTTGTGATTTTATGACAGTATAGCAACATTTATATTTTTATTCCATAGATTTTTGGAAGGTTAAATTGGCGCAATTATAAAGCAGGAACCCGGCCATGCCGGGCAAATGCCCCGCAAGGCCGGGTTATTTTTTGAACAATTTTGCTATTATTTTTTTAGCAGTGCTATCTTAATCTTCTTATTGTCGGAATATCCATAGTTGTCTCGGCCCTGCAGGACGGCCACATAAATTCCGGAGGATGCCATCTGGCCTCCAACGGTATCGCCATACCACCTCAACTGCCCATCCTCGAGCTTTCCGGCCAGTATCTTGATGAGCCCCCCTGAAATATCGTATATATTGATATTGATCGTCCCTGACTCAACCGTCGTCCCGGACAGGTTCCATTTGAACTGCATTCCCGTCTTTGAGCCGTCATACGGGCAGGGCGAAACAATCAGCGAGTCAAAATATTTTTTGCCCTGGGTCAGTATGTTGACCGACTTGGAAGCCTCGAGCACCCTGCCCGAATCGAGCACTTCCGTCACCTTAAATTCATAAACTCCGTCCGTGACCACCGTCCCTGCGTTGCTGACGCCGTTCCAGCTCATGGAGTCGCCGCTCGCGGCGCCGTAACCCACCACTATGTCGTTGCCGCTGTTCTTTACTATTACTACGTCCGGCACGGATAACTTCAGGGAATCCGGCCCTATCTTGTTGTCATCCCTTTCGGAAAATACTGTTTCGCCGGCCTCATTATAGACCTTGAGCTCCATATAGTTTTCATCCTGCACAACGCTTACATCCCTTGTAAGGGTGGCAACATGGCCGTAGCCGTCGGTCTGCTGTATCTTAATGATATAGTCGCCTGGAGCGGCTTTTTGATCGGCGTTGGTCGTCCCGTCCCAGGTAAAAAGAGTGCCTGCGGCGTTCAAATTTGACGGCGTAAAGACGTTTGCGAGATAAATGTCGAATACCGCGTTGTTCGTCATAATGGTGGCGTTGGAAACGCCGTTTATGTCAAAAAGCACTGTTGTAAAATTGTTCGAGGTCGGGTCGCTGGCTATTGTCTTCACAAGCTCGCCGGCTTCGTTATACACGCCGAGCGTTATCAAATAAGGGAACGGCATCGGCGTGGCCGTAATGGTTGGCGTGGCCGTCCGTGTCGGGGTGTCCGTGAATGTAGGCGTATCCGTCGGGGTGTCAGTTGGCGTAAATGTCATCGTGAATGTCGGCGTGGCTGTAAATGTGGGCGTGTCGGTCAGTGTAAATGTCGCAGTGTAGGTCATCGTAAATGTCGGTGTGGCCGTGAATGTAAATGTCATGGTATAAGTGACTGTGAAAGTGGGCGTCGCGGTAAATGTCGGGGTCACCGTAAATGTGGCCGTATATGTCGGGGTGTCCGTCGGACTGTTCACGGGCGTATTGGTAAATGTTGGCGTGTCGGTATTGGTATCGGTGACCGTGGGCGTCGCGGTATAAGTGGAAGTGGATGTGAACGTCGGCGTGTCGGTTGATGTCGACGTATAAGTGGGTGTGGCCGTGAACGTCGGCGTGGCCGTAAATGTCGAGGTAAACGTCGGTGTGGGTGTCGGGGTGTTTGATGATATTGTGTCGGTTTCCGTCACTGTCGGCGTTACAGTCTTTGTCACGGTGAATGTCGGAGTATCGGTTTGCGTGTATGTCAGCGTAAATGTGGGAGTGAAAGTGCGCGTATCCGTCGGGGTTGCCGTTTCAGTAAAGGTAGGGGTTGCCGTAAATGTCGATGTTGCCGTAAACGTCGGCGTGGCCGTAAATGTCGAAGTAAAGGTGGGCGTCGAAGTCGGCGTATCCGAGGGTGTCCTTGTATAAGTTGGTGTGTCGGTCATTGTGACCGTGGGCGTTGCCGTAAATGTCGGCGTGGCCGTAAATGTCGGTGTAAAAGTTGGCGAGCCGCAGCCAAGCACGTCAAGTGTCACGATATTTGAATATACTGGAAAATTTGCCGAGTCGTTTATGTAAGCCTGGTTAATTATCGGGTTGGACAGGCATGTCGCCGCCCCCCACCATGTGAAAGAACCGCTTGTGTTGGATACGGATCCGATATCCCAGTGAACCGGATTTGTCGTCGTGCAGCCCAGGCAGCTCTGGTAATTTACCCCCACAGGCACCGGATCGTTGATATAGGCGCTTCCGACCACCCTTGGCTGGTAAACCGCGAAATTATCATATGTATCCTGCACGTCTCCGGTCTCCCCGGGTTGTTCATTTACGCCGGGCCGCCAGTCATTATAAGTGCCCGCACCCGAACAATCCCAATCCGGCGTGCCTATGCTTGTGTCATTGTAATCGATGTCCCAGTAGCTCGGTTCGGGATCGCCGCGCGCCCATATGCGCGCCTTTATTTCCTGGCCGCCGGCAATGTTCGTGACCGATATCCTTACCCTGTACCATTTGTTGGCTGAAACGGCCCCGACCTTCGGCATGCCTCCGGTGCCGGCCGGGCCTCCGCCGTTGCCGCACCATGCTGTAGCGCCGCCGCACTGCTGCAGGAAAAAATATCCCGGCGCCGGGTTGGCGTCAATGGACGCGACTATACCAAGGCTTCTGGCTGCGGCGCCTGTCTGTCCGTTGCTTCTTATTATGATCTGGGCATCGGCCCCCGGATATGTCCCGGGGTTTATATACAAATCCGATACTATTATTCCCGTGCAGAACTGGTCCGAATTATTTGTCGGGCTTCCGTCGTCAAGAAGAAGCCCGGGGTAATTGCCGCTGCCGGAAGACGATCCTGTCACCGTCTTGTCCCCTGAAGAGCAGGGATCCGCTACCACCCATGTTCCGTTGTCCCCGTTGCTTGGAGAAAATTTCCACCCGGGCGGCGGCGTCGTCGAATAAGCTCCGGCGACTGCATTGTCAAACGGCTGGTAGTTCCTTAATGCATATCCGTTCACTTCATAAGAAAGATAATATGTTATGGTGGACCCGGCCATGACCGAATTGGCGCTCTGCTGTTTTGTGATGGTGATGGCCGGCTGGCCGACAGTGGAAGTCACGGAACTGTTCTGGCTTGGCAGTCCTGTCATATAACCGGTCGCCGTATTCGTATATGCGGGGTTGCCCGTGGGCGTCGTGTTCATCTGCAACAGCATCCATACCGTTCCCTGCTCCTGTCCCGCAACCCCGGTCCTGTCGGGGAAGGTCCATGTAAAAGTGCCGGACGTGGCTCCCGGTGATGGCCCCACTACGGAGCCCAGGGGAATTGATTGCGGCCCGGAAGAAACCAGCGTCAAATTACCGCCGCCTGGTATTGAATCGACTATCTTAAATCCCGCGCCGTTGGCGTAATTATAATCGATGGAAAAAAGCACCAGGTCGCCGGCTGTTTGAAGTACCCCTTCGTACCTTTTCGTGATGTTGAATGATGTCGGCGGCGTCTCAATCGGCCAGCTTAAGGTAGCTCCGCTGGTGGAGCATCCGTTTGGCGGCCCCTGGATGCCCACCCAGTCGCCCGTATTGATGTTTGAATACCTGACGCCCACCTGCAGGTAAAGAGCCGCTATGCTGCACGCCGTGAAATTTTGCGCGGTCGGCACATGCACAGTATATGTTTGCGTTATGACCCTTGACTGGTTGTCCGGCGTATTCGGGGCGTCCGCACAATCGGCGCAGTTGGTAACGTCGGCTCCATTCGAAGGCGCAAAGCTTCCTCCCATGCTGTTGGGCATGTTGACAAGGGGCGAATCGACGGTAGTGACCCCGTTCGTATTGCTCCCGTAAACCAGAAATACCTGTCCGCCGGTGCCCGGTATCTGACGTGTCGGATATGTGCTGATGGCAAGGTCGATGAACGCGTTGTTGTATTTGCTTGCGCAGACCGATACGGTTATGTTGACGAGGTCGCCGTAGCCCGGATTAGGGGGATCCATGGTTACGGAAACTATCTTTGGCTGGAATGAAAAAACCGCAGGAACCAATGCAAACGTTAGCATTAAAGCGGCCGTGAACACGTTAATCCTTTTTGACATATCCGCCTCCCCTTAATTCCAGGTTTAAACATTTAAACTGTGGTTATTCTTTCATTTCAATTATAATTAACGTTTTAAATAAAGTCAATAAAGCTATTTTGGGCTGACTTTGGAATGGAATGATTTACCGTTTTATCACCTGGTTTTCACGTAAAAACAATTAAACGATTAAATTGCCTTTATTTGAATTTCGAATGATTTTAGAATGTTATTTTGTAATCCGGAACGGAGTGTAAATAACTACATTTTCTCCCTGGTTGAGATTCCTATTATTCCAAAACATATCTCAAAGGTTTTTTTGAGTGCGGAAAGAATATACAGCCTTTTTAACATAACGGCCCTGTCGTCCTGCACCACCCTGTGTTTTGCGTAGAAAGTATGGAAATTTCCCGCAAGAGAATGGACCGCCTGAACAAGCCAGTTCGGGGAATCCCTCTCCGCCGATTCCATGATAAACTGCGGTATCGTGAGAACGGCCAGCAGCAGGTCCTGCTCCTCTTTTTCCATACCCGCCAGGTCGGCGCCGTTAATATATTCCTCCGGACGCGCAAAGTCCCGGGCTTTTTCAAAAATGCTGCATAGCCGCGCATAGGCGTATTGCACATAAAATACAGGGTTCTTGTCGGAAGCCTCCTTCGCGAGCTCAAGGTCGAAATCAAGATGCGAAGTATATGAGCGCATCACAAAAAAATACCGCGCGGCGTCCTTTCCAACGCTCTCCAAAAGCTCGTCGAGGGAAACAAAATTCCCCGCGCGTTTCGACATCTTCATCTTTTCCCCGCCCTCGAGCAGGTTGACCTGCTGGAGTATTATGACTTTTATCCGTTCCTTCTCGAAACCCAACCCCTGCATTATGGACTCCAGCCGCTTTACATAACCGTGATGATCCGGGCCGAGAATATTTATGACAATATCCGCCCCCCTGCGCACTTTGTTATACACATACGCTATGTCGCTGGCGAAATATGTGAAGTCACCGTCTTTTTTCTTTACCACCCTGTCCTTGTCGTCGCCGAACTGCGTTGTCCTGAACCATACCGCGTCCTCGCTGTCGTAGAATAGCCCTCTGCCCTCGATGACCTTGAACGCGGCGTCGACGTCGCCATTCTCATGGAGCGTAGTTTCCGAGAACCATCTGTCGAATTTTACCCCGAATTTTTCCAGGGTGGCTTTCTGCATGGCAAGCACGTATTTAAGGCCGAACTCCCTTGCCTCTTTATACCGCGGCCACTTTTCAAGGTTGTTTTCTTTTCCGATGCTCTCGTAGAACCCATCCCCTTTTTCTTCCTTCATGGCTTTTGCGATGTCGGACACGTATTCTCCCTGGTAGCCCTCTTCGGGAAGCTCAACCTTGTCGCCGTAAAGCTGCAGATACCTTGCCAGGAGCGAAAGCGCGAACAAATGCATCTGCCTGCCGAAATCATTGACATATGTTTCGCGCTGCACCTTAAACCCCGAATAAGCGTATATGGACGCAAGCGTGTCGCCGTAGGCCGCGGCGCGTCCGCTTACTATATTCAGAGGACCCACGGGATTTGCGGACACAAATTCCATGTTTACCGTTTTTCCGGCGCCGAAGCTGTTCATAAAATAATCGGCGTCATTCATGAGTTTTTTAAGTTCCAGGCGGTAAAAGGAATTTTTAATGGTGATGTTGGTGTATCCCGGTTTTATGACTACGGCATCCTCGATGAAATCCATGTCTTTAAGGGCCGCGGCTATGACTTCACCTATCTGAAAGGGAGGCTTTTTCAATTCTTTTGCAAGGGACATGGCTATGTTGGAACCGATATGCCCGGGCTGGTTGGACGGCACCGGTGAAACATCAAATGAACCGATGGGGGCGGATACCCCAAATTTGTCCATAACTATTCCCGCAATCGTTTCCTTTAATAAAGCTATCATGGCCAATTTTTTTCTCCAGGTTTTGACTTCCAATAATTGTAAACGGTAAAAGGTAAATTGTAAATTGTTTTTATGGCGACAGGGGCTGTTTTTTTGAATATAACCGGTTTGACTTATTTGTTCTTTGGGCCATTTTGGCGGGATATAATGAATACAACGAGGCCGTAAAGGATAAAAATAACTGAAGAAACACGCGTTCCGGCCGTTACGCCCAGCGAAGCGCAGAAACCGTTAAAAAACAGTATAAAAGCGGTAAAAAACAGGGTGCAAAACGACATTATAGCCCCCTTACCCTCTGTGTTGTTATTTAAAAACCCGATGGAGAGAGCCGTCCATAACATAAATAATGACGTTTCAGCCGCCACAAAAAAAATATCGATGCCCGGACTTTCGTCCTTAAAACAGGTCTTATATTCCGCGAAGATACCCGCCAGAGCCGCCGCAAGCAAAGGCATCATAATTATAAGCCATTTAACCGTTCTCACAGGCGCCTCCATAAACTGATGCGGCGCCGCTGCCCACATCTCCCTTTTTAATGCCGCTCTCATGGGTTTTAACCCATGGGTTTGCCGGCCGCATTTGATGCGGCCGGCTCCCGTCTTTCACCCCTCCTGAAAAGCCCCGAAATATTCCTGACGTCATAATCGATCGTCATTTTGTCCTGATCTATCTTTGCCCCTTCGGCCAGTATGGAGCTGTCAAAAGCGAGGCTGATTGTTATTTCCATGATCTGTTTCATGCCGCCTTTTTCCTCCCCGGTTTTTTCCGTTTCTTTCATTTGCATTCACCTCGTATTTTCATTTACGGTATAATATAAGCAACAAGCGTGCCGCTGATTTTTGCCATATTTTACAGCAAGCCATTTGATAAAATGAGCAAAACAGAGACTCAAACGCGCAAAACATTGCGCAATCAAAAACAATGTTGCAGTAAAAACTGTTGACAAAACCCCCGCATTTTATTAGAATTTATCTATGTTTTTTTAAAACTTTTGGAGGTTAAAAGGAATGCCGAATTTAAAAGCTTCAATCAAGGATCTAAGAAAGACCCAGAAACGGACCGATAGGAGAAAATCCGTGGTTTCCCGCGTCCGTAACATATTAAAGAAGATAAGGACAAAGAACCCCGAGGAAGCAAAAAAGATGCTTCCCGAAGTATACTCAACCGTTGATAAAGCGGTCCAGGCCGGCATACTCAAAAAAAACACCGGGGACAGGTATAAAGCAAGGGCGTCAAAAAGGGCCGAGATCAAGAAATAATACCGCATACCGTAAAATAAAAAAAGGCGCCTATAAAGCGCCTTTTTTATTTTGCCGCCATATGGCTATTTATTCTCTATCCTTAAGAATATCCTTGAAAGCATAACCATCATTATTGCCCCGGCTCTCTCCCTCGGCGAATGTTTGATCGCCCTGTCCGCGTCGTTGATTATCGCCAGGATGTCGGCATATGGCGCCCTGGCGAAACTTTTTGCCTGGGCCTTTGCTTTTTCAATGTCCTTTATATATACGAACCTGAAAAGCTTCTTGAACTCCCCGCTTGACAGGAAAAACCGCATTATATAAAGCGATTTTATCTTATAAAAAATAAACCCCATCAACTGCTCGGGGGCCGTGTCCGGCAGCAGCTTTCCCAGTATCAAAAACGACCTTGCCTCGTCCCTGCACGCGATCGTCTCGGTAAGCTCGTCAAGGCCGTATCCCCTGTCAACGCCCCTTATCCTGGAGAAATCCTCCATGGATATTTCTTTTTTTTCCCCCGATATCAATATCATTTTATCCAGTTCGTTCTTCACCACGGCCGGTTCAAAATTCGACTCGGTCACTATGTATTCAAGCACCTCGGGGTCTATCTCTTTTCCAAGAGGCCTCAGGTATCCAGATGCCCAATTCTTAATATCCGCCGCCTGCGAAGCGGAAATGTTAATGATATTCTTTGACGATATGCCCGTTTTCAGAAGATCCGCGGCGTCATCGGAAGTGGTGAGCACCATTGTGGTAAATTCCGGGATGCCGGGCAAAAAATCCATCAACTGCACCAGGTCGTCTTTTTTGAACTTTGTAAAATTCTTGACCAGGATGAACTTTTTTTCCGAAAAAAACGGCGCTGTTCTTGCGGATTCTATTATGGAAGCGGCGCTTATCTCCTCGCTTTTTTCGGAAATGTCGAAAGTTTCAATGGACGAGTCGTCCACTTTGCCGGTCAAAAAAGTCGCAAAGAGTTCCTTGATGAATTCTCCGCGAAAAAATTCCTCATCGCCCGCAAGTATATAAAAGCCCAGGAGGCTGCCTGTTTTGATGAACCCGTCCGCCAAAACGCCACCTCAATATGTATTTTTGAAATCAGTTCTTGCCTTTACTTCCTGCTTTTACTTCTTAGTTTTGACTTTTTTTGAGATCAATCTTTCATCTCAAAAAAAGTGACCGCGGCCAGTTCCCCGTTTATGTAAAGATCGATGTGATAAAGCCCCTGTTCATCGGGGAGCCTTTCCTGTCCGTTGTCTTTTTCCATGGCGGTTATACCGACGTAATTAGCGAATATGTAAGGTATGTACTTCTTATTGTCCACAGTCACGTCTTTTTTGGACGTAGTTTTGTCCCACGACATGACTTTTTCGCATATAACTTTGCCCGACGGGGATACCCATTTATTCTCAAAAACATAATTATTTTCGTCCTTATATTTCGATCCGCCCGAATAAAACTCGTACGGGTTGATAAAAAGATACTGCCTTGACTTGGCTGACGACATTTCGCCGCCGGACGGAAAAAGAAAATACGCCCAGTACTGGACGACCTTGTGCTGCGCCCTGAAGAACCAGTTCGTCGTATCCGCCGGGTAATCATTGATGAGCCCCGTACAGGTCGTTATATGCCCGCTCAGGTATCCCTGACGCTCGGAAGCGGCGGCAAAGGCGGCAAACAAAACCAAAAGCGCGGCGACCGCAAACATTTTTCCCGCGTTTTTTTGCATTATTTTGACTGCTTTACCAGCCATTTACTACCCTTCTGAATATCCTTCCGGAGAGGGTGTCCAATACCCTCTGGCGGGCTATTTCCTCGGTCTCGGCCGGCATGCCCATGTTGTTCACGACATAATATGTGGTCTGTTCCCAGAGATTCTCTTCGGACCATATCTGGCGCTGGTTCTTATTGTCGAAGAAATATATGGATATGGCTATCTTAAGCAGGTATTGCTGCGGTATGTTGTTAACGTCATGAACTATGTCCATTTTTATGTACTGGTCTATGCTTACCTTTAATACCGCATCCGCGCTGGCCTCGTCGGTTATAGCTAGTTTACCGTCGGCTATGAACTGGTCTATCGTTTTCTGGGTAACATACTGCTCTATGTTGTATGTGCTTGTCTTATTGACGAACACGGGCACCGCAATTTTGGTAATGTAGGACGGCAATGATACTTGGGGTGTGTAACTTGCGCAAGAGGCAAATGTGAGAAGTACTGCAAGGGCAAGAACAACGGCGATCAATCTTTTCATCTTTTCCTCCAAATTATTTTATTTTCTGCCTTAACGGAACTATTTTACCACAATATTGAGAAGTTTATTAACAACAAATATCTTTTTTACCACCTCTTTGCCGCCGATCCATTCCCTGACCTTTGGCGAGGCAAACGCGGCTTTTTCCACCTCTTCCTGTTCCAGGTTGACCGCAAGCTGAAGCTTTTCCCTTATTTTGCCCGATACCTGCACGACAAACTCGACCGAATCCTCAATTATCATGGCCTCATCATAGCCGGGCCAGCCCGCCTTAAATATCGACGGCGACCCTCCAAGCATTTCCCAGAGTTCCTCGCAAAAATGGGGTGTGAGCGGCGCCATCAAAAGAGCCATATTGGAGGCTGTGAACTTAAAAAGTTCCATATCCCGCGGGTTATTTACATCGAACTCATAAGGCGAGAACTCATTGAACAGTTCCATAAGGGCCGCGATGGCCGTGTTGAACTGCTGTTCCCTGCCTATGTCATTGGTAACTTTTTTTATCGTCTGGTGCGCCTTGCGGGCCAGCTTTTTGCCGGCGGGCGTGAGTGTTTTATCGTCTATTACCCCTTTTATCCCCCTGACAAGCGGGGCAAGGGGGGTTATTTTCCGCCAGACCCTGTTCAGGAACCTGCTGGCGCCCTCGACCCCATCGTCGCTCCATTCAAGGTCCATCGGCGGAGGCGATGCGAAAAGCATGAACAGCCTGGCCGTATCGGAGCCGAATTTTTCGAGCATATCATCGGGCGAGACCGTATTACCCTTCGATTTTGACATCTTAAAGCCGTCCTTGACGACCATGCCCTGCGTAAGGAGTTTTGTGAACGGCTCGCTTATTGATATCAGTCCGAGATCCCTCATTACATAGGTGAAAAACCTCGCATATATAAGGTGCATGCATGCGTGCTCGGGCCCACCCACATACTGGTCAACGGGCAGCAGCTTTTCTGCCGCATCGCGTCCTATAGGAAGGGTCGTGTTTTTAGGGTCGCAATAACGCATAAAATACCAGGATGAGTCCACAAAAGTGTCCATTGTGTCGGTCTCCCTGCGCGCGGCGCCGCCGCACTTGGGGCATGTCGTATTTATGAAAGTTTTTGACGTTTCAAGGGGGTTTCCCTTGCCCGTAAATTTAATGTCCAGCGGAAGCCTTACCGGCAGGTTCTCCGGCTTTTCCATGACTATCCCGCATTTATCGCAGTAAACGGCCGGGATCGGCGTCCCCCAGTAACGCTGGCGTGAAAGCAGCCAGTCCTTAAGCCTGTAATTGACCTCGATCTTTCCAAGCTTATTTTCCTCCATCCAGCGGGATATTTTTCCCTTTGCCTGCTCGTTGTCCATTCCGTCGAACTGTTTCGAGTTTACAAGCATCCCGCCGTCCTCATACGCCCCATTCATCGAGGATATCTCAAGTTTCCCGTCTCTTGGATTAATGACCAATATCATATCAAGTCCGTAACGCTTTGCGAACTGAAAATCCCTCTCATCGTGCGTTGGAACCGCCATTATGGCTCCGGTGCCGTAATCCATCAGAACATAATTCCCGATCCATATCGGTATCCTGTTGCCGTTGACGGGATTTATCGCGAAAGATCCGGTCGCAACGCCTTCTTTTTCCATGTTCAGCAGGGTGTCGACCGTAACGTCGCTTTTTTTCACTTTCTCCTGGAAAGCCTCGATCTCTTTTATCTTTTCCGCCGGACAATTAATTTTCAGTTTTTCAACGAGCGGATGCTGGGCCGCCAGCACAACGTATGTCGCCCCGAATATGGTGTCCGGCCTCGTGGTGAATACCGGGAGTTCGGCTCCGGATGACTCTTCCCTGAAAAATATCCTCACGCCTTCGCTCCTGCCTATCCAGTTCCTCTGCATGAGCTTGACGCGCTCCGGCCAGTCTATTTTATCGTGGCCGTCAAGGAGTTCCTGGCTGTACGCGGTGGTCCTGAAGAACCACTGGGTGAGGTCCTTTTGTTCCACGACAGATTCGCATCTCCAGCATTTGCCCTCATGCACCTGTTCGTTTGCAAGGACCGTTCCGCAGCCCGGGCACCAGTTGACAGCCGTGGCTTTCCTGTAAGCCAGACCCTTCTCAAAAAACTTTATAAAAAGCCACTGGTTCCATCTGTAATAATTCTCGTCGCATGTCGCGATTTCCCTGTCCCAGTCATAGGACATGCCGAGCTTCTTGAACTGCCCCCTGGCGTGTTCAATGTTCTTTTTTGTCCATTCAGCAGGATGGACGTTGTTCTTTATGGCCGCATTTTCCGCCGGAAGGCCGAACGCGTCGTAACCCATGGGATGGACCACGTCGTAACCCCTCATCCTGTTGTACTGGGCGATGACATCGCCTATGGTATAAACACGGACATGCCCCATGTGCAGGTATCCCGAAGGGTAGGGGAACATTTCGAGCACGTAATATTTTTCCCCGGTTCCCGTCGACTTAAAGGTTTTGTTCGCGTCCCAGTATTTTTGCCATTTCTCCTCGACGGTCCTGTAGGGATATTGTTCAGCCATATTTCCTCCGCAAAATTTTTATTTATAAAACCCGGGGCATTTTAACATCCACCCCTTCCGGTTCACAACCGCAATTTTTATTTTTAAGCGCCCGAATCAATCTGCAGGGTTTCGATCTTCAGCCTGCTTATCTTCCTCTCGTCCGACTTGATTATGGTAAACGTGGTGGCGCCCATCTTTATGGATTCCCCCTGCTTCGGCACATACCCAAAAAGTTCCGTGACAAACCCGCCGATGGTTGATACCGATTCCTGTTCGGGAAGGTCGAGTTTTAATGGCGCGGCGTTGAGCTTGCTTAATTCAAGCCCGCCCTTGACCATAAAACATCCGCCGCCGCAGTCCTCCATGTCCTTCTCTTCGACGTCGTATTCGTCCCTTATTTCTCCCACTATCTCCTCAAGTATGTCCTCAAGGGAAATTATTCCGGCCGTCCCGCCGAATTCATCCAGGACGACGGCCATATGCAGCTTGCCCTTCTTGAATTCCTTCAGTAACTCGCCGACATTCTTCGTGTCCGGCACAAAATATGGCGTCCTGATCAGGTCGTGAAATATTATGAGCCCCCTGTTCTTTATCATAGAGAGCATGTCCTTTGTGTAAATAACACCGGCTATATTGTCCAGGTTTTCCCTGAAAACCGGCATCCGGGAATAACCCGACTCCATGATCACGTCCAGTATTTTGTCCTCGCTCCAGTTTATGTCGACGGCTGTAACCGACGTCCTGGGAACCATTACCTGCTTTACAACCGTGTCGTTGAATCCCATTATCCTGGACATCATGGCTTTTTCCTGCTCGTCTATATAGCCGGCCTCCGCCCCCACGTTTATCACGGTCGTGATATCCTTGGCGGATATGACCGGTATGGAAGACGACGGCTGCCCGCCGAAAAAACGGATCGTAATCGAGCTGATCTTCACAAAAAGTTCGGTCACGGGGCTGATAAGCCTGTAAATGTATACAACGGGCCCTATAAGCAAAAGACCTATCCTTTCCGTGTTATGGATGGCAAATATCTTGGGCGATACCTCGCCAAAAATGATTATGATGACCGTTATTAGCGCTGCAACGAGCGTAGCCGACAAAGAATGGTCCATTTTCAATGCGTCCGCGAACTGAATCGAAAGGAACGCCCCTATCGTGGAAGCCGTTATGGCCACGACATTTATGCAGATTGACAGCGTGGCCAAAAGCTTGTTCGGGTCCTGGAGCCAGACCTTAAGGTATTTGGCCTTGGGGTGGTTCGACCTTATGTTGGCGATTATTTTTATCCTGTTCATGCCGATTAGGGCCGTCTCGGCCGCGGAAAAAAAAGCCGCCATAACGAACAGCACAAAAAGGATCACAAGCTGTATCTGCGTCATCGTTTCCACTTTTATTTGGCTCCGTCGTTTAGTTTAAAATATTTTTTTTCTTTCGGCACCATTATTTTCCCGTCCGCGGCCTTTATATGATCGTAGCCCAGGACATGGAGCGTGCCGTGAATTATCAGCCTTTTTGCCTCTTCGTCAAAAGTCGCGCCGTATGCGTCCGCCTGCTCCGCGGCCTTCTCCACGGAGATGAATACATCGCCGCCGTTGCCGTTACCGAAGGATATCACGTCCGTGGCGTAATTTTTACCCCGGTATTCCAGGTTGAGCCTCCTTATAAATGCATTGTCCACAAAAACAATATTGACCGCCGCTCCGGCGGCGCCTTCGGCGGTCAGTACGCTTGAGACCACCCCTGCCGCGTCAAAACCCATCCTCACCTTTTTTCTAAAAACCACAACAATGGAATTGTCCTTTTTTTTTGCCATATCCGCCTTTGATTCACCGTAATAACCCATTAATATATAAGGGCCGGTTCATCACCGGCCCTTATATTATACCGCAGTTTGAATAAGGCTGCTATTAATACTTTAAAGGAAGCGCCTTCCTCGGTGCCGTGTGCGGCTTATACGGAGGAGTGTCCTTTGCTTTCTGGATGGCATCCTCTTTTTCCGATGTTGTGAGCCCCTCTTTTACGTCAAGTTCCTGCCCGACCTCGATGATATCCGGATCAGCGACCTGGTCCCTGTTGGCTTTGAACAATAAAGGCCACTGGAACGGATCCTGGTAGATCTTGCCCATGGATGAAATCCCCCATAGTGTGTCGCCTTTTTTTACGACGTACTTTGCGCCCGGAACAGCCGTGGGCGTGGCAACAGGCGTTGATTCCTCAACCGTTGCGGAAAGTGTCGGCTCCGCTGTAACGTCCGGTTTGACCGTCTGCCTGGCCGCGCAGCCAACCGCAAGAAAAGCCAGAGAAGCCGCGATTAAAACGAACACTGCTTTAGTAAACTTCATTACCAAACCTCCTGAACTAGAATTTTTTTGTAAGTTCGATACCCGATATAGCGGGATTATATTGAACGATAACGTCGCCGTTCTCTATCGAAGCCTTTATTGTTGATTTATTACGCATGTTCACATGGTCGATAATCCCATAAATGCCGTATGCCATGCCTGCGATCGCCCCGCCTATGGCTCCCCATCCCGCGCCGACAAGGAACACCCTTGGATCGGCCGTCGAGCCGCCGTCCATGTATGACGGGGTGGAAAAAGCAACTCCCATTGCCGCTCCGCCGACTATGCCCATGGCCATGTCGACTCCGAGAATGTCGCCAAGATCCCCGGCAAAAGAAGCCGCCCCGAAACTTGCGAGCAGGACAAAAGCGAGAATTATTTTTTTCATCATTTACCTCAGAATTGAAGGTTGCAGCTGAGCATTGTGCCGCTCTGCGTCCCGTATATGTTGAATGCCCTCAATTTATCCGTCGATCCCCTGTAATATTCAGGCAACAGGGATTCCACAACACCAAGGGCCAATCCAAGCCCAGCCCCGAACGCCACGCCGTATCCTATACCTTCGGATACGTTCTCAAGATGCCGTGTTTTTCCATATGATATCATGCCGCCCGCCGTCCCCAGCACGGTCCCCAGCACGGTCCCGCCGGCAATGTCGTACCCGAGATCGTCGGAAGAAGAGTATCTTTTCGTAGTGGTCTGGACAAGCGATAAAACGGCTCCAAGTCCGGCGCCGGAGAAGGCTCCGGTAACGGTTCCTATTACAAGCGGTTTGACATCGGTATTCATCGATTTGGAATATCCAATCAGGCCGCAGCTGGCGCCGATAATGCCGCCCTCGAACAATCCGCCGATGATATTCATTGCAGCAAGGCTTCCCATATCGTATCCTTGAGGGGTCGCCACCGCGACAGGCTCCTCTGGTTTTGCTTTTTTCCCATATTTATCAATCACAATTTCCTTGTCCACATTCTGGCCGGATTTTCCGTTCCGGCTTATCTGATCAAGTTCCTGCTGGACTTTTTGCTGTATTATGGACATTTTTGAAGTTTCAGGCGTAAGAGTCGGGACAGGTGTGGTTGCGGCCGTATTTGAAACGGCGCAAAAGGAAAAATTTGCCGCGATTAATGCCGCGATTAATGTCAAAACCGGTATTTTTTTCATTTTCCACCTTTTTTTACCAATTCCCTAAATTACTTACACAATTTTACCATATATTGCGGTTATGTCAAGGTCTTTAAACCCTTCAGGCCGCAGGAAAACGTTTAAATTAAAGGAACAAATATCAGATAAGCATGCTTATCCATCTTTTATTCCAGGTTCAGCTTTATAGACAGCTCCTTGAGCTGTTTCTGGTCCACTTCGGACGGAGCGTTCGAAAGCAAACACTGTGCCTTTGCCGTCTTTGGAAACGCTATTACGTCCCTTATGGATTCGGATCCGGTGATTATCATCGCGATCCTGTCGAGCCCGAACGCAATGCCCCCGTGAGGCGGCGCCCCGTATTTCAGCGCATCAAGAAGGAACCCGAACATATTCGCGGCTTTTTCGTCGTCTATATTTATCAGGTTAAACATTTTTTTCTGCAGTTCGCTGTCGTGTATCCTTATGGATCCCCCGCCTATTTCGGTGCCGTTCAATACCATGTCGTAAGCCCTCGCCCTGGCTTTAAGAGGATCGGTATCAAGCAGTTTTATGTCTTCCTCTTTGGGAGCGGTAAATGGATGATGGTTGGCCTCGTACCTTTTTTCCTCTTCGTTGTAGGAAAGCAGTGGAAAATCGACCACCCAGAGGAATTCGAGGCCGGCGCGGTCATAAAGCGAGTATTTTTCGCCTATATGCAGCCTCACCCTGCTCAATATGTCGTTGACTTTCGCTTTCTTGTCGGCCATAAAAAAGACAATGTCCCCTTTTTCAACGGACATCAGGCCCTTTAATTTATTCAATCTTTCTTCGCTGATGAATTTGACTATGGGCGATTCAGGTTTTTCGGCGAAGCGTATCCACGCCATGCCGCCCGCACCCTGCCTTATTGCATACGCCACAAGGTCGTCGATGTCCTTGCGTGAAAGTTTTTCCGCGGATGACTTGAAGTTAAGCGCCTTCACCACCCCGCCGTTCTTTACAGTCTCGGAAAATATCTTAAAATCCGATCCGTCAAAAACTTCGCTGACCGTTTTTAACTTCATTTCGAACCTGGTGTCCGGCTTGTCATTGCCGTATTCCTCCATGGACTGTTCGTAACTTATCCTTTTGAATGCCGGGGGCAGCTTTATTGATTTTACATGCTCGAAAACATTGCGGATAAAGTTTTCCGCGTGGCCCATGATGTCGTCTTCCTCAATAAAGGACATCTCGATGTCTATCTGGGTAAATTCCGGCTGCCTGTCGGCCCGAAGGTCCTCGTCGCGAAAACATTTTACTATCTGGTAATACCTGTCAAGCCCGGCCACCATCAATATCTGCTTTAGCATCTGCGGCGACTGCGGAAGCGCAAAGAACGTTCCCGGGTTTACCCTGGACGGCACAAGATAATCACGCGCCCCTTCGGGCGTCGACTTAAAAAGCACGGGCGTCTCCACGTCCACAAAAGCGTTGTCGTCAAGGTATTTCCTTATCATTTTTGTGAGAGTATGCCTTATGGTCAGGTTTTCCATTATTTTCGGTCGCCGCAGGTCAAGATACCTGTATTTAAGCCTTAAGTCCTCGCCTACCTCTGCGGACTCGTCTATCGGGAACGGAAGCGGCAGCGACTGGTTGAATACTTCAACAATGTCAGCTACCATCTCGACCATACCGGTCTTTAATTTCGGGTTCTTGGTGCCCTCGGGCCTGGGGCGAACCCTGCCCTTAATACCGAGTACATATTCTCCGCGCAACCTGTGCGCCGTCTCGTGCAGTTCCTTGTTTATCTCGGGATCAAACACCACCTGGACCTTGCCTGTTTTATCCCTGACATCCAGGAATATGACGCCGCCGTGATCGCGCCTGGTATCGAGCCAGCCGTTTATGGAAACGTCTTTTCCAATGAAATTTTCAGTCACTTCGCCGCAGAATTGTGTGCGTTTTAACATGTTAACCGCCTTTTTATTTCATGATTTTTTCAAAGCGCCGCCATACAAAACAAACGGGCCGGAACTTATCCGGCCCGTTTTATTTATCGGGCCGCATGTATGCGGCCCATACATGTTTATATGTCAGAACCTGATATTATATGAGGCCGAGCATAAAGAATCCGCGTAGCCGGCGCCTCTCAGCAGGGATTCCTCCTGCACTTTAAATTCAAGGTTGTGTTCGGTATTATACTGCTCGGCCGACCTTCCGGCCTGGTATATATCCGCAAACCAGGACCCCATAAAAAGCAGGAAACCAAAGGCGAATGTTATCGCCCCGCCCTGCCTGCCGCCCGAGCCGTAAAGGGCAAAAGCATCCGGAGAAGTGTTTTCCCACGCGCCGAACCACATGGCGCCTATTGAAAGCAGCTCGGTGCCGGTAAGAAGCAGCCCCATCCTGTAATCCTCGGTATAATAATGTCCCCAGCCGTGCACCAGAAGCCCAGGCCCTATGCTTAATACCGTGGCAAGTATCGGGTCTTTTGGTTCAAGCACTGTCTCGTCAATTACAACATCCGAGCCGGCGCGGTCCGCCATGGCAAGAACAGGGACGCATAATATCGACAGCGCGATCAATATGGATATAATTCCTCTTTTCATCAATATCCTCCTGAAATCAAGCAAGTGTATTTAAATGCTATTTGACCGGGGTAAAATCATAAGAAATTTCAACAGGGTAACAATATCTTGATTCCGACGCCGTTGCTTTCACGTTCGTGGAGGCAACATAAAGGAAGCCGTTGTCAAAATCCTCGTCTATCTCAATGGTAATGCCCATTCCCGCATTTTTCGGGCAATTGTAATATGTAAGTCCATTGTATGGTATTCCCGGTATCGGCAGTCCTGATACATCCGCATCACAGGCGTAAGTATTTGCAACGGCATCGACTACTACTTTTGAGGTGTAGTCACCAAGATCGTATGTCATTGTACGGTCGGAACCGGTGGTAACTGTTGTGTTATTTGCCATATATGAGCCTACCCACCTGTCATTGTAGGTATAAACTATTTTTACCGACCTTGATCCCTTACAGCCGGCAAGAAATATAACGGTCAGGGCAATTAAAGCCAAAGCCAACTTTTTCAACATAAAAACCTCCTGATATTTTCCATATATCCCTTATAAACATGGCACTATCCTAAAAAATACATTATAATTATACAATTTATCACACTAAAAAACTATAGTCAATTGTTTTTTCCTTAAAGAATCAGCGCATCCGCCGGCCGGTACTTTTGGAACCGTGGTTCATAATGAAGGATTTATAGGGTCCCAGCATATCGGAAATGTGCTTTTCCTTGCCGGAGTCAAGAAAAGCCGCGCTGCATTCCGTGCAAATATCAACCTGCATGGCCCCTGTTTTCCTTGTTTCCATCTTCTTCCTGCAATGGGGGCATATCAAAAATGGCGGCCTTTCCCTTTTTTCAAAATACGGCGGCCTTACATGCCCGCGCTCAGCGTCGCCGCGCGTGAATTCTTTTTTATCCTGGGGCATCATGCGCAGAAGGCTTTCTTTCTTGTAGCACGTGGACCCGCATTCGGCGCAGTGATAAACCTCAAAACCGTCCATTGTTCCGGGGTACATGGGTATTTTACAGACCGGACAATCCACTTTTACGACGATTGACGCCGCCTGTATAAGATTAAGCTGCTGCCTGCATTTTACGCATTCCCTTGCCGCCGGAGGGTTCACGGCCGCGCATTTGGGACAAACCTTGTATTCTTCGCTCATGAGAGTCATTATACAACCTCATAAGGAAGGTTTCAATGTTAATAGTCTAATACACGCAATATCTTCTAAAAATTCCAAATTGCGCAAATTAACTTTTATTCTTGCTCTGCGGACAGGGTCGGCGTATATTTTTTTTACCCTCGGGTCGTCAAAAAAACTTGTTGTTGGACGTTTTCTTTTCATACCGCCTCGCGTTGTTTAATATATCTGGACTTTAACTTTTGCATGTAGCCCCGTTATTAACTTGCCCAGCAAATCGGTTGTGATATTTTGTCCGCCATTTTCTATCCTTGAAATTTCCTGCTGTGGAATTGAAAGCTTTTTTGCAAGCTGTTTTTGAGTAATGTGCTTTTTTACCCTCACGTCATGAATTTGAATGGCTATTTTTTCCCTTAATCCCTCGGATTCGTATGATTCCCTAATAACCTTATTTTTAAGCGCTCTGGATACGGACCTGTCAAAATACTCCGCTTCTTTATTTAGGCTGATAATTTTTCTTTTCATAGTTTTATTTCTCCTGTTCTTATTCTTTCTTCGAATTCGTTCATTCTTGATTCTGCCGTGTCAATATCCCGGGCTTTCATTTCTTGCGTTTTCTTTTTCACCGCATGCAACAGGAGCACATAATTTCCCGTGCAAAAATAATACAAAATCCTGAAGTTGTTCGGGCTAAATTGTATTCTTAATTCATAAATTTTATCCCGAAGTTTAGCGGCTTCGGGTCTAATCAACAAAAACCCCTTTTCCTCGAGCCTTTGAATGCTTTTAAATATTTTACCTATTGCTTTTTCATCCTGCTCATAAATAAATTCCTCTACCGGCCTTTTCCCGTTTCTATTCATATAATAAATCTTTTTGAACATATTCCACCCATACACAATATAAATATACATCACACCTGATGTATTGTCAAGTTTCTATTCTTCCGTTGTTTCTTGTTCCGACTCTGTGTTCTTATTCAAAATATAATCAACTGCCTTTTGTGTCTCGAAACTGTATTGCCGGCGTAAATCCCGCCGGCAGGCAGGGTCCGGAATGTTTTTTACATTTAACCTTTCCGCAATGAGAATCGAGCGAAAAATGGATAATAGAATTTTAAGCGCCATAAAAATCCCTGCCGGGGCCGAGGATTTTACGAGCATGCCGCAACAGGAGGTTAAAATGAATTGGCCAAACGGCCGAAAACAAAATGATTTAATTTGAATATTGCATATAAAACTTGGCAAATATATAAAAGCTTAACCAACCTTAAAAAATCAATATACGAATTTTTGAATTCTGTTATTAAAACCATCCGCAACATAAATAGCATTTTCCTTGTCGTCATATGCAATTTGAATGCTTTCGCTATCATAAAATTTTCCCAAATCGCTTCCGTTGCCGCCCCATTGTGTGATTAATTTCCCATCCATGCTGAATTTAGCTATTCTACTATTACCGGCGACATAAATCGCACCATCTTTATCTATTGCTACTCCCGATCCACTAGTAAAGTCGGAATCCGATCTTTCCTTCATAAAATTGCAGCATCCCAATTTTAGTATAACATTCCCGCTTTGGTCTGTTTTTACTATATTATCTCCTTCTGATATATATAAATTTCCACTGTTGTCTATGGCGGATACTCTCCCCCAATTAATCTGAAACTGTTTGAGAAACTTTCCATTTGAATCAAACTTTTGAATCCTTCTTGTAATATCAGACACAAATATATTTCCTTCATTATCAATGACCAGGCCAGACGGACCTTCAAAATGTCCTTCTTTATGAGTTAATCCAGGCCATTCTCCTACCTCATTTCCCCATTTTGTAATAAATTCACCGGCGGCAGTAAATTTTTGTATTCTCCTGTTTCCAGAATCCGCCACATATACATTACCATTTCTATCAACTGCTATATTGCCCGGATCTATAAATTGCCCATCTTTTTGTCCTGCTGATCCCCATTGCAGAATGTAATGTCCATTTGAATCAAATTTTTGTATCCGATTATTACCACTATCAGAAACATATATGACTGTATATGTGTTGGAATGATTGTCAACCGCTACTGCATTAACATAATTAAATTGCCATTCTGCAGCGTTATAGCTACCCCATTGTGACACAAGCTCGCCGGAAGAATTGAATTTTTCTATTCCTCTCCAACCCGTTTTAGCTACAAACAAATCCCCTAATTTATTTGTAGCTAGAATAATAGGGTCCTCGTCCTTCCATTGAAGGAAATCTTCCGTGCCTTCCTTTGTTTCGTCCCAATTAATAATTTTCCCAGAAGTAGTAAATTTTACGACCCTGCCGGATCCGAGTCCCTGCATGCGAATAGGCACATCAATTGCTACAAATATTACATTATTTGCATCAACAACGATGGATTTTGGAGTGTTAAATGTTCCGCTTCCTCCGGTAATTCCATCTGATTTTAAATACCACTGTCCAGTATATTTACCGTTTTGATCAAATTTTTGTATCCGGGAATTATTGGTATCGACAACGTATACAAAGCCATCATTATCAACAGCTATACCTACTGGATCATCAAATTTCCCATCTATATTGCCTATATTGCCTTTTTCTCCCCATTGAAGCATATACGAACCATCTGAATAGAATTTTTCTATCCTATTATTACCACGGTCAACAACGTATATTGAATTTTTATTATCAACTGTGACAGCAAAAGGATTATTAAATTCACTTTCCCCAGTACCTGTATTTGGCGTTGAATCACCCCATTGCCCTATGTATTTTCCATTGGAAGTAAAATGTTGAATCCGATTATTCCCGGAATCAACTACAAAAACATCTCCTATACTATTCACCGCAATTCCGCACGGATTATTAAATTGCCCGTTATTCTGACCTTTTTCACCCCATTTAAGAATGAACTTGCCATCAGAATCAAATTTTTCTATCACGTTTTCTTTATAAGATATATATATATATATATTACCTGTTTTAATCCCTCGTTGCCTGCAACTGCGCCGGATTCTTCATATCCTCCGCCGCCATATCCCCATGCCAATTTAAAAGTTGGAGCTAGGTCTTTGTTTGGGGATATTTTTGGATTTTTCGAACAAGCACAAATTAATAATATTATTATTGCAAGAAATAATAATATACATTTTTTTACATATTTTCCCGCATCCATTGTATCCCTCCTTATTTTGATAAAAACTATCAGCTTTTGTTCTGCTTTTTTCAACTGTTATCCGTCATATCAAAACCACCCGGCCTGTTTTCGTCACTGATTTTACTCTAATTGATGTTTAAATCAATCGTTGGGAATACCCGGAACCGGATCAATGAACGCGGAACAGCCCGTTCTGTAGCGATACGACCAGCAGCCTTGGCCCGGCCTCGTCTTCCGCCATGAACAGGAATTTTTCAAGCGAAGGGCTCACCGCCCTTAAGCGCGTCAAATTAATGTATTGTTTTACCATGACCCCGCCTTCATAATGCCTGTATACCTTGTTATCCCCGTTAAGCGTGTATATCGGCCCCGTGGCGGATGTGTCGTAGAAACCGAAGAAAGAATTCAATCCGTTCCTGTACCTGAACTCAATTACCGGTGTGCGCCTCAAATATTTCGGGTCCGAGCCGAACCTTAACACTTCGGTCTGTTCGAGCTTAGTCCCGGATACGGCCACTATCCCCTCATAATACCTGCCGGGTGCGTTGATCCTTGAGGCGCTTATATACCTGCCTGGCTCACCCGGTTTTAACTCGCGTGAGAGGCCCGATGTTTCATACCTACCGGCATCAACGGCTTTTTTATATTCGTCCGGCTTCGTGAATATCGCCGTTTTCCTGGTACCGGACTTCACGTCGTAGGTCACTATCTCCCCGGTGCGCGCTTTTTCACCGGCCTGCTTGGCGAAAATAAATTTTCCCGAGTCTGACCGCAAAGGTATCAGGGAATAATCCTGGTGGAGGAATTCCGCGCCAACCCTGTCCCATAAACCGCGGGCCGTATCGTAAATGAAGAATTGCGCCTCATGGTCGAACCTGCGTTTCCTGTAATCATTTTTCAGGACAACGACCATGATCCTGCTGTCGTCATCCGCAAGGAAAACACCGTCATAAAACCTGCAGCCCTTGCCGAATATGCCGCCCCATGGTATGAGCGTGGAGCCGCTGACCGGCAGCGGCCGCAGCCTTTCAGCGTACTCCTGGCAGCCGTATCTGACAAATTTAGGTTTTTCCGCTGTTGAACCCTGTCCGGCAATGATGGGTCCGGCTATGAAAACAACGAGCAAAAACATGCCCAGCAATTTTCTCATCCGGCCTCCGGTTTTGTAATTTACTTTATGAACAGTGCGAAAAAACCCTTTCTCATCATCATTACCGCTATTGCAGCCAGTAAAAGCGCCATGATCCTCGACATTGCACCGACGCCGTTCTTGCCTATTACTTTTATTATCACCCCTGAAAATCCGAAGATCGTCACCGCTATGAAAACATTCAGCACAACCGAGATTATTGTTGCCCCCACGCCGTACTGGTCCACGATTATAAGGCATGTTGTCAGGACGCCGGGCCCCACGATGAGCGGTGTCCCAAGCGGCACTGCTCCGAGTTCGGCGGCAGGGACCGCGCGCTGCTTTTCCGTGGTCAAAAGGTCGCGCAGGGCTATGCAAAAAAGTATAAAACCACCGGCTATCATGAAATCATTTATGGTTATGCCGAGTATCGAGAATATTCCCTTTCCGACGAGTATAAAGGCCAGGGCCAGGCTGACCCCGGTCACGAAAGAATTAAAAAGCGCGGACCTTTTTTCCTTCTCGTTCATTGAGCGCGTCAGCGACATGAACATGGGCAGGACGCCTATGGCGTCCACAGCCACAAAAACCGGGATAAAAGCAAGCAATAAATTTTTGAACATATTATATCCTCCGTGCAAGGGTTCCCTTCATTCCATTATGATATAATTATGCTATCCGGGACGTTTTAAGTCAATATACTTTACAGTGGGACAAATGGATAAGGGAGGGCTGTCGGAAAAATTTTTATTTAAGGACGGGGTTATCTTCCCAGCACACTCAGGATGCCGTTTATAAATGTCAGCGGATGGGGGGGGCAGCCGGGAACAAAAAGGTCCACCTTATGCGCGGAAAAGAATTCCCTGTCTAGGGCTTTTGATCCGGCGAATATTCCGCCGGATATCGCGCATGAACCCACGGCAATTATGATTTTCGGCCCTGGCATGGCCCGGTAGGTTTCTTCGATGGCAAATGCCATGTTTTTTGTGAGCGGCCCCGTAATGACCAGACCGTCAGCATGTCGGGGCGACGCTGTAAAATCAATACCGAAGCGTGGCATGTCGAAATTCACGTTCAATGCCGCGTTGAGTTCCATTTCACACCCGTTGCAGCCTCCGGCCGAGACCTGCCTTAATTTCATGGACCTGCCGAATATCCTTTTTATTTCGCTCCTGCATTTTACCCCTTCTTTTTCAAACGCTTCGGCCGATCCCGCGGCTGTAACCTTCAGTTTATCCGGCGAATCCACGCTCATCCTGTGAAAATTGGTGAATTTTATCTCGTTGTTTTTGCAAGCCCTCTGACAATCCCCGCAAAAAACGCATTTTCCAAGATCCAGGCTCAAAGGTTCCCTGGTAATGGCCCCTGTGGGGCAGACAGAATCTGCGGTAAAATCATCACCTGCCCTGCCATTAATTTCAGGCAATCCCCTGAACGCCCCGTTTACAACGGCTTTTTTTACATCCGGAATAAATTGCCGCCCCTGGCGCATCCTTATCTCTATGATATTGGACATTTAGGCTCCTTTTTATTATTACGTCAAAACAAACCTTACAGATCGTTACCGCAGTATGAAAGATCGAAACTTTTATTGCACAGCGGAAAATCTGATATCCCGTTGTTCCTGACCGCGAGCGCCAATCCATACCAGTTGTTGAACGACGGGTCCTTTACCTTTATCTTTTTCATCATGCCATTTTCATCCGTGATTCCGATGTACACGATGCCGCCCCTCCAGCCCTCGACAACGGAAGCGCATATCACATTCCCGGACGGCGAAGGCTCTTCGGCCATGATATTCCCCTGCGGGAGGTTGTCGCACATATCGTTTATCAGCCTGATCGACTGGCCTATTTCCATATAACGCAGGTAAGCCCTGGCAAAACAATCGCCGCTCTCGAGCACCTGCTTGCGCACGGGAAAATTAATATACGCGCCGGAAGGATGGTCCTCGCGCGCGTCGATGGCTATCCCCGACGCCCTTGCCGCAAAACCAGTCAGCCCGATCTTTACCGCGTCCTGTTTTGCCACAACACCGGTCTGCTGCAGCCTGGACAGGACGCTGGCCGCGCCGAACATCTGTTCCGCCATTTCCCGTATCCTATCATAGGCTTCATTAACGCTGTCCTTGATCTCTTTTGCCGTTGCCGCGTCAATGTCAAAAAGCACCCCGCCCGGCCGCACAAGCCCGCGGCCGAACCGTGAGCCGCACAGCCTCAATGAAGCGTTTATTATTTTCGTCCTGTTGGCGCCGAAAACCGCGCTTCCCACAAGGTATGCGATGTCTCCGGCCATCGCAGACAACCCGGCCGTGTGCATGGCCGCGCGCTCGAGTTCAAGGGCTATGGCCCTTATTACATGCGCCCTGCGCGGCGCGTCCGCACCGGAAAGCGACTCAAAAAGCGACGCATAAGCCGATGCGTGCCCCACAACGGTGTCGCCGCACACCGACTCGGCAATGTGAGGCCCTTCCGCTCCCGCGCGTTCCAATAACGGCTCCACGCCCCTGTGCTGGTAACCCAGTTGTATCTCAAGGTGCTGAACTTTTTCACCGGCGCACTGGAACCTGAAATGTCCGGGTTCTATTATACCCGCATGCACCGGGCCGACCGACACCTCGTGCATTTCAGAGCCCGTCGAGGCAAAGAAGGGGTATGCGTCCATATTTTCAGCCTTGCCTTCCGCAGGATATCGCACCGGTTTCAGCCAGGGATGCCCCGCGGGCGTTATACCGAAAGCCTCAAAAAGTTCCCTCTCAAATATATGGAACATGGTGGCGTCCTGCGTGAAGCTGCGGTAAGACCCTCCTGCTTCCAAAAGGCACGACGACAAAAGTATGGATGACGCGTCGTCATCGGCCAATGCCGCATAAAGGCGCGTCCTTGAAGGCCCGGCATCCACGCCGAAGAAGCCAATAACCCTCTTTCCCGTTTCACACATTGAGATGACCGCCGGCCTGAACTCCGTCATCGAAAATTCCGGGACATCCTTCAGGGCCACGGGCCTGTTGTTTTTTGTAAGTTTGAAATGATCCATAAAAAATGCCCTTATATGGACGCCGCGGCGAGAATAAAACCCGCGAGCGTCAGGATGGCGATAAATGCCGTTTGTGAAATGTAACGAAGAGGCGAGAGTTTTTCTTTTTCCGCCCCGACAAGCGCTTCCCCGAAACACATTTTGAAGACAGCCGAAGACATTCCGTATATTACCGCCGTCAAAAGCAGAAGCAGGGCCGCTGCCTGCGGCCACAACCCGGCCGCGAACATTACGCGCAGTATCTTGAACTCGCTGAAAAACAGCGGGGAGGGTGGAATGGCCGATATCATTACAAAAGAGCCTATCCACAGCCATGCCGTGGTCCTGTCGCTTTTCATCATTCCGCTCACGGCTGATATTTCCCTGGCGTCGTAGCGTTTAAGGATGTTGCCCGATGTAAGGAAGAAAGCCGCCTTTGAAAACGAATGTCCGGCGGCCTGTATGAATACGGCCGGTATCGCCCCGTTGCCCAGGCTCAAACCGACGGCAATGAGTCCCATATTTTCTATGGAGGAATAAGCAAGCATCCTTTTATAATTTCCTATCCTTATGATATAAACGGCCGCCACAAAGACCGATAAAAGCCCCATAAACATAAGGTACCCGGCCGCTTCCCTCTCAAGCCCGGAGAGGATCATGATCTTTTGTATCCTTATTATCGCCATCATGGCGCAGTTCAACAGAGTCGCCGATAACAGGGCCGAGACCGGCGAAGGCGCCTCGGAATGGGCGTCCGGAAGCCAGGAATGGACCGGCGCGAGTCCAGCCTTGGTGCCGAAACCCACCGTCATAAGGACAAATGCGGTCTTGAGCCAGAGATGGTTCATAAACGGCGCCGCCTGGTAAAGGGACCCGAAAGAAAGCGGCTTTTGCACGCCGGGTATTGAAGCGCACAGGAAAATGATCCCGGCGAAGGCAAAAGCTATGGCGATGGAGCATATGAAAATATATTTCCATGCGGCCTCAAGTGCGTTCTTTCCCGCCTTGTAATAGATGAGGTAAGCGCTTGCAAGGGTCGTCGCCTCGATGAATATCCACATCAATCCGAGATTGAACGACATAAGAACCGCGGTCATGGCCCCCGCGAATATTAGCAGGACCGCGGAGTAATAAGTGGTTTTTAGGACCGCGGCCTCCGATTTCTTTATAAAATCAAAGTTATAAAGCGCCACCCCCGCGAAGACCACGGAAAGTATCCAGAGAAATATAATGTTGGTCTCGTCTACGCCGAAATATCCCGACAGGCTCCCGGGATCTGCCGTGAGCCACGCGGTAAAAAAAAGATGTCCGGCCGCGTATATTACGGGGAGAATCGCATTTGCCCCCTTTGAACGGAATACAAATACCATGGCCGCGAAGAAAGGCGCCAAAAGCAGGAGCAATAAAAGCGCCATGCCATTAATCCTTTAGTTCGGAGAGCATGTCCACTTCCTGCTCTTCGAAAGTCGAATTTATCCTGGAGACAAAAAGGCCAAGCAAAAATACCGCTATGAACAGGTCGAGCAGCACGCCCAGGTTCACTATAAAGGGCATTTCCCCGGAAAAAGAGAGCGAAAGGAGGAATATGCCGTTTTCCATCATAACGAAACCCATCACGTGCGTGATGACTTTTTTCCTGCTTATGATTATGAAGAGCCCCGTGGCGACCGCGGAAAGCGCCGCTCCGAAAAACAGCGCGTTTACCCCGGGCATGGCACCGCTCCTTAACATAAGAAACGACACGTAAAAGCCCGCCGCAGAAATGGCGGTGGCAAGCACCACGGAATAAAAATTCGGAAGGTAGGGCTCGTCCTCGCGCAGTATGCCGTTCTTCCTGACCGTATACATAAGGAACCACGGTATTATGACGGTCTTAAAGGCCAGGGTTTCCACGCACAAAAATATCAGCGATGCGGCCGGCATCCCCCTTCTCCCGAAAATAACGCAGAGCATGAGCAAAAATCCCTGAAGGGCCAGGGCCCTTATATAAGCCTCTATCCTGCTAGTGGCGCAGGCATAAATCAGCGTCATGCCGAATATTACCGCAAAAAATGCCGTCACCTTGCGCCTCCCGACATGAAAATGAAGGCGGCGCACATTATTATGGCCGCAATTGAAGACATAAAAAACACGAACTGCGGCACATGCGTCATGCGGAGCCTTGCCATCAGCGATTCAATGCATCCGGTCGTTACAGCTACGGCCAGGATGACGCACACCAGAACGCACAGAGAGAATAACGCGGATGACCCGGCCGGAAGGAACAGCAGGGCTATCAGCGCGCTTAACAACACCGTTTTGAGGTTCTGTGTATATATGACAAGCGCCATGTCCGGCCCTGAATTGTCCAGGATCATGGCTTCATGTATCATTGTAAGTTCAAGATGTGTGGCCGGGTCGTCTACAGGAACCCGTGAACCTTCCGTGAGTATCATCACAAGCAGCGCCGCGGCCGCAAGGCATGCTATCATATATCCGGCCGGCGTCCCGGACGCGGCAAAGGCAGCCAGCGATGAAAATGAGCCTTTGCCGGAGACGGCGGCAGCCGTGGCCATAATGACGAAAAATGCCGGTTCTATAAATGCCGTAAACGACGCTTCCCTGGAGGCTCCCATGCCCTCGAAACTGGAGCCCGTGTCCATGGCGGAAACAAGGGAAATGAATTTTGACAGGCCGAAGAGATACGCAAAAATAATGAAACCGCCCTCGATGTCGATAATCGGAGCCTGGGAGCAAATCGGCACCAGGCATGAGGCCGCAAGAACCGCGCCGCAGGATACGGCCTGGGCCGCGAAAAACACCGGCGTGGTCGTCACGCTTACAACCATGCCTTTTGACATATATTTCATAAAATCATAAAGCGGCTGCATGACCGGCTGTCCGCGCCTTCCGGCCCATAACGATTTCACCCTGACAATGACGCCGGCGGATATGAACGGCATGAACACTACCACAAGTATAAAAAACAGGATGGCCATCATTTCACCGCCCATATAAGGGATATTACCAGGAAAATTATGCCGTAAAGGATGTAGCGCTGCATGCTGCCGCTCTGGATCCAGACGAACAGTTTCAGGAACCGCCGAACGCCGGCGGCAACCGGCCTTACCAGTAATTTTTCAAAGGCGTCGGAAAAAACAGGCTCATATGAGGCCTTTTCCGGAAAAAATCCCGCGGGTTTTATTTCATTTTTTTGTTTTTCAATAAACGGGTCCATTATCCTGGTGAAAGGCTCGGAATACGAATACGCGCTATACTGCATCCTTGTCGTGACCGCCCTGTAACCGCACCCCCAGGTAGCAGCGTGCGCCGTTCTCTTCCTCAAAAATACCGATTTAATTGCCAGGACAACCATGACAAAACCGCACAGGATAAAAAATAAAGCCGACAGCGAGGCAAGAGGTTTCACCAGCGCCGTGTTATTAACTGCGGCAAGCCCTGCGCCCGATATCATGTCCATGGCCGGCATCAGTGGCGCGTAATAAAAAAGCTGGGGCAGCAACCCTATACAGAAACAGACGGCGGCGAGTGATATAAAAATTACCGGCCCGAGTATACCCTCGCCTTTTTCAATTTCATGGTTTTTTGACCTTGACGACCCGAGAAATGCCGCGGAATAAATTCTTGTAAAGGATATAACGGCCATTGCGCCGGTAAATGCCAGCCCGGCGATGGCGGCTATCCCGGCTGCCGCAAGTATTATGACCCCTGATTGGGCGGCCTGAAGCATGGACAAATACAGGATGAATTCGCTTATGAACCCGTTAAGCCCGGGCAATCCGGCTATAGCGGCAGAACCAATTAAAAAACATATCGAAAGCAGAGGCATCTTTTTCGCCAGCCCGCCCATGTGCTCGATGTCCCTGGTGTGGACGCGCCGGTAAATCGTGCCCGCCCCAAAAAACAAGAGTTCCTTGAAGACGGAATGGTTGAGCACATGCATCAGCGCTCCGAGGAAACCCAGCATCGCCATAAGCGGCCTGTGATACGATATTCCCAGCATTCCCAGGCCGAGTCCGGCTGTTATTATTCCTATGTTCTCTATGCTTGAATACGCCAGCATCCTCTTGATGTCCCTCTGCGTGAGCGTATAAAGAATTCCCGTAAGGGCCGTCAATATGCCGAAGAAAAGCACGGTGTAGCCCGCTGCCGGAGCAATGGCGGGCATCATCATTATCGTCCTCGCCATGCCGTATATCCCCATCTTTATCATCACGCCGGACATTAACCCGGATACATGGCTCGGCGCCGCGGGATGCGCTTTCGGAAGCCATGTGTGCGCCGGCACAACGCCAGCTTTTACCGCAAATCCCAGGAAAAGGAGGGCGAAGGGCGCCGTTGCGATATCAGGCGACCTCTTTAAAGCAGCGGAAAGCGAATCAAATGAAAGGTTCATCCCCCCGTTTGACGCCACGGCGAACCCGGCCAAAAGCAGAGCCGCGCTTATGTGCGACAGTATAAGGTAATAAATGCCCGCCTCAAAAACTTCTTTTTTCTCGTTCTCGAATGTCACAAGAAAAAAAGAGGACAGCGCCATTATTTCCCAGCTTATCATAAATGTCACGGCGTCGCGTGAAACCGTTATTAAGAGCATGGAGGATAACAATATGGTAAGGAAGATGTAATGCGACTTTAAGGTCATGCCCTTCGAGAAATAACTTTTCATGTAATAGGCCGAGTAAAGGACGCTAAAAAACCCCATGACGCATATTATTGCGGTAAAAAAAGCCGACAGCCGGTCCATGGAGAATATTATCCCGCAAAAAACCGCCGTTGCCGGGCCTTGAAAAAAGAGTACGTTCATGGCCGTCCATAGTGACGCCGCCGCGCCGGCAAATACGGCAGCGCTTACGAAATACGCCCTGTATTTTTCCTTCACCAGCGAGCCGAACAGGCCGCCGGCCGTTATAATGACCGCCCCGGCAAGAAAAAGGCTCAAGGTTTCCTCTCCCTGATCTCTTTTTCCTTTGTTTCCATGTATGAGAGTATCGCCTCCGGAGGCTCTCCCGTTTCAAGCATTTTTATCAGGATTTCCTGCTGGCACAAAAACAGGAGTTTGGAAAGTATTTCCAGGTGCCTGCGAGAGTTGGCGCTCATCACTATGAAAAGAGTATGAACCTTTTTCCCGTCCACGGCGCCGTAGTCCGCCGGTTTTTTAAGGGTGCAGACCGTCACCGATTCGTTCTCAATGTCTGATATTATGGGGTTCCTGGGATGCGGTATGGCAATTCCCCGGCCGACGGCCGTGGGCATGAGCTCTTCCCTTTCGATGAGGGACATCAGTACGTCTTCCCTTTTTACGCCATTTGAAATTTCCATTTTTGCGACGGCATGGGTCAAAATTTCGCCCGGGGTGTCACCCTCTACGCCGATGATTATACCGCCTTTTTTTACAAGGTTGTATATGGACACCGGGATCTTGACGAGGTTCATCTCAAGGAATTTTTCCGATACGGCCATGCCGTTCTTCAGGACCCATTCCTTGAGTTCTTCCTTGTTGAAATTATACTGGTGGTTTATCATCCGGCCCGGAAGGCCTTTTTCCTTTATGTATTTCAGCACGGCCGTCTCGGTGGAGCCGAGCAGTTCCATGACATCTTTCATCTTAAGCTGCAATTATGTTGCCTTCTTTTTAGTATGATAGCGGCTGTTAATTTGGCCGTATTTTGTGATGGTTCATATTACAACACCCTTATATCCGTGTCAATAGGCTCAAAAAAAAAGGCGGGTGGTTTTTCCACCCGCCTTTAACGATCATATGGCAACAAATGCTTTATTTTGTTTTTTTCTTTACCATGGTAACTTTCGGTTCTTCCTGCCCCAGCTCTTTCATCGCAAGATGGACCTCTTCCACATGGTGCTTATTCTCAAGGCTGGAAAGGAGGCTGTATGCGCAAGGCACTACAAAAAGCGTCAAAAGCGTGGAAAAGAACACTCCGCCGATGACGACTACAGCCATTGGCACGCGGGTTTCAGCTCCAGGCCCGATGGCAAGAGCCGGCGGTATAGCCGCAGCAATTGTCGCTGCCGAGGTCATAAGTATCGGCCTTAAACGGATGGGACAAGCGTGGAGCAGCGCGTCCTTGACGTTCATGCCGGCCGCGCGGCGTTGATTTGTAAAATCGACCAGGAGAATCGAGTTCTTTTTTACTATTCCCATAAGCAATATTATCCCTATCAGGCTGTAAATATTCAGCGTTTGATGTGCCACAAACAGGGCTATGAACGCTCCCGTTACCGAGAACGGCAGGGCCATCAATACGGATACCGGATGAACGAACGAATTGAACTGCGTTCCAAGCACCATGTATGCCACAAATATGCCGAGGAACAGCGCTATAAGCAGGCTTACGTTCGAATCCCTGAAGCTCTGTGAAGAACCTATGAAAAATATCCTGTATCCGTCCGGGAGTTTTTTCGCCAGCTGATCCACGGCATTTAACGCGTCGCCCTGCGATTTTCCCATGGCAATATTCGCGTAAAGCCTTATTGCTCTTTCCCTGTTCTCCCTTGTTATGGAAGTGACTGTCGGTTTTTCCTTGACGCTCACGACATCGGAAAGCTTTATTAGCTCTCCCTGATTGTTCCTGACATAGGAACTCAAGATACCCTGAATGTCGGTCCTGTCCGTCTTGTCAAGCTCGACTGTGACGTCATATCTTTTCCCGTTCTTGGTGTATTTGCCGTATTTTAATCCGCCATAGGAGGCGTTCAGAGCGTCGCCTATCGTCGACATATTCACGCCGCGCGCGGCCGCCTTGGCCCTGTCCGGATAAACAAGCGCTTCCGTCACGCCGGTTTTATAGTCTGAGTCGGCGTCGACCATAAGCCCCGTCTGTTCCATATCCTTGACCATTCCCGCGGAAAGGTCGGCCAGCTTGTCCCAGTCCGGCCCCATTAACATGAATTCCACCGGATATCCCCTTTTTGCCGTAAATCCCTGAAGGGACGGGTCAATCATACTTATTACGCTTATTCCCGGAACCTGTTTGAGCTGTTTCCTGAGGATGTCGGCTATCTGCATCTGGGTCAGGACCCTGTGTGATGCCGGATCCGCCGGTCTTTTGCTTTTATCCTTGAAAGTAACCTGTATGCCGCCTGAATTGGAACTGCCGAAACCTATTATCGAAAAATAACTGTCCGTCTCCGGCCTGTCAGCCACAATTTTTTCCGCTTTCTTGAACACCTCGTCGGTAAATTCAAAAGCCGAACCCGGAGGCGTCTGTATATTCACAGAGAGCCTTCCCTGGTCCTGCGGCGGCACAAATTCTTTTTTCAGGAAAACGAATATTACCATTGATACCGCAAATATTAAAAGCGACGTCAGTATGACTTTCCACCTGTTTTCAAGGCATATCTTAAGGAAACCATGGTAGGCGTCCCTGAGCCAGTCCATGAACACGTCCATGAAAGGCCTCTTGCCCTTTGAATCAGCGGGTGCGGGCATATACTGCGAAGCGTACATCGGGGTAATGGTAAGTGCCCCGAGCAGCGATATCAATACCGCGGCCGATATGGTGACGCCGAACTGGAAAAAATACCTGCCGATGACGCCCGGCATGAATAACACCGGAGCGAATATGGCAATTATGGCCAATGTGGCGGCCACGGCGGCAAAGGTTATCTCCTTTGAGCCCTTTAACGCCGCCCTTATTTTCGATTCCCCTTCTTCCCTGTGCCGTGCGATATTTTCCACCATCATGATGGCGTCATCGACGACTATTCCTATGACAAGCGATAGACCCAGGAAGGTAAAAGTATTAAGAGTAAAACCGAATAGTTTAATGAAAAAGAAGGCCCCGAATATGGACATGGGGATTGTGAGCGACACATTAAGGGCGGTGTTGAACGACCCCAGAAACAGCCAGCATACGATGGCGGTCAATATTATGGAAAGGAATATTACAAAATTCATGTCGTTCGAGGAATCCTCGATGAATTTGGTTGTGTCAAAACGCACATCAAGGCGCGTTCCCTCCGGAAGTATCTTCCTTATTTCTTCGACCCTTTTCTTCACCCCGTGGGCGACTTCAACAGCATTGGAACCCGGCTGTTTTATGATACCGAGCCCCACGGCGGTCCCGTCCGGAGTCCTTGCCACGGTCAATGCGTCCTCAAGGCCTTCCTCGACGCGCGCCACTTCCCCTATCCTGATAGGCTTCCATATAGACATTCCCCTTCTTGACGGGATGACAATGGAGGCGAATTCCGGGGCGCTTGCCGCCTCACCGAGAAGCCTTATGGAGGTTTCCCTTGTGCCGTTGTCGATAAATCCGGCCGGCACCTCGTCATGGCCGCTTGCGATGGCGTTCAATATGTCGTCCGTTGTTATCTCTTTTTGTATCATTTTTTTCGGGTCAAGCCATACCCTGAGCGACGGGTTCAAATAGCCGCCGAGCATGACCTGCGCGACACCGGGCACCGACGCGAAAGCGTCGTTGAGGTAATTCTTTGTATATTCCATGAGGAACTGGGTCGGTCTGGTCCCCGAAAACGAAAGCCATATTATCGGGGATGCATCCGGATTGGATTTTTTAATAATGGCCGGGTCGATGTCGTTGGGGAGGTTTTTGGCAACCGAGGCAAGCGCCGACTGCACCTGCTGGAGGGCCGAGTCTATGTTCTTGTCCAGGGTAAACTGCACCGTAACCTGCGACGCGCCTCTTGTTGAAGAAGAAGTAACTTCCGTCACTCCGTCAATTCCTATTACCGCGCCTTCCACCACGTCCGTTACCTGTGATTCGACAACATCCGGCGCCGCTCCCGCCCAGGTTATTGTAACCGTCAAAACAGGGAAATCCACGTCCGGCATCAGTGATTTTCCGAGCCCGGTATATGATATGGCGCCGAAAACAATTATCCCGATCAGTATCATCCATGCCATGACCGGATTTTTAATTGACTGGTCTGATAGTGTCATTTTACGACCTCCGCGGATATCTCAAGTAATTTTTTATCAAGTTCCCTCGTAATTATTGTCCTGTCCAGCGACTGCTTTACGGAAGTGGAATCCGACATTGCCTGCAGGACGTCCACGTTGGTAACCAGGCCGTATTTATAATCCGTTACCTGGGCGTTTAATGACTGCGTAGCCTTTGCGTAGGCGTCCTTCATGGCCGCCTCTATTTTTCCTGCTGCCGCGAAATCCCTTACCCTGGACCGCAGTTCATATTTCACGTCAAGCAAGGTTGAAATATACTGCCTGTAGGCCGCTTCCCTCTGCGAGAAGGCCGCTATCGTGTCAAATACCCTCTGTCCTCCCTGGAATATAGGGTATTGCGCCGTTAACATGAACTGCCATCCGGCGTCCTTATATGCCGTGGCCCCTAAATACGGGGTTCCGCCGAGCACTTTCGCGGCTGAAATATCCACCTGCGGCAGCAATACTCCGAGGCCGGAGGCTATTCTTTTATCCGAAGCTTCGACCTCTGCTTTTTGAGCCAGAACGTCCGAGCGGTTCTCCGCCGTAAATGTCACATTTATGTCCGCCACGGTATCCGCGCTTTCTGACGGCTGTATTACCGCAACCTGATATTCCACCCCGAGAACCCTTGCCAGTGCGTCCGAGGCGTCGTCAACCTGCGCCTTTGACTGTTCAAGCTGGGTCGCGATAAGCGCCGCATTTGATTCGGTGGCATAAACTTCGCTGGGCCTTGATTTGCCGAGTTCCTGCCACTGTTTGAGTTCCTTTACCCTTGCGAGCATGAACGAAAGTGCGTCCTGAAGGTTTATTATGTCCGCCTGTGCCGAAGCGAGCGCGTAGAAGGCGTTTGCCGTACTTTCAGCCAGCGTCCTTTTTGTGGAAATAAGGTTCAGTTCCTGCTTATAAGCTTCCCTGTCATAAACAGAAAGTTCATTTATCTTTTCAAGGCCGTGAAAAACAGGCTGTGTTGCAACAATTTCCGATTCCCACCCCTCGTCAGAGTATCCTCCGCCGCCAAAACTGCTGATGCCGAAATCCCTTAAATGCTCCACTGAAATTGACGGCAAAAAACCTCCTATAGCGCTCATCTTCGCCATATTTGCCTGCCTGAGGTTTTCCTCCTGTATCTTTACGGCGTCCGAATTTGAAAGGGCTATTTTATAACAATCATCATAGCTCAGGGGCGTTACATTCTGGTCGTCCGCAAACACCCGGCTAAAAGCCGTTGCAATAAAAATAAAAGTAAATACGATCATAAAAAACATTGTTCTGTTCATTTTTCCATACCTCTTTTTCCAATTTTTTCAGTCATATAATGCCGATAAAGATAATATCACAAAGTTTGTTTATTTTAAATTTATTTAAAATTAATAAGATTATCTGTTATTCAACCACCAGTATTACAAAAGTCCCGCTGATGATCGGCGGATGCTGCCTTGCGCCTCCCGGCGTCTGCGCTGGCATGGGGCCAAAACCGGCTGTCGGAAGGAATATCTTATGCGTTGAAACGTCCACGGCCATTGTGCGCGCCCCTTTTTGCGTCGCAGCGGTCTGGATGACCCCGAATTGTCCATCGCCGGTCTCTTTTATGACCGAAAGTGTTCCGTCCCCGCCGTTCGAGCAGAAAGCCAGCCCCCTGTCCGGGTCGAAGCCGCATCCATCCACGCCGGAGCCGACCGGAATAGAGGCTGTTATTTTCCCGTTTTTAATGTCCAGGACCGTCATCAATTTATTATGGCACCCGGAAAAAACCAGATGATTTTTCACATCGATGGCTATGCCCGTGGGCTCAACTCCGGGTTTTATGGAAAAGCGCCTTGTTACAACACCTTTCACAGCGTCAATTTCCGCCACTTCCGACGTGTCCTCGATATTGACATAAACAAGACCCGCTCCGTCGCTGCAAGCGTATTCGGGTTTGCCCCCGAGTGCTATGGCGCCGGCAACTTTCCCGGTGGCGGCGTCTATCATTGTTGCGTCATTTGTCCTGCCGTTGAATGTGAATACTTTTTTTGAGAACGTATCGTATATTATGGCGTCCGGGTTCCCGCCGGTCTTCACTTCACCGATGGTCTTCAGGGTCTTAAGATCGAAGATCGTGGATGTGTTTGATTTCCCGTTGCTGGTGAAGCCGCGGTTGAATTCCTCCGCAACGGCTATGCCGTGCACCCCGTCCGTCGCGGGTATCTCGCCGGTCACCGTATTCCTTTCGGTGTCTATCACAATAACATGTGTCCCCCGGGAAACGTAAAGCCTTGAAGCGGCGCTGTCCACCGTCAAATAATCCCATCCTTCCGCGCCTTCAAGCTGTATTTTTTTTACGACCTGGTATTTGGCTCCCGCACAAATGGCCGCGGCGTAAAAAAACATTATGATAACCGGGATAAAAACAGCCTTTATAATCTTGCTCATTTAAAAACCTCCAATTTTTACAAAAACACATATAGAAATATGACCTTTTATCAAGATTAGACGTTCGATGATGTCATAAAGTTCACGAAAAACCTACACATTGAACTTAAAATATACTATATCACCGTCCTGCATTATGTAATCGCGCCCTTCACTGCGCACTAATCCCATTTCCTTCATTTTAACCTCATCCTTAACGTTCTTGAATTCCTCGAATTTCATCACTTCGGCCTTTATAAAACCGCGTTGGATGTCGGAGTGTATCTTGCCCGCGGCCTCTTCAGCCTTTGAGGCCCTCCTTATCGGCCATGCCCGCACTTCCTGCGGCCCGGCCGTCAAAAAAGTTATCAGGTCAAGCAGCCTGTAGGCGTGTCGTATGAATTCATCGAATCCCTTATACTCAAATCCAAGTTCCTTCAGGTATTCCTTTTTCTCTTCCTCGCCGAGTTCCATCATTTCCCCTTCGATTTTCGCCGATATGACCGCATATTCCCCGCCCCGTTTTTTGATGTATTCGACGAGCTCCGGGAAATATTTTTCAAATCCCTCTATCTTGTCCTCATCCGTGTTAAGGACGTAAAGTACCGGCTTTAAGGTCAGCAGCCCGAGCTCTTTAACCTGCAATTTTTCCTCGGAGGTCAACCCCACGGAGTTAGCGGGCATGCCGTTCTCAAGGGCATCCTTTACCTTTTTAAGGGCCTCGTATTTTTTCAGGGCTTCCTTGTCGTTGCCGGATTTTGCCGAGCGCTCCACTTTCTGGAACCCTTTTGTGACGCTGTCCAGGTCCGCGAGCATCAGCTCCGTCTCTATGGTCTCAATGTCGCCCTGCGGATTAAGTTTTCCAAGGGTTCGCACCACGTTCGGGTCGGTAAATACCCTTACAACATGCGCTATGGCGTCCACTTCCCTGATGTTTGCCAGGAATTTGTTCCCCAGCCCCTCGCCCTTCGACGCGCCCTTCACAAGGCCGGCGATATCGACAAATTTAAACGTCGCCGGCACATAGGTTGTCTTACCGTCGTTGTATATCTTATAAAGGAAATCAAGGCGCGCGTCCGGCACCGCGACTATACCCACGTTGGGTTCAATGGTGCAGAACTCGTAATTGGCAACGGCCGCGCCCGCGGTCTTTGTCAGGACGTTAAAAGTCGTGCTCTTTCCCACATTGGGCAACCCTACTATCCCTACTTCCATTTTATCTCCTTATTAGCCATTAAAAGGCCTGAAGAAATTTTAAATTTGATGTCCTTGATTCTACCATACATTTGAATCTCTTTAAATCAGTATTTGACTGCCATAGCGGCCGAACCAGGGCGCGGGCGGACACATAGGTCCGCCCCTACATCGGGAACAGGCCTATAATGCCAGGCTTTCAATCTCCTATCACCTTTCTCCTCTCTGAAAGCTCTTGCCTTATAAAAAAAACAGGGGGCCGGTTCATCACCGGCCCCCCGCATATTGCCTGCATAGCTTTACGCTATGCCTCTTTATTACTTTGCTTTCGAAACTTTCGCGCTTACTTCCTCCGAAATCTTTTTCACAGTCTCGTCTTCCCTCTTTGAATAGGAAAGCCCGATCGCGATTATGCCAAGACAGACAACAACAACCGTTATTGTCACCCAGTCATAACCCGGGTACTTCACTATTATCGGAGCGATCAAAAGGGCCACGAGGTTCATGACCTTGATGAGCGGGTTCAACGCCGGACCCGCGGTATCTTTATACGGGTCTCCGACCGTGTCTCCGATGACAGCCGCTTTGTGCCTGTCAGAGCCTTTGAGCCCCATCTGTTCGACAGATTTCTTTGCATTGTCCCATGCGCCGCCCGTGTTCGAAAGGTAAACGGCCATGAGCTGTCCGACAAGGATGACTCCGGCGAGGTATCCGCCGAGGCCTTCAGCCTTGAAAAGGAAGCCCATTGCGACAGGCATGAGTATCGCGAGAAGGGCCGGACTAACGAGTTCTTTGAGCGCGGCCTTCGTGCATATATCCACTACTTTTGCCGATTCCGGTTTTTCCTTGCCCGACATCAGCCCTTTGATCTCCTTGAACTGCCTTCTTACTTCATTGACAACAAGGAATGCCGCCCTGCTGACGGCGCGGATGAGAAGTGACGAGAAAAGGAAAGGAACTCCGCCGCCTATCAAAAGTCCGATAAACACTATCGGGCTTGAAAGGTTGATGAACGGAACTCCTGTTACTTCGTTGAATGACGAAAAAAGCGATACTGCCGCGATGACCGCAGTCGCTATCGCGAATCCCTTTGTTATTGCCTTTGTGGAATTTCCAACGGCGTCAAGCTCGTCCAATGCCGCCCTTCCCTTTGCCGGGAGCTGCGCCATTTCGCCGATGCCCTGCGCGTTGTCTGATACCGGCCCGAATGTGTCCTCGGAAACGATGATACCCGTTACCGTGAGCATTCCAAGTCCGATAAGCGCTATTCCATAAAGCGTCTGCGCCGTGACTACCGCAGCCGTACCGACCGGCATGATGGTAAATGTAAGGATGGAAATCGCCATGGCAATGGCTATCGAAACGATGGCCCAAACCGACGATTCCATTCCTTCCGCCGTTCCGGTGAGAATTACGGTCGCCGGCCCGGTGAGCGTCGATTTTACTATCTCTTTTACAGGTTTATCCTCTGTCGTTGTGAAATGTTCCGTTATCTTGGAAATGACGAACGAGAGGACTATTCCTATTGTGGTGATTATGCAAAGTTTCCATCCAAGCAGCATCGCACCGTTGGCCGGCGCACCCACGAACAGGTCCGGCTTATTCTTGATCCATTCAGTCAGCGCCGGTATCAGGTACATGACAGTTACCGCGACAAAGCCGATAATTGAAAGCACCGAAGCCAGCATGAAGCCCCTCTGTATCGGCTTCATTGCGTGTTCCTCGTCGCTGTTTGAACGCACTGCGTATGTCCCGATGATCGAAGCGATGACTCCGATGGCGCGGACGAAAAGCGGGAAAATAACTCCCATGTTGCCGAAAACCGTCGCGCCGAGTATCATGGCCGCGACGAGCGTTACTTCATATGACTCAAAGATGTCCGCTGCCATACCGGCGCAGTCGCCCACGTTGTCTCCAACGTTGTCGGCTATCGTGGCTGCATTGCGTGGATCATCCTCGGGTATGTTCTTTTCAACTTTTCCAACCAGGTCCGCCCCTACGTCCGCGGCCTTCGTAAATATTCCGCCGCCAACCCTCATAAAAAGGGCGAGCAGGCATCCGCCGAAACCGAATCCGATAAGGACGTCGGATATCGACGATGCTTCGGTCTGGAATATCAAAAATATCGATGTGGCGCCGAGCAGTCCGAGTCCGATCGTGAACATTCCGGCGATCGAGCCCGTCCTGAAAGCTATTGTTAAAGCTTCCCTTTTGCCTTTGTCGACCGCACCTGCGGCCACCCTGACATTTCCTTCAACGGCCAGGAGCATTCCGACCGTTCCTGTTACCGCCGAAGCCAGCGCTCCGAGGAAAAATGCGAGCGTCCTTCCTATCCTGATCTTCATCATCTGCTCCGATGAATAACCAAGGGCAGGGTCAACGACCGTGGTCAGGAACAAAACCACCATTAATCCGATTACGAGCCAGATGATCGTCGAAAACTGACGGCCCAGGTACGCTTTCGCGCCCTTTTTGATCTCGGCGTTTATCTCGATCATCTTCTGGGTTCCCCTTGATTTCGAAAGGATCTCGAACATCAGGTAAAATCCATAAACCAGAGCAAGTAAGGACGTGCCCCAGACCACCCACAGCGCCGTGTTCTCAAAAGACGTGAGCGGTGTAAGCCTGATGTGCTCGGCCGTCTTCTGGACTACTTCCGCGGCAACTGCGACAGTCTGCGTTATTGCTTGTGCTGCTACTACAGGATCTGCCATTTACAGATACCTCCTTGAAAGAATTTGGAATTATTTTACGGTAAAATACCGTCTTTCGTCAGCTATTACAGAGCTTTTCTGCATGAAAAAAATTCAGCCGTTATTATTACAAATTTGGGGGTTTTTGTAAAGAGTTTTGTTTTTATGAAGAAAAAAGCAGGGGCCATGTTTATAGGCCCCTGCTTTTCACTTTATGGCATTGTATTTCAGAAACAGCCATTATTTTCAGCTATTTCTTGTAAATATCCATTTTATTGTATGCACTCCGGCTTCGGTAATGGTATATGTAAATTTCTTCCATCCTTCGTCCCTTTCCACCACGGCCTGCGGATGACCGTTTACATAAAGCGTGATCACGCCTGAATCGCTTCCCCTCCACCAGAACTCGAGCTTTGTCGGCCCCTCGACTATTACCGGCACAGCCCCCATCAAAGAACATGTTGCCGCGTCTATCCCGTCTGGAACGTCCGCTGTTTTCTCGATTGCGGCGGCCAATTTTCCCGAATCCTCATAACGCTGTATCGATGCAAGCTGTATATTTCCTGCGTTTAACATTACAGGGACAAGCACGATGAAAAAAGCCATAAAAATCTTCTGCATTTCTTTTCCTCCACAAATTTTTTATAACACAGAAGATATGAGCAACTATCGTGCCGTCATTAATGAGCTTCGTTTATTGGCATATTATTTTTGGAAGGTGTCGTTCGGCTTATCAAGATGGATAAATGATTATCATTATTGACATGGGAGGCGGATCACTCCAGATTGTATTTCCTTATTTTCCTGTATAAATTGGCTATGCTTATGCCGATGGCGGCCGCGGTCTTCGTTTTATCCATGCCGTTGTATTTTAGGGCGGAAGCGATGAACCTTTTTTCCATCATGGCCATGAAAGGCCCGTGTTTTGTCTCCTGCCCCGTGATCTCCGGGTATTTTTCTTCGGCGTCATATTGCGTCTCGCCGGCATCGGTCAGATGCGTTGGAAAATCCCCTTTTGTTATGACGATCCTTTTTTCGGAAAGGACAACGGAGCGCTCGATCACATTAAGCAGTTCCCTGACATTGCCGGGCCAATTGTACGAGGACAGGACTTCCATCGCCTCTTTTGATATTTTTTTATGGAACGCCTCTTCGGGGTTTACCCTGGAATGTGAAAGGAAGTACTCGGCCAGCACCGGTATGTCCTCGCGCCTGTCGCGCAGCGCCGGGAGTTTTATCAATATGGAGCTCAACCGGTAAAAAAGATCCTTGCGGAAACGGCCGGCCTTCATTTCCTCTTTCACATCCCTGTTTGTTGCCGCCACTATGCGCACGTCCACCTTTATTTCCCTGGCGCCGCCTATGCGCATGAATTTTCCGGTTTCCAGCGCCCTCAATAATTTCACCTGGGCCGAAGGGTCCATCTCCCCTATTTCATCTATGAACAAAGTTCCCTTGTCCGCTATCTCAAACAAACCTTTTTTGTCGTTTATGGCTCCGGTAAAGGAGCCTTTTTCATGGCCGAAGAATTCATTTTCAAGGAGTTCCTTAGGTATGGCGCCGCAGTTCACCGGGATGAAAGGCTGGTCCGAGCGCAGGCTTGCCTTGTGCACCCCGTAAGCCGCCAGCTCTTTGCCGGTGCCGCTTTCGCCTTCTATGAGCACGGGGATGTTGGATTTGGCCACTTTTTTTATGAAATTCCTGATAAAATCAAGCTGGGGGGAATTTCCTACTATTCCAAATTCTTCTCTTGCTCCGGTATGTCCGGCTACAGGCGTGAATTTTTTAAGGGCAGCTGAAAAAGTCTCGTATTCGCAAGGCATTTTAATTACTTCATCGGCGCCAAGCCTCTCCAGGGATGTGATATATTCCTCATTGGACTCCGCCGGCACCATGAACACCAGCCTGGCGCCCACGCGTTCTTTTTCCCTGATAACTGATTCCATGTTCCCGTCATCGTCGCCCGGCGTCGCCTCGTACAATATAAGGTCGCCGTATTCAGCGGACCCAAAAATAGCGGCGGGATTTATCTTCTGGACGTCGTGTTCTCCTCCCGAAAAATCGCTGAGAAAAGCGTCCACGCTGTAAAAATTCCCGGATTTTATTATACGCATTTTGCCGCGCCCTTTGTTATTTTGGTCAACATTAAAAATCTTTTATATCTTATAGGCCATTATACCACAAAAATGCGGAAAAGATATCCTTCAGGCGCTTTCCCTTATTATGAGATTGGGTTCAAAACTTATTACCTGCGGTTTTTCCCTGAGATTTATTATATCCATTGCGAGATTGATTGCCGCCATTCCCATTTCAAAAACAGGCTGTCTGACTGTTGTAAGGGACGGTGTGACCACTGAAGCTATTATATTATCGTCGTAACCAACCACGGAGAGATCTTCCGCCACATTGACCGATCTTTCATGGGCGCGTTTCAGCAGGCCGGCCGCCGTCATGTCCCCTGCGGCGCAAAAAACCGCGTCAAATTTGGCATCACGCTTGTACAGCCTGTTAAAGGCGTCGATGCCGTCTTCATATGAATAGTGCGCCACCTCGATCACCCTTTCAGGGTTGAAGCTTATGCCGTGCATGTAAAGGGCCTCTTTATAGCCCTCAAGCCTTTCCGAGGCGCTGGCTCCTCCAAGTTCATCCTGTATCCTGCCAACAACCAATCCTATCCTGGTCCTTCCCTTTTTCAGGAGAAAATCCGTGGCAAGAAAACCGCCTTTTTTATTGTCCGCTTTTATGGTAGCCGCCCCCGGGACCATCTCTTCAAGAAGTATGATCGGCGTGCTCTCTTTCTGATATTCCTCAACTACCGCCTGTTCAGGCTTTATGCCAAGTGTTATGAGAGCCTTGGGCCTTACAGAATAAAGTATCTCCCTGAGCAGCTCCGATTCCTTCTCCATGTCGCCGCGCGACGTGTACTGATTCAACCGCACGCTTTCCCCGCATGATATGGACTCTATACCGCGCATTATTTCCGACGCAAACAACGATGAAAAAAATGTCGAGGCTATCGCCACTATATTTGTCTTTCCGTTTACCAGGTTCCTTCCAGTGTAATTAGGCCTGTAATTAAGTTCCTTGGCAGCCTTAAGTACTTTCTCCCTCGTTGAAGGGCTTATCCTCTTATCGCCGCGGACGGCCATAGAGACCGTCGTTGGTGTTACTCCGACCATCCTTGCAATATCCTTGATCGTAGTCGCCATTTTGTTTTTCCCTCTCTTTTTTTGCCTGTCAATAAAAACACCATGGGTGTAAGCCCATGGATTTTATATGCTCCTCACGTCCAGCGGAACAAAAGTATCTACAATAGTATATACCACACATCGCGCATTGATGGCAAGCCATTATTATGCCGCCTTCACGGATAACATCTGTTTTATTTTTTTAGTGCGATATTCAGGCTTTCCATGCAACCGGTAAAATATCCCGACCCGGTCCGGGTCGGGATATTTTACCGGTTATTCGTATCTTAACGCGTCGATCGGGCTTAGTTCCGCTGCTTTTCTCGCGGGCATGATACCAAAGACAACCCCGACCGCTATGGAGAACAGGGTTACTCCAAGTATCGCAAAAACAGATACTTCCACGTTCCATTTTGCGAATACAGAAATAAGGAACGCTATAAGGCCGCCGAGCAATATTCCCGCCACGCCGCCCAAAAATGTCATCAACACGGCTTCTATCAGGAACTGCGTAAGGATGTCTTTTCTTTTGGCGCCGATAGCCTTTCTCAGCCCTATTTCCCTCGTACGCTCCGTCACGGAAACCAGCATTATATTCATGATGCCTATGCCGCCGACAAGAAGCGATATTGCCGCTATGAATCCGAGCAAAAGCGACATGGCTTCCGACGTCTGCGCGAAAGTTTTCTGCAGTTCTGCCATGTTCATTATCTGGAAACTTGTGTCATCCGGGTTCGTGATCCTGTGTTTTTTCCTGATAACCTGCGTGATTTCATCCTGGGCGATGTCCATCAGGTTCATGTCCTTGACCTGGACGTCTATTGAATCAATATAAATTTTACCAAGGAGCCTGTACATGGCCGTCGACAACGGCAGGATAATAATATCGTCCTGGTCCCTGAATCCCGTCGCCCCCTTGATCGGCAATACGCCTATGACTTTGAAGGCTATCCTGTTTATTTTGATCTGCCTGCCCACAGGATTTGATTCGCCGAACAAATTATTGATAACGGTCTGCCCCAGAAGACAAACCCTGTCCCTGGAGCGTATATCTTCATCCGTAAAGAAAGCCCCGAATGTGGGCACGGAATTTCTCATGACCGGATAATTTACGCCCACTCCCTGGATCGAAGTGTTCCAGTTCTTGCCGGCAAAAGTTACCTGGCCCCTTCCGCTCGCCGTTCCCGACACAAATTTAACATCCGGCAATTTTTCCAGGGCTTCAAGATCCTGCTCGGTAAAGCGCGTCACGGTCCCGGTTCCCATCGAAACACCGCCAACGCGGATATTGCCCGGTATGACGGTCAGCAAATTTGATCCCAGAGACGAGAGGCTTTTTGCTATGGAATCCTTTGCACCCTGTCCTACGCCAAGCATTGCTATGACAGCCGCCACGCCTATGAGTATGCCCAGCATGGAAAGAATCGAGCGCATTTTGTTGCCTAAAATTGAATTATAAGCCTGCCTTATATAATCCACAAATTCTATCCTGGTTATTACAGGTTTTACCCCGGCCTTTTCATTGCTTTTCCTGACATCCGGATCCGTCGGTGGCACGTAATTTCTTCCCTGTTTCTTTTCGTCGGATACGACCTTTCCGTCCCTTATCTTTATTATCCTTGCCGCGTATTCGGAAACTTCCTCGTCATGGGTCACAACGACAACGGTTTTGCCGGCCTTATTGAGTCCAGATAAAAGTTCCATTATTTCAGTCTGGCTTTTCGAATCAAGGTTGCCGGTTGGTTCATCCGCAAGTATAAGGTCCGGATCGTTTATAAGCGACCTTGATACGGCGACTCTCTGCCTTTCCCCGCCGGACAATTCATTGGGCATGTTGTGTTCCTTGGAGGCAAGCCCGACGTCGGTCAATAATTTGAGTCCCCTGCCGTTCGAATCGGGGTTCCCGGCGTATATCAGGGGAAGCTCCACGTTCTCAATGGTGCTTTCCCTTGCAAGCAGGTGGAACTGCTGGAAGACAAAACCGATAACCGAGGAGCGCAATTGCGCGTATTCGTCGTCCGAGAGGTGCGATGTTTCCCTGCCGTTTATTACGTATGAACCCGAATCCGGGGAATCAAGAAAACCCATAAGATGCATAAGCGTGGATTTTCCGGAACCTGACGGCCCCATGATGGCGACAAACTCGCCCTTTTCTATGGTAACGGAAACGTCGTCAAGCGCCTTAAATTCGACTTTTCCGGTCCTGTATGTCTTGTTCAGGTGCTTTATTTCAATAATATTCATGTGCTACCTCATTGTTTGATTCATGCGACAGCATGATCAATGCTTAACCCGCCTGCTTTAACGCGCAGCTCTCGGGACGCTCGGCGCCCTTGAAGGCATAAAAGGATTCACCGTCTGCTGTCCTTTTGACGCCACGTATGCTTTCTTTCTCACTACAACAATATCGCCTGAGTTTATTCCCGACACTATTTCCACGGTATCACTGTCGTCGTTGACAAGACCGGTGACGACTTCCCTTTTTTCGGGCTTTGCCGTATCGGTTGTTTTTACAAATACAAAATTTTTACCGTTGATGTTCTTTACGGCGTCTCCCGGCAGCAGCACCACGTTGTCCTTTTCCTGCTCGACAACCTCTATGTTTGCCGTCATACCCGACCTGAAAAAATCAGGCACTCTTTTCGGAAGAATGTCGACCTCGTAAATGGTGACGTTATTCACGGTAAGTGATTCATAATTTATATGGTCAACGGTTCCTTCAATCAGTGTGTTCGGATAAGCATCAAGGCTTATGTTTGTCTTCTGCCCGAGCTTAAGCTTTCCAATGTCGGTCTCGTCGACCTGGGCCTGGACTATTAGCCTGTCGGAAAGAACCACCACGGCGTCCGTTGTGGCAATCGACTGGCCAGGCCTTATGGTCTGCACTATGACCTGTCCGCTTATCGGGGCTATCATCGGGATGGGCTTGTAAGTATCTTCCCACTCCTGCATGTTCTTTTCACCCTGTGAGCGGGCAGCGTCAAGCAAGGCCGCCCTGTCGGTCGAGCTCATGTAGGCAAGTATCTGCCCTTTTTTTACGTAATCGCCCTCTACCACGGAAACAGATTCCAGCCTGCCAGGTATCTGCGGGCTCACAACTATCCTGTTCTGCGGCTGGACGACACCGGTCGTACTCACGGAAACTTTTATATTGCCTGTTTTCGCCTGGTATTCAACCGTCACTTCGGACGATTTTTTTGGCCTGAATATAAAGAACGCGATTGCCGCGACAACGATCAGCGCAACGATCCAGATGGCCGCCGATCTTTTATTTGACATCATCTTCAAGAGTTCCTCCTTTTGCCTGTACCCAGGCTGCTTCAGATATAAGTAACTGGGCCTCGGCCGCCACAAATGATTTTTGTGTCGAAACCAGGCTGTCCTGTATGATCGTCCAGTCGTTAAAAACTATCAATCCGGTCGAATACTGCGCGTCCGCTATCTGAGCGCGTTCCTGGGTCGCTGCAAGATATTTGCTCTGGACGGCCAGTGTCATCACCGCATCCTTGAATGCGCTCCACGCGCTCTTCAACCCGTATATTACCTGCTGGTCGGCCGATATCTCGTCGGCTTTTGCCTGGGAGAGCGCCGCCGAAGCCTGCGCTGTCTCGGCCGCCGATCTTCCCCCGTCAAAAACCGAGAAAGACATGTTCAACCCGAATGACCATTGCGTTGTCTCGGGCATCAGGTCCGCGCCGCCCCTTCCAAGACTGCCGTTCAGATAAACCGAAGGAAGCATGGAGCTTATAGCGGATCCAAGCGCGTAACCGGCCGAGCGTGTCTGCGCTGCGGCAAGAAGCTGCGAATAATTTTCCTTGAAAAGCCCGTCAAAATCCGGGGTCTTATCTGTAGCTTCGACAGCTGTAAAATCCTCTTTTAGCTCAAGACCGTCGCTTTTATCCCTGCCTAATTTGTATGCCAGGTCAAGCTTTGCCAGGTCAAGCTGCCTTGACGCCTGGTCCTGCTCAAATTGCGCCTCATCCATGTCGGCTTCCGAGTTCAACAGGTTCCCTTTGTGCTCGGTCCCCGAGTTATACCGCAGCCTTAAATCGTTATATTGCTTTTTTCTGAGGTCATATATCTGTCCGGTTATTATTACCTGCTTCTGCGCCTTCATGAGCTGGGCGTAAGATTGGCGTAAATTATACCTTACCTGGCTGGAAGCTATCTTGTAATTGAGTTCCGCGGCTTTCAGGTCTTCCGAGGCTTTTAACATCTGCTGGGCGGTGTCAAACCCGTCAAAGAGCAGCTGTTTGGCGCTGAGTCCGTATGAATAGCTCTCACCGTAAGTATTTGCGGGATTGTAAGTGATGCCTCCAAGTATCGTCGGCGTGGCGTCCGCTCCGGGCTCGTTGCCGGATTTTGATCCGGAAGCGGATGCGGATATCTGCGGAAGGGCCGAACTTGTGGGAAGCCAGCTGGCCGCCTTTGCCTGGTTCAACTTTTCCCTTGCCGATATTAATGAAGGCGAACTTTTCATGGCTTCGCCCACTATCTGGGGCCACGTCAGTTCTTCAGCAAAAACGAGCCGGCCGGAAAAGGCGAAGAATATCAGGAGCAACGGCATGAATGTTTTTTTGGCCATAAGATTCCTTTCATTTAGGTTATAATACTTAACATCCTTAATAATTAGACTTCCTAACTATATTGCAAAAAAAAATCCACGTAAAGTTCTCGCTCTTACCCGCAATATTTAGACGCGTGTTGATTGCGGATTGTTCCAAAAAAAACGGAGGCCGCCGCCCGAGGATAAATGCCGCCTCCCGGATAATTCATATAAGGGCTGAATTAGTATAATAGAAGCAGTGTCTTAATGTCCGATCTTGTATTGCCGCCCCCGTGCTTTGCCCCGGTTACGACCACGTAATAGGCGCCTCTTGTCAATCCGGCAAGTTTCCCGCCCGTGACTTTAAGGGTCGTGCTTCCGGCCGCGACGGCGCCAAAATCCATTTCCCTGACCTTGCGGAGACTTTCAGTATATATATCAAGCTTTACGTCGTCCATATCAGAGGCGTAATTCGCCGCTATATAAAGGTCCTGTACGGACGGATTTATTGGGTTCGGATAATATTCCCAATTTTCAGCCTGGACAGTCGCGGTGGGCGTGACCGTCGGTGTCGATTGCGGGGTTGATGTCGGCGTTGCAGTTTGCGTAACGGTCGGAGTTGCTGTGAACGTCATTGTAAATGTAAACGTCGGCGTGCAGGAAGGTGTTGCAGTCTGTGTGACCGTGGCCGTAACGGTATTCGTGGGGCTATATGTCGGAGTGAATGTCTGCGTATATGAGGGTGTGTAACTCACGGTTTCAGTCGCGGTCCAGGTAACCGACACGGTTGGCGATGCGGTGGCCGAGGGAGTAAATGTATCCGGCTGCAATGTGGGCGATACTGTTTCTGTCTGCGTCTGTGTGACTGTGGCGCTGGCAGTCGGGCTGATGGTCTCCGTCGCCGTCTGGGTTACCGTGGCCGTGGTCGTTGATGTCTCTGTTATTGAGCTTGTTTCCGTTATCGTCTGTGTCACGGAACCGGTCCATGTCGCTGTTATTGTGGCGGTATCGGTAAAGGTGGCCGACTCGGTTTCAGTCTGTGTTACGGTGAATGTCGGCGAATCTGTTTCTGTAAGGGTAAACGTGGGCGTGTCCGTATTTGTGCTCGATTCCGTTATTGTCGGTGATATTGTCGGCGAAACCGAATTTGTCTCCGTTTCTGTGACCGTCTGCGTTGCAGTCCCCGTGCTTGATTCGGTTATTGTCGGCGACACAGTAGGCGAAACCGAAAACGTCTCCGTCAGGGTAAATGTCGGCGTGGCAGTATTGGTGTTTGATTCCGTTATGGTGGGCGACACGGTCGGTGAAACCGAATCAGTCGCCGTTTCCGTTATAGTGTATGTAGGAGTGAAAGAATCCGTCTCGGATACCGTCTCAGTTACCGTGTCCGTCGGTGTGTTCGTGTTAGTTATTGCCTGCGTGGATGTGGGCGTCGCCGTGGCCGTGTCCATTTGCGTGGATGTGGGCGTCG
>CAYUDX010000001.1:188066-242105 GCA_964443355.1 uncultured Spirochaetia bacterium
GGCCGTGTCCATTTGCGTGGATGTGGGCGTCGCCGTGGCCGTGTCCATTTGCGTGAATGTGGGCGTCGCCGTGGCCGTGTCTGCAGGTGTTCCCGTTTCAGTTATTGTCGAAGTTACAGAATTTGTCGATGTCGGTGAATAGGATTCAGTCACGGTTTCGGTTATGGTTTCAGTAACCGAAGGTGTAACCGTGGGGGAATCGTCGCCAAAAATAAATGCCGGCAAAAAAAGCAAAAAAATGACCGCATATTTTAATATCAAATTTTTAAGTCTCAAAAAGCCCTCCATCAAACCGTCATATCAATTATTTTATTAATCCTTTTAATGCTATATATATAACAGAAAAAAAACCGCATGTCAACCCTCCGGAAAAAATCCGTGCCATTAGGCCGATTCCCTGATCTTAAGCTCCGGGGCAAGAACGATGCACTTTGGCTCCTTTAACTTCCCGGCAGCCGCAAGCACCGCTATCTTGAAGGCTTCCCTTCCAAGCTCGGTTATTGACTGCTTTATCGTCGTAAGCGGCGGATTAACAATTGCCGACATCTCAAGGTCATCGTATCCCACGACCGCTATGTCCTGCGGAACCCTGACCCCCTGACGTTTTGCCTCTTCAAGGAATCCCATAGCCACATAATCGCCCGCAGCGCAAAAGACCGCGTCGAGCTTGGCCCCGCCCGATAAATATTCCTTAAGCGCCTCTTTTCCGTCCTTGTAATCAAAATTTTTTATCTGAATGACAAGGTCCTTGTTAAAAACAGCGCCGTTGTCCTCGATAGCCCTTTTAAAACCGCGCAGACGCTCGTCCGGGCTCGTCCCTACCTCGTCGCCATTAATTTCTCCCACGATAACCCCTATGTTCTTGTGACCCTTTTTTACCAGATATTCACCGGCCAAAAATCCGCCCTTGTAATTGTCCGTTTTCAGCGTATGTGCGCCTTTCATTTCCTCTTCTATGAGTATTATAGGCAGTTCGCTCCTTTTAAATTCTTCCAGCATGGATTTTTCCGGCTTGATCGAAAGTGATATGAGAACATCCGCCCTTTTCCCATACAATATCTGCTCCATTATTTGCTGTTTGACGCCGCCCCTGCCCCTTGTTGAATATTCATTGATCTGGAATTCGGAATCCCCTATTTCCTGTTCTATGCCTTTTAGAAAATTCATCTCAAAAAACGAGGAAAAGAACGTCGCCATTACGGCTATGGTGTTGGTCTTTCCCTGGACAAGCCCGCGTGCCAGGTAATTAGGGTGGTATTTGAGTTCCTCAATGGCGGCAAGGACCTTTTTCTTGGTTTCAGGGGTTATCCTTTTGTCGTCATGGACCACCATCGATACGGTAGTATGGGATACGCCTGCCTTTTTTGCCACGTCTTTTATAGTCACGCTCATGGAGACCTCCTGGAAAAAGTCAAAAGTTAATAGTCAAAACCAATAAGTACAACCAGTCAACCCATTTATAATTTACTGCCTGCAATTTTTGGTTTTAAATTTTAAATTTATTTCATCGTTCCTTGTTGAAATATATTATACTATTTTATTGTTAAAATAGCAATAAAATGAGTTGGTCGTCGATAAAAAACGGGCCGGACATCGTTTGTCCGGCCCGTTTTGCAGGATCAACTTACTTTACCGTTCCTTCTTTTACCGGCACGTTCTTTATTGAAACAAGCTGTAACGTGCCGTCTATGGAATTGGCGGAAACGCTGACCTCAAGTTTGCTGCTTTTCTTTTTCAGGAATTTCTGGATCTTTGCGCCGCTTGCCTTGTCAAAAGCCATCAGGCTGCCGTCGGGCATGTACAGCGAGTACCCGCTGGCCGCGCAGTTCGGCATCAGGGCGCATTCTTTGGTGTGCGTCTTGATAAATTTCCCGAGATTCGCCTTGTTGCCGGTGGCGCAAAGGTTGTCGATTATCGTCCCCTGGTACGTCATGATCTTCGCCGCAGTCTCGGTTTTTGGTGCCTGATCTGCCGCCAATACCGCCCCGGCCACAAGCACCAGCGTAATTATCGTAATAATTATATTTTTCACTTTAGTTTTACCTCCTTTCCCCGGATTCTTTTATTTTTCCCCCCGTGAACAGGCCCGGGAAGTCTTACTGCCTCCTTTTGTTGTTATGACCGGTACCGACCAGGCTGCGTTCCTTTACCGCTTTCCTGCCTGCGGAAGATGCCTTTGATTTTTTTCCCATGACAAGTTTTATGTTAAAATCCGGGGTTTTTACCAGCCCATAAATGGTAGCCCACAAAGGCAGGTACATTTCCATCCCGCGCGCCGATGACAGCGCCCCGAGATCCATCACGTTCTTCCAGCCGAACCATTTCTTCAGTACGGTATCCATGACCCAGGTTTTTGCCCCGGCATCGTTGCCGGCCATAAAAAGCACGGTATCCTCTTCCAAAACCCCTGGATTTGTCATGATCTCGGCAGCCAAATGGTTCAGGGCCTTCACTATTTTTGTCTCCTTGAACACGTTCTGCAGCGTCTCCGAAAGGCTTATGGAATTGCAAACGGTTAGGGTCGGCACCGGCCCGCCGCTGAAATCAAGCGGGTTTGCCAGGTCGATCAATATTTTGCCCTTGAGATTGTCATATCCCGCCGCTTGCAACGCTTCCATGGAATGGCTTCCCTCGGTGCAGTTAAATATCACCTCCCCAAAACGAGCCGCGTCGGCGAAACTTCCGCCCGAAGCCTTAAACCCCTTCCTGGATATTTCAGCCACCCACATGTTCACCGAAGGCAATTTTCCCCAATCTTCCTTCTTTTCCGCAGACAAATCGCGCGCGCTGATCATGACCTCGTTGCCCAGCTCGAGCATTTTCGGCGCTATAGTCTGCGCAACCTGCCCCGATCCGATAATTCCGATCTTCATATATCCACCTCCTTCACATATTTATATTGCTTGTCGATTTTTTGCAAAACCACAAACAACATATTTTTCCTCAACCAACGGTAATTGACGCGTTCATGACTTTTTAATCTTCACTTCCCGGTTGTCCACCTTTTCAATTACTTTCCCGGCTTCTGCAGCCTGCCCTTTTCTTTCCAGCCCGGACATCAGGCTGTAGGCGCACGGCACAACCAGGAGCGTAAGAAGCGTGGAAAATATCACGCCGCCTATCACAACGATTGCCATCGGTACCCTTGATTCCGAACCCTGTCCTATGGACAATGCCGGCGGAACAGCCGCGGCGATCGTCGCCATAGACGTCATTATAATGGGCCTTAAACGCACCGGGCATGCGTCCAGCAGCGCTTCCCTGACGTTCATGCCGTGCCTTCTCCTCTGGTTGGTAAAATCAACGAGCAAAATGGAATTCTTTTTGACGATGCCCATCAGAAGTATCATGCCTATGATGCTGTATATGTTTATCGTCTTACCCGTGGCAAGCAGGGCCGCGAAAGCCCCGGATATGGAGAACGGCAGGGCCAGGAGCACAACAAAAGGGTGAACAAAACTGTTGAACTGGATTCCCAGAACCATATATGCCACAAATATGCCGAGTATCATTGCAACATAAAGGCTTGAGAAGGAATCCCTGAAACTCTGCGAGCCTCCGGTAAAAACTATCCTGTAACCTTCCGGCAATACCTTTTTTGCTATTTTTTCAACGGCAGTGAGCGCCTCGCCCTGCGATTTTCCGGTTGGCACATTGGAAAAGATACGTACGGCCCGCTCCCTGTTCTCGCGCGTTATTGAAACGACCGTCGGCTTTTGCACTATCTTTACCACATCGGCGAGTTTCACCACTTCGCCGTTTATATTTCGGACCCACATCCTGGGAATGACGCCAAGGTCCGCTTTTTTGTCTTCCTGAAGTTCGACAAGGATATCATATCGCTTGTCACCCTTTGTATACTTGCCGGCAATATAGCTCCCGAACAATGCGTCAATGATAAAACCTATAGATTCCACCGATACGCCGTACTTGGCCGCTTTTTCCCTGTCCGGAAACACCTGCGCCTCTATTACCCCGGGCTGGTAATCGCTGTCGCAGTCGATCATGACGCCGCTCCTGTTCATTTCATCGAGCATGGCCCTGCTCAATTGTGCCAGCTTGTCCCAGTCGCTGCCTATAAGGGTGAACTCAACCGGATATCCCCTTTTGGCCGTAAATCCGGAGAGCGAGAGGTCCTGTATGTTAAATGTGGTGACCCCGGGGACCGCGCGCATTTGCTTCCTCAAAATATTCATGATCTCGTCCTGCCTGAGCGCCCTTTTTTTCACCGGGTCCCGAGGCCTCTTGCTTTTATCCTTCAGTGAAACGAACATGGCCGCGTAATTCGGCCCTCCGAATCCCGCCGGGGCGAAAAAGGCGTCCACTTCCGGATGGGACTGGAGTATTTTTTCACATTCCCGCATGACCGTCTGGGTATAATAGATCGAAGAACCCGGCGGCGTGGATATATTGATGGCGATCCTGCCCTGGTCCTGTGCCGGCACAAATTCTTTCTTGATCACGAATATCAGGGATAGCGAGCTTATGAAGACCGCGGTGGCTATCAGAAGCACTTTCCACCTGTTATCAAGGCAGAATGAGAGGAATTTTCTGTATCCATCCTTGAATTTATCCATAAAATTTTCCATGAAGGGCTTTTTCTTGCCTTTTCCCGGCTCCGGAAGGAATTGCGAACAGTACATGGGCGTGACCGTAAGCGCCCCTAAAAGCGATATTAAAACCGCGGCGGATATGGTTATGCCGAACTGGTAAAAATACCTTCCTATCACACCCTGCATGAAAATGACCGGCGCGAAAATGGCCACTATTGCGATGGATGCCGCGATGGCCGCGAACGTTATTTCCCTCGCGCCCACTACCGCGGAAAGAAGCCTTGGCTCCCCGGATTCCCTGTGCCTTGAAATGTTCTCGACCATCATTATGGCGTCGTCGACTACTATGCCTATAACAAGGGAAAGCCCGAGGTATGTAAACGTGTTGAGCGTGAACCCGAAAAGTTTGATGACAAAAAACGTCCCGAAAACCGCCATTGGTATGGTCAAAAATACGTTGAAAGCCGTTCCGATACTGCCCAAAAATATCCAGCAGACGAGGGCGGTAAGCATTATCGAGAGTATTATTATGAAGTTCATGTCGTTCGCGTTGTCCTCGATGAAAGTCGTGGTGTCGAACCTTATGCCGAGCCGGTATTCGGAAGGAAGGTATTTTTGCACCTCGGCAAGTTTTTCTTTCACCCTGTGCGCAACTTCAACGGCGTTGGAACCCGGCTGCTTTTTTATCCCGAGCCCAACCGCCAGCGTGCCGTTCGAATCGGCAAGGGCGTTTACGTCCTGCATCCCTTCCTCGACGGTTGCCACATCCTTGATGCGGAAATTCCTGTATATGGGCACGTTCCTCCTTATGGGAATTATCATCGAGGAAAATTCTTTTACATCGGCTGCTTCCCCTAGAACGCGGATATTTATGGTCTTTTTCCTCGTGTCAATGAACCCGGCGGGCACCTCATAATGTTCGTTCTGTATTGCGAGTACTACGTCTTCCGCCGTAATCTCCCTGGCCTTCATCTTATCCGGGTCCATCCATACCCTTAGTGCCGGCATCAAATAACCGCCAAGAAGCACCTCGGAAACGCCGTCTATGACGGTAAACTGGTCCTTCAATATGTTATTGGTGTATTCCATGAGTTCCCTTGGCGGGACGTTGCCGGTCAGGGAGAGCCATATTATGGGGGTGTCGTCGGGGTTGCTTTTTAAAATAATGGGCGGGTCCATGTCCGTGGGAAGGAACCTCTGTTCCGCCGCTATGTGTGTCTGTACTTCCTGAACGGCAACATCAATGTCCTTATCGAGCGAGAACTGCACGGTGATCTGCGCGATACCGCGCTGCGAAGACGAGGTTATTTCCTGGACCCCCTGGACTCCGGCTATTGCTTCCTCGACGATATCCACTATCTCCGTTTCCATGACGTCGGGAGCTGCGCCCTGCCATGTAAGGGTGATATTGAGCACCGGAAAATCGACATCCGGTAAAAGGCTCCTGCCCAGGCTCCTGAATGAAATTGCACCGAACACGATTATGCCCAGCAGAAGCATCCAGGCAAAGACAGAATTCTTTATGGCTGTATCCGATAGTGTCATTTAACACCGCCTTCCCGTTGAATGGGTTTATGCCGATCCATGTGCGGTCCGGGTTTTTTTGCCGCTGGTTATGCCCCTTTTTCCACATAATTTTTCATGGCAAAGTCCCAGTTCACTATCTTCCAGAACGACTCGGCATAATCCGCCCTGCGGTTCCTGTAATCTATATAATACGCGTGCTCCCAGACATCCATGACCAGCAGAGGCCTTTTTCCTTCGGTAATGGGATTGCCTGCGTTGGAAGTTGCCAGAATTTCAAGCGAGTCCATGCCTTTGTCTGCCAGCCAAACCCAGCCGGACCCGAACAAAGAAAGGGCCGTGGCTGAAAATTTTTCCTTGAACTTGTCCAGCGACCCGAAATTCTTTTCAAGGGCGAGCATAAAACCCTCGTCAAGCTCCGGCACCTGCGCTGGCCTCAGGCATTTCCAGTAAAAGCTGTGGTTCCAGTGCTGCGCCGCGTTGTTAAATACGGGCCCGCTGCCCGCCTTTTTTATAATATCCTCAAGGTTCAGTCCGTCGAATTCCGTGCCCTTGATGAGCTTGTTCAAATTCGCGACATAAGCCGCATGATGTTTCCCGTAATGGTATTCAAGGGTTTCCTGCGATATAACCGGCGCCAGAGAGTCCATTTTATATTGCAATTCCGGAAGTCTGTGTTCCATATTTCCCCCTTTTTTTATCCATCCCGCATCGGATTTTTTTATCTCGCGGGCCAATTTTATGTTACCGCCCGGAGTTTTGCCATGGATCCGTCCCCGGATTTTTACGGCAATGTGTAATATATGGTCAGCAGCGGCCTGTCCGAAGCCGTGGCGTTCGCGTCGTAATCCAGGTTTGCCACATTGTCGCCGCTCGACTCGTTGGTGGCCATTATCATCATCCCGTAATTCCCCGCAGGATCGGTGATCCAGCCCTGGACCATTGCCGTGTCCAGCGTAAAGGTGAATTTACCGAGCGCGCTTATTGCGACGGTGTTGCTTTTCGGCACCGCCGAATAATCCCCTCCCGGGGTAGTCCACGGGGTCGCGGCGGCCCTGTCGTTCCATGTGGCCGTTGTTTGTACAAAAGACGCGGTAAGAGGGTAAATTAAGTATGCGTTTGACCCGTTCAGCGCGTCGACGTTGATGGTAAAATAAGCCGCCGTTACCTTCACGTTGTCCGGTATCACCGATGAAAGGTCGTACCTGATTATGTATCGGTCTTTTTCGGATCCGGTGGAGGAATAACCTATTGAAAATGTCGTAAAGTCCGAATAGTTTACGTTGGAATTCAGCGAATCCATCCCCGTGTCTGTCACGCCGATATATGAACCGCTTGGATAGTTCTTATACTGGAACTGCATGACATAGCCTCCGGCCGGGCCCGCCGGTCCCGTGGAAGATTTGGAGCATCCCGCCGAAAGCGCCGACAAAAGCAGGACGATCGCGAACGACGCACATACATAACCCGATCTTTTCATAACAGTTCCCCTCCGTTTTTTAACATCAATTTTTGTTCATGCAAATACCCGTCACTCATATCTACTTCTTTTTTTGTGATTTTGTTACGATGTTTTTACACTTTAAATTGACTTTTTTCAGATGCGGGAATATGGAATGGGATTTAAGAGTTTTTCTTTAGTTCAAGTATCTCCATGATCTTATCAAATGGTTTGTTAAATTTATCCACGCCTTCATCTTCAAGCTGCCGCGCCACACGGTCGATGTTGACGCCCAGCCCGGGAAGTTGCTTAAGGAGCAGCCCCGCCTGTTCCGGACACCGTTCAAGACGTGCCCCGGGTTTGCCGTGGTCGCGGTAAGCGTTGAGCGTCTCAATGGGGATCGTGGTGACGGTGTCCGGGCCTATGAGGGCCTCGATATATTTCACATCGCCGTAGTCCGGGTTCTTGGTGCCGGTGCTGGCCCACAATACTCTCTGGGTCCGGCCGCCATTTTCGGCAATTTCCTTGAATCCCTCATCATTAAATATTTCCTTGTAGATTTGATATGCCATCTTTGCGCATGAAACGGCTGTTTCCCCGAGGACAGGCGCCGCGATTTCAGCCATGTCTTTGTTTTCCTTTATTATCTTTTCAAGCATAGGGTCCACCTGCGCGTCGATGCGGCTCAAAAAGAAACTGGCCACCGAAGCCACATTTTTCACTGTTTTACCCCGGGCCAGGCGCTCCTGCAGCCCCTCAATATATGCCTGTGCAACCTGCCTGTAACGCGGAAGGCCAAAAAGCAGCGTGACATTAATATTTATCCCTTCGCTGATAAGCCTGCGGATGGCCGGCAAACCTTCCACTGTGGCCGGGACCTTTATGAGAACGTTGGGCCGATCCAGCTCCGCCCACAACCTGCGCGCTTCCCCGATCGTACCTTCCGTGTCATGGGCAAGATGCGGGTTTACTTCCAGGCTGACATAGCCGTCCGCGCCTTTTGTGCCTTCGTAAACCGGCCTGAATTCATCCGCCGCCATTTGAACGTCGCTCAGGGTAATCGCCTCATAAATGGCTTTCGCATCCATTCCCTTTTGAAACATGGCTTCTATGTCCCTGTCATAGTCATGGCTGTCGTCGAACGCTTTCTCAAAGATAGCCGGGTTCGATGTCATACCGCGGAGCCCGTCGTCATCTATCATGCGCTTGAGCCCGCCGGTTGCGATAAAATCCCGCCGTATGTAATCAATCCAGAATGATTGCCCGAATTCTCCCAGCTGTTTCAACGGATTGTTTTTCATTGTTCCACCCCCATTTTTATGGCTGTAATAATGCATGACGGGTTATTTATTGTAATATTCAGCAACGGAGTAAAACGCCTCCTTGGGCTCCCACGGCATGTCCGGATATGTTGTGCCGCGCTTCCAGGCTGAAAAACTTTTTACCAGGCTGAAATTGTCCGCGTCAAGGTCGTACGCCGCTTCCTCGTCATAAGGGTATATCGGCGATACAAACGTCATGATAAACCCGCCGTCGACACCGGCCCCGTCGAGCAATTTAAGCTGCGCAGTCAGGTTTCTGGCCTGAAGCGCCTCATCGCGTTCGTGGATCACCTTGAGGCGCGGCCTAAAAAAAACGCCGACAAGCGGCAGACTGTGAAGAAAAAGCGAAAAATAATCGGCATTGCCCAGGCCCACCGCGCCCGCTTTGTCCGCCCCCTTGAATGTCCTGAACCCGAACTCCGTTATCACAACCGGTTTCCTGAACGAGGAGAGCGGCTTCAACATTTCAATGTAACGGCCGCGGATGCGTTCTTCCATGTAATGGTCCACGCCTATTATGTCAAAAATATCCCAGTCCACGCCTTCCCATATTAATGACGCGTATGTGATCTTTCCGCGGAATTCCCTGCGCACCCTGTCCACGGCCTTTGAAAGGAATTCCCTCAGAGGCTTGTTATGGGCTCCCTTTTTGATGTTTTCCCACAGGGATGGATTTGAAAGCCTTTCAAGAAATGTCCCGCCGTTCACGATCCCCTTCATAAAAAGGGTGAGTTCAGAAGCCACTACAAATACAACCTTGTCCGGCCATTGAAGGCGCAATTTCTCCGCTGCTTCGGAGGCTTTTGCGATATAAGAATAGGTTTTATACATGCCCTTGTCCCATATTTCGGGGGAGAACCATACGTCAAGTCCAATCTTCAGCGCCTCTTCTGCCGCGAGCGTAAGCCGTCTTATTTCAAGACCGCATATCCTCACCGCGTTGCAGTGAAGGTCGTTTTTTATTATCCCGAGTTCCCGCCTTATCACCTTAATGTCGAACAGCGGGCGCCAGTCGGTTCCCATGACACGGCCGACATCGTAACTGACCCCTTTTATCTTCATTTATAATTCCCTCATTTGCTTGAATTTTTACCGGGTCAAAAGCATGCGGGCGGCGTTTGTCGCCGGGGAAAAGTATATGATTTTTTTAGCAGGAAGCCGCCTGGGTCCCGGAGAAAAATTAATCTAAGCGGATTTTCTGATTATAAATTTCGGGTCCAGAATAATAAGCCTGTGCTCGTCTATCTTTACCTCTCCCGAAATGCATTTTACCGCAAGTTCAAAAGCGTCGGAACCCATCTGTTCCAGCGGCTGTTTTACCGTGGTAAGGGCCGGCTTGTAATACTGCGCCGTCATGATGTCGTCATAGCCAACTATGGAAATGTCCTCGGGTATTTTTATGTGGTTGTCCCTGAGTTCCTCGATTACCCCCATGGCGCAAAGGTCGCCCGCGGCGCAAAAAACCGCGTCAAGCCCGGCTTTCTCCCCGAGGAATTCCTTCATTTTTTGCCTTCCTTCCTCAAAGGAATAATATGCCACATGTTTGATGAATTTTTCGTTAAGGGTCATTCCGTAATCCTCTATAGCCTTCCTGTAACCTATCAGGCGCTCGATGACCATGGAATTCGTCCTTTTATCCAGGAACTCTCCGGCCAGGACCCCTATCTTTTTATGCCCTTTTTTAATAAGATATTCCGTGGCTATATAAGAACCCTTAACATTGTCAACTTTTACGGTATGCCCGCCCTCGCACGATTCCTCTATGAATACCACGGGGATTCCGGAATTTTTATATGCCTGCAAAAGTTCTTCGTCCATGGGAACGCTTATGGATATGACCGCATCCGCGCGTTTCTCGTATAATATGGTCTTCAGCATGTCCTTTTCCACGTCGATCCTGCCCGTGGTGGGATAGTAATTGACCTCGTACATCCCCTTAAAAAGATGCGGTTCGATCCCCTGAAGGACCTCATGGACAAAGAAGTTTGAAAAAAGTTTTGATACAACGGCGATAGTGTGCATTGCTTCCGGCATATATGTCTCCTGGTTTTTTGCTATTAATATTTTACATTAAATAAAGGCCAAAAGCAAGGTTATACCTGTCCGATTATCACTTCCGCATCGTGTTCCAGCCTGTCGTCGGCAAGCGGGAGCGCCTTGTCGTCCCTGAGCTCTCCGTCAAGGGTAACGGATGCCACTGTGTCCCCGGGGCCCGACCTTTTGATATGTATGTGGTAAAAAGTTTCCCTGTAGCGGTAATGTATCTTAAAGGACTGCCACGCTTCCGGCAGGCACGGTTCGAAAAATATCCTGTCAACTTTGAGCCTGATACCAAGCAGGTATTTTACTATAAGCTGGTACATCCAAGAAGCCGAACCTGTATACCACGTCCAGCCCCCGCGGCCGTTATTGGATTTGGCCGTGTAAATGTCGGCCGCCATTACATACGGCTCGACCTTATAAACTCCGCATTTTTCCGGCGAGTCGGAGTGATTCACCGGATTGATCATATTGAAGAGTTCCCATGCGCGTTTTTTGTCCTTTAAAGCCGCAAATGCTATTACGGTCCATATCGCCGCGTGTGTATACTGCCCGCCGTTCTCCCTGACACCCGGGACATAACCCTTTATATATCCCGGATCCGAAACGCTTTTGTCAAAAGGAGGCTCAAAGATCTTTATCAATGAATTCTCCCTGTCGACAAGCCGCATGTCCACCTGGTCCATTGCTTTCCTGGCCCTTTCCGGCCCGGCAACTCCGGTAATTACCGCCCATGACTGCGGCACCGAATCGATCCGGCATTCTTCGCTTGAAGAAGATCCTATGGCCTCCCCGCTGTCATAATAAGCGCGCCTGTACCAGTCGCCGTCCCATCCATTCTCATCGATATTCCGCGACAATTTTTCAGCCTCATCATGGCACATCCCTGAAAAAGCCGCGTCTCCGCGGGCCCCGGCTATTTTTTCCATCGAGTCAAGCACCTGGTGAAGAAAAAATGCCAGCCATACGCTTTCTCCCTTTCCTTCACGGCCGACAAGGTTCATACCGTCGTTCCAATCTCCGCTGCCCATCAAAGGAAGACCATGGACGCCGAATTTCAGCGAACGTTTCACGGCGGCAACGCAATGTTCGTATAAGGTCCCTGTTTTATCCGATATTCCCGGAAGGCCGTAATATGACTCTTCTCCCGGTTTTACCTGCGGCCCATCGAGGAAGCTTATCTTTTCGTCCAGAACCCCCGTGTCTCCGATCTCCCCGACATAAAGGCATGCGACAAAAGGCAGCCATAAATAATCGTCCGAACAATTGCTCCGAATACCCCTGCCCGAGGGGGGGTGCCACCAGTGCTGAACGTCACCTTCCACAAACTGCCTCGCGGCAAACGCGACGAGTTGTTCCCTGACCATTTCAGGATGCGAATGCATAAGGGACATGACGTCCTGAAGCTGGTCGCGGTAACCGAATGCGCCTCCGGACTGGTAGTATCCGCTCCTGCCCCACAGGCGGCATGCTATGGTCTGGTACTGCAGCCATCCGTTTACCAGAAAATTCAGCGATTCGTCCGGCGTTTCGACATAAACTACCCCCAGGTTCCGCTTCCAGTATTCCCAGACGTTTTCCAGTTCCCTGCGGATCGAGGCCGTGCCGTTAAAACGCTGAAGTATGGCCCGCGCCTCATCAAGGTCTTTTCCGGCCCCGAACATGAAAGCCGTCTCTTTTTCTTCCGCTTCATCAAGGGCAAATCTAACCTGCAGGCAGGCGCACGGATCCAGCCCGGCCCCGGTTTTCCCCGAAAGCCTGTCCCTTTGCATCGCCGCCGGACGCGCCATTGAACCGTTCCTTCCCAGGAACTCGTTCCTGTCTCCGCTTACAAAACGCGCCGTCTCGCTGGTATCATGAAAAACAACCCTGCCCGGAAACCCTTTATTATAATGATTATAAGCCAGGATCGCCCCGCTTTTCGGGTCTATTTCCGTTGCCACATACATGTGATTTTTTTCCCTGATCGTCCCCATTACAAGTTCATTGTATGTTGTCGCCGATATCTTCCGTTTCCGTCCGGAAATATTTTTTATTTTCAGAAGAGAAAATTTTACCGGATATTCAGGAGAAACAAAGACGGTCAACTCGGTCGATATCCCGTTCCCGGTATGTTCAAAAACAGTGTAACCGAAGCCGTGGCGCGATGTATAACCTTTTTCTCCGCCCGCCGGCATCGGCGCCGTGGACCAGAACTGCCCGGTCTCTTCGTCGCGCATATACATGGCTTCTCCGCCGGCATCGGTTACGGGGTCGTTTTTCCACGGCGTCAAACGGAATTCGTGGGCGTTCTCGCTCCACGTATACGCGCTTCCGCTCTCGGAAATAACCGTACCGAATCCCCTGTTTGCCAGGACATTCACCCACGGAGCGGGCGTCACCCCGTTTGGACCGGTGTTTACAACGTATTCCCTGCCGTCCCTGGTAAATCCTCCGAGTCCGTTAAAATATGCAAGATCCGATCGCACGGACGTGGTTCCCGCTGTTTTTTCTTCCACGGCTTTTTTTATCGGCACGAACAACGGCCTTGCCGCGGCCGGCTGCGTCGTACAATTTATCTGTTCGGCCAGCGTTCCGCCCCTGTCCGTTATTATTACCCGGGCGACGGTTTGCATAAGTATTTTATCCTCTTCGGACATCTGGTCCGTCCTCCTCATAAAAATGCCGCCGGGCTGGCTTGACGGACCTCCGGCATTTTCGGATATCAATCCGTTTATCTTTTCACTTATGACGTCCCTGTAAACCGAATGGTCCTCGTTCCATATTACAAGGTCCACGGCCAGGCCGTTCATACGCCAGTATGAATGCGCCCGGACCATGCGCTCTATCAATCCGATATTATCAGGGTCCTCAATTCGCACCAGGGCTATTGGCAGTTCTCCCGATATGCCGTACCCCCACAGGTCCGGCTGCCCCCTGAAGTTTCTTTTCAGTATGCTTGCGTGCGCCCTCCAGGACGGGCCCGCATAAACTATCGCGCTTGCCAGCCTGCCGAACAACTGTGCGTCCTCTTCGCCGACATTTATCTGCTGAAGGGCCACCTGACCGTGGGTCCATGCGAGATCAAATACCCTGTCCGCCAGGTTCCTGTCGCGGTATTTCTCCATCAACTCCCGCGCGCGCTCCATTCCCGGGCATACCGCCGTGACATAATCTATTGTCGCGGATTGCTCGGGTTCGATTGAAACCCTGCAGCGGATGGAAACTATGGGGTCTATTACCGCCCCATCGCTGTCCGAAAGATACCCGTTGTCGTGCATCGCCGCGGGATCGGAGAGCGTGTTTAACCTGCCTATGAACTTGCCCCGGTCCGTTTCATAGGAAGCGCCTACGGTGGAATTCCCGTGAACGGCCATGAGGTGAAGCATTGAAGGATATGCGTCCTTTTCAGAACGCGGCCTGCGGCTGCAAATGATCGCCTGATGCGACCTTATTATTTCCGTTTCTATAAACAGGTTTCCGAAAGTCCTGTGCTCCAGGTCCGCGGACGGGTAATTCATAACCACTTCCGCGTAACTTGTAAGTTCTATTACCCGCCTGACACGCGACCTGTTCGTGAGCGTCACCCTGCGCAGTTCGATGTCGTCCTCGGGTGATACCGCAATTTCCGTGTGCGTGTCAATAAAATGGTCCCTGCGCTTGAATTCGGCCCTTGACCTTGAAAAAACAGCCTCGTATTTTTTTGACTTTTGCAGCGTCGGCTGGTATGCCGCAGACCAGAACTCCCCGGAATCGGTGTCCCGCAGGTAAATAAAGGTCCCGTCATTGTCCAGAGCCGCGTCCTCGTGCCACCTTGTGACGGCCAGGTCTTTCCAGCGGCTGTACCCGCCGCCGGAATTGTTGACCATAACGCTGTATTTGCCGTTGGACAACAGGTGTACCTCCGGCATTGGCGTGCCGGGATTTGTAAACACCCTCAGGAGCGCCTCGCGCTCCTCGACTTTCCTTTCCGGCCCCGTCGCCTCCGAGTCAAAAAGGAACGGCACTTCATTGGGCACTCTCTCCTGCAGTAGAAGTTCCGTCGCCTTGAACATCGGGTCTGCCAGGAACCTGCGCTGCATCGGCTTGTCCAGCAGCGAATACGCAAAAGACAGCAATGCCATGCCCTGGTGATGGGCCATGTACGACCTTACGACCGAGAATGTTTCATCTGGTGCCAGGCGTGACGGCGTATAATCCACCGCCTCAAAAAATCCGTATTCCCCGGCAAAGCCGTTTTCATTTAAATATTCCAAGTTCCGGCACGCTTTTTCAGGTTCGACCATAAGTGCAAGCGCGGATGCGTAAGGGGCCACAACCAGGTCTTCGGAAAGTCCGCGTTTAAAACCCGTATCAGGCACTCCAAATGAGCGGTACTGATATATCATGCCGGCGTCCAATTTATTATAGCCGGATTCGGATATCCCCCAGGGAATGTTGTTTATTCCCGCGTACTCTATCTGTCTTCCTATTATTGTTTTATAGGTCCTGTCCAGAAGCGTGCCTTCATAAGTTGGCATGACCAGCAGGGGCATAAGATATTCGAACATGGAGCCGCCCCACGACACAAGCACGGGATCCCCGCCGTGCTTTGAAAGGAGCCGGCCCAGCATGAACCAGTGATCCTGGGGTATCCGGCCCTGTGCGATGGCCACAAAGCTGCAAAGCCTGGCCTCGGAGGCAAGAAGATCATAGCAAGCCGGATCCGGTTTGCGTTCGCTTACGTTATATCCGATGGACAGAAGGTGGGTAGACCTGCTGTAAAGGAATTCATATTCCACGGCCGACATCTCGCCGCAAAGCAGCGTCAAATAATCTATCTCCCTGATCCTTTCGCTCGACCTCGTGCCCGCCTGCTTTACTGCGTTCTTAAGGCTGCCCAGCCATTCCTTCGCCTTTGCTGCGTCCTTCCATGCTTCCGCCATATTTTCCAGGATCCCGTCGATCACCGGGATCAGCCTTGTTTCCAGCCGTGCCGTATCGGAAAGCGTTGGTACGTCGTCCAGCCTTCTCAATTCTTCCCTGAGCAGGGCAAGCCTTGTTTTTTGTTTTTCATCCCCGTTTTCCCACATGCCCGGCATCACCGTCGGGAGCAAAGCCCATGGCGCCAGGAATGATATCTCCTCAAGATAATCATAGCACTGTTTTTCAAAAGCCCCGGCCCATTTTCCCGCTTTTCCGGCGCCTTTCCAGTCGGCATCCGGGAGCATACCGGAAATATCGGCCGATAACCCGCGCAACAACGCGTGCATTTCCATAAGACGTCCCGGGGGCTGCTTTATCCTTTCCCTGAAGCCCCGGATGAGTTCCGCAGCTCTGCGCGTCGGTTCCGCCAATGTCCCAGGCTTACTTTTGTCGCCCTCTTTTAAACTTTCTTCCATTACATCAAGCGTGTCGGCCAGCCCGTCAAATATTTTCCCCGATATTATTTTTTTCCCCTGCATTTCCATGAGCCCGGAGCGCAGCACTATCAGGTGCCCTGTAAGATTCCCGCTGTCAACCGAGGAAATATAAAGGGGTTTCATCGGTTTTAGGGTCTCTGTCTCATACCAGTTATAAAAATGGCCCCTGAATTTTTCCATCCCGTTCATTGTTGACAGAGTGTCCCTGGTCCTTTCCAGCATCAACCCCGTGGAAATATATCCAAAATCATATGCCGCAAGGTTCGACAAAAGCGCAAGTCCGATATTTGTCGGGGAAGTCCTGTGGGCCACGGCTCCCAAAGGATCTTCCTGGAAGTTATCCGGCGGCAGCCAGTTATCCTGCGCCGTAACAAAAGTCTCGAAAAAATTCCATGTCCTGCGCGACGCGCGCCTTAAAAAATGAATATCGGGCTCCGACAGTATTACCCTGCGTAAAGCCGGCGGGCTGCTGATCAACCCCGCTATCGCCGGTGAAAGAACCCACATTCCCATCAAAAACAAAACGGCGGCATCAAAGGCCGGCCGGCAAACGGCGGCGTATATAATAACGGTCAACGGCGAGGCGAACATGATTTTATAGCATTCAAGTATTGTCTTCTCCGCGGCCTTACCCGGACGCGTGGACGCACTCCACTCCAGCAGCCTCCTGCGCGATATCAGTACGCGCCATAAAGTTGTGATAACGGCGCCAAGGCTGACAAACCCCTCGTAGACGACAAACGCCAGTGATAAACAAAATTGTACGGTCTGCATGGACAGTGAGGAAAACGCCGAATTTAAGTGTGCGGTCAGAGTGATCCCCGCCGGTTTTCTTGCGATTTCCGCAAGCGACCTCAGCGGTATGGAAATACCCGAAAGCAGCATGACAAACAGCGTCCACTTCCACGAATATCTCACAAAGGTCCAGCCAAGCAGAAAAAGCATCGCAGTCGATGCGGGCACCAGGCTGCGCCTGAGATTGTCAAAAATTTTCCATTTTGAAATGAACGATATGGGATTTTTTACCTTCTCGTGCCTGAAGCCCGGGACAAACGAAAACAGCCATCTTGCGATCTGCCAGTCCCCCCTTATCCAGCGGCGCCGGCGGCTGATGTCATCCAGATAACCCCGGGGATATTCTTCACAAAGCTGGACGTCCGTTACGAGCGCCGAACGGGCGTAGCATCCTTCCAGCATGTCATGGCTGAGTATGAGATTTTCGGGCAGGCGCTCCCTCATGGACCTTTCAAAGGCGTCCACGTCGTAGAGACCTTTTCCTATGAACGACCCCTCATAAAACAGGTCCTGGTAAACATCGGAAACCGCCCTCGTGTAAGGATCTATGCCGGATTCACCCCCGAATATTTTTACGAACAACGACGGGTTTTCACCCGGATAACTTGCCTCCACACGCGGCTGCAATATGCCGTATCCCGCCGTCACCCTTTTCTTTTTTTCGTCATAACGCGGCCGGTTCAGGGGATGCGCCATTATCCCGGCGAGTTCACGCGCCGTATTCCGCGGAATACGCGTGTCAGTGTCGAGGGTCAGGACGTATTTCACGTTCTGAAGCCTCTGTGTATCTCCGATTACAACGCTGAATTTTTCCCTGCCGGCTCCGCGGAGAAGCGAATTCAGATCCGAAAGCTTGCCTCTCTTGCGTTCATAACCTATCCAGACTTTTTCCCGTTCATTCCAGCTGCGGTTCCTGTGGAAAAGATAAAAAATATTCCCCCCGCGCCGTCTGTATTTGTTATTGAGCTTTTCTATGCCTCCGCCGGCCCTGGCAATCAAGCCGTCGTCCCCGGGCATATTCTCCCGGAGTGCGTCGTGGAAATCCGTCAGAAGGGCGAAATCAATGCTGTCGTCCGAATTGGCGAGATAGCTGACCTCGATGTTTTCAATGAGAGAATCAACGGACCTCTCGTCTCCCAGCATGGCGGGAATGACCACGAGAGTGTGCGCAATATCCGGTACGCCTTCGGAAAAATCCATCCTGGGGAGATTGTCCGGGCTTATTATGATCGTCGATGCCCAGTTGACCAGGGAAACCGCCGTCTGGCTTGCGACAAACAGGATCGGGATCCCGAATATAATAAATAACGGGCCGGGCGTCACCCCCAGCGACAAAGCCATGTACAGCGACAGGGCCGCCGCAGCCGCTGTCAGCACCGCAATGGAACCCATATAGACAATTAACGGCATGACGGTTTTTTTGGCCTGGAAATAACTGCTTAGCGGGAACCGGATCCCGAGCGACGAATAGAACCGGATAAGCCCCCTGTCAATAAGATAATAACCTATATGCGCGGTCACGTCTTTTTCTCCGTTTAACGCCCGCGCCTCGCCGGCCATGCGCACGGCCAGGGACGCTATCTCCTCCTCGGGACGGCGGCTGCGCGCGGAAATATCCTCGATAACATGGCGGTAGTTGTCCCTGGTATCAAAAGACATTGACGCATAATCCCCGGACGGATCGGTTCTTAATGTTTTTTCCACAGCACTGAGTTCCTCGACAAAATCATGCCAGTTTGTGTTTTCAAGAACGCGCAGGCTTTCGATGGTGTTGGCTATGGAAACCTGGTTGGAAGCCTGTTTCTGTCCGGTCGACTGTATAAGCCTGTCAATGGTTTCCCCTTTTTCGGAAAGTTTCTTTTCAAGCCAGATTAGGGGAAGGTTGAGCGCGGAGCTCTGGCCGTGCAGCCGTCTTACAAATTCGGCGACAAATGAATCCGACATCTGCAGGTCGTCCTTTGCCATCGAGGCTATCTCACGTACCACGGCATTTGTGTCTTTGGACGACACTTCAAGCATCCGGCCCGCCCAATAATCGGCTCTGTCCCTCTCGACCTGCATGAGCATAAGATTTGAAGAAACGCGCCGCAGGTTCTCGATCAACGCCAGGCGTATCATGATCGGGATGCCCCACAGCTCTCCGAGCTTCAGATATTTCACCGTCTGATACGAGGCCACAAATCCGGTAAGCCCCGCAATATCCATCCTGCCGTCACCGTGAGATACCATTTCCATGGCGATGTCGTACACACGCGGATAACCGGCAAGCGGCCCTCCGGCCAGGTTTGGCAGTTCCCTGCTGTAACCTTTGGGCAGGAATTTTTGCGCGAGACGTATCTGTTCCTTTATAAGGTAATAATTATCAAGGAGCCACTCGCCCGCAGGAGAAATGTTCCTCTTTGACTTCCCGGTCTCATCAAGCAGTTCATACGTCCGTAAAATTATTTCTTCGTTTTCCTTGAGCCTGGACAATAATATTTCCCGGCCTCTTTTAAAATTTACCCTGTGTTTTTCAGCCAGGTTGACGGCGTATATCTTGAACTGTTCGATGCTGAAAAGTTCGGCCCTGAGCGGCTGTTCATCGGATAATTTTTTTACCGGCAGGACCCTGCCAAAACGGGCTTTCACGTCGTGTAATGCGTTCTCAAAAGATCCGGCCATTTATTCTCCATTCGAGATTATATCCGTTTTATCCCTAATTAATTACACTTGAAAAAACGGCATAATCCAGTTGTTTTATTATACTCCTATTTCATCGGTTTATATTTAATCATTGTGATATATTTCATATTTTTGTATAATTATTACGACAGTATAATATTAAAAAACGCTCTCCTGCCTTTTGACCGGAGACTCGGGAAGGCCCCAATATGAGAAATAACCGGAAGTTCGCTTTGCCCTCTGTTTTAAGGGCTTTAAGGCACAGGAATTTCCGGCTTTTCTTTATGGGCCAGGGCATATCGCTTACCGGCACATGGCTGCAGACGACGGCAATGAGCTGGCTCGTTTACCGGCTTACCGGCTCTGCGTTCCTTCTCGGCGTAGTCGGTTTCTCTTCCCAGCTGCCTTCCATTTTCATATCCCCTTTCGCCGGCGTGCTCTCGGACAGGTGGAAACGCCGCACCATACTGCTTGTGACCCAGGCGCTTTCCCTTCTGCAGGCGGTCATTCTCGCCGCGCTCGTCATTGCGAAGGCAATAGCCCCATGGCATATAATAGTCCTGAGCCTTTTTATAGGCGTGATAAACAGTTTCGACGTCCCTGCCAGGCAGTCTTTCATGATGGAAATGATAGACGACAAGAACGACATCGGCAACGCTCTCGCGATAAATTCTGCCATGTTCAATTCGGCCAGGCTCATCGGGCCGACAATTGCCGGCATACTCATAGCGGTGGCTGGTGAAGGCGTGTGTTTTGTGCTCAACGCCGCAAGCTTTATCGCCGTATTATACGCTCTTTATCAGATGCGGGTAAAGGAAAGGGCCGGCGCCGGAAAAAAAGGGCGTGTGCTCGGCGAATTAAAGGCTGGCTTTGATTACGTGGCCGGCTCCAGGCCCATCCGCGACATACTGCTCAATCTTTCCCTTGTGAGCCTGATGGGCATGCCGTATATGACGCTTATGCCTGTTTTCGCCAAGAATATCTTTCACGGCGGGCCGCATACCATGGGATTTCTCATGTCCTCTGCGGGGCTTGGCGCGCTTTGCGGAGCCATTTATCTCGCTTCGCGTAAAAGTATCGTAGGGCTTGTAACCCATATTTATGTTTCAGGCGCAGTGTTCGGCGCGGCCATGATAGCTTTTGCCTTGTCTGATTCCCTTCCTCTTGCGATATTTTTTCTTTTCATAGCAGGGTTCGGAATGATAATCCAGTCCGCCTCCAGCAATACAATACTCCAGTCGATAAGCGACGAGGACAAAAGAGGCCGGGTGATGAGTTTTTACACAATCGCCTTTATCGGCGTCTCGACCTTCGGAAGCCTGCTTTACGGAAGCCTTGCCGGCATTATAGGAGTCTCACCGACGGTCATAATAGGCGGGGGCTTTGTCCTGGCGGGCGCGTTTGTTTTTTCCACGAAAATAAAAGGGTTGAGGAAACTTATAAGGCCGATTTATATAAGGAACGGGATAATGGCGGATATCGGGGCCGGCATTGAAGCTGCCGTGGATCCTGCGGAAACTCCCGGAAACGGGCTCTTAAAATAAAGATCCCTCGCTATTTTCTCTCCCTTAAATATTCCAGAGCTTTGCTCATGTCCTCCGGCAGCGGCGCATTGATCCCGGTACTGTCTCTTCCCGGAGACGTCTGAAAACTCAGGGATGCCGCGTGCAGCATCTGCCTTTTAGGCGCCTCCCCCTTGAACAGCCCCTGATCCAATACGGTATCACCGTAAACCGGATCTCCTACGCAAGGATGCTTTATGAACTTCATATGCGCCCTTATCTGGTGCGTCCGGCCGGTCACAATTATTATTTTAAGAAGGGTGGCCTCTTTGTAAATCTCAGCGGGTTCGTATTCGGTGAGAGCGCTCATGCCTCCCGCTTCGACAACCCGCCTTGATCTGGCCCCGGATCCCCCCCTTGATATTTCTTTTTCAATTTTTCCTTTTTTCACGATCCGTCCGTGGACAAGGCAAAGGTATTGTTTGCGGAATTTTCCGGCCATGATTAGACCAGAAAGTTCTTTGGCCTTTTCACGGCCGAGCGCCACGGCGACTATGCCGGATGTGTCCCTGTCAAGCCTGTTGACGGCATGGACGGAACTTTCCGGATACATTTCTTTTACGCCGTTTACAAGGGTGTCTGTCTCCCCGAATTTTGTCGGGTGGGTTAGCATTCCGGCCGGCTTATTCACTGCGATAAGATCGTTTTCCTTGTGGACTATCTCAAGGCGGACGGCAAACGGCTTAATGCCGTTTTTTTCTTTGGCCATCCTGTTATATTCCAGAATGTCCCCGCGCCGCACGGTCCTGTGATATTTCCGCTGAATGACTCCGTTCACAAGAACGCCGCCGGAATCTATAAGCTTTCTGCAGCGGGGCCTGCTCATGCCCGACGCTTCCTTTAGATAAATATCAAGCCGCCGGACGGATTCCGATACCGTGATGACCCTGGAGGCGGGATTATCCATGCGTTATTTTAAAAGCAACAGCTTGCCGATGGTGTATCTTTTATCATCCGACACTATCAAATAATAATATATTCCGTTTGAAAGGCCGTCAAAATACATTTTATCGACCTTTCCCGTATAATAACCCTGAGGCACGTTCTCCCATTTTGCCTCCCTGACAAGCCTGAAGAGCCTGGTGTATATCCTGAAAGTTATTTCCGGCGATGCCGTGCCGGCGACAAAAGCCACGTAAAGGTCCCCGTTTTCCGGGGAATACGGGTTTGGATAAACAATGCTTCCTTTGTCGTCCGTTCCGGTCGGCGCCGGAGATATCGTTGCTGTTGCCGCAACAGCGAAGGTCGGCGTGGCCGTAAAAGTGGATGTATTGGCCGGTGACGGCGGGGGCGTCTGTGTGTATGTCGAAGTCTGGATGGCCGTGCTGTCCGGAGTTGCTGTAAATGTTGCGGTAAAAGTGAGGGTCGGCGTGCATGTCTGCGTGACCGTCTTCGTTACCGTGGACGTAAATGAAGGGGTTGCGGTAAGCGACGGGGTTATGGTAAATGTCGGGCTGTAAGAACAGGTTACCGTGACCGTCGGAGTGTCGGTCACGCTCGGAGGCGTGCCTGTTATGGTCATGCTAACAGTAGGCGATATGCTGTATGTGGGCGAAATTGTCATTGACGGCGTGCCGGTAAATGTCGGGGTAAACGTGGGTGTAAAAGATAGGGTTATGGTCCATGTCGGTGTTCCGGTATATGTTCCGGTCGCCGGGACCGTTAAAGTCGGACTGTAGGTGGAAGTCATTGTATTTGTGGCCGAAATTACGATAAGAGTACCCGTCATTGTTTCGGTTGCCGTGGCCGTTGTCGTTCCGCTTGCCGTCCGGGTAAACGTCGGGGTGGCGCTCAACGTCGGAGTCGGCGTAAAAGTCCCGGTGGGTGTGGCCGTAAAAGTCGTGGTGGATGAAGCGGTGTAGGTCAGCGTCGGCGTATATGTGTATGTCCCGGTAATTGTCGGCGAGAATACCGGCGTTTGCGTCCATGTCCTTGTTATGGTCGGCGACGCCGTCGGGGTCGGCATGACCCTTAAAATCTGTATTGCCTCGATGGTCGGATTATCCGCTGTCCCCTGAGTGAAATTAATGGTCAGCACACCGCCGGTCACAGTCACCGTAAAAGTCTCGTCCACGGCATAATCCGCCGCGCCCGCAGTCTTGAAAATATCAAAATTGGTCAGCACCTGCGTGCCTTCAATGGAGGCGTTGAATGCCCTGCTGCCCGTCCCGGTGGTGACGCCTCCTCTTCCGGCTATGCCGTACCAGAGCTCGGCGAACTTCAGCGTCACCTGGTAAGTTCCGTTGGGGAGCCCGTCGAATTCATAACCAAGCGTGGCGTTCCATCTTTCATTGTCATAAAGGATGTCGTCGGTCGTGCCTCCGATGGCGTCGGCCACGTTGTTCGCCGTCCCGGCAATTGTGTACCCCCATGTATTCATCCCGCCGTATGCCTGGTCCGCGAGCCAGACATTTCCGGATCCGTCCGTATATTGCGGACCGGCGCAATCCACGCGCAGCGAACTGAAAACAGGGGTGCTGGTGTAAGTCGGGGTTATCGTATATGTAAATGTAATTGTCGGGGAAAAATACGGGGTATTTGTATAAGTAAAGGTCGGCGAATAATACGGCGTATTTGTCATGGTCGGTGTTTTGGTGGCCGTGTAAGTCGGCGACGGCGGCGTCCCTGTAATGGTCACGGTCGGCGAGCATAAAACCGACGCGTCAAGTATCTCAATGGCCGAAAATTTCGGGCTGTCGGTGATATTTGTCGTCGTAATATCAATCAGGTTGTTTGTCACATTTATATTATAGGTATAATCAACGGCCGTGTATTCCGCGCCGGTAACGGCCACAATGTCGAAAGATGGCAAAACCTCCGTACCATTAATAAAAACATTAAATACCCTTGAACCCGCGGTTGCAAAATTTATCTCGGCGAAACGCAGGATGACCCTCCACGACCCGTTCTTCGGGACGGTGAACTTGTATTCCAGAGCCGAACCCCAGTGGCCGGTCTGGTATAGCGCCTGGTCCCCGGCCGGGGTGCCGGCAATCGCGTGCGTGGTCGAAGTTTCGTTCGCTCCTCCAACATATCCCCAGCCGCCGGTTGTAAATGCCTGGTCCGCGGACCAGGTCCTGCCGAGGTAATCAAGCGCCGTTGTCGTGCTTCCGCAGTCCACCCTTATGTATGACGCCGCACACGGATTGACCGTTGGCAGGGGGGTCGGAGTGTCCGTCGGGGTATTTGTGGGAGGAGGAGTGCACGTCTGAGCGCCGCATGTTGAAGGCAGAATGTCATAAGCCTGCTTTACCGCCCAGACCGTGGAACCCCTCATATAATAGAAGGCTCTCGGATTTGTCAGGTTGTTGCACCAGGCCTCGGGCGTCCTAAACCAGTACTGGGCCGTGTTCCATATTGTATTATAAATACTTGAGCCGACGGCATTTGCCTGTGTTGTCATCTGTTCAAGGACCATTCCCGAAACCGCCCCCCATGTCGTGCCTACCCAGCCTTCCTGGGACTGCGAAGTCGAAGTGTCTATCGCCCCTGCGGCAGTCATGACATTGCACATTATGCCCGGCGTAAATTTGCTGAAATTGTTGCTGTAAACCGTCTGCCAGGCGCTTACCGCATGGGCGTCGCTTACTACCCCGCCGAGCCCCAGAGCCTTTGAATACCACTGACCGCACAGCTGGTCCGACATTATCCTGGTCGGCGCCGCGGAGCCGGTGTCGATCTTGTAATAAGTGCCGGTCCATAATTCCGATTCAAAACTTGCCTGGGCCGTATTGAACCATCCCTGGTATGTGGCGGCTGACGCCGAGTCCCCCATTGCATTGGCGATCTGTATTGCCGCCTGGCACGCCGCCAGAAAAAGGCTCCCGCAATACGCCGTGGTCCCCGTAAGCCCGAGGTCGTCATAGGTCTGGTCAATTCCCGACGATTGGGGCAGGCCGTCGGTTCCGCACTCGCTGTGCACCTTGTTCATTGCAGTCTGAACCGAGGTGTAACAATAGTTAAGGAAGGTGGTGTCGCTGTCGCCGGTAAGGTGGTAGTCGCGCCATACCATAAGGACAAACTTTGAATTGAGGTCCTTCCACGTCGTGGAATCGCGGTAAACATAGTCGTTCCATTTCTGAAATATGTCGTTCGGGCTCCCGAAATCATGCGCGCATGTCCCGAGCGGAGCCGGCCTGTCCGTGCGGGTCGTATAAATACTGTCTGAAAACTGCCTTATGGCCTGCTTGTCGATGTTGGGCCAGTTTAAAAACAATGCCCATGAGCCGTAAAACCGAACGTCGGATGTCCCGTAAAATTCATATATATAAGATTCCAGGTGCGAGAACATGTCTTCATTGGGGTTGTCCTGCTGCCCCGAAGCGGCTCCAGCTTCCCACATTGTGCCGTTCGTAAAATAAACATAGAGCTCGTTAAATAGCATTGTCTTTAACCAGTCCGGATAATAGGCATCGGCAAGTATCCCGTTCTGCCATGTGTCTATCTGGGATTCGTAAGAAGCGCAGTTTGTAAGGGCATCCTGCGCGATTGCCCAGGAGTTTGTGCCAGTGCGGGAGAAATATCTCGTGTATTCCCTGTACCACATCGGGCCCGTGCCGGGCTGGCCTATCGGGATGTCCCATGAAAGGACTATCGGTATCTTTACCGAGGAGTTCGGCGCCAGTGTAACCTTAAAAGCGATCGCGCCTATTGTGTTGGCGCCCACGGTGTTGGCAAGCACGCCAGCCGTTGAAAACGACGTCGTCAGATTTGCGAGTGAAGCCGCGGACATGTATGAAACAGTAACGCCCGTTCCGCCTGTTGTCGCGACACAAAATTCCCCCTGGTTCTTTGCCGTGGGATTTGTAACCCCCTTAAGCACAAGGCCTGTATAGTTCCCAACAGTCGAAACCGCCGCCGAGGACCCGGAGAAATTGTTCTGCCAGGTCAGCATTATGGCCGCATCCACGCTTCCGGAGGTGGGATTGGATAAGTCCCATTCGTATATGCCCACAGGGTAGCTTACGCGCTGGTAATCATCCGGTATGATGGGAGAAAATTGCGTCACCCTTGACTTGACGGTAAATTTGCTGCCGTAATAGTCGACCCATGATTTCGGAAAAAGCGAATAATAATTGGCCTGGCCGGTGCCAAGATTTGCGGCGTCAAGCTGCAGCACCGATGCGGAACCGCTGGCCGGCTTCTGGTAGAGGAAAAATTTCGCGTTTGGATCGTCTGTAAAGACTTCGTTATCGACGCCGTTTCCGCCGGATGTGAGGCCCGCAATGTTAAGCCTGTCCTTGTAAAAATTGCCGTTCAGCCTCCAGGTTATGGTCCCGGCGCCGAGCCCTCCTATGGGCGCGCCGTCTTCATATCCGCCCGCATTTATGTCCCTTGACCATGCCTGGGACGGGATTGTCGTGGCAGAAAACAGATGGGCGACCATAAAACATATTGCCGCTATACAAAACGCTATTTTTTTTGTTATTCCGCTCACAGCAATCCATCCTTTTATAGGTTTTGAAATTTTGACAATATATTATAGCATAAGTTGCGGCGTTTATAGTTTAAACATTTCCTAAAAAACCCTTGTTTTTCTCATTTTTTAAGCATGTAATGCCACAAAACTTCCCATGCCTGGGACACGACCTCTTTCCATGAATCCGAATCCTTCATAATGTCTTTCAGTATGTCCCTGAATCCCATTACATAGACCCTTTTTACGGGTTTATTATCCTTATAGGTTTCCCTGTATAGAAGCCTTCCGTCCCTCAGATAGATCGAAACCACGCCTTCCAGTTTCCCGTCCTTGTATGTTCCGTCCTCTTCCACGATCCCGTCCTCGTTAAATATCCTGTAGCCGCCGTTAACCTTGCCGTCGCTCGCCTGCGTTTCCATTTTTACCCTGCCCGACTCGTAATAGGTCGTGACCGGTCCCGTCAGCTTGTCCTTGACGCAAAACCCTTTTTCAAGTATTTTCCCCGATTCATAATATTTGGTGTACGGCCCTTCCGAGAGGCCGTGCCTGAGCACATCGAGTTCCTTTACCCTGCCGTTCTCGTAATAGGAATAATATTCCCCCTCGATGTTCCCGTGCACGTAAACCCCCTCTTCCATTATCTTTCCGGAAGGGAAATATTTCCTGAAATCACCTTCTTCCATGCCGTCGGTCATTATCCATTCTTCCTTCAATTCCCCTGTTTCATAATAACCCCTGACCGGTCCCTGCCCCTTGCCGGAAATATATGCGCCTTTTTCCTTTAATTTTCCCGACTCGTAAAAAACGGAATAAGCGCCGTCCGCCCCACCGTCCTTCATGGAGCCTTCTTCTTTTTTCGCTCCGGATTCATAAAACAGTCTGTAAGGCCCGTTTTCCTTCCCGCTCTCCATGTTCCATATTTCCTTTAATTTCCCGGATGGATAAAAAGCCCTCACTTCCCCTTCCAGTTTCCCGTTCCTGTAAGCCCCTTTTTCCTTGGGGTTCCCGTTCTCGCCGTATTTTACGTAAGGGCCGTCGTCTTTTTCGTCCTTGACGAACCTCTCATCCTTGAGCGTGCCGTTCTCGTAATACTGCAGGACCCGGCCGGCGATCTTTCCGGCCTTGCATGATCCGGTTTCCTGCAGTTTCCCGGATTCATAATAATCCTTATAAGGCCCCTCGGTGACGCCGCCTTTCATAAGACCGGCTTCCTTTATTTTTCCGGATTCGAAATAAAGTTTGTACGGCCCGTTCTCCTTGTTATCCGAATAGTTCCATTCTTCCTTGACTTTGCCGGACTCGTAATATTTGTTTACCGTCCCCTCCAGTTTATCCTTAATGAAGGTCCCTTTTTCGTCGATTTTCCCGGTCTTTGTATATCTGACGTAAGGCCCGTCCGCCAGTCCGTTTATCATCCCGCCTTTTTCGGCAATGGAGCCGTCCTCATAATAACTTGTATATGCGCCCCTGTGCGTCTTCGGGTCGAGCTTCCACAGGTCCTTTATTTTCCCCGACGCGTAAAAACCGCTGCCTTCGCCGGAGAGTTCTCCCGCGGACATGGTCCCTTTTTCCTTTAATTTCCCGGACTCGTAATACTTTGCATACGCGCCGTCGCCGCCGCCTCCGCGCATAACGCCTTTTTCCTTCACTGCCCCCGATTCATAAAATGTCTTATACGGCCCGTTCTCCTTGTCGTCCTTAAAGCTCCACTCCTCCTTGACCCTGCCGGAGGGATAATAAACATCTACGGCCCCCTCGACTTTGCCTTTTATCGATTTTCCTTTTTCCGAGATTTTGCCGTTCTCGTCGTATTTAAAATACGGGCCTTCCTCGGTCCCGTCTTTCATGGTCGCCTTGAATTTAACGGCCCCGCTTTCGTAATAGGTCCTGTAATCCCCCTCTTCCCTGCCGTTTTTGGCCGTCCCTGATTCCGCAAGTTTCCCGGATTCGTAGTAACTGCGCAGCGGCCCGTCAAGTTTGCCGTCCCTGTAATAACCGTCGCTTTTTACGGCCCCGTCTTCGTAAAAATTCCTGTAAAGCCCGGTCAGTTTGTCCGCCGAGTAGCTGCCTTTTTCCTTTATTTTCCCCGATTCATAATAAACAACGTCGTCGCCCTCAAAGGCCCCGTTTTTGGAGGTCAATTCTTCACGTATTTTCCCGGACTCGTAAAATATCTTCACGGGCCCTTCCTGTTTGTTTCCCTTGTTGGTCCCGGTCTCCCTTATCCTGCCGGACTCGTAAAAGACCTTATATGGCCCCTCTGCTTTTCCGTCAATATTATGCCAGAGCTGCTTTATTTTCCCGGACTCGTAATATGTCCTGCCGTCGCCGACCGCTTTGCCGTCCTTATATCTGACTATCCTCTTTATTTTCCCGTTCTCGTAATAGGTGATATCATCGCCCTGGCATTTGGTGTTTTTATAGGTGAATATGGCCTTGAGCTTTCCCGAAGGGAAAAACCGCCTGGATGTCCCGTCCAGCTCGTCGTTTTTGTAGGCCATTACGGCCTCTACTTTGCCCGTAACCCCGGAATAATACCAAGTATAAACTGCGTCTTTTATATTGTTGTTGGAAAAGATGTAAACCGAGTTGGTGGTTATGCCTTCCTCGTCGATAACGGTCATTTGGACCGTTCCTTCAATCTTTGAGCCTTCCTTTACGGTCGGCCCTTCGTCCGGATAGCTCCATACCGCTATTTGCTTCCCGTCCCTGTAAAAATATCTTTTTCCCTCGCCTCTTTTGTCCCTGAAACTTGTGACCGCGGCCATGGCGGCCGCCGAATACATGATGGCAAGAACTACTATCAGAAACTTTTTCATGTGCATGTCCTCTTTTCCCCAGGCATACGGTTATGGCCCCTCATGCAATTTCAGGGACATAATATCACATGAAAAGTATAATATGAATAAAAAAATTACGGAATAAATATATTTTTGTTCACAAAGAACGCGCCGACGTGTTTCGCCTGCATGGAGTTGCCGTTGGTGCCGGTCAGGGAATAATAATAGAGCCCGTTGGCAAGCCTTTCCCTGGGCTGCCACTGGTAGGTATTAACGCCCGCGGCCACACTGTCCATCTCCATTGAGGCTATTTTCCTGTCCCCAAAAGTATATACGTTGATGAAAACTTTGTCGGCATATCCTGCTATGGTGAAACGGAACGTCACCCTGTCTCCCATAGTGGGGTTGGGATACGTGTTGAAATCCGTTATTGCCACAAAACGGGCGACATATGTGGGCGTCATTGTTATCGTGGGAGTTATGGTGGAGGTCGGGCTTATGGTGAATGTCTGGGTAATGGTGAAAGTGTTCGTTATTGTCGGTGTCTGCGTTATGGTCGGCGAAAGTGTCGCCGTGGATGTGACGGTCGCGCTCGGCACGCATATGAGCCTGATATTGTCCACCATCACAGTGTAATCAGAGGCGGAATTATCGACAAAATCGAACTCGCTTATTGTGGCGGGCAAAGAAGGGTAAAGAGAGGAGAGCGGTATCGTTATTGTCTGCCACGAATTTGTCGCATTCAATGCGATGCGGTTTGCCGGAGCTCCCCTGTCAAGGGTGAACAGCAACTGCGATACGGTGCCTGCCACGGCCTTAAAATCAAAGGCAATGTTATTGTTCTGGCCTACTGTAACCGTTTTTGTCCAGGAATGTCCCTCCCAGTAGGCTGCGGACGCGAAGGATAGTTTCATGCCGTTCCCGGGGTTTCCTCCGGTGGTTTCCGTTATGGTCCCTATCGGGGTTGCATTGGCGTTTACCCATGCATTTGAGACGGCCACTCCGTCGGAGAGCCTGTCCCCGGCGGTATCCCCGTCGTATATAAGGTCCCACGGTATCTGCGTAGGGGTTACGGTGATCGTCGGAGTACAGGTTGGCGAACCCGCAAAAGGCGTCGGGGATGCCGTAAAAGTCTGGGTGCCGCAGTAATTGATGGTCTGAGGATTATTGATATTGGTCATCACATAATTCCCGGCCGTGGAAAGCACCGAAGTGCTGTAAACTCCGCCGGAGCATGTGTACTGGTTCAGCATCGAAGAGGAATTGCCGTCGTCCGCAAAGGACCATGACGACCAGCTTATCTTCTCCCCGGTGGTATTGGTGTAGTTATTCGACGCGTTAAGGACGTTCAAGAAATTCGTCGCATTGGTATAATTATCCGGGGAAGTTCCCGAAGAGCTTGATGCCGACCATTCGGTGACAAAGATAGGCAGCGGGTATTGGCCTGCGGTGATATAAGGCGTAAGCATTGAGATCGTGTGCGTCCCTGCGTAAAAATGGAACGTGTACATTATGTTCGGGTAGCTCAGCTGGTTCTGGTAAACTGCCGCGCCAAGCTGCGACCAGTTCGGCGTCCCCACTATTATTACCGCATTGGGGTCTATCCCCCTTATCAGAGGTATTATTGTATTGGCATAAGTCGTTATCTTCGCCCAGGTTACCGGCGTCCCGTCCGTGGAATTTCCGCTGGGTTCGTTGCATATCTCGTAAAAAACATTGTTATAACTCGCGTAACGCGTCGCCATGGTGGTCCAGAACGTTTCCGCGTCGGTTATGTTTGTATTCGGGTCGCCGTCACCGTCGTTCGTTCCGTCGGAAAGCACATGCCAGTCTATAATAACATACATGCCCCGCGCCGTGGCCATGTCGGCTATGGTATTGATTTCGTTTATCGTATCCGGCGGGTCGTTTAAGTAGCCGTTCTGATAAACATAAACGGCTATCCTTATGACATCGGCGTTCATTGTGTAAGCTATAAAATCCATTGCCGCGGCCGTATAGCAGGCATAGTGCCACTGCAGTCCGTGGGTGTCCACGCCCCTCAACTGTACCGGGTTGCCGCACGAGTTGGTCAACTGAAGGCCGTTGACATGAAGCCTTCCGTTTACGGATACTGGGGTGGCGTTTAAAAACGCGGCCGCAGAGATTAATATCGCCAGCGCAATAATGTTGCTTTTAAGCTTTTTCATTTTGGCTCCTCTTTTTCGGCAATTGTCCTATGCCGATTCTCTTATTATAAGTTCCGGTTCAAACACGGTCACTGCAGGCTCACCATCCGGTTCATGCGCCATGGACCTGGCCATGTTGAACGCTTCCCTGCCGAGCTTAATTATCGGCTGCCTTACCGTGGTAAGGGCCGGATTGACTATGGAAGATACGAGAATGTCGTCGTAGCCTATCACCGCAATGTCCTGCGGCACTTTTATCCCGAGCGACGCCGCCTGTTTCATCAGCCCAATCGCGGTCATGTCTCCGGTGGCGCAGAAAACCGCGTCGATCTTCCTGTCGATCTTCAGTATCTCGTCCAGCGCGCCGGCCCCGTCCGACATTTCATACGCCGACCTTATTATATTTCCGTCGGGCAGGCCGATGCCCGCCCTGTCAAGGGTCCTGCGGAACCCCGTGAGGCGCTCCCTTGAGTTCGAGCAGTCGCCGTCCTCATACTTTCCATAAAGCATCGCTATGTTTTTCCTGCCGCTTTTTATTATATATTCCGCGGCCAACGAGGCGCCTTTTTCATTATCAACCTTTGCCGCGCAAAATCCCTCAACGGCGCGTTCTATGAATATCACAGGCACTCCTTTGCGCATGTATTCATCCAGTATGGCGCGCTCAGGCTCTATGCTTACCACAATGACCGCGTCGGCCATGCGTCCGTATAATATGTTCTTCAGCAGCGCCTCCTGCCGGTTCCTGTCCCCCTTTGTCGAATACTGGGAAATGTTATAATCCGTCCTAAGCGATTCATCCTCGATGCCCTTCATAATGTCCGCGGCAAAAAAAGAGGAAAAGAAAGTTGCCACCACGGCGATAGTTCCCGTCTTTCCGTTGGCCAGCGACCGGGCATGATAATTGGGATAATAATTCATCTCGGAAACGGCCTGCAGGACCTTTTCTCTCGTCCTTTTGCTTATCTTATTGTCGCCTTTTAGCACAAGTGAAACCGTCGTGTGCGACACGCCCGCCTTTTTTGCGACATCTTCAAGTGTTACAGCCATATTTTTTCTCCTATAAATTAGACGATCCAGCTTCGTGTTTAGCGCTAAACAAACCATGCGAAAAAAAAGGCGTTTTTCCCGCCTTTTCACCTTATTTAAGCAATATAAATTCCCGTATCCCGCCTCTTTGTTTTGTTCCGTCAACCAGCGAGGCGTCGATATAATAAAGGTAAATGCCGTTGCCAAGCCCCAGAAGATAATTCCCTTTTACCTTGCCTTCCTGCATTCCGGCCGGGTAGGAGCCCAATTCAACTTCCCTTATTAACCTGTAACCCATCGTATACACCATAAACTTTACAGAAGAAGCGTCTTCCGACAGGTCAAAGCTCACGTTCAAGTCCTGCGTCAAAGGGTTGACCGGGCAGGGCCAAACAGACACTTCCAGTGGTTCCTGCGTCGGCGTAGCACTTGGCTCCATAATTGTAACGGTCATGGTGGGCGACGGTTGCACTGTTATAGTAAAGGTCGGCGTGAATATTACCGAAGTGGCCGTCTGTACCGCCGTATAAGTCGATGTATTTGCAGGGGTATTTGCGGCGGTAATTGCAGGCGTATTCGTAAAGGTCCAGGTAGGGACGGCAGTGCCGGTTTCCGTATAGGTGGATGTCGCGGTCGATGTCCGCGTCACCGTTGGCGTCGAAGTCAAAGTAGGAGGCGTCCCCGTGCACGAAAGTGTTATTGTCGGTGAAAAAGAATTTGTCTGCGTTACGCTCGGTGTGAATGTCCTGGTTATTGTAAGCGTCTGCGTAGGCGTGAAGGTCTGCGTTCCCGTCGATGTGGGCGTTGCCGTATATGAAAATGTCGCCGTAAAAGTTGGCGAACTATTTGCCGTGGAAGTGCAAGTCGGTGTCGGCGTAAAGGTCCGCGTTGACGTGCAGGTCGGGGTATATGTCCTGGTAACAGTCCCCGTCCCTGTCGGGGTGGCGGCGCACGCCGACATTGCGCAATTTCCGAATGCGCTTGCATTATCCCAGTCATTCCCGTTGCCGTTCCACATAAGCACTCCGGTGCGCGTCGCGCCGCATGTTTCGTTGTGGTCGATTGCGACGTCAAATCCTATTATGGTCCCGGCGGTCCCGGTGACCGTTATGTCGGCCCACGGGATGTTGAATTCCGCGGAATAACCGTTCACGGTCTGATAGGTCATGGCCGTGACCGTGCCCGTCTTCCCATTCTCTTCCCTCAATATGTTCTCGCCGTAACGCACGCTGAACTGGTAATCGTCCGCCGCGTATGTTGCCGGCTTTGCGTCATTGGCATCTATATATATTTCCACGGCGTCGTCCTCATACCAGTTTGTGTTGGAATTGCAAAGCACCGGGTCCGTGACGTTGACACCCACCACTATCCCGGTGGCGTCCCATTTGACCTGGAATACGGCGCTGACGGCGCCCTGAGTTCCTTCGGTCACCCTTGTCACGGACGTCCATGTCCCGGTGGACCATATGGGATCATTTAAATTGCCGTCGAGAGTAAAGCCGGACCTGCTGAAACACCCGGCGTTCACCACGCCCGGCGTCGGGACGGGAGTGTTTGTGAATGTCTGCGTTATTGTCGGCGTGACCGTCTGGGTGGGCGGCGTGCCCGTCACGGAAAAAGTCGGCGTTGCCGTGCTTGAATACGTGGGCGTATTGGTCGGCGTCTGGGCCGTTCCAAGGAACCCGGCAACCGCGTATATAAGTGCCCCCTGCCAGTTAATCGCAACTTCATTGGAAGAATATGACCAAACGGAATCGGCCCAGTAATCAGCTTCGGGCAGGTTGTTCGGCAAAAGTTGAAGGACCGAGTCATCCGCATTTGTTCCCGGAGATCCGCCAACAAGGTATCCCGGATAAGGGTTTGTTATTCCGTCCGATTCCGAAGGCCTGTGGTGCGGATGCATGGGAGGATTTATCCCTATCTGCGTAACAAATGACCTGTCCCAGGTGTTCCTGCCGAATAGATATCCTATAGTGTCAAGGGCGGCATTTAAATAATTGGCATTCGGCGATATCTGATTTGCTATCTGAAGCATCATGGCCTGCCTGGCCTGGCCTCCGTTGCACCCCCAGTAATAATTGGTGCCAAGCGGCCTGCCGTAGGGACTGTTGTTCCTTGACGTAACTATTGAATTTGCCGTCGATACTATGTTGTTTTTCACATTGGCGAGCAGAGTTGCGTTCCTTCCGGCCCCGGTTGCCATTGCATATGAATACATGGCCAGATTTTTATCGTTGGACCAGTCAAAATCTGCGTCCACATAATTTGGCGCGTATGAATTTATCCTCGTCTCCGCGTCTGTTAAATAAGCCCCTGTCCCGGTGGTAACCCACATTTCAACGGCCGCCCAGGCCCGCGCTTCTTCAGGGTCGCTCCCGGAATAATCCCCGGTGGAACAGCCCGCAAGGTTCGCCGTCGTATCGGTGGTATTCGCTATAAGGTAATTGTAAGCCGCGGTTGCCGCGTTCAGGCACGTTGTAGCGTAGGCTGCGTCGTAAGGTTGCATGTTCCTTGAAGCCATTGCCATCATGGCGCAGAATGTGGCGGTCTCAACCGTTCCGACGTTTCCGGACCCCCAAAAATATCTTGTCCCAGTGTCGTTCTGCGGCTGCTCAAAAGCGTCAAATCCCGTCTCACTTACCTTGTCATAAACCGCGCCGTCGGCGCGCTGCATTGTAAGGAGCCAGTCCGTTTCCCATTTTATTTCTTCAAGGAACTCCGGGTATCCCGAAGCCGTGTTAGGCAGGCCGTAGGTCAAAAGGTTTATCTTTGCGCTGAACTGCTCCCAGGCCATAAAAAGCATACCGAGCGTTATTCCAGCGTTTACCGTGTATTTGTTGTAATCTCCGGCGTCGTGCCATCCTTTTTCAGACGGAACTATGGTCCCAGTGCCGCCGACCTTGCTGTTGTTGGCGTCATTTGTGTGGCAGGCTGGGTGCGTAAAGGTATCCCCGTTATATGTTTCCGAGACCGCCGTTCCGCAGCGCCAGAGATACATGGCCTTAAATATCGGGATGAATGAGGAATTATAAACGTCCGGGGCAATTGTAAAATTAACAGAGGTCCCAATGCCGGTTACATTCAGATAATATGTTCCGGGCGCTGTCAGGGCGGAAAAATCCGCCGTGTAAAGGTTGTTTTCCCCTGTGCCCGTATCGGAATAAGGCCCGGAAGCTGTCCCGGAAAAGGCCGTCATGCCGTTGATAACATTTACCACCGTAAATGCGGAACATGTTCCGTTTATGGTGGCGTGCTTGTCGTTGTTTGGAAGGAAGCCTATGGAATTCAAACGCACATTCGTGCTGGCTCCAAATATTATGGATGAAAACAACGATATCACGATCAGGAACGCCGCTATTTTTTTCATATGACATCTCTCCGTAGTCTCTGTTTTTAGCCAAGTTAAACGGTTAATTGTTTATATATTATTATGACAATATATGCAAGAAAAAGTTGTGTATGGTGCAACCCCGTTTTAATGTGAAAAAAGGGGCGCTTAATTTGATTTTATAATTATTTCCGGCCAGCGGCAGAAATCACGGATGTTTTTCCATATTTTCAGCGTCTTTAGTAAAATATCAGCAATTCGTTTATCTTCGAATATTTTTTTCCGTTCGTGGTATTGAATTCAAGGATATAATAATAAAGCCCCCTTGCGAGCCCCAAGAAATTATTCCTTGTCGCAGTCTTGTCGTTCATGACGCCCGTGCTTGCCCCTCCCAGGCTTATGTTCCTTATTAGCCTGAAGGATACGGTGTAAAGTTTTAGCTCTACGTCCGTGCTGTCTACAGACGCGCCAAAAGCCACGTGTAGGTCCTCTTTGTCCGGGTCAAACGGGTTCGGGTAAACGCCTGTCGTTGTTTCCTGCGTTGCCGTGGAAGTCAGTGTCGGCTGTGCCACCGCCGTGGATGTGAAATCGGGGGTGACCGTAAAGGTCGGTGTTTCGCTTGACGTTATTGTATATGTCATTGTTATTGTCGCGGTAAATGTATTTGTGGATCCCGGAGGCGGGTTTGTCGCCGTCATTGTTATTGTATACGTCTGTGTGGCTGTCGCCGTCACTGTAAAGGTCGGCGTGTCCGTAAGGGGCGCGCTCGAAGTGTGTGTCGCCGTGCGTGTGAATGTATATGTGAGCGTCGAAGTCAATGTTTCTGTGACGGTCGGCGTCACGGTATACGTGTATGTATTTGTGGAGCCCGGCGGCGGATTGGTCGGCGTCTGGGTTATTGTCCATGTAGGCTGGGTTGTCGGGGAGAAAGTGCACGTGGACGTCCGGGTATTGGTGGGTGTGCCGGTATAAGTCTGCGTAAAAGTGGATGTGTCCGATGGCGATGCCGTCACCGTAATGGTCTGCGTGTCCGTCAGTGTCCTCGTGGAAGTCGGCGTCCCGGTTAACGTCGGGGTAAAAGTCGCGCTGTTGGACACGGTATTGGTAAACGTCGGCGTTGCCGTGTATGTCGCGGTAAAAGTGCGTGTGCCGGTTGATGTCAAAGTGGAAGTCACCGTTGGTGTAAAAGTCGCGCTGTTGGATACTGTATTGGTAAACGTTGGCGTTGCCGTGAAAGTCCTGGTAACCGTCGATGTAACGGTGAAAGTCGCCGTATTAATAAGAGTTGCCGTGAAAGTCCTGGTAGCCGTTGATGTAAACGTGAAGGTCATTGTATCCGTGGGCGTTGCAGTTTTTGTCCTGGTAAACGTGCCTGTAATGGTGGCCGTGGACTGCTGGTTCGTCGGGGTCGGCGTAGGTGTCGGCCCGTACTTTAATTTTACATAAGCGAGCGCCCCGACTATCCCGGCGTTGTAATCTATCCCGCCTTCTGTCTGCGAATACTGCCCTATATTGTCGTCAAAACTGCCGCAGCCATTCTCCGGGCCTCCGGGCAAAGAACCTATGAGTGTGTAAGCGTAAGGAACCGTCCCGGGATTTGCGCTTTCAGTTGCAAAATCAGTGTCACCCGTGGTTGTCTTGCCGAATGCCGCCCTGTGATGCGGATGAAGGACCCATCCTGCCGAAGGATAATCAGGGTCATTGTATCCCACTATAAATGATTCGCCCTGCGCCGCGCCGGGCCCCGGCATCGACCCGTCGGACGTTATGGCGCCGTGTGTTCCCAGTATGAAATCAACGCTGTTCTTGCACATCGAGAGGGCATTTGCGTCGCCGCCCGTGGTCAAATAATCCAGGAATGCGCCGACGAGAGCCATGTTTCCGGTATATCGCAGGTTGCCCCAGCTATTTACGCTGGCATACTTCCCTATGCCGCATGTTGTCAGCTTGCTTTCATAGGAAGAAACTTCGGACTGAAGTTTTGTAAGATATGTGGTTGTGCCCGTCATTTTATAAAGTTCCACATCCGCTACAGGCTCGCAGTTGTTCCAGCAAAGGACCCAGTTTGTGGGCATGGAATAATCGCCGTTCGTCGCAAAATTCTCCGCATCCGTGAGGTATGAGGCCGTGCCAGTAGCCCTGTAAAGTTCAATCGCGCCCCAGGCCATATGCCCGGCCCAGTGCGAAGCGTTGTAAAACCCGCCCGGAGCGGACAGGGCCCCCGGATTTGTCTTTCCCACATTATAATAATTTATCGCCGCGGTGAGGCACTGCGCCGCATAAGCCGAATTGTAAGGTTTGTAGGCAACCGACATCAGGGCAAGCGCGGCCGCCGCGGTCCCGCACACATTGGACCCGCCGGATGTAATGGAATAATCCGGCCTGGGATTTCCACCCTGAGCGGCCGGATAAGCCGTGGATTCGTAGTCGGGTGTCACAAAATGGGTGTGATCCGCCGTGCCGTCCCCTACCTGGTAATAGACGGTTCCGCCGTTGTAGGCCTTTAAAAGATAATCGGTGTGTATCTTTACCTCGTCAAGCACATCCGGAATGCCGTTGGGTGGCGGTGCGGAATAATCCTGCGAATACCTGTCCTCGTATGCGGAGGAAAAATAAATGTAGCCCAGAAGCAGAAGGGCCGCCGCGTATGAGTTTGTCTGGCCGAATTTTACGTGGTCGCCGCAGTCATGCCAGCCGCCGGTAAGGTCTATGCCGTTAACCTGCCCGTCCTCAAGGTGGCAGGCTGCATGTATCCATGATTTCGTGTCGCCGCAGCGCTGGGCGCCGTAATAATATATGGATTTATACAGCGCGTCCGCGTAGTTCTGCGCCGCAAAAGAATATGAAAATGTTGTAATCAGGATGGCCGCAACCGCAAGGGGTATCCTGAATGCCGTTTTCGGGACCGAAGTTTTAATAGTGTTCACCGGCTTTCAGCTCAAATTTAAACGTAATAATATCATCCTATATATGACATTTTTTACAATACTAAGTTGTGGTCAAAAATTTTTGAGTTTTATGATGCAAAACAAAAATATCGCCTAATTCTTGTAAAAAGCGGCCAGCACATAGCACAAAGGCGCGTTCCAGTTTATGGCCACCTCGTTGCTTGCATAAGACTGCCTGTTGTCCTCGTAATATTTCATGGCCGGAGTGTCAAACGGCATACCGTTAAGTATATTATCGCCCTTTCCCTTATTGGGCCCGCCGGCCATATATCCCGGCCACGGTTCCTCGCCGCCGTATGCGGCCGAAGGCCTGTGGTGGATGTGCGTTGGATAAAACGACCCGAGACCCGTGACAAAACTCATGTTGAACGGGTTCCTTCCGAATATGTAATGCAGGGCCTCTTCGGCTCCCTGCCTGTATGTGTCGTCGCCGCAAAGCTCCGATGCGGCAAGCAGGTTAATGGCGTAATTCAGGACAATATTGTTTGAGCCCCATATATAATCGTCGGCTTTCATCATGAGCCTGTAACCGCTTTCCCTGATGCGCCCCAAGAGAACATCCGCGTGCCTCTTTAGATCGGTCGTCATCCTTTTGACGAGCTCGGGTGAGCGCTCTTTTTGCGTGCCGTAAAGGTATGACAGCACCGCTGCGGGACGCACTTCCCTCCACCATGCCGCGGAATCTATCTCCGGGTCGGTGTTCAAAAAGAGCATTTCTATGTTCTTTTCGTAATCCTTGTCCCCGGTGGTGTTGAACAATTCAACGGCCGCCCAGGCCCTTTCATCGGTGTCGTTGTCGTCGGAGTACTGCCCGGTCCTTGCGCCGTCGGGATTCTTAAATCCCCCCGGCGGCAGTATCGAAGGGTGGGCTGAAAGGAAATTATAGGCGTCAATGGCGCAGGCAAGCGTGCGTTTGGAAAATTCCGGGTCATAAGGGGCAAAAACCCTGGAGGCAATTGCCATTACCGCCGCAAAATCCGCCGTGGCGCATGTGGATATTTCAAAGACATATTCCTGGCTGGTATCCTTGTCGGGCATGATGAAACCCGGAAAAATAAGCGGGGTCACCTTGTGGTAAACCGCGCCGTCTTCCCTTTGCATTTTAAGCATCCAGTCGAGGTTCCATTTTATCTCCTCGAGTATGTCCGGGTACTTCACGTTCTTATAGGGAAATGCCATTGAATATTTTTCAAGTTTTGACTTGTACCTTTCAAACATAAAAAGGAGCGTGGCCGTGGAAAGGCCGCTGTTTACCACATACCTGCCGTAATCGCCGGCGTCATGCCAGCCACCGGAAACATCGCGGGTCTCGGAAAGCCCCTTGCCCGCGGTCACGTGGTAAAGCGCCGGTTTTAAATGGCAGGCATCGTGCGAAAAAGCTCCGTCTTTTACCGCGGTGCCGCAGCGCGCAAGATAGAATGCCTTCAGTGATTTTGCAAAAGCATCGTTATAAACGTCATTGCCGATCTTAAAGGGGTATGACTTGAACTGCCTGTCAACCTCCATATAATATGAGCCTTCTGTTTTTAGCTCCGAAAAATCCGCTATAAAACAGGTATCGCCCGAATCGTCGTCTTTTACGGGGTCCTTTAGCTGGCCCGTGAACATTTCCTTGTTGTCGGAGGCCCTTAAGACCCTGAAATAAGAGGCTTTATCCATTGCCACGACGGCGTATTTATTGTCCATGGGACGGTATCCGAGCTGGTCGACCTTTATCTCGTCGTCGACGGCGTATATTGAGGACCAGGCGAACAACAGCAGCAATACGAGCGCAATTTTTTCCATGGAAGCTCCCTTTTATAAGCGGTTTTTAACATACACCTAATATACATTACATTAACGGGTAAAGATATCGGCGGTTGCGAAGAAAATTTAAAAGTCAAAAGTCAAAACCAAAAATTACAATAATAAATTCAATATTAACGGCGGTTGAGCGTGAAAACTTTTTCCGGCCTTAAGCCTCAATTTTTGGTTTTGAATTTTAAATTTTGAATTTAAGTCCATAAAATAAAAAACCCCGCGGGATATCCCGCGGGGTTTTTTATTTTATGGACTGCCTACATCCCCAGCCATTTCTTTATCTGTGCGTCGTTGGGGTTAAGCTTTAAGTAATAACCCAGGTACTGCTTCGCGTGGGCCATGTCTTTCATGTAATAATAGGTAAGCCCGATCTTCTTATACAATCCGGCGTTCTTGGGATCAAGTTTTACCGCGCCGGCATAGTATTTGAGAGCGTAGGCAAAATTCTTCTGTTTCATATAATAATCGCCATACTGTTCATACTTGGCTCCGGCTCCCGTGCCCGCCGATGCTACGGCAGCCGTTGCTTTTCCGCCAAAAGCGAAATTAAGGCCTGCTGATAAATAGAGCCCTGAAAGGTTGAGTTCGGTAAAATTGCTGAATTGCGGCGTCCCGAAAACCCCGGCCTGCGTTCCGGCTCCTGGAGAAACAGATACCGGTCCTGCGATCCTGTATCCAATGCCAGCTCCAATTCCTACACTATCGTTGAACATGTATAGTGCTCCGGCCTCAATATTGCCGCCGAAAAAAGAATCCTTAAAATCAATATCAGAATAATAATTATTTACATTAACCATGGAACCCGTAACAACATTGTCCGCATTTGGATACATCTCCCAAAAACTGTCGTACTGGAAGAACATTCCAATATCGGCGCCTATATAAGGAAAAAATCCCTGTCCGCTTTTCCTTCCTATATAATACCTTCCGCCGACTCCAAGGTATCCAACATTCAATCCTATATGCGAGGTGACAGAGTCAACGCCGTCAATCTGAACCGTGTCAGTTGATTCCGTATATAAAAAATCCGTTCTCAAATATAAAGCCGCAGTTGGGTTCATAAAAAACTGTATGTTCCCCGACATAAGAGACATCTGACTTAACGTTGAACCTGAAACCAAGGAAGAGTTGTCCATTGTTGCAAAACCGCCATATTGAGCATTCTGTCCGAACCCAAAAGAAAACGCATTTGTCAGAGTGTCGTTTAAATTGGTCGGCGATATCATTGCCATGCCGCCACGGAGTTCTATCATTATCTCGGCGTTCAAGCCTGCCGCGAACGACAAAGAAATTAACAACAAAAATGCCACAACTACCGAAAGCTTTTTATGCATACCCTTAACCTCCTGAGATTATAAAAGGCCTAATATGAAAAATTTTAACATAAAGAAAAAATATGTCAATAATTTTTAAGGTTTTTTAACCCTTTCTTTTGCTCCCCCATCCGCTTTTATGCCCCCTGCCCTTCCCATTTCCAGCCGATTGCGGCACAATGACAGCCTTTTGCCTTTCTTTTCCCCCCTGGTTCTTTTCCACGAATACATGCTTCCCCGTGAAAGGGTCTGTCTCGGTATAATACATCACGCCGGACCATGTGCCCGGGGTCGGCGTGAATATCTGCACCTGTTCGGGATGGGCCTTAAGCTCGTTTTGGACGAATTCCTTCAGTTTTCCCATGTCCTTTTCCGTGCATCCCGGATGGGCGGCTATTATATAGTAGGTCAGGAACTGGTTCAGGTTGTTTTCGCCGTTTATAATGAAATATTGCTCCCTGAATTTCTTCAGGGATTCCATGCCGGGTTTTCCCATAAGTGCAAGGACCGCAGGCTCGGAATGTTCCGGCGCAAGTTTTACCTGCCCGGAAACGTGATTTATCACAAGCTCTTTTAAGAACTCGCTTCCGTGGTTTTTATCGTCCATTATCATGTCGTGCCTTATCCCGGAACCGACGAAAACCTTTTTTATCCCTTTTATCGCCCTTACCTTTTTCAACAACTCAAGCTCTGCTCCGTGGTCATGTTCAAGGTTCTCGCACACGGCAGGATAAATGCAGCGTTTATTGGCGCAATGGCCGTTCTTTATCTTCGAGCATCCCATCATGTACATATTTGCCGTGGGGCCGCCGACGTCGAATATATATCCCTTGAACCCGGGAAGTTTCGTGAGTTTTTCCGCTTCCTTTATTATGGATCCCGGGCTCCTGCTGACCACCACCCTTCCCTGATGGGTGGTAATGGCGCAGAAATTGCACTCGCCGAAACATCCCCTGTGGCTCGTTATGGAAAATTTTATGGTCTCCAGCGCCTTTATCACACCCATTCCCTTGTAATATGGATGGGCGTCGTATTCATATGGAAGCTCGTAAACTTTGTCGAGTTCCCCGGTGGTCAAAAGTGCCGCCGGCGGGTTCTGCACAAGCCAGCGCGTATCCTGTTTTTGGGCCAGCCCTTTTGCCGAACCGGGATCGTTATTGTCGTATAAAAGCCTGAAAGACTCGATGAATTTTCCCTTGTCCTTTATCACTTCATCAAAGGAGGGCAGTTCAATGTAAACCGCGGGTTTTTCAGGGGATATGTAACAGATGCCCCTGATATCGGCCGGTGAGCCTGCGCCATCGAGGGCTTTGGCCAGCTCAACCACGGCCCTTTCACCCATTCCATAGACAAGATAATCGGCCTTGGCGTCGAAGAGGATTGATTTTCTTATGCCGTCCTGCCAGAAATCATAATGGGCCATGCGCCTTAACGAAGCCTCAAGCCCGCCCAGAACTATCGGCGCGGTATTTTTAAATTGTTGTTTTATAAGGTTTGAATAGGCTATGACCGCCCGGTTCGGCCTCTTTGTATTCTCATCCCCCGGAGTGAAATCGTCGCTTCGCCTGGGTTTTTTAACGGCGGTATAATTTGAGACCATGGAGTCCACGCATCCGCCAGAAACACCCCAGAATAATCTTGGTTCCCCGAGCCGTGCAATATCGGAATCCTGCCCTGCTATGACGGAAGGCTGGGCGATTATCCCGACCTTATACCCGGCGTCCATAAGGACATGGCCGATGACCGATACCCCGACGTAAGGGCTGTCGATATAAGCGTCGCCTGTGACAAGGATGATATCGCACTGCGTCCATCCGAGTTTTTCAATTTCCTCGCGGGTCGTGGGTAAGAACATAATACCTCTTACTTTTATTTTTTTAATGCGGGATTATTATAGCACAGAAAGGCAAAACATAACCGTAGAGAGGGGGCTTGCCCCCTCTCGCCTTCGTTTTAAGAGGCAACAAGCCGCCTCTCTACATAAAACGTCTTTTGTAGAGACGCTGCTTGCCGCGTCTCAGACTTTGCATTTTAGTCGGATTTAACAAAAAATAACTGCGTGCCTTTTGCAGCAGTTGAGAAAAAATACAATTTATATTTTATTACATTTCAAGCTTTTAATACAATCCTGTAATAACCGCCTTTGTCATATTGTATGTGTTTCTCCGGTTTATTCGGATCTATTAAAATAAGTACATATTTCTCAGGCTTATCTTCAGGAAGGTCTTTAGTATAACTTATACCGCCTTTTATTAACGCTCCATTCCAATTATATGCAATCGAAAAACTGCACGTGCCGGTACTCTGAAATTTTCTGGGATCCGAATGGTCGGTAACTTCGGCTATAACAGGAACGCCCCTTGTAAACAGTTCATATTCGGATTTCATATTATAATAGGAACCTATCATGGTTATAGCCAGCGCAGCAAGCATAAATATGTTCAAAAAATTTAATTGAAACGAATCGTTTCTCACTCTGTCAAATACATAAAATGCAAAAAAAATTATTCCAAATACGTTCAACAAAATCATCCCGCTTCGCTCTTTTATACTGCGGGGTAATGGCATCTCTAATAACTTTTCCTGTAAATCCTTCAGGGATTCCTTCAAATCTTCGTCCAAAACCCACCTCAAGCCTTTGTTTTGAGCCGCAGCAAGCGGCGGCTCTACATAAAATGTTGATATTTTTACAGCCCCATCCCCGCATTAACCGGTTGCCAGTAAAACTTATTGTTGTATATCACGGCACGGTTGCCGTTTTTAGGATCAACCAGCAGCAGTACTCTTCCAGTGTCGAATCTTTCTCCAACGAACTCCTTTAAAACATTCAGTTCATTTATTTTATATGATATCTCCCAGTAATAAATTGTACCGTTTCTCGTTTGTTTTTCTCTAACACTAAGGATATTCCCGATAATCGGGATTCCCCTGCGCATAAGGTCATAATCATTGCAAATTTGCCATATTAATATTCCCAATAGTATGAATAAAATAATCGCAAATATGGCAACAATCAAATTGTTTTCCATATCCACATATGGGTTATTTTCAAACCCCTTTAAATAACGTATATTAATAAATGCCCCCGGCTTTACCGCGTCATATAGTTCATGGGTCACCTGTGTAATAATAGTATATGTGTTTTCAGGATGTGGGTAAGATATTTGCAGTCCGTAACACGTATATGACCCATTCTTGCTGTGTTCCAGCCAGGTCGTTTCCTTAAGGATCTCAGCTTGCGCATCATGTCCAAAATAATATGCAGCCGTTGTGATCATTTCTTTATATATTGCAAGAACAAACAAGACCAATATTAATGCCGCTACAATGTTATTTGTGCTCAGCAGTGCCGAAGCCCTGAACCTGACGCTCCTTGGCATTGACATGAACATCAGCTGCCTTTGTGTTATGTCAAAATCGTCCGACATGTCCGCTCCCCTTACGCCCTTTGTTTTCTCTCCTCTATCATTTTCCTTATGTCCCTCTTGAGCACCTTGCCCGTGGAATTCTTCGGCAGTTCCTTCCAGAATTCCACCCTGTGCGGCACCTTGTAATTGGCTATGTGATCCCTGCAGAATTTCCTCAGGCTGTGCTCGTCCGCAGATGCGCCTTCCTTTAACACGACTACCGCCACGGGTATTTCGCCGTGCATGTCGTTCTTTTCCCCCACCACGCTTGCGTCGGCCACTGCGGGATTCTTGTAAAGCACCTCTTCCACTTCCCTGGGATAGACGTTCATGCCGTTCACTATTATAAGGTCCTTTTTCCTCTCGAGTATATAAACATAGCCGTCCGGGTCCTTTTTACCGATATCACCCGTATAAAGCCATCCGTCCTTCAGCGCCTCGGCCGTGGCCTCGGGGTTGTTATAATAGCCCATCATGACGTTGTCGCCTTTTATGGTAAGCTCACCGGTCTCTCCCGCAGGCAGCTCTTTGCCCCCGTCGTCGCGTATCCTTATTTCTACGTTGTTTATGGCCGGCCCGATGGAGCCCGGGACGCGCCTTCCAAAAAGCGGATTCAGGGCGCAGATCGGCGCGGCTTCGGAGAGGCCGTAGCCCTCCACCAGCGGCTTCCTGAATTTTGACTCGAATTTTCTTATGAATTCCACCGGTATGGACGCCCCGCCGGATATGCATATCCTCATGCTGTTGAGCAGCAGAACGTAAAAAGGTATGTGCTTTTCCGCCATCAGGATGAAAACCTGGGGAATGGCCACAAAAATAGTCACCCTCTGCAAAAGAAGGTTCTTCACGACTTTCGTGAATGGCTGTATCGATCTAAGTATCACCATCCTGCAGCCGCAATAAAGCGGGACCATGACGTTGGCCATGAAACTGAAGGAATGGAACATCGGCAAAAAGCACATGAAAACATCCTTTTCGGTCACGGCTATGACGTCCTTGGAATTTTCAACGTCGGTCACAAGATTCTTGTGCGCAAGCATTGCGCCTTTTGGGTGGCCCGTTGTCCCGGAGGTGTAAAGTATGGCCGCGAGCTCATCGCAGCCGGCGCCGACGGGCTCGAGGGAGCCTTTTCCAAAAAGCGAGGAATATTTCAAATGCTCAATACCCTTAAGTTCGTCGAGCGAGACCACGTTTTTCAGGGTCGCTGTTCCTGTTTTTTCCGCATCCCTTACAATGTCCTTGAAATCCGAGGAAGTAAACAGGGCCTTTACTCCGCAGTCGTTCAATATATAAGCCAATTCCTCCGCCTTAAGGAAAGTGTTCACAGGCACTATTACAGCGCCGCGTGATATTACGGCGAAGTATGTCTCTATATACTCGATGCAATTATGCATAAGAAGGGCCACCTTGTCGCCCCTTTTTACCCCCAGGGAATCAAGACCCGCCCCGAGGGTCTTTATCCTTTCATAAAACCCTTTGAACGTCCTCTTTTCGCCGTCGCATACGAGGAAAACCTTGTCAGGGGACGATGCAGCAGAATTCTTCACGACCTGTATCAGGTTCATATCTTTTTTCCCTCCGAAAGCATCCGCTTTATCTCCCTCTTCAGGACTTTTCCCGATGCGTTCCTCGGCAGGTCCGCCCAGAACTCTATCCTGTGAGGCACCTTATAATTGGCGAGATGCTCCCTGCAGAATTTCCTGAGTTCGTGCTCGTCGCCTTTTACGTTGTCCTTGAGCCTGACAACCGCAATGGGTATTTCGCCGTGCTCGGCGTTCAGGTCTCCTATGACCGCGGCGTCCAAAACCGACGGGTGCTTGAAAAGGACCTCCTCGACTTCCCGCGGGTAGACGTTCATTCCGTTGACTATTATCATGTCCTTTTTCCTGTCAAGGATGAATACATAATCCTCGCCGTCCATGCTCGCGATGTCTCCCGTGTAAAGCCAGCCGTCCTTTATCGCCTCGCGGGTCGCCTCTTCGTTGTTATAATACCCTATCATCACGTTGTCGCCCTTTACGATAAGCTCCCCGGACGCGCCGCGTTTCACCTCTTTGCCGGAGTCGTCGGCTATTTTTATCTCCACATTGTCTATTGCCTGCCCTATGGAGCCAGGCTTGGCCGGCCTGTCCCTGTGGTTGAAAGAGCATATCGGCGAGGCCTCTGAGAGCCCGTACCCTTCGAGCAGGGGTATTTTAAATTTGGAAGTGAATTTTTTCAGCGTTTCCACCGGAAGCGACGCGCCGCCGGAAACCGCCATCTTAAGGTTATGCAGCATGAAGAACCACCCCGGCAGTTTCCTTTCGGCAAGCAGTGTGTATATCTGCGGGATGGATATGAATATGGAAACCCTGTGCTTTATAAGGGTTAAAATTACATTGGTGAACGGCTGGACGGACTTCAGCACCACAAGCTTGCACTGCATATAAAGCGGAAGCAGTACGTTTGCCGTGAAGCTGTATGAATGGAACATTGGCAGGAAAACAAGAAAAACATCTTCCTGTTTTATTCCAAGGGGATACCTGCAGTTTTCCACGTTACTCACAAGATTTTTATGCGATAGCATGGCGCCCTTTGGCTTGCCCGTTGTGCCGGATGTGTATATGATAACCGCCATGTCTTCGATCGACATTTTTATTTCGCCTATCTTATCCGGCGTGATAAGCGATTCATATTTGAGATGGCCGATTCCCGCGAGGCCGTCCACGGATATTATGTTCTCCAGGGTCGGAACGCTGCCGGGTTTTATCCCCTCCACCACCCCTTTGAAATCAGATGATGTAAAAAAAGCCTTTACTTTGCAGTCATTGAGTATGTATGCGGTTTCCTCGGACTTTAAAAAGACGTTAAGCGGCACAACCGACGCGCCCGTTGAGATAATGCCGAAATAGGCCTCGATAAATTCCACGGAATTGTGGAGCATTATGGCGACCCTGTCGCCCTTCTTTACCCCGAGCTTTGCAAGGCCCGCGCCGACCGAAAGCACCCTGTCATAAAAACCGGCGAACGTCCTTTTTTGGCCGCCGCATACCAGGAAAGTTTTTTTGCCCTCCTGCATCGCGGCTTTTTTTACCACCTGAAGTAAGTTCATTTAGCTTCCTCCCGTTTTGAATCCATTATGTAAGCCGGGACCTGTTGTTTGCCTGCTATTTTTTTGAGGCGGTTTTTCCCGGAGTCTTATCGAGGCGCTCCTTTATTTTTGCCACAAGCTGTTCCTTTTGCTCCACAGATAAATTATTCCACCACTCCGTGGCTTTCTGCCTTATAGCGTCCTTTTTGGAATCCGGTATGGACCTGTAATTCTGGTCCGCGCTCATTATCAGGTTTTCCTGCATATCGTAGCTCAGCGCGATCCACCAGTATTCGGCGCGCTCTATGGCTTTTTCTTTCTGCGAATAGTTCATGGCGCTCCACCACATCTCAAGGCCGTCGAGTATCTGTTCCCTGTCGTGTTCGGAGAAGGATATCCATTTTTCCTGGAACTTCATGATCATTTCGTTCCTGTCGGTCTCGGCGAGCCCGAGCCACCATTCCCTGACGCTGTTTATTATGGCATCTTTTTCATCCGGGGTAAAAGAGTCCCATTTTTCCTTTGTGCGTTTGACTGCCTTTTCCTTCTCTGACGGGCGGAGCCCTTCCCACCAGTCTTTCATGGAATCTATGAATTTCGCCTTGTCCGAAGTGGACATCTGCCCCCATTTATCCTTCAGCGTGCCCAGTGTTTTTTCCCTCTGATTGTCCGCCATATATTCCCATATCATGGCGATGGAATCATAGGTCATCATGGATTGGCTCTGTTGCGACTGCGGCATCTGAGGCGGCCCGGCAAAAACAAAAAACGCCGAGAGCGCCAGTGCCGTTATTATGATAATTTTTTTCATTTGCGTTTATTCTCCGGTCATTTTAGGGTTTATTCGCCGTGAATCCTATGCCGTTGGCCCTGCATATTTTTTTTATGACGGACTTGCCCGTCATAAGCCCGCTTGGCAGCCCGCCGCCCGGCGACGTCCACTGTCCTATCATATAAAAATCCTCAAGGCCCGGCAGAGTGTCCGGTATCCTGGTCATCATTGTCGCGGGTGTCATGAGCCACCCTTCGAAGGAAGCCATCCAGTTGCCGGTGTACCTTTCATATGTGGCAGGGGTGGCAACGTCGACGACTTCCACTTTTTCGCCGAACCCCGGGAACCTTTTGTTCACGGCCTCAACGACCTCGTTGCCCAGCCTTTTTTTCTCCGCGTCATATTTTATCCTGTCATTTTCCCTGAGCTTTGTCCAGTATTCATAATCCCCGCTCAGGTAAGTCGTCACCGCGGTGCAGCCTTCCGGCGCCATGGTCTTGTCAAAGGCATATATCCTCAACGTCATCCGGCTGTCGGATCCCCTGCCGGCCCCTATGGGTTTTTCCAGCGGGAAATCAAGGGATTGCGGAGCGCCCGCCATGTCCATTTTCACCCCTACCGAGACCTGAACTATCGATGGGAACCTTTTAAAGGTTGAATATATCCTGTCGATCCTGGAACTTCTATATTTCCCTTCCAGCATGCCGTATATGGCCGAATGGCCGTCGGCCGCCGATATTACGATGTCCCCTCTTATTTCTTTTCCGTTCTCCAGCAATACGCCCGCGGCTTTATTGTCCTCCACTATAATTTTTTCCACCCTGGAATTGTAAAGGACTTCCCCGCCAAGGCGCAGATACCTTTCTTCTATTGCCCTTATGAACTCAAGGGAGCCGCCCACCGGGTATCCAGCGTTGCGCCTGTGCATCCACGCCAGTGTAAACACAAGGCCCAGTGCCGTGAATTCCTGGATATTTCCGAATATTTTCCCGATCGCCATGCTCAGAAAAGGATTTTTAAACCTCTTCCTGAATTTCTTTACATCAATGGCCCCGTATCCTATTATTGAGAGCAGCGTCGGAAGGAAACCCGCAAACCCCGCCGCCTTCGCAAAAAAACCGGGTTTTTTTTCTTCCGGTCCCTGCTCGGGCGTGCCCGAGGGCATTTCCGCAAACTTTCTTATATCGCCGGTGAATTTTTTTATTGCCCGGGCGTCTTCCGGAGCCAGCCGCAGCATTTCTTTTTCCAGCCTGTGGGCATCCTCATAGACCGTGAAACTTTTACCGGCCCCGTCCTCTATTACCATAAAAACATCATGGTCGATTATCATTTTTTCCTGGATCGCGCCGAGCTCTTCCCAACCCTGCCTCATAGGGTCGTTTCCGGGGGCGGAGCCCACCAGCCAGTGGATGCATCCGTCAAAGGTGTAGCCTTTTCTCTCCCAGGCGGTGCAAAGCCCGCCCGGTTTATTGTGCATCTCGACAATGACCGGCTTAAAGCCGTTCATCCTGGCGTAGCATCCGGCCGAAAGCCCTGCTATTCCCGCCCCTATTATAACCATTGATTTTTCCATTGGAGCTCCTTTTAAATCATTTAAGTTTTTTTTCCCTGCCGTTGAACAGCTTCTGAAGGCTCAATATGTCGATCGCATTCTTCATGTCCGCGGGAATTTTCGACTCGAACTCGACCGTCTTGTTCTTCCTGAAATGGATGAAACTTATCTTTGCGGCGTGCAGCGGAAGCCGCGCCATCGGCGGTATAACTACCGGGGCTATGTAATTTTTTCCCTTTTTCAGTATTTTTTCCTTTTTCGGGGTATAACCCGGCCTCCTTGCCTTTCCTATCGCTTCCTTCCTGTTGTATAAAGGATCGGGATCGAGGGGATGGCCTATGGCGGCCAGGTGGACCCTTATCTGGTGAGTCCTGCCTGTTTTCGGCTTTACTTCAAGAAGTGAAAAATCCTTGAACTCCTCGATCACCTTGTAATTTGTGACCGAGCGTTTGCCGTTCCTCACATCTATGGTCATTAGTCCTTTTTTCTTTTTTAACGGCGCTAGGCCGAGATTGATCGTGCCCGTCTTTTCCCTCAGGGAGCCTTTTACCAGGGCGAAATATGTCTTTTCGACATCTCCCGCTTCCCATTTCATGGAAAGGTCCCTGTGCGCCTCGGGATTCTTCGCAAATATGACCAGGCCGCTGGTGTCCCTGTCAAGCCTGTGCACCACAAAAACTTTCCCATATTTGGCGTTGAGCGCGTCGTAAAGGTTTTCCTTCGTCTTGTCGAAGCGGTCGGGGATCACGAGCAGGCCCGAGGGCTTATCCACGGCTATGAAATCATCATCCTCATAAATTATCATTGCGTCAAGTTCCATATTTCTCCTTTTTTAACCTTGCTATTTTATTTCCGCTTCGGCTTTGACGTCGAAAGGATTCGTGCGCACAGCCAGGGAATATAAATACGGGTACTGGTTCTTCAGGTGTCCCATGTATTTTATCCATTCGACCACAATTAGCACGAATGCCCTCTGTATGTCGCCGGAAATGTGCGCAAGGTCGGCCTGCGACAGTTTTTTCAGGTTCTTCCTGGATTCAAGCTCCTCGGTCACGTGGAAGAGCGCCCACAAAAGGTCGGTAAAGGTCTCATGCTCGAGGATATTCTGGTTTTCCAGAAGCCTTAACAGGAACTCCCTCTTCGATGCAAGAAGGTCCCTTATGGCCGTAAGATCCATGCTGCGGGCGTCAAAACCGTAAAAATACCCGCCGAGCGCCTTTGCCGACGCCGCAAAATCCTTTTTTTCCCATTTCAGGCCGGGCAGCAGCGAAGGCATTATCGCATCCGATACGGTCGCGTCCCCCACGAGCAATGAGATAACCCTGCCGCCAGTCTCGCTGAAAAAAGCACCCACGACCATGTTCAACTTCCCCATAAGTATTTCTTTTTCCCTTCCTGCTATCACCCTGTCGAGTATTATGGTCACAAAAAGGACCGATATCGGAAGGAACGCTATGGATCCCAGGAACCAGTCCGCTATGAACCTGGCGTCGTGGTATATTCCGTAATGGACCGTAAAGAGCACTCCCGACAATAATATGAGGCCCGCGCCGAGCAGCAACTGGAACCGCAGGCGTTTCATTTGCATTGCCCCTGATTTTTCCCCGGCTGGTCCGGGAATATCACGGAGCCCAGGCAGTATCCTATATAAGAACCCACTATAGCGCCAAGCAGTGACCCGGCAAGGATTCCCTCGCCATATTTTTCCGGCGAATTTCCTCCGACCCTGTATCCGGCATAGCCGCCGGCCGCCATCGCGGCGGCGCCAAAGCCCGTCATTAATACCCTGGTCTGATCGCTGAATTTATTTTCCTGCATATAATCCCGGCTTACAGGCCCGAAGGCCACCGCTCCGGTCACGCCGCCAATGAGTGTCCCCGCAAAAGCTGTAATGACGATGAGTCCCGTCGTGCCCAGCAGGGAAAACGCCTGGGTATCGCTGTAATTTGATATTTCCCTGGACATAATGTCGGACCTGCACGCAAGGTATGTCCCGCCTATCATGCCGAACATTTCAAGATAGTCAAGCGCCTGGTTGTGCCCGGATTCAGGCTGCTCCGGGACCGCCGTTTCCGCGCCCTTATTTGAAACATCATCCCCGGCCATATTTCCGGCGCCGAACGACGCCTGTGAAAGCATAAGGCATGACAGCGCCGCGATCGCAAACTTTTTCATTCCAGAGGCTCCTTTGTTCTCCCATAAAAAAAGGCGGCACGAAGCCGCCTTTTTAAATTTATAATTCAAAATTCAAAACCAATGAGTAAGGTTTTACCCGTTTCAGTCGTACATACCGCCGTTCCTTATGCTTGTCTTATCCTTGGCGTCCATGTAATCCGCGCCTACCACGGTCCCGTTGGGCTTGCCCACCGGCAGGAATTCCGTGATGCATGCGTTCGGATATTTGTAACCCTCAAAATAATCCGTGATGACCGCCTTCAGCTTGTCTCCAGGCTTTATGATCATAGGCGTCTTGAAGGTTATTGTCTGCCAGTTGGTCGTGTCGTAAAGTTCTATGTCGCAGAACGGTTTTTTATTGTGGTAAATCTTCATGGTCCTGACCCTGTCGTTGTTGAACCAGTCGTCATGGGACCTGTTGTATCCGTTTATTATTTTCAGGCCCGTTATCTTCACCGAATTTACCTCGCCCTCCTGAATTGCGGCAAAATATATCGGATCAAATACCAGCGTGAGGCTCTGCCCTATTCCGTTGTCGCCTTTCCTTGTGACCCACGCGGTGCCTGCGTTAAGGTCTTCCGTATTGGCGGGCCCGTGCTTCTTCTTCATCTGTGAGGAACATACGACCCTCCAGTCCATATATCTTTTAAGGGAATCTGTCTGGCCGAGTTCAAGTGTCTTCTTGTCCATAACACGAAGGTCGTTGGTCATCGGGACGGCTTTGTATTTCGGGAATGCGTGGTGCGCTTTTGTCCCGGCCGAGGTCCCGGTTTTCGGAAGTGCAAGGACCTGCGTCGGGGCCGTATTGGCGGAATTTGAATTGAACATTATATTGGCGTTTTCTTTTCCGGCCGGCGCGGCGCTTATGCTATTTGTGGCATCTCCCGGCATTGCAGCATTCGCATCTCCCGGCATTGCAGCATTCGCGTCTCCCGGCATTGCAGCATTCGCATCTCCCGGCATTGCAGCATTCGCGTCTCCCGGCATTGCAGCATTCGC
>CAYUDX010000001.1:242205-247080 GCA_964443355.1 uncultured Spirochaetia bacterium
TCGCGTCTCCCGGCATTGCAGCATTCGCATCTCCCGGCATTGCAGCATTCGCATCCCCGGGCATTGCCGCGTTTGCGTCTCCCGGCTGTGCAGCATTAACATCAGTGGAAGATGGCATGCCCGTATCGGGAAGCATTGCCGCTCCCTGATCTTCAGCAAGTATTATCACGGAAAATATGGCTATAAATGCGATTGCGATCATTATAGTTCTTTTCATTTTTTCCTCCGTATACCTATTTTTCTTTTGAAATGGCTATATAAATAAAACCCGCAACAGCCCCTGCTATTATGCCTATCAGTGCATATTTTAATGCAAGATCATTACGAAAGTGTGAAAAAGGCCTGCTTACCGCGCTTCCTATCACTCCCAGGATGTCGTCGTGCTGCACCTTTCCGGGAAAAAATTCACCCACAATCAGCCCGCACAGCGCCCCGACAACGGCAAGATACATAACAAGGCCAAATCTTTTCATTTTCCCTCCGAGCAGGAATATAAGTCCATATAATAAAACAACAACAAAAGTGATTATAACATGGTTAATTTTCCAGTCAATACCATAAAAACATGGACAACATTGCAAAATATCTCCGCAGAAGCCGCACCGCAGGTACAATGCACGAATGTAATGGCAGGCAGGGCTTTTTTTAGCCAATCGTTAAATAATACATTTATGTGTAAATTAAGCAGCGTGAAGCTATATTATACTTTTTCCGTGTCATCCGTCACCGCCTAAAAGCCGCCCGATCGGCTTAAAAAAAGCCCTGCCTGCCATGCAAACCAATGCCGGTATGGGCAATATGTAAGATGGGAATTTTTTCGGTCAACCTAACTGAGCCGAACAATCCGTTTTCGCTTTAGCCGCAGCAAGCAGCGGCTCTACGAAGGACATGGTCAACGGCTATTCTTTTTCTACTTTCTCCTAATCTACTTTCTGAAAGTTATTGTTCTTAATTAGAAATCACCCGTCGACAACAATACCAGGGTGCACGCTTCCATATATAATATGCCCGCATCTCGCGCTTTTTGGGCCATTACGTCCGTTTCCGAGCCGGGATTGGATATTATCCTTTCGGGCTTTAAGGCTATTATCTCATCCGCCATTTTTTCCACATGTTCCGGGCTCACATAAAGGGTTACGGTATGCACCTTCTCCTTTACATCCGACAATCTCCTGTAGCATTTGACGCAATCTATCTCATTTTGTCCGGGATTGACCGGTATGGCGTTATACCCCGCACCGGCAAGGGCTTTCATGGCCTTATTTGAATATCGTTCGGGTTTCGGGCTGGCGCCCAGCACCACGACGTTTTTATTCTCCATATTATTGTTTGTTCCATCCCTTCTTTTTAGCCGCTACCTGTGATAGACCATGGCTGTCAAGAATACCGCCCCCGATCCAAGGAACATCCCTGAAATAAATATTACAAGCGTATTCAGTAATCCCGGCACGTTAAAATTCAGTATGATAAAAGCCACGGCTGCGACTACGCATGCCGCCCAGAAAAAAAGCATCGGCATCCCCCACCATCCCAGCCCTTCCATGTCGGAAAATTTCTCAGCACGGGAATCGAGCTCGGACGCTATCATGGTAATAATGGCCCCGACCGCCACAAATATCAGCATGTAACCGGCCCACATCGCGATCCATCTTGCCGCTCCAGTTAACATAAATACCCCCTTTCAAACCTTTTTATATTTTAGCCCATAATTCCGGAAACATCAAATATATTTGCGGGGGATTTTTAAAAAATTTTACTTGCGTATTCGGGTATCATCGGGTATACATGTTTATACAAGGACGTCCCAAAAATCTCGAAAAAAGCAGCATACAAACAAAAAAAATAATTTGCCTTTATGCATATTATTATATGTCAATTCGGAGGTGAAATACAATGGCCGGACAAAACGGAAAAACAGTGCTGGTGCTGGGCTCAACCGGTAACCAGGGCGGCGCCGTCGCAAAGGAACTTTTAAAAAAGGGTTTTAACGTCATGGCCATCACGCGCAAACCCGATTCCGAAAAAGCAAAGGCCCTGGAGGCCCTTGGCGCCAGGATGGTGCGGGCCGACCTTGGAAATGTTGCCGGGGCAAGCAGGGTCCTTGAAAGGGTCTGGGGCGTCTTCTCGGTGCTTACAATGGCCGAAACAGGCGTACTCTGGGAGCAGGAACAGGGGATAAAATTCGCGGAAGCCGCCAAGAACGCTGGCGTGGAGCACTTTGTTTACAGCTCCGTGGCGTCGGCCGATAAGAAAACAGGCATACCGCACTTCGAATCCAAATGGCAGATAGAGGAAAAGATCAGGAGCCTCGACTTCCCTTTTTATACCATAATCCGCCCGGTTTCATTCATGGAGAACATGCTAAACCCGCGGTCCATGGCCGGCATTGAAAAAGGTGTGCTCATGATGGGGTTGAGGCCCGACGCAAAACAGCAAATGATAGCGGTGGAGGATATCGGCAGGTACGGAGCGCTTCCCTTTGAAGAGCCGGAAAAAACCAACAGGGCCGCCATTGACATCGCGGGCGACGAGAAAACAGCGGCAGAATACGCGAATATCCTGTCAAAAATCACGGGAAAACAGATAAAAGCAATGCCCACGCCGATAGACGACATGCGCAAAACAATGCCCGATTTTGCGAAAATGATCGAGTGGATAGATAAGGTGGGATATTCCGTGGACATAAATGGACTCACCAAAAAATACGGCATAAAGCCCATAAGCTTCGAGGATTGGGCGAAGAAAGTCAAATGGCCGTCAAGCGTAAATTCCTGAACATCATGTTATGACATGGGAGCCTCCGGTATTACGGTTTTGTTAAGAGCTTAACTATAATAATACGGAGGCCTCATGCCTAAAAAATATTTGATCGTGATTGCGGGGCGGGCTGTGTCCTTAGATAAATCCTTCGATAAATTCAGGATGCCGAGCATATCGAAGCACCCGTCGAACAACTTGGGACATTGAGTCCTTCGATTCGCCCGGGAAACCGAGCTTGTCGAAGCACGTTGCGAGGCGCGGCCGCCCTGCTCAAAAATTAAAAAATATTTTGACCGGCTTAATACGCTGGTTTTATTTCTTCCACCCATTTTTTCAGCAGTTTCCCGAGTTCTTTTTTCGCATCGAAAGCCGGGTCCTCTTTCTCCTTTAATACCTCGAGCACGTCAAAGGTGAAGGCATCCGGCCCGAATGCTTTCCAGTCCGCCTGCAGCGCCTCGTTGGAGTGCATGCCCGCCTCAAGCTGCATACGCCTGCCGTTCAAGGACCTCAAATCGCCCATCGAATCCACGAGCGTCTTGCCGTTTTTAATGTTCTTTATCCGGTATATCCCGGCCTCGGGCTTTAACAGCTTGTATTGAAGCTTCAGTTCTTTCTTCCTGTCCATTTTTTATGTCCTTTTAAGGGTTATTTCCCGTAACCTACCGGGTTGTTCATTATCGGCTCCTGGGTCTCCTTTAATTTCAGCGCAACGCGGAGTTTTTCCGTGTCCATTGTGGCGCGCGGAACCGTCACAAGGCCGGTGGCCGCGCAGAAAAGGTTGATGTTCTCGGATATCACGCCGGCGTCTATGGCCGCCCATTTCACCTGTTCGCATTTGTCCTTCACGTTTATCTTCGTGAGGTCGGAAATAAGTATCACGATCGCGGCCGCGTTCTCGACGGATTTTTGCGACATGGCGCACAGCGGCCTAAAGTCTCCTTCCGTCACCGGGTTGAGCACATTCTCTTTCGGGTCGTAAATGTACGTCCCCTCTTTCATCACGACGTAAAGGCTGATGTCCTGCACGTCGCGGTACGACGGGGCCGTCCTCATGGATTTTTCGGGCCTGTTGATGCCGAAAGCGCACCAGAGAAGGTCGGAGAGGTCCTTTAATTCCAGAGCCTTGCCCGTCCATTCGCGGGCGGAGGCGCGCACGGATATGGATTTTGTCAGGGAGAATCCCCTGTCCCTGTCGGGCGCGTTCAATTTGACCGGCGAAAGTCCGTCGGCAAACAGGCTCATGCAAAAAACAGAGATAAGCGATAAAACAACCGCAAAATGTTCAATTTTCATTTGTTCCTCCTTATATAACGTTTCATCAAACAATTGTACCGGTTTTAAGTATAGAGTCAATCGAATGTTGTTTAAACGCCGCCATTTAACGGTCGATGGCCGCCATCGCCTCAGGCGGGTAGCGTGTCCCCGAGACGTCTCCCGGAGCCATTGCGTCATTGAGCATTGTCATCTGGGCCTCGGTCAGTTTTATTTCAACCGCGGCCACGTTCTCCTCGAGATTTGCCGTCCTTTTGGTCCCGGGTATCGGCACTATGTCGTCTCCTTTTGCCAGCAGCCACGCAAGGGCTATCTGCGCAGGCGTCGCTTCCTGTTCCTCGGCGATATCGCGCAGTATCCGCACGGCCTTCATGTTGTCGTCGAAATTTTTGCCCTTATATCGCGGGTCGTTGCGGCGGTAATCAGTCTCGGGATATTCCTCGGCATGCCTGGCCGCGCCCGTCAAAAACCCCCTTCCAAGAGGGCTGTAAGGCACGAGCCCTATGCCGAGCCCGCGTATGAAAGGAAGTACCTCGGCTTCAAGGCCGCGCTCCCACAGCGAGTATTCGCTCTGAAGCGCGGTGACCGGGAACACGTAATGGGCCTTGCGGATATTTGCCACGCCGGCCTCGGATAGGCCGAAGTACCTGACCTTCCCCTCTTTTACAAATTCGCATACGGCCGCTGCGACCTCCTCGATGGGCACCATGGGGTCTACCCTGTGCTGGTATAAAATGTCGACATGGTCGGTATTTAGCCTTTTCAACGAACCTTCGAGGGCTTCCCTCATATACCTGGGCCTGCTGTCCATGCCCGCGCGCTTTCCGTTCTCGAACCTGAAGC
>CAYUDX010000002.1:0-205242 GCA_964443355.1 uncultured Spirochaetia bacterium
AGAACCATCAAGATAAAACGGACTCAAAACTCTATAGTGTGCTGACTACGCACAATATTGAGTATTAAAAAGGAAAAATTCGGAGAAGTTAATTTATCAGATTCGTTTTTTGATTCATTTAAAGCAGATTATAAGGAATTTGACGCTTGGTTCAATAAAAAATCCGAAGAAATTTCTTATACCTGTAAAAAAGATGGTAAATTAATAGCTTTTTTATATTTAAAAAAGGAAGATGAAAACGAAATATATAGCGATATTACACCAATATTTAACAAAAATAAACGTTTAAAAATAGGGACTTTTAAAGTAGAATACAATGGTTTTAAATTAGGTGAAAGATTTATTAAAATAATATTTGACAATGCTATAAAAATGAAAGTAAATGAAATATATGTGACAATATTTAATAATAGTCCAGAACAAGAAAGATTGATTGATCTTTTAAATGATTTTGGGTTTGAATATTGGGGAATAAAATCTTCAAAAAATGGAAACGAACAAGTTTATATTAGAAAATTTGCACACGTTGTTAACATAGAAAAACCAAAAATGACTTTTCCTTATGTAAATGGTCGAGGGAGTAAGTTTTTTGTAGCAATATATCCGAAATATCATACAAATTTATTGCCGGATTCTATTTTAAATACAGAATCAGCAAAGGATTTTGAAGAATTACAACCTTATAGAAATGCAATTGGGAAGGTATTTATTTCTAGATCGATTGAAAAGAACGTTCGAAGCGGTGATGTGTTGATATTTTACAGAACCGGAGGTTATTACGAAAGTGTAATAACAACAATAGGAATTGTTGAAAAAATTGTAGATTCGATTCCCGACATGGAAACTTTTATCAATATATGCGGAAAAAGATCCGTTTTTTCACGGCAGGATTTGATAGATCAATGGAATTATAATAGAAATAGTAAACCTTTTGTGATATTTTTTTTATACACGTACTCTTTTCCGCACCGGATTAATTTACAAAAATTAATTGAACTGTCGGTTATTAAAGATTTTAAATCAGCACCAAGAGGTTTGTTAAATATAACTGATGAGCAATTTAAAAAAATATTGAAGGAGACAAAATCAGATGAAAGTATTGTTGTCTATTAAACCGGAATTTGCCAATGAAATATTTAACGGTAAAAAAAAGTACGAATTTAGACGCATGATTTTTAAAAATCCAAATATAAATGAAGTTATAATTTACGCATCTTCCCCGGTACAAAAAGTCGTGGGAGAATTTAAGATTGAAATTATTATTAATAAGAATTTAAAAGAATTATGGGCTGAAACAAAAAAACATGCAGGTATTACTGAAGAATATTTTCTAAAATATTTTGAAGGTAAAAGCAAAGGATATGCTATTAAGGTGCAAGATGTAGTAGAGTATAAAAAACCATTTAAATTAAAAGAGAAATTTGGATTAAATCCACCCCAATCTTTTGCATATGTTTCTTAGAAAAGCATCATTTGACATAACCTAGTCACGAGTTGTGTTGACAAGTTGTACCCCCCCCGCCCCATATTGACTTTACCCCCCCCTATTGTTATAATGACCAATCAGGGCGAATCCTTAATTTCAGGAGGACTTATGGCAACAAAGGAAAAGAAGAAATTCTCGTTTGTTCAGGCGCAGATATTCATATTTGTTATTATCGGTATCGCTATCGGCGTTGTGATAAGCGCTGTTTATTATGACCAGCTTTTTGACCAGTTCATGGCCCAAAAGCTGCGGTATATCGAGGATGACTGGTCAAAGACCGAGTATTTCGCAAATCGGCTCACAGACCAGGTCATTGCACTCAAAAAGCTCCTCGTGGCGGACAAGGTCAAGAAGGTGGACTATGAGCCTTTTGACAAGGCATTGGACCTTCGGAGCCGGATAATCGGCGGCGATACCCTCCAGGACAAAGTGCCTCTTTTAAAGGAGCTTCTGGAGAACATCAACGCCATTATCACTTATTACAACTCGCGCATGGACTTGCGGAACAAACGCTTCTCCTATATCGAATGGGGGATGATAACGGGCGATTACGCCAAGGAATTCGAGGAAACGGTGCCTGAATACAACACCGACGCGGATGACTTTAACGGGAAGATAAAAATATTCCCTTACAGCTGGGTCGCCCAGAAGAAAAAATACAAGGAATTGCCTTTGACTACGGAAGGCAAGATAACGCCGGTGCAGACGGCTACCGAGGAATATACGAGGGAAACCAAGTAGACTTCCCCGGAGGAAAGTCCGGACTCTTTTGGAGCATGGTGCCCGCCGAAAGGCGGGGCGCGCGGGGACAAGACCGCGTGACGGATAGCGCAGCAGAAAATATACCGCCGTTCGGCAGGTTTAAGGTTTCCTTCAGAATTGAAGTAAAGGTTGAGGGGAACCCTGAGCCTGTCGAAGGGTAAGGGTGAAAAGGTGGGGTAAGAGCCCACCGCGTTTTTCCGTGAGGAAGACGGCACTGCAAGCCCCTCCAGGAGCAAGGCCAAATAGAGGGCATATGCCGGAAAGGGAATATCCGAAAGGATCTTTACCTGCCGGCGGGGACGCTCCAATTCTTTTGCCCGGGTAGGCCGCATAGAGTAATTGCCGCCACTCGCCTTTAGCGCAAGCGATAAGGTGGGAACAGAATCCGGCTTACGCACCGGCGTTGTCCTGCCTTTTGTTACATAAAAAAATAAAAGGAACCCGAATGTACAACTTTACAGACCTGCACCTGCATACTGCCTTTTCATGGGATGCCCAGCAGACCATCGAAGAGCTCAAGACAAAAGCCTTCAATGAGGACGTGAATTTCCTGGGGCTCACCGAACACCTCGATTTCCACAACAACCACAAGCAGAGCTACCTCCACCTCGATTATCCCGCGTACACAAAGGCGGTCGAGTCGGCAAAGCGCGATTTCCCCGGTTTTATAAAGGGCGTGGAGGCCGGCGAGCCGCACATGCACAGGGAGCTTTACGAGAAATGGATGAAGGGCAAGGAGTTTGATTTTATCGCGGCTTCGGTCCACTGGATAGACGGCGCGACGCCGGTATTTGAGGAGTATTTCAAGAAATACCCCTCGTTCGACGACGCGTATAAGAAATATTTCGAGGAGATTTACAACCTGGTGAACTACGGCAATTTCGACGTGGCCGCGCATCTGACCCTCGTGCACAGGCAGGGGGCCAGGCTTTACAGGGAATATTCATATGAAAAATACAAAAAAGAGATCGACGACATACTGAAGGTAATGATAAAAAAGGATATTTCCCTCGAGATAAACTGCTCCGGTATCAGGTTCCCGGCAAAGGCCCTCATTCCCGACGAGAGGGTCATAAAGGCTTACATCGACCTCGGCGGTAACAGTTTCACAGTGGGTTCAGATTCCCATTCCATCACCAACACATTTTTCGGACTGGGCGAGGGATACGGCGCGCTGGAGCGGCTCGGAGTTGAGGAAATAACTGTCTATGAGAAAAGGAAGAAGATAAAAATACCGCTGATAAAAGAAACATAAAAATTTTTGATCCATTCCCTCTCCCTTGATGGGAGAGGGTTAGGGAGAGGGTGAAGGGATGTTTGAAAGGCCACCGACAAAGGCATGGTAATTTATTAAATAAAACGGAGATTATTTTGAAAATATACAAGAACGCCATAAACGCCCAAAAACCTTTTGTCACCAAGGACGGGTCCATCATCCGCTCCATAATGGACTCCACCAACGGCGACGTGAAGAACGTCTCCCTCGCCGAGGCATCGCTCGCGCCGGGATTGGAGACGCTGGAGCACACGCACAAAAAAAGCGAGGAGATATATTATTTCACGCAGGGAAGCGGCATAATGCTCCTGGCCAAAAAAAAGATACCCGTGAAATCCGGCGACGCCGTGCTTATACCCACAGGGACGCCCCACAAGATATTCAACACCGGGAAAAAAACAATTAAACTTCTTTGCGCCTGCGCGCCACCTTATTCCCACTACGACACCTTCACCCTGGAAAACAGGTACAAACTGCTGGTATTTGATTTTGACGGCACGCTTGTGGATTCGGCAACCGGCATTTGGAAGACCGCAAACGAGATGGCTGACAAGTTCGGGATGAAACATTTTAAACGCGAACACGTCATAAGCGTGGTGGGCACCGGACTGGACAGTTTTGTGAAGGACCTTTTCCCCGTGCAGGTAAAAAAGATGGGGGTTAAGGAGCTCATAAGGATATACCGCAAGAGTTACGACGTGAATTACAAGGCGGGGCTGAAAATATTCAGGAACGTGAAAAAGACCCTGGCCTTCCTTTACGCCAGGGGGCTGTCGCTTGTCATCGTGTCGAACAAGCTCAAAAAATACGTGGACGACATAATAAAGGAAGTGGGCATAAGCGATTATTTTGACATGACCCTGGGCTCCGAGGATGTCCTCAGGATGAAACCCGACCCTTATTCTGTCTATTACCTGATGAAAAAATACAGGGTCAAAAAACGCGACGTGCTGTTTATCGGCGACAGCGAGTACGACGCGCAGACCGCGGCCAATGCCGGGGTTGACTGCGTTTACCTCACATACGGCTATGCGAACAGGAAGATCATTGATAAGTTAAAACCCGCATATTCCTTTGATGATTTCGGAAAAATAAGCGATATTGTGTAATCCCCAGAACCCCCTTTAATTACTGGAAAAGTGGGATATCCTGTGAAAAAACAATTATGAGCATTAAAAACCCCTTATATATATGGCGTTTTATTATTTGACCTGTTGTGGGGCAATTGTGGATAAACAGGCTATAAAACATAAGTTGTTTTTAAGTTATCCACATGACTCACAGTATTAACTTTTTATTAAAAAAATTTCAACCCAAACAAAAATTAACAGTAGCATGGTAAAAATATCAAGGATAGTCCTTCTCGAAAAAGAAAATTGACGCATTTGGTCTATTGTGTTATGTTTATTAGAAAGGAGGAAAAAGAGATGAAACGTAAATTAGTCACTTCGGACAAAAAAATCCTGAAAGAAGCCCTGACTTTTGACGATGTGTTATTGATACCGCAAAGGTCTGCCGTACTTCCGCGCGAGGTGGATGTCAGGACCAAATTTTCCCGCAATATCGGCATCAATACCCCGCTGGTTTCGGCCGCAATGGACACCGTCACAGAGTCCAGGCTGGCAATCGCCATAGCCCAGGAGGGCGGCATTGGGGTGATACATAAGAACCTTACGATAGATGAACAGGCAAAAGAAGTCGACAAGGTCAAAAGGTCGGAGTCGGGCATGATACTCGACCCCATCGTGCTGCATCCGGATTCCACCGTGGACCAGGCCGCCGAATACATGAACAAATACAACGTCTCGGGTTTCCCCATAACTGAAGGCAAAAAACTGGTCGGCATACTGACCAACAGGGACCTGCGTTTCGTGAAGAACAAGAAGCAAAAAGTAAACGAGCTCATGACGCCCATCGCAAAGCTAATCACCGCCAACCAGGGCATCTCGCTCGAAAAGGCGCAGGAGATACTGCACAAGAACAGGATAGAAAAGCTCCCGGTCGTGAACAAGGATTTTGAGTTAAAGGGGCTCATCACGATAAAGGACATTGAAAAAAGGCTCAAGCACCCATTCTCGGCAAAGGATTCATTCGGCAGGCTCATGGTCGCGGCCGCGGTCGGGCCATCGGAAGAGTTGAACGACAGGGCGGCGGCCCTTGTGGCGGCCGGTGTCGACGCGCTCGTGGTTGACACGGCGCACGGTCATTCGGAGCAGGTGATAAAGGCCGTATATGAACTCAAGAAAAAATACAGGAACATAGATATCATAGGCGGCAATATCGCCACCGCACGGGCGGCGCTGGACCTTATAGACGCCGGCGCCGACGGGGTGAAAGTCGGAATGGGGCCCGGCTCCATCTGCACGACAAGGGTGGTCGCGGGCATCGGAGTTCCGCAGATCACGGCCATCATGGACGTATATGAAATCACAAGGAAACACGGCGTCGCATTGATCGCCGACGGCGGGATAAAATATTCCGGCGACATAACAAAGGCGCTTGCCGCCGGAGCCGACACCGTCATGATAGGCAGCCTTTTCGCGGGCACGATGGAGTCGCCCGGCGAGACGGTCCTGCTCGAAGGCAGGAGCTTCAAGGTGCACCGCGGCATGGGCTCGCTTGCTGCCATGAAAAAACGCGGGGGCCGCGAGCGTTATTTCCAGTGGGAAGAGGAAGAGGAAAAACTTGTGCCCGAAGGCATCGAGGGCCGCGTTCCTTTCCGCGGGGCGCTGTCATCTACGGTCCACCAGCTTTTGGGCGGGGTCAGGGCCGGGATGGGATACTGCGGCGTAAGGACCATAAGGGAACTCCAGGAACTCACGCAATTCGTGAAAATATCCAACGCAAGCCTGAAGGAAAGCCATCCTCACGACGTTATAATCACGAACGAGGCCCCGAATTACAGGGTAATGTAGTTAAAAAAACAAAAAGGAAAAACCATGAAATACGATACGATATTAATACTTGATTTCGGCTCGCAGTACACCCAGCTTATCGCGCGCAGGATAAGGGAACTCGACATATATTCCGAGATAGTCCCGTTCAACGTAAGCCTGGACAGGATTAAGGAAATGGCGCCCAAGGGCATTATTTTGTCCGGCAGCCCGGCCTCCATTTACGACAAAAAAGCGCCGATGCCGGACATGCGCCTTTTCGATCTCGGCATCCCGGTGCTGGGAATCTGCTACGGCATGCAGATCGTCGCGGAAAAATTCGGCGGCAAAGTGGAAAAGGGCGACCACAGGGAATACGGATTCACGGAACTTAACATCGTGGAAAAGGACCCCCTGCTGAAGGACCTTTTTGAAAAAGAGATAGTCTGGATGAGCCACGGCGACAAGCTCGTGAAAAAGCCGGCCTCTTTCAAAACGATAGCCAGAACCGACAATTCCGATTTCGCGGTGATATCGAACCTTGAGAAAAAAGTATGGGCCATTCAGTTCCACCCGGAAGTGGTGCACACAAAGAACGGCAAAGTTATCCTTGATAATTTTTCCACGGACATATGCGGGGCAAGGCAGAACTGGACCCCCGAGTCCTACATAAAAGTCGCGGTCGAGGAGATAAGGAACAGGGTCGGCTCCGAGCGCGTGCTTTGCGCCGTATCCGGCGGGGTGGATTCCACCGTTGCCTCGGTGCTCATCTCAAGGGCGATAGGCGACAGGCTTACGTGCGTTTTTGTCGACAACGGGTTGTTGCGGCTCAACGAGGAAAAGAAAGTCATGGAAATGTTCAAGAAACTCGGCATAAAAGTGACGCTCATACGCGCGGCCGACGAGTTCCTGAAAAAGCTCAAGGGAGTCACGGATCCGGAGAAAAAAAGGAAGATAATCGGGAATTATTTTATAGAACTCTTTGAAAAGCACACGAAAAAATTAAAGGCAAAGATGGGGCGCTTCGAATTTTTGGCGCAGGGCACGCTTTACCCGGACCTTATAGAGAGCGTATCGGTCAAGGGGCCCTCGGCAATGATAAAGTCCCACCACAACGTCGGCGGGCTCCCCGAAAAGATGGAAATGAAGCTCATCGAGCCGCTGAAATTCCTTTTCAAGGACGAGGTGAGGGAAATAGGGAAAAAGCTCGGCATTGCCCAGGACGTCCTCTGGCGCCAGCCGTTCCCGGGGCCGGGGCTCGCGGTAAGGATACTCGGCGACATCACGAAACAGAGGACCACGATACTCAAAAAAGCCGATGACATTATAATAGATGAGATAAAGAAAGCCGGATTATACCACAAGATATGGCAGTCCTTCGGCGTGCTGTTGCCGGTAAAGACTGTGGGCGTAATGGGCGATTTGCGCACATACGAGAACGTCATAGCGCTTCGCGCAGTGGACTCAAAGGACGGGATGACGGCAGAGTGGGTGAAGCTGCCTTACGATCTTTTAAACACAATAAGCTCGCGCGTGATCAACGAAGTTAAGGGAGTAAACAGGGTGGTTTACGACATATCCAACAAACCGCCGGCAACAATAGAGTGGGAGTAGCGATTTCGCTGATGCGAAATCGCGGAGCAGTCGAACAGTTGAACAGTGGAACAGATTGAACGGGTGGACTCGGGCGACTGCGGTCAACCTGCTCAAAAAAAGAGGGAGATTAATAAATGATTTCGTTCGGGCGCCACATTTGCAATGATTTCAACATCGCCATAGAGAAGGAATGGATCATCACCAATAAAATGGGGAGCTTCGCCTCCTCCACCATACTCATGGCCAATACCAGGAAGCACCACGGGCTGCTTGTGGCGAAATACCCGGGCATAGACAACAGGATAGTGGTTTTTCCGAACTGCGACGAGGACGTGGAAATAGCAGGCCATATTTACAACATATCCACGCACAAATACCGCGAGACGGTCTACCCCAAGGGTTACTCGCACCTCGAGAGTTTTACCCTCAAGGACGACGTCGTGACCATGCTCTTCCTCATAGACAACGTGCGCCTCAAGAAAGACATATTCCTCATGAAGGATTCCAACACGACGGTCATAACCTACACTGTGCTGACGCCGAATTCCTACGCAAAGCTCCACGTGAAGCCTTTCATAGCGTTCAGGGAGGCAGAGCATCTCATCAGGGAAATGGCCATATTCGACGCCAACATCAACGTGTTGTCCAACGAAAAAATATCCATACAGCCTTACATGAACATACCCCCGGCGTATATTTACAACCCCGACAAGTGCGACTTCAAGCTCGAAGGCGTCTGGTACAGGGATTTCTTTTACATGCGCGAGGGGCAATCCGGATTCGATTCCATAGAGGATCTTTACAACATCGGGATATTCTCGCTCGACATCGAATACAACAAGCCGAAATCCATAATATTCTCGACCGAGGACATGGAGCACGTAAATTCGGAGCAGTTAAGGCGCGAATACAAGAAGCAGATAAAAAAATCAAAGGACATATGCAGGGACGCGGGCGCGTGCGTGCGCGACGACGATTACAGGCAGAACGTGCAGGAGCTCATAACCGCTGCGGAATCCTTCGTCATAGAGGACAATGAAAAAATGCCCATGGTCGTGGCGGGATACCCGTGGCCCCATTACATCTGGTTCAGGGACACATTTGCGTCGCTGCCCGGGCTTTTCCTTGTGCTGAAAAAATTCGACGAGGCCAGGCAGATACTGGCCGGGTCGATAAAGTTCGAGAAGAACGGACTTCTGCCGCTGAACATGACCATAAATAAAAAAGAGATAAAATACACATCCGTCGACACGACGCTGTGGTTCTTTTTCGCCCTTTACAAATACCTCGAATACACCAAGGATTACGCCCTGATAGACAGGAACGGCGAATTTTTCAAGCGCCTTACTTTCATAATCCAGAAGCACGTCGAAGGCACGGACTTCAACATCCACATGACCGACGACGGGCTGCTCTATGCCGGGTACCCCGGGCTCCAGCTTACGTGGATGGACACGAAGGTCGGCGGGACCACGCCCACGGCCAGGCAGGGAAAAGCCGTCGAGGTGAACGCCCTGTGGTACAACACCCTGAAGATCATGGAATATATATGCTCGCATAACGGCGAGTCAGGCATGGCCGCGGATTACGCAAAAATGGCCGGAAAAACCTACGAGAGTTTCAACGAGAAATTCTGGGACGAGGAAGCCGACTGCCTTTATGACTGCATAGAGGACGGCTTCAAGGACAACTCGGTAAGGCCCAACCAGATACTGGCAATAAGCCTGCCCTTCATGCTGATAAACGACCCGGAAAAACGCGAGAAGATAATGAACACCATAATAAAGGAACTCTACACCTCCTTCGGGCTGCGCACGCTTTCCAACATGAATTCGAATTTCAAGTCGCGCTACGACGGCAGCCAGGGGGCCAGGGATTCCGCGGCGCACCAGGGGACCGTATGGGCCTGGACCACGGGACATTTTGTGACGGCTTACCTTAAGACCTACGGCCGCGGCAAGGATTCCATAGATTTCATCGAGACCGTTTACGAGCCGATATTCGAGCACCTGAAGACCGCCGGACTCGGCACCGTTTCGGAAATGTTCGACGGCAACTTCCCATATAACGCCCGCGGAAGGATATCCCACGCGTGGGCGGTCGCCGAGCTTCTTCGTTCGTACCTGGAGGATTACTCAAGCGTCAACGAGAAGGAATAAATGCTCATAATAACCGCAAGCCCGAGAAAGAACTCCAACTCCACGGCCGCGGCGCTCTTTCTTGCCGGGCTTTCCGGCGCAAAATACGGGACAGTTGACGTCAACCGCCTTAAGATTCACCCCTGCAACGCATGCGGAAAATGCTCTATTGCCGGCGACTGTGTTTTTTATGACGGCGGCGCACTCCTGATGGAAAAAGTAAAAAAAGCGCGCGCCGTCATTGTGGCTTCGCCCATATATTTTACGGGCGTTCCCGCGCCGCTCAAGGCCTTCATAGACAGGAACCAGGCGGTGTGGAGCCTTTATCATGCCGGGAAAATAAAAAAGGCGGAAAAAAAGGACGGCATCATAGTCCTTACCGAGGGACATTCAAAGCCGAAATATTTCAAACCCGCCGAGAGCGAGATAAGGGCGTTCTTTGCGGTCAATGGCATAAAGACGGTGGCCGTGGTGAAATTAAAAAACATGGACGAGGCCGGGACGGCCCTTAAAAAAAGCGCGAACCGCGCAAAGCTGAAAAAAGCGGCCCTGCTCATGGGGGCGAAGTGATGCTCGACAACGGGAACCTGAAGTCGTTCATAGGTTTTTTGCAGTATGAAAAGGGACTTTCGGAAAACACCGTGGAGGCCTACACATCCGACCTGAAATTATTCGACGCTTTCCTTGAAAAAACAAAACCCGCAAAAATAGACGAGGACACGCTTGTGGATTTCATATTTTATTTGAAGAGCTCGGCGCACATCAGCAGGTCTGTCGCGCGCGCACTTGTGGCGGTAAAGGGGTTTTACAGGTTCCTGACAATGACAGGGAAGATGAAAAATAGCCCTTTCGAGGAGATGGACTCATTCAAGGTAAAAGGGACCATTCCGGAAGTGCTCGCCGAGTCCGAGATAGAAAAGCTCCTGGCCGCGCCGGACATGACAAAAAAAGAGGGCATCAGGGACAAAGCCATCATGGAGCTCTTATATTCCGCGGGGCTGCGAGTCTCGGAGCTTGCCGGGCTTGAGCTAACAGACATCAACCTCGAGGAAAAAATGGTGCGCTGCTACGGCAAGGGGTCCAAGGAGCGCATGGTGCCGCTGGGCGATTACGCGGTGGATTCCCTAGCCGAATACATAGACATAAGGAAGGAATTTTTAAGGGATTTCTCGCAGCATCTGTTCCTTACCAGGCTGGGGAAAAAGTTCACGCGCGAGGGAGTCTGGAAGGTTGTAAAAGGATACGCAAAAAAAAGCGGCATAACCAAGGACGTTTACCCGCACATTTTCAGGCATTCTTTCGCCACGCATTTGCTGGCCGGCGGCGCGGACCTGCGCAGCGTCCAGGAAATGCTGGGACACTCGGACATATCAACCACGCAGATATACACGCACGTTGACAGGACAAGGCTGAAAAAAATACACAAGCAGTTCCATCCGCGGGGATAGGACGCGTTGTTCTGTCCTTGTAGGGGCGGACTCGCCCGGCACTTGTTTGGCATGGCACGGCTCAGGTTTTGGTTTTGCATGGCGGTCAGTGGTTTTTTTAGCCAATCGGGACGCTCTGGCCGTTGCCGGATGACACGGTAAAAGTGGTTATGAAGCTTTACGCAGCTATATTGACACATAAAAGTATTAATGTACGATTGGCAAAAAAAACCACTGCCGGCCATTTTTGGTTTGTCCCGGTATTATGTTTTGTCCATGTAGGGGCGGACCTGTGTGTCCGCCCGGCATTTGTTTGGCATGGTACGGCTCAGGTTTTGGTTTTGCATGGCGGTCAGTGGTTTTTTTAGCCAATCGGGACGCTCTGGCCGTTGCCGGATGACACGGTAAAAGTGGTTATGAAGCTTCACGCAGCTATATTGACACATAAAAGTATTAATGAACGATTGGCTAAAAAAACCACTGCCAGCCATTTTTAGTTTGTTCCGGTATTCCATGTAGGGGCGGACTCGCCCGGCATTTGTTTGGCATGGCATGGCTCAGGCTTGGCCTTGTATGGCAGGCAAGTGCTTTTTTTTCGCCCTGCCATCAAGCTCTATGCCGTGCAGGATGACATAGAAAAGGTGTAATTTAGCTTCACGCAGCTTAACTGACATATAAAAGTATTGGGATGGCAGGCCGAAAAAAAACCACTGCCAGCCATTTTTAATTTGTTCCGGTAATTGTGGGCTTGTTCCCTGTAGGGACCGCCCCAAGCCATGCACGCCGAAGCTTCAGCGAAGGTGTGTGGCGGCCCGTCCCGGGCCTTGCTTTCAAACCCGGGGTTTATGAAAAACAATGGAGGGTAATATCAATGGGAAAAAGGTTCATTGTGATAACTTTGCTGGTGACCGCGGCCCTGGTTGTCGCCGTGTTCTGCGCCGGGCTCGGAATCAGGTCATACAGGGAAAGATCCTCGATGCACAGTTTCGAGGCTGTCGTGGCAAAAGTCGTCGACGGCGACACTGTCTGGACGGATAATGGTGAAAAGATCAGGCTGCTCGGCATCGACACGCCCGAGCTTCACCACCCCGATTATCCGGTGCAGGCTTTCGCACAGGAGGCAAAGGATTACGTGGCCGGCAGGATACTCGGGAAAAAATGCGTCTTTGAATACAGCGACCTTGACCATTACGACAAGTACGGGAGGACGCTGGCCTTTATTTACATCGACGGTGACCTTGTGAACGCCGAGATAGTGAAAAAGGGGCTCGGATACGCCAGCGTGAACAAATACCTTTCAAAGACCCGGGAATTCCTGGTAATAGAGAACATAGCCAAAAAGTTCAGGGTGGGTTTGTGGCAATATGAAGAGGGGGGGCAGAAGAAACAATGAAGGATGAAAACAAGAATTTTTTCCTAAAGACCGGGACCATCACAGCCGCGGCCTTGATAGTGGCCTTTTGCGTAAAGCTCTGGATAGTGGACGCTTTCCTTTCTCAGAGGAAACAGCCATCGTTTTCGCGCTCGGCCATAATCAACGGCGGCGTGAAAACAAACTGGGACAAGACAAAGCACGTCATAGACTGGCGCGACGCATCGAAGCACGTGGGGGATTACGTCGAAATAACAGGGACAATAGTGGCATCGCACAAGAACGACAAGATATGTTACCTTAATTTTGACAGGGATTACGTGAACAACGTGGCGCTCATCATCTTCGCGAGCAACTACGAGCGTTTTCCGAAGGATATGGAAAAATATTACCTGGGCAAAAAGCTGAAGGTTGAGGGCAGGATAAAGGAATTCAAGGGAAGGCTCGAGATACCCCTCGACGACACCGCGCAGATAACAGCGGTAAAATAAGAAGAACAGGGACAAGGCGGAAAAATATGCGGCAAAAAAAACATGCGGTAATAAAAAGAACCGGATTTTTCCTGATGTTCTTCCTTTTCTTTGCCGCCATGCAAGTCAACGCCTCAGGCGGCGCGCCGGCGTGGAACGTCCCGGAAGGCGCGGATAAAGGGACCGTGGTTCTGCTCGTATCCGACATCCATTTCGACCCTTTCGCGGACGGCGCGGCCAAGGAACTTGAAAAAACGGACATCGGTTCCTGGCGGGCCATACTTGAGGCCCTGGACAAGGGCAAATTTCCCGATTACGGCGATGATACAAATTTCAGCCTGCTTGAGTCTTCGCTGAAAGAAATAGGAAAGACCGCGGGCGGCGCGGATTGCGCGATAGTATGCGGGGACATGATATGCCACAGGTTCGAGGCAAAATACAGGCTCCACTGCTCCCTGACCGGGTCCGGCTCCGGGTTTGCATTAAAAACAATCGAGTTCCTTTCCCTTATGATTAAACAGTCCCTTCCAGGCGTTCCGGTTTATTATGTAGTCGGGAACAACGATTCCGACAACGGCGATTACAATATCAGGCCATCCGGAGAAATGCTTTCCGCCCTTTCATCCGCCTATGAAACAATAAGCTCGGACAGGAGAGCAAAAGCGGATTTTGCCCGGGGCGGATATTACGAGCTGCCGTTCCCCGGCATCGACAAAGGGGAGCTTATCGTATTGAACGACGTTTACTGGCACAGGGGATACAAGCGTTCCCGCAGGATAAAGGAACAACCCGGCGACATTGAAATAAAATGGCTGAAACAGGAACTCGACGCAGCCTCGGCAAAGGGGAAAAAGGCTTTGATAGCAATGCACATACCGCCGGGCATAGATTCTTATCTGGCGGCTAAAGACAAGGCATGCAAGGGGCCGGACGGCTTCCTGCTGCCCGGATACAACGACGAATTCCTGGCGCTTATGGCTTCACACGGCGCGGTTGTGGAAAATATTTTTTCCGGCCACACCCATTTTGACGATTTCAGGGTATTCTCAAATGAAGCCGGGCCGTTTTTGACGGTGTCGATAATCCCTTCCATAAGCCCGGTCCACGGGAACAATCCCGCTTTCGAGATGGCCATGCTTAAAAAAAACGGGGAGATCGCGGATAAGGCCGTATACAGCCTGGCGGGATACGGGGTCAGCGGCGCCTCGCCGGCGTGGGGGCTTGAATACATGTTTTGCGGCGCTTACGGCGTCGGGGATATGGGCCCGGCGAGCATGGCTTCACTTGCGGAATCTATCGGGGAAAAAGAGGCCGCCCGGGACAGCTATTTTTCCTTTTATACGGCCGGCAACACCCTGCTTTCCATGCTGCTGGTAAAACAAAGCGCTGCTTACGGCTGCGCGCTGACCGGGGAAAATTTCAGCGAATACGCGGAGTGCGGCTGCGGTGTTAAATGATAATTATCAATTTCCAAACAGGTTATTAACTCCTTCCGGGTAGTATTATAACCGCACCGTTGATTATTCTAATTTTAAATTTTGCAAAAAAAGGAGAGAAATATGAAAAGAATTCCAAGGATATTTTTTGCCCTGTTTTTTTCCGTTTTATTATCAACATGCATGCTTTACGCATCCGCAAAGGTATACGTGCCGGCCACGGACGTGGACCTAACTAAAATTTTACCGCCCCCGCCCGCGCAGGATTCCGTCAGGACAAAAAACGAAATAGCCGAAATACTCGATTTTCAGGAAAGCCGGACCGACAAAATGGTCAAGTACGCGCAGGCCGACCAGGAAATAAGCGTATTCAGGTTTTCCGACATCATGGGCGACAAATTCACAAGGGAAAATCTTCCCTTTACGGAAGAATTTTTTCACAATGTTACGGCAAACGCTTCCATAATATCCGGGCCTGCCAAGGATTTCTGGAAAAGGCCGAGGCCGAGCGTTTATGACCCAAGGGTGAAGCCGTGCGTAAAGGTCCCGCCGAACGCCGCGTACCCGAGCGGACATTCCACGGCAGGCAACCTTATGGCAATAATACTGGCGAATATGGTCCCGGAAAAAAGCGCGGAAATATACGGGCGCGGCTGGGATTTTGCGGTCAACAGGATAATAGGAGGGGTGCATTACCGCAGCGATTCGGAGGCCGGGCGCATGGCGGCCACGGTTATCGCGGCATTTATGTTTAAAAACCCGGATTTTTTGGCCGATTACGAGAGGGCAAAAGCCGAGATACGCAGGGCGCTCGGCTATGAAGACAAGTCAGCCGGGAATTAGATACTATCCCTGAAGAATAAAAAAAGGCCGGTCCCCGCGCGGGAAACGGCCTTTTTTTTTAACGGGGAAACCTAACCCGCAGCCAGTAATTTTTTTACATTGCTGGAAAAATTAATAAAACCATGGGGCTTGTTCAGGTAACCTTTGGCCCCGAGCCTCACGGCCTCGTCTATGACTTCCTGCGTCTTGACCGAACTGCACATCAATACATCGATGGTGGAGGTGATGGGATTGGACCTTAATTTTTTCAATGTTTCAAGCCCGTCCATCTCGGGCATTTCCACGTCAAGTATGATGAGGTCCGGCTGTATTTCCGCGGCGACCGAAAGACCTTCCCTGCCGTTGGACGCGGAGTAAATCGAATAATCTTCCTTGGAAAGATAGATGCCCGCCAGTTTTTGCTGCAGGGGTGAATCATCAACGATAAGTATCTTTTTCATCTGCTACTCCTCCTTTTTTTTTGCAAATGATATTTTTGCCGGCAGGCCGGAAACTAACGAAAAAAGCCTGTCCAATGCGTCGAGAACCGGGCGCTTGCCGATGCGCTGCTGCGTATTTTCGCGGCCGCTGTGCCTTCCCACGACGCGCGTCAGGGTGGATACCATGTCGTTCAAATATTTGGACTGCTGCAAAAGGCTGCTGCTTTCGGCAAGGGTCTCGTTAGTGCTTTCGGTCATTTTGTTTATCACCCTTTCCATCTCTTCCACGCTGACGTATATCTGCTCTATTTCCTTTGACTGGTCGGCCGAAGCCCCGGCCACCTTGCTGATGAGGGCGGACAGCATGGAGAAAGAATTCCCTATCTCATCAAGGTCTTTTCTCACAGACGAGCTTATATCGACCCCCACGGAGACGTTTTTTTGGACTTCACGTATGAGTTTTGTGGTGTTTTTTGCCGCCACCGAGGATTTTTCCGCGAGGCGCCGGATCTCCTCCGCCACGGCGGCAAAGCCGCGGCCGGCTTCGCCGGCCCTTGATGCCTCTATGGACGCGTTGACCGCCAGTATGTTAGTCTGGAAAGCTATGTCGTCTATGGTGCTTATTATGTCCGCGGTTTCGTCCGAGGATGTTTTTATGTTGTGTATCGAATTTATGGCTTTTTCCATGTTTTCAATGCCGCCGGTTGTTATCTTGTGCGTGTCGTCCGTCATGTTTTTCGCCTTGGTGGTGTTTTCGGCGTTGCGTGCGATCATCGCCGATACGAGTTCGAGCGAACCCGAGGTCTGCTCAAGAGAGGCCGCCTGCTCTGAAGTGCCCGCGTCAAGCATCTGGCTGTTCTTCTCCGATTTTTCCGCGGCTTTTGAAAGGCTGTCGGAGGCTTCCCTTATGGAGGATATTACGCGCTGTATCGGCGTTCCTATGGATCCTGCGATAAAAAGGGCGAGGACTATTATAATTAAAATGCTGAAAACAAAGATCCAGCCGACCGAGGTTATCATGGAGTTAAGGGATGAAAATGCCGTCTTTTTGTCGAGGTCGGCTATTATGGCCCATTTAAGGAAAGGTATCGAGACCGGTGAATAGCTCGATAAAACATCGTTTCCCATGTAGTTTTTTGTGTATTTGACCGAGGTCCTGTTGTAATCGATGGCTTCATGAGCCGCTTCCGTGTCGACCATGCTGTGCTTTGCGCCGGTCTCCAGAAAAGAGGCCTTTACCGAATGTTTTTCCGGGTCAATGAACGAATTGGAGCGCATGAGTTTGTCCGGCCCGATAAGGTATACCTCTCCTATATAAGCGTCTGTGTCGGTATGGCCGTTGCTCCGCGCGGATTCCCTGAAGATATCCGATTCCTGGGTTATGGAGTTTATGGAGTCCGCGGATATCGTGCATATCATTACGCCGCGCGTCGATCCGGATTCCGTTATGGGAGACGACAGAAAAACCACGGGTCCGTACAGCTTGTCCAATTGCTGGTAATCCTGGATGTTGAAATTTTTCAGGCCGTTCAAAAAGGCTTTTGAAACATTTGTGCCGGAATAATTGCGTGAGTTGAGGCTGACCCCCTCCTTTATGGTCCCGGATACGCTGAAAACCACCGAACCGGCGGAATTCACAAGAAGAACGTCGGAATAATCGTAAGTGTTCATAAAATCCGAAAACAGTCGGGTGTATTTTTTTTTGGCGGCCGCGGACACTCCGGCCTGACCGAAGGCTGCTTCGATCTCGTCGTAAGCGCCTGTGAAAGCCGGGTCAAGGGCGGCGAACATCATTGATTGAACCTTGAAAGCGAAAAATTTTTCTATCTGGGACTGCTTGATCTTGCGTATGGAATCGATGTTTGAGAAGGAGAGCAGGTTGAGTATCCTTCCCATCTTGTCCATTCCGTCGAGTGTGATCACAAAAGCGGGAAAAATGCCGACGATGAGGAAGAACATAAGAAGTTTAGTCTTAAGGTTTAAGTGTGTCTTCTTTTCCATCATATCCTCCGTTTGTTATGGTGCCGCGATATTTCAGATATCGAGCCAGTCCATCCATTTAAAGAAGGCCCCGAGCTCAAGTATGGCGGCCGTGCCCTGCGGGCATTCTACAGCGCCGTTTACGGGGCCGCCGGGTACCGGAAAAAGCTCCCTGTCCATGGGTTTTATTTCTTTTTTCGAAAAACTGAAACTGCCCAGGAACGAATCAGCCAGTATGCCTATGGCCGCTTTTCCGTTCTTTGACGTTTTTATCATGATGAAACAGCTCTTTGCCGAGATATGCTCCGCGGCGGCTTCCGAAAGCGTGCAAAGGGATATAACGGGGCATATTTCGCCGCCGTAATTGATGAGCCCGCGTATATATTCCGGCGCGCCGTTGACAAGAACGGTATCCATGCACGGTATTATTTCGCAGACATACCCGTAATCCAGGGCAAAAATAGCGCCGCACGATGAAAATATTACATGCATGTTCTCTTTGGATTCGTCCTGTAAAAGAGAGCCCGTTGCCTGTTCCAATTAAAACCTCCAAAAGGCCCGGACCGTATAAACCCGCGCCTTGTTATCCTTGATGAATATACAAAAAAAGTATTAATTGCGGGTTAAGCCACGGTGAATTTTTAAATTTGTTACGGGTGTTTTTAACTTAATTAAATCAAACGGCAGTTTAACAGCCGGTTAACAAATTAATGGTCTAATACCGCAAGAACAGGAGGGCCTAAACTATGGAAGAGATGCGCATAGAGCTCACGGAGGACCTTGTAAAGGAATTCGCCGAAGAAACCATTGTAAATATTGCAAAGGCACAGGCGGCCATTGTGGCCCTCGAGTCCGCGCCGGGCGACCATGAACTTATTAATACCGCATTCAGGTCTTTTCACACCCTGAAAGGGTCGGCGGATTATCTGGGTATGACCGCGATCAAGGAATTCGCCCATTATATAGAGGATATACTCGGGGCGGTCCGGTCAAAAAAAAGTATTTTGGACAGTTTTATGGTCACGGCATTGCTGGAGGCAAGCGACGCCCTGAAGAACGAGGCGGTGCTGATAAAAAAACAGGAAAAATTCGACCGGGAGCGGTTTAACTTTGAGGTATCAATAATATACAAGGATTTCATCATGAAAACCATACCGGGCGCCGGAGAAAAGACGCGGGAAGACGCGGAGAAAAACACGGAAAATTCCGTGGTTGATTTTTCGGGCAGCGACGGACTTCAGGATGAGATGGAGATAAGGATAGATTCGAACAGGCTGAATTACTTCATGGCCAACCTGGGCGAGATACTGGCGCTTGAGCCTTATCTAAGGGCGGACATGTCGGAAATCGCGGGCCAATTTCCGGAAAAGTCCGCGGCCATAGAAAGGAACCTGTCGAAATTTTCAAGGTCGATAGACCGGCTGAAGAACAGCGCTTACGGGTTAAAAATGCTCCCTTTAAAGAGCGCGTTCGTAAAAATGTCCAGGCTCATAAGGGACCTTTCCGTGAAATCAGGTAAAAAATTAAGGCTTGTCACCAGCGGAGGCAATGTCGAGATGGACAGGGAAATAGTCGAATCCATCGCCGAACCGATGCTTCATCTGATAAGGAACGCGAGCGACCACGGCATCGAGCCGGCCCGGGAAAGGACGGCCGCGGGAAAACCAGAGGCCGGGCTGATCAATATCAGCGCATCGATGCAGGAAGGTAGCGTTATAATAAATATAAGCGACGACGGCAGGGGGATCGACGGGAAAAAAGTGCTGAAAAAGGCCGTGGACGCGGGACTTGTATCCGGCGAAGCGGAATTGACCGAGGATGAGGTTTTCAGGTTCATAATGTCGCCGGGATTTTCGACCGCGGATAAAATAAGCGAAATATCTGGAAGAGGAGTGGGCATGGATGTGGTCGCAAAAGCCGTAAAAAAAATGGGCGGCACCGTGAGGATAAAATCCATTCAGGGCCAGGGAACCAGGGTGTCGATGAGGCTGCCGGTGGTGCTTGCGGTGATCGAGGCTGTTGTGGTGCAGATCAACAATGAAAAATACGCATTGCCAGCCGAGAATGCGGGATATGTATTTTGCGGAAGCGGCGGGAATGAGGGAATAAAACTTGTGGATCTGTCGGACGGAAAATGCTCGTCCGGAATATATCTTGAGGTAATTGCAGGAGGAAAAAAGGCGGCTCTGCGGGTGGACAGAATCCTGGCCCCGCAGCCCATAGCCATAAAAAAGATACACACGTTAAAACTGAAAGACACGCTGTTTTCGGGCGCCACCGTCCTGCAGGACGGCCGTCCGGCACTTATAATATCGGCGGATAAGCTGGTAAAAGCAGAGGCATAAGACCGGAACTTTAGTTCAAAAGGAGGCAAAAAATGAAAATGGCAGCCGTAAGGTATCCTGTAAAAAGCAGGGAGCAAATAAAGGAAGAGATAATCAAAAAATCAATGGACGAAATGGAGCTGAAGTTGTCGGGTCCCGGGATGAAAAGGTTCATGACCCTGGACAAAACGGAACAAAAACGGTTCGTGGCAATGGTCATAGGATCTCCGGCGCGCGGGAAATGAGCCTTTATCTAAACGCGCACCATGGTGAGTTCCTTTAAAACGCGGTTCCAGTCGTAATTTTCCGATACGTTGCGCGCCGCCCTCTTTTTCATCTCCAGGAATTCGATGTTGCCGGATTCGCTCATGTCGACCAGGCGCGATATTTTTTCGCGCCAGTCCCCGGGGTCGTTTGAGCGGGCGACAAGGCCGGTTACCTTATCCAGTATAATATCCTGCGGGCCTCCGGTATCGGAAACAACGCAGGGAAGGCCGCAGGATTGCGCCTCGAGCACCGACATGCCGAAGGTATCGGTGACGCTGGGAAAAACGAAAATATCGGAGCCCGAAAGCACCACCGGCAGCATCTGCTGCTGTACCTTGCCGGGGAAAAATATTCTGGGAAAACAGGCGCACCTGCGCTTGAGCTCCTTCAGATGGGGCCCGTCGCCCAAAATTATAAGGTTCAATGAAGGGTGTTTTTCAAGCAGTTCCAGATATACATTCGCAAGAAAATCAAGGTTTTTGTCCTTTGATATCCTGCCAGTGTAGATGAGCGACGTGCCGTCGCCTATGCCGAGAAATTCGCGCAGGAAAAGACGGCCCCCGGGCCTGTTCGAGAAAAGCCTTGAATCTATGCCTCTCCTGAAAATCGACATTTTTGAGGGTTCAAAACCGCGCGAGCGCAGTATGGAAATATATTTCTCTGAGGGGACCCGGACCTCGTCCATGGAAGAATAGAACCACCTTGTGTAGGCCTCGACAATGGAGGCTGCGGATTCGTCGTTTATGATCTCCAGGGACTGCGACGTAAAATCGGTGTGATATATGCCGGAGCACTTTATTCCCATAAGTTTTGCGGCAAGGTATCCGGTCATGCCGACAGGGCCGGGCGTTGATATTATTATTTCGTCCGGCTCGAAGGCGTATATTTCCTTGAGCGCCGCAAGGATCGAAGGCACCTTGATGGAATACTTTTCATAATAGGGCAGCTCGAACGAATGAATGTAAGGCACGTTTATTATGTTGAAAGGCAGCCCCTTCGCCTCCTCGCCCGAAAGGCAGGTGACAAGCTTTATATTCTTTTTATTTATATAGGATTGCCAGCCGAGGGTTTTCAGAGTGACGGAAACACCGTTGAGGTCGTTAAGGGTGTCCGTGAACCACAGTATCCTTTTTCCTTCAGGAGCGTTCAACTCGCTGAACCTCGATGCAAAAGACATGACAACGCCGCGGTTCTCATGGATGTGCCTTATTGTCGTGAAAAACGGCGCGGCCAGGAATATCCCGGTGATGGACGAGGAGACGTTCTTGATAAGGGAGACGATATCGCCCCGGTTAAGGTCCTTTTGCAGTGATACAAGCAGATTTTTTAAGAATTCGTCGGTTATCATCGTTATCTTGTCGTAAACAATGTCAAGTTTTTCCTCCACGGGAACACCGGCGCATTCCTTAAGGTCGTCGACCAGCCCGGCCAGCAGTCCCTGCATGCCCTTTTGCGCACCGCTGAAATATTTCGCCTTTCCGACCTTGAGCTCGTTTTTCAGCGACAGCTTTTTTTTCTCAAAAACATATTCCGTAAGCTGGCTCAAAAGGCTTCCCGAGAGCCCCGAACCTTTGCGCTTGGAAAAGTCGTAGGCTATCTTGTATATGGCGAACGCAAGCCCCTTGAAATCATTGTGCCTGCCCGCGGCAAGGGACCGCTTGTCTTTTATTGACGCCAAAAATTCCGCGGGAGACTCTCCCGGGGTTTCGGTAAAAGTTTTGCCGATGAATATGCCCGCGTGGTCGTCGGTGCCGCCGGTAAAACCCTTTACCCACGGGTCGGCGCTCATGGGTTCTATCCTGTGGCGGTCGTAGATCATGTCTATAAATCCCGGGGTGAGCCCGCCAAGGATCCTGTTCCATGTCCTGTTGCTGGCGCTGTCCCTGCTGCCGTTTATCGTCTCGAAGACGTCGAAGAGCAGGATGAATTTTTCAAGGTGCGACTCCGTCAGCTTGCCGTTGACGGAATATGTGGCGTGAGCGACCGAATAGGCAAGCCTTTTTTCCCTGATATAATCGCGCAGGTCGTATATGTCCCCGCGTATCCTGTTTATATGGCCGAATTCTTCCGGAGTAAAACCGTATATCAGTATGTGCGCCTTGCAGCCGTCTTCCGGGAAGTACGTGGTCACTTCCACCCCGGAAAATGTTTTTTCGGGATATTTCTGATTCAGGAAAAACGAACCTTCGGCCGTATTATGGTCTGTAATGGTGACGAAGTCCATTTTCTTTTCAAGAGCTTCCTTATAGATGAATTCCGGCTCCGTGTAGGACTCCGCGGCCCCCAGCCTTTGCAGGAACCATTCCGACGGGTGCATCGAGTGTTTTGAATGAACGTGCATATCGGCCCTTGTCATGGTCAGTCTCCTTATGATTTGGTCGCTATTTCTTTCTTAATACAAGTATGCCGGGGCGGCGCCCGAATAAGCTTAAGCACAAATTAATTTTGTGTTAAACCCAGGGCGGCGGTATTAACGTAAAATTAAAAGCAAATTCACCCCGCTTTAATGGGGCCGGCCTATATTCATGTCATGATAAAAAAGAGCAGCGGCGAAAATGCCGGGAAGCTTCCCGGAGAGTTAAGGATAAATGAAGGTCTGGAACAATGGGAAAAAGAGGCGTTCCTCAGGGTCGTTTCCCCGGTGCTTTCCGGGGAACAGGAAAAGACCATACTTACGCCCGGGCGTATTTCCGGCCTCCAGCAGGAAGTCCTGGCGGTCCACTGGCACCCGGAGCACATCCCCATGGAGCTCATAGAAAAAAGGATAAAGGCCTCGTTTCCGGACGCGCAAAACAGCCTTATAATCCCAACGCAGCACAACACCCTTATGGAGTTGAACGGTTTTGCGGGGGTTGAAATAGACTGCTTTTCCCAGGAATTTGACAGGAAAGTGCAGCTTCTGCTGCACTTTACCGCCGACAAAGCCGCAAAAGCCGGGAAAATAAAGACCCTGGCCGGGCATACCTTCAGGTACAGGTCAAAACAGCTTTTTGACATCCTTCACGCGCTTTCAAGCGGAGATGTGAATGAACACAGGAAAAAGGCGGTCCTTGCCACCGGCGCAGGGGAAGATACAGTGGAGTTTGTAAGGATATACGCCCTGAAACTCATGAAACTTATCGAGGCCTCGTCAGGCGCCGTAAACGAGATATTTTTGAAGAACAAGCTCATCAGGGATTATTTTGACGAACTCAAAGGCGTATACGACACGCACATCATAGATATGGCCCAGATATTCATAAAGTCGGTTAAAGAATCGGTAAAAGCCTCTTTTTCCACCGGATATTTTTACAGGACGCAGGATGTCATATCCGAGGCAAGGGCGTGCGGAGCGGGAATCGTCGTGCCGCATCCGGAACAGTTCTGGCCGATACTGCTTGCGGATTACGATGTTGACGGGTATGAGGTCTGGAACCCCCAGTCAAGGCAGTTCACGGAGTTCCTCATCGGGGCCGTCAAAAAGAAAAATTCGTACAGGAAATCCTCAAGCAGGCCGGTTCTCACATTTATGGGGGACGACACGCATATGGGAGAAAAGATAAGAAAAGCCGCGGTGATGGACCTTGACAAGGCGGGCAGGGAGATCGGGATGCAGCCGGCATGGGACGACCTTGACATAAGGGAGGCGCTGAAAGCGGCGAAAGCGTCCAGGGACCAGGTTATAAACGAATACAGGCAGAGGCTCTTGCAGGCCTGAAAAATTTTAGGAGGTTTTATGGCGTCCGCAAACGACGACTTTAAGTATGAATCGCTCCAGGACAGGCAGTCGATAGCAAAATACCTTGACGCCCTGAAGGAAGGGTTTTCAAGCGGCAAGATAGCCCTGGGAAGCAGGGAAAAGCAGATAGTTTTTGAACCGGCCGGGCTTTTAAGGCTCGAGGTAAAGGCAAGAAGAAAAGGCGACAGGGTAAAGATCAGCCTTAAGTGCGGCTGGCGGGAAGAGAGCCAGGCGAGGGAATCACGGGCCGAAACGCTCGTGATCGAATCCAAAAAGCAGGGGTAAAAATTGGAATTTGTAAAAGCCGTCGAGGAAAATTTCAGATTGATGGTGCTTGAGGTCACAAAACAGCTTGAGGATACGCTCAAGCTCCTCGGCGCGTATTCAAAACAGCTGGCGGAAAAAGTGCGCAACAGGGACGATTACATAGACAGTATGAAGAACATAGTGGAAAACAAGAATTTTTCATCCGTGGCGGGCAGGGAAAAAGTCGACAAAAAAACCCTCCATAACATGTGGGCGGTAAACACAATAGTGCACAACCTGGAACATGTCGCCGACCTTGCGGTGAACATAGCCGACCAGGCCGGATATTTTTCGGAGGCCGATTACATAAAGAAGTACGACTATCCGGAATATTTTAAAAAAATACTGGACGCCGTGTCCCTTGTGCCGAAAGCCCTATTTTCGGGGTCCATAAACCAGGCTTTGAAAATATGCAGCGTTGAATACGAGGTCGACGCCATGTACGCGCAGGACCTCAAACACATAATAGAAGAGATGCGGTTTTCAAGGGAGGCGGGGAACATGGTGACTTCCATATTCATCCTGCAGTGCGCCGAACGCATGGGCGACTCCATTTTAAACATGGGCGAGGCCATAATATCCCTTGTAATGGGGGAAAGGATGAAGATACGCCAGTTCCAGGCGCTCGAGAACACGCTCTCAACGGCCGAGGAGAAGCAGAGGATAAGCGAATTCTCGCTTGAATCGGTCGGCGACACCAGGTCGGGAAGCACCATACGCAAGGTGTTCGAGCCCGGAGGCGACCAATCGTCGTCAAAATGGGTGGTATTCAAGGAAGGCCTTACGTCAAAGCTGGCAAAGGAAAAGGAAAACATGGAAGCCTGGGAAAAAATCGAGCAGGGCCTTCCGCCGGGGATATTCGGCTACCAGGCGAACGGAAGGACCGCCTCCATAATACTTGAATACTTAAGCGGCAGGAACATGAAAGACGTTGTGATAAACGAAAAAAGCGCTAACGTAAAGGAAGCCATGGGGCTGGTAAAATCCACCCTTGAAAGGGTCTGGACCAGGACCCTTAAAAGACAGCAGACAAAGGCCATGTATATGGAACAGCTCGCCTCGAGGATAGGCGACGTTTACAGGGTCCATCCGGATTTTTTGCACAGTGAAAGCAGGATAGGAGGCCTTGAGGTCCCGTCATTCGAAGAGATGCTGAAAACGGCCGTACAGATCGAAAAAAAGCTCGAGGCGCCGTTCTCCACGTTCATTCACGGGGATTTCAACATCGACAATATAATATACAACGCGGCGGAAAAAAGGATAAATTTTATCGACCTTCACAGGTCGTCCAACAACGATTACGTCCAGGACGTTTCGGTTTTCATTGTATCGAATTTCAGGATGCCTTTTTTTGAGCCCACAGTGAGGAAAAAATTGAACTGGGTAATAAACGATTTCTACGATTTTGCCGCGGAATTCGCGCGCAAAAACGGCGACGCCACGTTCGACGCGAGGCTGGCCTTCGGCCTGATAAGGTCGTTTTTGACCTCCACAAGGTTTGAATTCAACGGGGAGTTCGCGAAAATCATGTACCTGAGGTCGGTATATCTTACGGAAAAAATAATAGCGCACGGCGCGGGGCCCTGGGATGAATTTTACGTCCAGAAGGATATTTTCACATATTGATCGAAAAGGAGAAGGTCATGGCGAATAAAAAGATAGGCGTTGTCGGCATAGAGGGCGCCTGGTCCACGGAAATACTTGCGGATACGATAAAAAACCGCACGGGTTTTGTGAGGATAATAGACATAGAAAAACTTTCCGTCGACCTGGACACCGGAGCCGCTGTTTTTAACGGCGAGGATATCTCGGGATATGACGCGCTTATCATAAAAAAGATAGGCAGGGATTACAGCCCGGCAATGCTGGACAGGCTTGAAATGCTCAGGTTCCTCAATGAAAGGGGGATGAAAATATTTTCAAGGCCCGACAGGATAATAAACGTGCTCAACAGGCTCACCTGCACCGTGACCCTGAAGAACGGCTCCATTCCCGTCCCTGAGACCGCCGTCACCGAAGACACCGACGAAGCCTGTGACATAGTAAAAAAATATAAAAAGGCGGTTTTTAAGCCCCTTTTCACATCCAAGGCGCGCGGAATGACCGTTATATCGGATACGGTCAACATGCACGACGAGATAGAAAAGTACAAGAAATCCAACAGCCTGATGTACATCCAGAGGATACTGGACATAGGCGAAAGGGACCTCGGCCTCGTGTTCGTCGGCGGAGAATACCTGGCGACTTACGCGCGCGTAAAAAACAACGACGCATGGAACACGACCACAAACAGCGGCGGAAGCTACATGATACACAACCCGTCCAAAGAGATCATCAGGCTCGCGCAGAAAGCGCAGGACCTTTTTAAGCTGGATTTTACCTGCGTGGATATTGCGGAGACCCCGGCCGGGCCGGTCGTTTTCGAGGTATCCGCCTTCGGCGGGTTCAAGGGGGTATATGAATCAAGCGGGATCGAGGCCGCGGAAGTATATCTAAACTATGTATTAAAGGAGCTCAAAAATGGAAAAAAAAGCTGACACTGTTAGCTGGATAGCGGCGGACCTTGCCGCTTCGCATGAACCAGACAAGACCCTTTTTCTCCAGCTGGGCGACTGCGTGATCAGGGTGCAGTCGAATTCCGCGGAGCTTATCATGAAGCTTTCGGCATACTATAAAGGTTTCATAGGCGGCAGGACCGCGGATATATGCGTGATGGCCTTCGAGATAGACGAGCCGGATTTCGGCCGTGAATTCATCAAGAAAGAGCCGGAGCCGGGCAAAACGCGCATCAAAGAGGAATATTCCGACCTTAAGGACGGAAGGATAGTCCGCAAACTTCTTACGGGCATGCATTTTGTCTTCGGAAAGGGAATTAATCTGGCCGCCGGAAAATGCGTCGAAAATTACAACCAGGTTGTGAATTTTATCAACAACCGTTACATAGAAAGAATGCTCAAGGAAGGATGCCTGCTCCTTCATTCGGCGGGCGTGGTGCTTAAAGGAAGGGGGCTGGCCGTGGCGGGGTTTGCCGGCAAGGGAAAATCCACGCTTGCGCTTACGCTTGTCGGAAGGGGGATGAAATTCCTGAGCAACGACAGGCTCATGGTAAAAAGATCGCAGCAGGGTGTGGCGATGTACGGCATACCCAAACTTCCCAGGATAAACCCGGGGACGGTCCTTGCGAGCCCGCTGCTGAAAAAAGTGATACCAGAGAATGAAAGGGTTGAATTCGAGAAAATCCCGGCGGAAAAGCTGTGGGAGCTGGAACACAAATACGACGTTGACATCGACGAAATTTTCGGGCCGGACAGGTTCGTGCTCACGGCCGACCTTAAGGCGCTTGTGATAATAAACTGGGACAGGGACGGCGCTGCCCCTTTCGCGTTGAAAGAAGTGAACCTCGGGGATAGGATGGACCTTGTGCGCGCGTACATGAAAACACCGGGATTGTTCTTTGAAATGTCGGAAAACACTGCCCCGCCGGATCTTTCTGAGATGGCGTATGTAAACGCCCTCAGGAACGTAAGGATATATGAAATAACCGGTTCGGTAAATTTTGAAGAGGCCGCGGACCAGTGCATAAGCCTGCTTGAGCAGGACAAATCCGGCAGCTTCAGTCTGAGCGCCGGAAAATAAAAAAGGAGGATGGACAAAATGGGAAAACATGAGATCAAACTCAAAGGGAACCTTGATGCGGGAAAAGCGGCGGAGTACCTGTCGGATCTTGCCGGCAGCATGAGGAACGGCTCGATTTACATCCAGAAAGGCGGCGAGTTCGTGAATTTGAGGCCTTTTGGCAGCCTTGAATTCGAGATCGAGGCGAAGAGGAAGAAGCACAAGGAAAAAATAACCATCGAACTGTCCTGGAGCAGGAACGAGAAGGACGAAATAGAGGATGACGACCTGAAGATCGCCTCACCCGACCAGGAAAAAAAAGCGTAAAAATACGCGATAAAAAACGGAGGTTTCTGTCATGGGTAAAAAAGAAGTTGAGCTGAATTCGGAAGCGACGCTGGAAAAGGCAGTTGAGTACCTGGAAAGCATCATAGCCGGGCTGAAAAAAGGCAAAGTTTTCATACAGCAGGGCGACGAAGTGGTCGAACTGACCCCGAACAAGACGGTGTCCATTGAAGTCGAGGCAAAACAGAAAAAGCACGGGGAAAAGGTGTCGTTCAAGCTGAGCTGGAAAAAGGAATGCGCGGAGGAAGCGGAAAAAGAAGAAGAGGAAACATTCAGGATAACGTCCGCACAACCGGATGTAAAAGCGGAAAAATGAATATGGCAGCCGCCCTTCGGACTTTTACCCGGAGGGCCGCAATTATATGCAGAAAAATAAGACCGAAATCCGCACCGGCATATTAACCCAATCTTAATAATTTTTTGGTAATAATTTAATAAATTCTGTATAATATGTGTATCAAAAAAGGCGGTTATTAAAAATGGAAAAATTGATCGCAATAGTCGACGATGAGGACGACATACGCGAACTCGTGTCGATAAATCTGAAAAAGGCCGGTTTTAAGACCAAGGAATATTCCGACGCGGACTCGCTCATAAAATCACTTTCAAAATCCCTGCCCGACCTCATCATTCTCGACATAATGATGCCCGGCACCGACGGCATCGAGACCGTCAAGATATTAAAAAGGGACGACAGGTATTCCATGATCCCGGTCATACTGCTTACGGCAAAGAGCGACGAGCCTGAAAAAGTGGTCGGCCTCGAGATCGGCGCGGACGATTACGTCACAAAGCCATTTTCGCCCAGGGAGCTTGCGGCCAGGGTAAAGGCCGTATTAAGGCGCAGGGAAAATATCCGGGAGACGTCGGAAATCGTCGAGATAGGACCGGTCACGATAGACATGGACAAGCACGAGGTCGCCGTCAGGGGAAAAAAAGTCGAGCTCACAGCGACTGAATTCAACATTCTGCACATACTCGCCCTTAAAAAGGAGCGCGTGCTTTCGCGCGAACAGATACTGGACAACCTGTGGGGAAGCGAAAAAACCGTGGTCGACCGCACGATAGACGTTCACATAAAACATTTGCGCACAAAACTCGGGCCTGCCGGGAAAATGATAAGGAACATCCGCGGCGTGGGGTATAAAATCGAATAATGAAAAACAAACTTTTCATCAGGATATTTTTGAGCTACATAATAATCGCGGCGGCAACCGCGGTCCTGGCGGGATTTTTTTCCATCAACTCCATCACATCCCATACGATCGAGACCCAAAAATCGGTACTGAAAAAGATCATCATTGTCATAACCCCGTCCGTCATCCCTTACCTTAACAACCCTGGAAGCGAGGGGCTCGAGGATTTTGTCAGGAAAATGAGCGCCGGTACGGATATAAGGTTCAGTTTTATCAACAAGGAAGGGCGCGTGCTGGCGGATTCCGAACACGACCCGGAGACCATGGACAACCACAGCTACAGGCCCGAGGTAAGGGCCGCCCTTGACGGCAAGGACGGGTATGCCATGCGCTACTCCAATACAATAAAGGAAAACATGCTTTATTACGCATCCCCTTATTTTGGCGAAAAGAACACCGTCACAGCCGTCATAAGGGCCTCGATGCCGGTTTCGGACATAAGCGCGCTGTCCGACGCCATGATAATGGAGATAATAAAGGCCCTGTTCCTGGTCCTGCTTGTTGCGCTCGCGGCGGCTTATTTATATTCGCAGAATCTGTACAGGCCCATAAAGGAGCTGGCCATAGCCTCTGGCAAGGTGGCGGCAAAGGATTTTGACGTAAGGGTGGCTGTCAGGCAACGCGATGAAATGCACGAACTGGCCGAGAATTTTAATTTCATGACGTCGCAGATAAAGCAGCTTTTTTCCGACCTGACCGAAAAACAGAAACAGCTGGATTCCATAATAGATTCCGTGTCCGAAGGGCTGCTTGTGGTGGACGAAAAGGGAAGGATAGTGCTCATAAACAAAAGTTTCCGCGCGATCGCCGGCGCGGAGATAAAGGAAGGCGGATTTTACTGGGAATGCTTCATGCCGGTAAAATTCAACGAAATGGTGGAAAGAGGCTTGAAGAACAGGAGCTATTTCGTGGAACAGCTCGACATCAAGGGCAGGACATACCTTTGCAGCGCGAATTTTCTCGACGAAAAAAAGCAGGCGGCTTTCGTCCTTTATGACATATCCGAGTTCAAGGACCTGGAACGCATCAAGAAGGATTTTGTGGCAAACGTGTCCCACGAACTGCGCACGCCTCTGACTGCCATAAAGGGTTTTGCCGAGACACTGGAGCAGGATTCAAAGGACGCGGAATCGCGCCATTACCTCGACATAATAAAAAAGAACGCCGACAGGCTCATCAATATAGTCACGGACCTGCTGACATTGTCCCAGCTGGAAGAGATGGAAAAGCTGGGTGACACCGAAAAAGTCAACATGGCAGAGGTCGTCGCCAACGCCGCAAAGATATTTGAACAGGCGATCAAGGCAAAGGGGATAGAAATACGAGTGAACATGGACAAAAATCTGCCGGCGATAAAAGGGGATTTTTTCAGGCTCGAGCAGGTATTCATAAACCTGATAGACAATGCCGTAAAATACACGGAAAAAGGGAACATCGAAATATCGGCAAAATCGGACGGTAAACAAATAATAATGAAGGTGGCGGATACCGGCGCGGGAATAGCGCAGGACCACCTGCCCAGGATATTCGAAAGGTTCTACGTGGTGGACAAGTCGCGCTCCAGAAAACTCGGCGGCACCGGGCTCGGGTTATCCATAGTAAAGCACATAATAGGGCTCCACAACGGCCGCATCACGGTCGTCAGCGAGCAGGGAAAAGGCACGACATTCGAGATAACGCTCCCGCTTTGATCCCGTTTTTACCCATTTCCGATTAATCAGAAATTAACAATCCAATCATACCGCCTTAACACCCTTTTCTTATAATTTCATCGTAAAAATAAAAAGCCAGTGAGCTTTATGTCAAATAAAAAAACACGGGAATTTTTGAAGGATGAAGACAGGGATCTTAAAAAACCAAGGAGGAAGGAAATGAAAAAAGCACTAAGTTTTGTTTTAGCAGCAGTTTTTGCCCTCACGTTCTTTGCCTTTGCTTTTGCGGACGTCACGACGACATTTTACGGAATGCAGTGGCTCCGGTATGATTACCAGGTGTACGGGGGATCTTACGGCCCGGCGACATACGCAGGCGGAGGAGACAGCGACAACACGTTTTCCATACCGAGGACGTATCTGAGATGGAAAATGGTGGGGGACGGATTTGAAGGGAACATAACCCTTGACATCAACAACGTGGACGGCGGACAGAATTCGGGAAAAAACTGGTCAAAAGACCTGCCGGGAGCCCTCACAACAGGCTCAATAGACTGGGCAATATGGGTAAAGAAGGCTTCTGTTGATTTCACAAACATACCGTTCCTTTCAAATATCGACGCCGCGATAAGGGTAGGACAGCAGGACGTGTATTTCGGAACGATCGATACATGGTCATATCCTACGATAGAGAAAGCCATCGAAGACAAGAACGGAGTCATCAGCAGCGCAGACCAGGGAATATCGCTCGTCGGAAAGCTCGGCGGATGGGGCGGATATGAAGCGGCTGTTTACAACGGGACCGGATACAAGACAACAGCGATCGATTCAAACCAGGACATCACCGACAAAGCGTATGATATGAGCGTGCTTTTGACCCCTATCGCGGGAATTTATGCAAGGGCATCCTATTATCACAGGCTCACCAATCCCCTCGGCACAAAGACTTACGGTTATAACACATCGGCTTTGGTCGTTGGCGGAGCATCCGGACCGATAGAAGGTTTCGTGGAATATTTGACGGCCAATGACGCAAGCAAATACACCGCGGGCTCGGTATCAGGAGTCCTCGTCGGATGGGAAGGCTATATGGGCATAAAGCTTACAGACATGGTACAGCTTGTCGCCAGGATAGACACATACGACCCGGATACAAGGACGCACAATAATGAAGTCAACACATACATAGCAGGCGTGAACATAGCCATGACGAACGCGACAACTTTACAGCTTGATTACCAGCTTGACGCCAACAAGTTCCCGTACCTCGGCGGCGCCAAAGACAACAACAATTCCAACAACAACCAGTTCCTTGCGCAGCTCGTCTGGAAATGGTAACATTGTAGAAACAGAAAAACAGGATCCGAGTAGTTAAATAAAAACTGATAAAAATCAGGAGGGTAAGATGAAAAATTTAACAAAGGCGGCGGCAGTTCTCGCGCTTGCCGCGGTACTTACGGTTCCCGCTTTCGGATGGAATTTTCCGTGGGCGTCGAAATCCGCGAACAAGCTTGCGCTTCAGGGCTCCACAACGGTCCTTCCGATAGCGCAGAAAGAAGCGGAAGAGTTCATGAAGGCGAATAAAGATGCGGACATATCGGTTTCAGGCGGAGGATCGGGCGTCGGAATATCGGCCCTGATAGACAGCTCGTGCGATATCGGCGATTCCTCAAGGTCGATAAAGGCGAAAGAAATAGTCATGGCAAAGCAGAAAGGCGTAAATCCCGTGGGAACGATCATCGCCAATGACGGCATTGCGGTCGTCGTTAACAACGGGAACAAAGTAGAGGCGCTTTCGCTCGACCAGCTGAAGGCCATTTATTCCGGCCAGATAACAAAGTGGAGCCAGGTAGGCGGATCCGACGACACCATAGTGATAATTTCGCGCGACAGCGCATCCGGCACATTCGAGGTTTTCAACGAGCTGGTCCTGAAAGGCGCGAAACTGCGCGAGGATTCACTCATGCAGGCTTCCAACAAGGAAGTGGCGGAGACGGTCGCAAAAACACCGGGCGCGATAGGCTACGTAGGGCTGGGATACCTCTCGAGCGACCTTAAGGCCCTTAAGATCGCGGGAGTCATGCCTTCCGATGCGACCGTATTGAACGGCACATACAAGCTCTCAAGGCCCCTTTATATGTACACGAACGGCGACCCTTCCGGGCTCGCAAAAACCTTCATCGACTTTATTTTAAGCGACGAAGGACAGAAAATAGTCAAAGATGTCGGGTTTGTGGTGGTAAAGTAAATCCAGAGACCTGCAATAAAAGTTCCTGAAAAGGCCCGCCTTTTGGCGGGCCTTTTCTTTTTAACACAATCTTAACAATCGGGCAACTTTCCATTAACATGCGGGCCATATAATATGTTGGAAAATAGAAGAAAATAACGGAGAAAAAAATGGCAAAACAAACCGGAATGAGGAAAAATTTTATCGAACGCATATTGCCCGCAGTCGCGTCAATATCGCTGCTTTTTCTCCTGGGCATCGCGGTCACACTGGTATTTGCCTCTTTGCCGGTGTTCCAGACAGTATCGGTCAAGGACTTCATTTTCGGGACCGACTGGAGGCCGACTGCCGAGCCGCCGTCGCTGGGGATATGGTCGCTGATAGTCGCATCCTTTTTTGTCACAGTGGGCGCAATACTTTTTGCGGTACCGCTGGGGCTGGGCAGCGCGGTGTATATAGCCGAGCTGGCGAACCCCACCATGAAGGAAATATTAAAACCAATAATGGAAATACTCGCCGGCATCCCGTCGGTTGTTTTCGGTTTTTTCGGAATAGTATTCGTGGCGCCCATAGTCCAAAAAGTGTTCCACCTGAATACGGGGCTCTGCGGTTTTACCGCGGCCCTTATACTCGGCATAATGGCCATACCGACGATCTCCAGCATCTCGGAGGACGCGATATCCGCGATATCAAAGGAACTGCGTAACGCATCGTACGCCCTTGGCGCAAACAAATGGGAGACCATAATAAAGGCCGTCATCCCCGCCGCAAAATCCGGCATATTCACCGCTATCATACTCGGTGTGTCCCGCGCCATGGGAGAGACAATGACGGTATTAATGGTCGCCGGAGGCGCCGTAAAAGTGCCGACCTCGCTGTTTGACCCGATGAGGCCGATGACCGCGACCATCGCCGGGGAAATGGGAGAAGCGGTCGGAGGCAGCGCCCATTACCACGCCCTTTTCGCAATGGGGCTCGTCCTGTTCATCATAAATATATGTTTCAATTTAACCGCCGAGTATTTCCAGAAGGGGAAAAGGAATGTTTAAAAACATGGCTTCGGCAATCAGATCAAAGGAATCAAGGTCCATAAACCAGGAGCTTGGGTTTACCCTCCTGAAATTATGCATTCTTATGGTCGTTTTGTCGCTGGGCGTGCTGGTTGTATTCATTATAGTAAAAGGGGCCGGAGTCATTAATATACAATTTTTAACCCAGTCGCCGCGTGACGGAATGGTAAAAGGGGGTATTTTTCCCGCAATATTGGGGACTTTTCTTCTTTCATTGGGCGCCATAATTTTTGCACTGCCGACGGGCGCACTTACGGCTGTGTGGCTCACCGAATACGCCACAAGCCAGAGATTTGTGCGTATAATAAGGATAGGGATAAACAGCCTTGCCGGAGTGCCTTCCATTGTTTTCGGGCTTTTTGGCCTGGCGTTCTTTGTTAAATTCATGGGTTTCGGCGTATCGCTGCTGTCCGGGTCGTTCGTTCTCGGCATCCTTATACTGCCGACAATCATCGGGGCCTCCGAAGAGGCGCTTTTGACCGTGCCGAAATCTTTCAAGGAAGCCTCGCTCAGCCTTGGCGCCACAAGATGGGAGACAATGTCAAAAATAATCCTGCCCAACGCCATTCCGGGGATCCTGACCGGGATAATTTTGAGCGTCGGCCGCGCGGCCGGGGAGACGGCGCCGATACTTATGACGGCCGCGACATTTTACACGGCGCGCCTGCCGAATTCGCTTTTTTCAAAGGTCATGGCGCTGCCCTACCATATTTACGCGCTTATGACCGAGGGTTCCGCGAAGGGCCAGACAGAGATAGCCTACGGGACCGCGCTTGTGCTTTTGATGCTGGTGCTTGCAATAAACAGCGTTGCCATATATATCAGGATAAAGGCAAGAAGGAAGAGGAAATGGTAATGGAAACGGCGAAAACGACGACGGGAGAAAACCATGAGTGAAAACATCAGGATACAGGTAAGTAATTTCAACGCCTATTACGGCGACAAGCACGCATTAAAGAACCTTAATATCGACATACCGGGGAACATGATAGTCGCCATGATCGGGCCTTCGGGCTGCGGGAAATCTACTTTTTTAAGGTCGATAAACAGGATGAACGACCTCATAGACGGCTTCCATGTGGACGGGGCCATGAAAATAGACGGGCATGACGTATATGACAAAGATATCGACGTCACAAAGCTCCGCAGGAACACGGGCATGGTATTCCAGAAACCGAACCCTTTCCCGAAATCGATATTTGACAACATAGCATACGGCCTTAAGATCAACAAGATGTGCGGCAACCAGAAGGACCTCGAGGAAAAGGTGGAAAAAAGCCTCATCGAAGCCGGATTGTGGGAAGAGGTGAAAGACGACCTTGACAAGAGCGCCTTCGAGCTTTCCGGAGGCCAGCAGCAGAGGCTCTGCATAGCTAGGGCCCTTGTGATAAAGCCTGAGATCATACTCATGGACGAGCCCACGGCATCGCTTGACCCGATATCCACCTCAAAGATCGAGGAGCTCATACAGGTGCTTAAAAGCGAATATACCATAGTCATCGTGACACATAACATGCAGCAGGCGGCGCGCGTCGCGGACAGGACGGCGTTTTTCATGCTCGGAGAAATAATAGAATACGATGTGACCTCGAAAATGTTCACAAAGCCGGAAAAAAAGATGACCGAAGATTACATTACGGGAAGGTTCGGATAGTTTTTTTTCGCTCAAAACAAATACGCGATCGGGAGGTTTTATGGAGAGGCATTTTGACGAAGAATTGAACAACCTGAAGAGGAATATACTGAAGATGGCGTCCCTTGTGGACGAGGCCATAGACAAGGCCATCAGGGCCCTTGTGGAAAGAAAAGAAGAGCTTGCCATGGAAGTTGAGAACCAGGACAACGCCATTGACATGCTCGAGATCGAGATAGACATGCTATGTCTCGACCTTCTCGCGCGCAGGCAGCCCATCGCCATCGACCTGAGGTTCATTGCCTCGGTAATGAAGATAAACAGCGACCTGGAACGCATAGGCGATCTTGCGGCCAACATAGGCCACAAGACGCAGATCCTCGTCAAATATCCGCAGCTGAAGCCTTTGATAGACATACCTAAAATGGGCGAGCTGATAAGGGGGATGCTGAAAGATTCCATAACCGCGCTTGTCGACAAGAATTCCGAGCTTGCCAGGAACATAACGGCCAGGGACGTCATGGTGGACGACCTTTACGTCCAGGTTTTCAGGGAAGTGCTCACGCACATGATGGAGGACAACGACAACATAAAGACAGGGATAGAGCTGATATTGATAGCGAAACATCTCGAGAGGATGGCCGACCACATCACAAACATAGCCGAGGATATAGTTTACATGGTCGAGGGAAAGACGATAAAACATAAATTTGAGGCGTAAAATGTTCCGGTGGAAAGGAAATCGGCATGGATAAGACAAAAGTGCTCTTTGTTTGCATCCACAATTCGGCGCGCTCGCAGATGGCGGAGGCTTTTCTCAACAGGCTCGGGGAAAAGGATTTTATGGCCGAGAGCGCGGGCATAGAGCCGGGAAAGCTCAACCCCTACGTCGTCGAGGTGATGGCTGAGATAGGGTATGATATTTCAAAGAACGCGACAAAGAGCGTATTTGATTTTGCCAAAGAGGGCAGGAAATACGATTATGTCATAACCGTGTGCGACAAGGATGCGGCAGAGCGGTGCCCGGTTTTTTACGGACCGCATGAGCATCTCCACTGGTCCTTCCCGGACCCTTCCACGATGGAAGGCACCGACGACATGAAAAGGTCGAAGGCAAGGGCCGTAAGGGACGAGATAAAGAGAAAAATAATACAATTCGTGGCGCACGAGTTGTAATAAAAAATTTAAGATCAGATTTGACATATTCCATGCGGTGGTTATAACGGCGCCGGGAGTTTCATGAATTGAAAATCAGCCGGAGGTTTTTATGGATAAAATAAAAGTTTTGTTCGTCTGCACGCATAACTCCGGCCGTTCACAGATTGCCGAGGCATTCTTGAACAATCTCGCCGGTGACAGGTTCTTCGCGGAGAGCGCGGGCATCGAAGCGGGGGTGCTGAATCCCGTCGTGGTCGAGTCCATGAAAGAGGCGGGCATCGACATCTCCAAGAACAAGACCAAATCCGTCTTTGACTTTTATAAACAGGGCAGGCTGTACTCATATGTCATTACAGTTTGCGAAAAAGAGGCCGCGGACCGCTGCCCCGTATTCATCGGCGTCACCAGGCGCATACAGTGGTTCTTTAAGGACCCGGCAAAGTTCGAGGGCACGCACGACGAAAAATTAAAGCAGGTCGACCAGGTAAGGGACGAGATAAAAGAGGCTGTAATAAAATTCACCGCCGAAACATGATCACGCCTCCCGCCCGTACGCGTCTTTTTGCGCTTTTCTTCTGAAAGATCAAACACACTTCCGCCGCCGCTTTTAACGGCATAAACCCTTTTTATCCAAAAAAACAACGTCCGGCGCATCCCGCAATAATGAATAATGCATGAGGTCGGAGCATGCCCGAAAACCGCCAAAATTTTAAACGCCCGTCTTTTAAGCCATATGATCGGGCCGAACAGCCCGCGGCCTTCCGTTAAAAAACCAGCGCATTGAACATCCTAAAGCTTGCAATAAATTAATTTGAAATTAAGTGTATATGAATGCGCGGATTGTATAGTTTCCGTGCAAGAAAAGATTGTACGGATGTCCGTACAAGTCGCGACTAATAATGCTTGGAAAGGACTCTCCATGATAACAAAAGAAAAGCCGTTGTTTGAGCAGGTGTCGGGCTCGATCCTCACGCAGCTGGAGAAACGGGAATACGGCATAGGTTCCAGGCTGCCGAGCGAGGAAGAGTACCGGAACAAATACAGGGTAAGCAGGCATACGGTCAGGGAGGCCCTGAGAAAACTTGAAGGCGAAGGCTATATTTACAGGATACAGGGAAAAGGGGCTTTTCTCGCGAAAAAAAAGGTTTCCTATAATGTTTCCAAAAAGACCCAGTTTTCGCAGTCCGTGCTTGATACAAGCCTTGCCACCAGCTCAAAGCTCATGGGGATATCGGTAATATACGCCGACGAGAAGGGTGAACTCATGGAAAAGCTCGAGGTGGGAAAAAAGCAGAAAGTATGGGCCCTTGAGATCCTGAGGTTCATAAACAACGCCCCTTTTATTTATTCAACCTCCTACCTGCCGGAGAACAGGTTCAGGGGACTGGACAGGCACTTGAACGGAAGGTCGTTCTCCCTGTACAAATTATTGCAGGAGAATTACGCGGTGAACGGAATAACCAGGACTTCCTCCGTCTTTGAGGTGGGGATACCGGGAAGAGAGGAAATATCGGTCCTGCAGATATCAAAAACGATCCCGTTGATGATAGTGAAAAGCCGGGCAAAGGATGCTGATGAAACAATGGTTGAATACTGCGTTTCAAGGTTCAGAGGCGACATGGCCAGCCTTAAAGTCGCATTCTAGGAGGTGATAAGGCAAGTGCAGGGTCCGGGAATTAAAAAAAATATAAACGGAGGAAACAAGATGAAATTGCTGTTGAAGCTCATGCTCGTTGTTCTGGCGTTAGGTTTCTCGGTATCAGCCTGTTTCGCGGAAGATGAACTTGTGATGGGGATCATACCGGCGGAAAACCCTGATATGATGGTGAAGCAGTACACCCCGATGGTGGATTGGCTTTCAAAACAGATGGGAAAGAAGATCAAGATAATCACTGCGACGGATTACACCGGAGTTGTCGAGGCAATGAGGGCGAAAAAAGTCGACATCGCCTGGTTCGGGCCGTTTTCGTATGTGATGGCCAATGAAAGGGCCGGCGCCGAGGCTGTGGCCGTAGGCATTGACAAGAACGGCGTTTCCACATACCGTTCGTACCTTGTCACAACCCCTGAAACGGCAAAGCTGCTCGGCATAACCAAGATAGAAAAAGGCGAAGAGGGCATGAAGGCCATATTTGAAAAGCTCCAGCCTTTCAAGAAAAAACTCAGCTTTACGTTCACGGACCCGGCATCAACGTCGGGCTACGCGATCCCGAGGTATTACATGAACCTGGTTGGATTCGACCCCAAGGATAATTTTAAATCGGTCGGCTTTGTGGGCACGCATGACGCGGCGGAGCTTGTGGTAAAGAACCAGATCATACAGATGGCTTCGGACAACAATATCAATTACGCGAAGATGGAGAAAATGAAACTGATATCCCCGGAAACGAACGTTATAATCTGGGAATCCCCCGAACTGCCCGGCTCACCCCTGGCATTAAGGTCGGACCTTCCGCAGAGCGTTAAGGATGATTTCAAAAAGTACATCCAGGAAGTTCCGAAAGATATCGTGACCGGCTACGGCGAGGTGACAGGGTACCAGATAGTGACTGACGCCGATTTTAAGGTCATCAAAGACGTAAAAAAAGTAATAGACGCGCTGAAATAAGGGACAACATGGTAAAGATAAAATCCTATTCAAAAAAGTTCGGGGACCGCGCGGTGCTCTCCGACATAAACATCAGCATCAGGGAGGGTGAGAACACCGTGCTTATCGGCGCCAGCGGCTCGGGCAAGACCACGCTGATAAGGAGCATAAACGGCATGGTCGTTCCGGATTCGGGAGAGGTTTATGTCGGCGATGAAAAGATCCAGTTCAAGGATAAGAGAGCGCTCAGGGAAAAAAGGAAGCATATCGGGATGATATACCAGCATTTTAACCTGGTGGAAAGGACGACCGCTCTCCACAATGTGCTGACAGGCGCCCTTGGCAGGCTTGACATCGGCATGGACCTGTTCAGGTCCACCCTTGGTTTTTTTGAAAAAAAGGACAAAGAAAAAGCGCGCGAGATGCTGAGTTTTGTCAAGATCGAGTCCATGCACGACAGGAGGGTGGACAGGCTCAGCGGCGGAGAAAAGCAAAGGGTTGCGATAGCAAGGGCCATGATGCAGGAACCAAGGGTAATGCTGGCGGACGAACCCACGGCGAACCTTGACCCTGAAACATCAAAGAGCATAATAAAACTGCTGCTTAAGGTAAACAAGGAAAAAAAAGTGACGCTTGTGGCGGTGCTCCATGACGTGGATACGGCAAGGAAATATTTCGACAGGGTGATCGCGCTGCGGAACGGACGGGTTTATTTTGACGGCAAAACAAGCGACCTGAAAGACAACTGCATCAGTGAAATTTACGAAGCGGAAAAGGCAAATTAATCAGATGAACAGCGACAATATCAGGACTATGGGGCCCACGGCTGCGAAGTACGCAGCCTGGGCCCTGTTTTTACTGGCCTTAACAGGGTCTTTTGTAAGGACGGAATGCAATCCCGCGCATCTTATCGGGGGCATTCCGTGGATATTGTCCCTTGTCAGGGAAATGTTCCCCCCTGATTTTTCAAGATGGAGGGAATACCTGCGCCTAACCATGGAAACAGTCGCCATGGGATTGTGGGGGACGCTTTTTGCCCTTATATTATCATTTCCAATGTCTTTTTTGGGCGCGGTGAATACTTCGCCAAATAAAGCATTGCAGGCAATCGTAAAGTCATTTTTTACTTTTTTGAGGGCTATCCCGGAGCTTGTTTACGCCCTGATCTTCGTATTTTCCCTCGGGTTCGGGGTGCTGCCGGGCATACTGACGCTCACATTGGCCTCCACCGGGATGCTTGGGAAATTTTTTGTGGAAGCCATAGAAAGCGTTGACCCGAAAACGATCGAGGCGGTCCAGGCAACGGGCGGGCATCACGCGGCTGTTTTGAGGCACGCCGTTTTTCCGCAGGTTTTCCCGCTTTTTATCGGATACGTCCTTTACACCTTTGACCACAACATAAGGACGGCCATGGCCATAGGCATAATCGGCGCGGGCGGCCTCGGCCTGGAACTGTTCCGCACAATGCAAACCTTCAAGTACCCGCAGGTATTTGCCATCCTGATCATAATGTTCGTAATTGTGACGCTGGTTGACAGGGTCTCGCTGTACATGAGGAACAAGGTGATCTCGGGAGACATACTTGAAAAAGGCAACAAGGTCATTTTCACGGCGGCTTCATGGATAGTCGCCGCGGCTTGCGTGTGCCTTTTGATATACGTGCCCCTTGACCTTGGCCAGATGATAAAAGGCATGCCGTTCCTATTCGATTTTGTGGCAAAAACATTTCCCCCGGACTTTTCGGACATGCCGAAGTACCTGGGGCTCGTCGTGGATACGCTTGCCATAGGTGTGAGCGGAACGGCGCTAGCCATAATAATTTCAATACCTTTGGGGATACTGGCGTCAAAAAACTTCGCGCGTTATCCGGTCGTATTCAACATAGCGAAAGAAATAATAAATTTTTGCAGGGCGATAGGGGATGTGGTTTTTGCCCTGATATTTGTCGTCGCGGTCGGCCTTGGGCCCTTTGCAGGAGTGCTGGCGCTGGGAGTGCATTCGGCCGGTTTGCTGGCAAAATTTTACGCCGAGGCCATAGAAAATATCGATACAAAACCGAAAGAAGCCGTTGAAGCGACGGGAGCAAAGACGATCCAGGTCATCAGGCATGCCGTCTTCCCCCAGATCATGCCGCTTTTTAACAGTTACAACCTTTACATTCTTGACAGGAATATCAGGACGTCGACCGTCCTGGGACTTGTCGGGGCCGGAGGCATAGGTTTTGAACTGACAATGGGCATAAGGCTGTTCCAGTACAACAAGGTATTGGCGCTGCTGATAATAGTCATGACCACAATATTCATTGTGGACAAGATATCGGAATATGTAAGAAAAAAAATAGTATAAAAGAGGCCGACATGGATGAAAAAAAGTTGAATGAACGGATGCGGGAAATTGCCGCCGCCCTTGATGACGGCGCGTTCCTGGCGCTGCATGACGCAGTGATGAAGACGGGGGCTGAATTTGTAAAGGGGCCTGAAACAGGGCTATTAATGATGGAACTGAAAGACACGTTTGACACCGGTTTTTATCTGGGCGAGATATTGATTACGGAGGCAACGGCTGAATTGGACGGCCGGCAGGGGTATGCGATGGTTATCGGCGACAGCCCCGTGAAAGCCGGGTTATTTGCCGTAGTGGAAGCCATTGAAAAAGACCCGGATAAATATGCCGCCGTAATTGATGAAACAGAACAAGAGCTTGAAAAACTTGAAAATGCGGCGGGCGGATCCGTCAGAACGGAAAACGCCTTTATTTCCAGCACAAGGGTGAATTTTGAAAGCATGAGGAAGGGATAAACAATGGGAACCCAAATTGAAATTGACAGGAAACAGGAAATTTTCCGGGAACTGATGGGAGCAATGGCAAGGCCGGGCAGATTAACCGGGATCACGCCGTCAAAAGTCGGGATCCTTACGGACGTCCTGGATGTTTTACTGGACCATGAGGTCGTTTTTTGCGTCCTCGGGGAAAATAAAGATCTTTTGGAAAAAAGGATAACCGCCGCGACAGGTTCGATGCCGGCCGGCATAGGCAGCGCTGATTTTGTGATTACGGCCGCATGCGATACCGGCGACGAACTGTATAAGGCGAAAAGAGGATCTCTGGAATATCCGGACAATGGGGCGACGGTCATATATTATTCCGCCGCACCGCAAGGAAATAAAAACAATCAGGATTTTATTTTCAAAGGGCCGGGCATAGCTCCCGGATCCGGCCCCGTATCTCCGGGTATACCGGAAAATGAATTAAAAAAACTCTCGGAAATAAACTCGGACTATCCTCTCGGCCTGGATGTTGTAATAATATCCGGGAACAGCCTGCTCTGCATCCCCAGGTCATCCAAAATAACGGGGGTGAAATAATGGGATATATAGCGGTAAAAGGAGGCAAAGACGCCATTGAAAACGCGGAAAAATACCTGGAGTTCCAGAGGTTAAAAGGGGCTTCCGACGACCTGTCCATCGGACAGATAAAAGACCAGCTGTACTTCGCTGTGGACAGGATCATGAGCGAAGGTTCTTTATACGCGCCGGAGCTGGCCGCGCTCGCCTTTAAACAGGCCGCGGGGGACACACTTGAGGCGTCGTTCATATTGAGGGCATACAGGACGACCAAGCCCCGGGTGGGCTATTCACTGCCCTGCAACACGCAAAAAATGAAAGTTATACGGAGAATATCGGCCGCGTTCAAGGATATACCGGGAGGGCAGATACTGGGCCCGACGTCCGATTATACCCTGAAGCTGCTGGATTTCGGGCTTGAAGAGGCGGACAATGAAAAAAGAAAGGCGGAACTGGAAAAATTATTGGGCGATATCGTCAATTACAAAGATTATGAAGACATAGGCGAATTGCCCAGGGTCATTGATATGCTGAGGAAGGAAGGCCTGGTCATAGAGAACAAACGGGCAAAGGAAGGTGAAATATTTGATATTACGAGGGAATCAAATGTTTTTCCGGCATCAAGGAGCGCTTCATTGCAGACGATGGCCAGGGGCGAAACAGGCGGCCTGCTGCTTTTGGCTTATTCGAACGTCCGGGGTTACGGGGACATTCACCCCGCGCTCGGGGAACTGAGGGTGGGGTACGTGCCGGTCATGATAACCCATCCCTTGACCGGGGAGCCTTATGAAATTGGGAAGGTGAAAATTACCGAGGCCGAGATAATCGCGCGTTTCAATGTCGAGGGGGAAAAGCCGAAATTCTCCCTCGGGTACGGGGTCTGTTTCGGCCATAACGAAGTAAAAGCCATATCAATGGCCATACTGGACAGGGCCATGGCGGCAAGCGGGGCAAAACACGCGTCAAACGACCAGGAATTTGTCCTGTCGCATGTCGACGGCATCGAATCCATGGGTTTTACCATTCACTGGAAGCTGCCTCATTACGTCACCTTCCTGTCGGACCTTGACCGTTTGAGAAAGGCGCAGGAGGTATCCAAAAAATGAACAACGCGTCTGAAAAAATCGAAGGAAATAACAAGTACAATTTTGCGTTCCTGGATGAGAACGCCAAGAAAGAGATACGCAGGAGGATACTAAAGGCCATTGCCATTCCCGGATACCAGGTGCCGTTCGGATCGCGTGAGCTTCCGATAGCGCGCGGATGGGGAACGGGCGGGCTGCAGATAACCCTCTCCATAATAGGCAGGAACGATATTTTAAAGGTCATCGACCAGGGATGCGACGACAGCGTGAACGCCGTCAACATCAGGAGGTTCATTAAAAGCGTCACGGGGGTTGAAATGACGACCGACACGGAAAAGGCGACGCTTGTGCAGACAAGGCACAGGATACCGGAGAAGCCGCTGACAAAAGACCAGATAATTATTTTTCAGGTGCCTTTTCCCGAGCCTTTGAGGACAGTGGAGCCCTCCGAGGCGGAAACGAGGAGGATGCACGCCGAAGCCGATTACAGCAGGATGTGGCTTTATCTTTATGAGGACATCGTGAAATGCGGGGAAATAAGCATAGGCGCCAGGTACCCCGTTTTTGTGAACAACCGGTATATCATGGACCCGAGCCCGATACCCAGGTGGGATATTGAAAAACTGAATAATTCGGAATGCCTCAACCTTTTTTGCGCGGGCAGGGAAAAAAGGATCTACGCCATACCCCCTTATACGGCCGTTAAGCCTCTCGAGTTCGAGGATTTCAGGTTCAGGACCGAGGATTTTAAGGGGAAAAAATGCGAAAAATGCGGCAGCGCGGATTCTTACCTGGATGAAACGATCGACGATTCCGACGGCACCAGGCATTATTATTGCTCGGACGCGGATTACTGTGAAAAAAACTCGGACAACGCGGTGAAAAAATGATCAAAAAACCCGTCCTGAAAGCCAGGCATATCACAAAAATATTCGGGAAAGGCTGCCCGACGTGCCTGGATGACGACTCGAGTTTTGAGGGCAACATTTGCCCGGACTGCAATTCCGTGGTCGGGTGCAAAAATATTTCCTTTGACCTGTATCCCAATGAAGTGCTTGGAATAGTGGGAGAGAGCGGCTCGGGAAAATCAACGCTGGTCAGGATGCTTTACCTCGATATCGAACCCACCAAAGGGGAGATGTTCCTTGAGTTTGACGGGGACGGCGCGGAGCCGGAAGGATATTCAGGACTGCCGCCGCAGGCCGTCGGATGCGATATTTTTGGCGCCAGATCATTCGTTAAAAGGCATATAAAGAACTTTTTTTTCGGCATGGTGTACCAGTCCGCGCAGCTGGGGCTGAAGCTTGACGTTACGGCCGGCGGGAATATTGTGGAACGCATGCTTATGGCCAACGGTAGGGACATCAAAAAAATGAGGGCCAGGGCCTCGTACCTCCTGGGTAAAACGGAGATCCCGGTCGAGAGGATGGACGAACCGCCGAAAAATTTCAGCGGCGGCATGCAGCAGAGGGTGCAGATAGCAAAGGCCATTTCCAACGAACCGGCGATACTGCTGCTCGATGAGGTTACCACGGGGCTTGACGTGTCGGTCCAGGCAAAGGTCCTTGACTTGATCCGCAAGCTGCAGAACGAGATCAAGGTGTCCATGCTTGTGGTATCGCACGACCTCGGGGTCATAAGGCTTTTGACGAACAGGACCATAGTTATGAAGGACGGAAGGATTATAGAGTCGGGACTTACGGACCAGATACTGGAAGATCCGCAGGAAGAATACACGCAGATACTTGTTAATTCCGCGTTATAAGGACGGGAGAAAAAATGATAAAGATAAGCGGATTGTCAAAGACGTTCAGGATGCACATTTTGAAAGGTAAAATAATAGAAGGGTTTAAGGACGTCTCTTTTTCCGTAAAGCCGGGACAGGCGCTGGGCATTAAGGGGAAAAGCGGCAAGGGCAAGAGCTCGGTCTTGAAGTGCGTGTACAGGACATATATACCCGGCAGCGGAAGCATTATGTACGCGTCGGGAAGTTACGGCGACATGGACCTCGCGTGCGCCAGCGAGCATGAGGTTATTTCAGTAAGGAAATCGGAGATAAGCTTCATAACGCAGTTCCTGCACATAATCCCGAGGGTATCGGCCCTCGATGTGGTGGCGGAGCCGCTTGTCGCCTCCGGGGCCGGTGCGGCCGAAGCCAGGGAAAAAGCGGCCGCTCTTTTGTCCGAACTGGGAATACCGGAAGGGCTATTTGACGCGTTCCCGTCCACTTTCAGCGGCGGAGAGAAACAAAGGATAAACATAGCCCGCTCCATAATAAAAGCTCCGAGGCTGCTTTTGATGGACGAACCCACCGCGTCGCTTGACAAAAAATCCACGGTGACGGTGGTTGAACTGCTCAAAGGCCTCAAGAAAAAAGGTACGACAATGATCGGGGCCTTCCACGACATGTGGGTGATGGACCAAATATCGGACTCGATATATGAAATGGACGGTGGGCAATGAAAAAATCAATGCTTATAAAGAACGCGCGCGTGGTGACCCCGCACGGGATCATTGAGAACGGCGGCGTGCTCGTTGAGAACGGCAGGATAACGGCGGTAGGGCCGCATATGGCTGAAAACGGAGGGGATGTTTTTGACGCTTCAAACCGGTGCCTTCTCCCGGGTTTCGTCGACCTGCACTGCGACTGCATAGAAAAAGAGATCGAGCAAAGGCCTGAAAGTTATTTCCCGCCGAATATCTCGATACTTGAAACGGACAAAAAAGCCGTGTCTTCGGGTATAACCACCACTTTTTATTCCCTGTCGTTTTCCGGGTCTGAAATAGGCCTGAGGTCGAACGCAAAGGCAAAGGAGATAGTGCATGAAATAATGCGCTTAAAAAGCCGCCTTATCGCGGATTCGAGGATACACGCGCGTTTTGAGATAACGGCAACCGAAGCCGTGCCCCTGCTTACCGAGCTCATTACCGAGGGGGCAATTGACCTGTTTTCAATCATGGACCACACCCCGGGACAGGGCCAGTTCAAGGATGAAAGGGCCTATAAGAATTATTACGGCAAGACATATAAAAAGGACGACAGCTCCATGGAGCAGACCATAAAGGAAAAAAGGGAGCGGAAAAAGACGGAGGCGCCGGGGAATATTGAAAAGATGATAGCATTGTGCAGGATGAAGAACATCACAATAGCCTCTCACGACGACGATTCCGAGGAAAAAATAATGTTCCTGAAGGAAAAAAACATACCCATATGCGAGTTCCCGGTGAACATTGATACGGCAAAAAAAGCGCGCGCTGAAGGCTTGAACGTGGTCCTGGGCGCGCCGAATATAATAAAGGGCGGGTCCCACTCGAATAATTTAAGCGCCTTGGACGCCATAAGGGACGGCTACTCGAGCATCATATGCTCGGATTATATGGCCACTTCAATGCTGTACGCGGTCTTCAAACTGGTTTCCATGAAAATACTCGGCCTCCACAGCGCCGTGAACATGATCAGCTTAAACCCGGCAAACGCGGTGAACCTCGGGGAGAGCAAGGGTTCGCTTGAGGCCGGAAAAGACGCGGACATTATACTGGTGGACGACAGTTTCGAGGTGCCTGTCATAGAGAAAGTCTTCATAAAAGGAGCCGAGGTTTATCACAGGTGCAGGCCGTGAAGATCGGGCTGATATCCGACATACACGGCAATTACGCCGCTTTGAAAACGGTGATAAGGGAATTAAAGGCCGCAGGCGCGGATGCAGTTTTGAACGCGGGAGATAATGTGGGCTATTCTTCCGGCCATGAAGAGTGCATCAAACTGCTTGTTGATGAGAGCGTATCCGGCTGCATGGGCAATTATGACGAGGCCGTGGCTTTTGACAGGCCGGTATGCGGCTGCGGCGAAAGCGATGATAAAGCGCTCATAAAAATGCGCGCGGCATCCCTTAAATGGGCCCGTGAGAACGCCTCGCCGGAGGCGAATAAGTTCCTGTCGCTTCTGCCACGGAAACTGGAATTGAACCCTGGCAACATAAGTATACTGGCTGTGCACGGAGGCCTTGACGTTATTAACGATATGATCGGGGAAAATGATGACGCAAAAATGGGGGAGATGGCCTCCAAAACAAACGCCGACGTAATTGTTATGGGGCACACCCACATCCCTTTTTCCAGGAAGGCCGGCGGCAAATTGTTCGTAAATCCCGGCTCCGTCGGCAGGCCCGTAGACGGCGATCCGAGGGCGTCATACGCCATACTGACCGTAAGCAACGGCTTAAACATAGAACTGCGCAGGACGGTGTATGACGTTGAATCCAACATCAGCGACCTGGTATCGGCGGGCCTTCCGGCTGAAATAGGGGCCGCTTTAAGGTGCGGGAGGGAGATATAATGAAAAGGATAGGGTACAGGATCGACGACCAGAAAATAGACGGCAGCCTGAATAATCTTACGGGAGAGCTTGATTCCCTGAAAGGACTTGGTTTGCGGTGCGTTGAACTGCCCGTGCACGGGCTGGATGTGATAAAGAACTGTGAAATTGACGGTAAAGCCTTAAAAGGAGTCGCGGATATCCTTGGCCGGTACGATTTTGAGTACAGCGTGCACTGCGCCGATTCAATGGACCTTATGGATGAGGGGAATTTCCATGATAATCTGAAGGTTTTTTCCTCCTCCCTGGAATTCTGTTCGCATATAAAATCCGGCGTATTTGTTTATCATCCCGGAAGGTTCATACCCGAGGGGGAGTTCCACTTTAAAGACAGGATAGCGCCCGATGAGGCGCGCAGGCAGGAACTTTTGGCCATGGAGGCGTCATGCATCAAAGATCTGGCCGACAAATATCCGGGAGTCAGGATATGCATGGAAAATGCCAGGCCCTATAAGGACATGGCGCGTTACTGCTATGCGGAGGAAATGGACCGGCTTGTCAAACAGGTCGAAACAATCAGGCGGGTCAATGTCGGTATAACCCTTGACACCGGACACCTGAACCTGTCGGCAGGGTATTATAATTTTGACATAATGAAGGCGGTGGACACGGCGAAAAAATATATTTTCCACGTCCATCTGCACGATAATTTCGGCAAGGTGTGTTATTATCACGAGAAAAAGCAGACGCATCTTATCCCGCTGGGAAAAGGCGACTGCCATATGCCCATAGGGAGTGGAAACGCTCCAATAAAGGCCGTTATTAACTGCCTTGGCGCGGAGTATGAGGGTATATATGTATTAGAATACAGGGGCAGGTATAAGGAGTTCTTAAAGGGATCTGTTGAAAAACTCATGCATTTCTTGTCCGATACGGAACAAAAGGAGACTGGAAATGGCAAAAACATATAACATCGCGGTAATGGGCGGGGATGGTACCGGACCGGAAGTCCTGGCTGAAGGAATGAAAGTCCTGAAGGCGGCCGCGGAGAAACATACGGTGCGACTTCATTTCGTGGATTACGACCTCGGCGGCGAAAGATACATGAAGACGGGGGATCTTGTGCCGGATTCATGCATGGAAGAATTTAAAAAGGCTGATGCGATATATTTCGGAGCCATCGGGCATCCCGACGTAAAACCCGGGATACTTGAAATGGGGATACTTTTTAAGCTGCGTTTTGTCCTGGACCAGTATATTAATTTAAGGCCCGTAAAGCTTTACCCAAATGTGGAAACACCGCTGAAGGATAAAGGGCCCGAGGACATTGATTTTGTCGTGATCAGGGAAAATTCCGGCGGCATATATACGGGAATGGGCGGCGCGGTAAAAAAAGGCACTGCGAACGAGATCGCGACGCAGGTTATGGCATATTCGCGCTTCGAGGTGGACAGGTGCGTTAAGTACGCGTATGAACTTACAAGAAAGCGCGACAGGAAGAACATGCTGACCCTTGTGCATAAGAGCAACGTGCTTACGCACACCGGCGATCTGTGGGTAAGGGCGCACAGGGAAATGGGGGACAGGGATTTCAAGGATATTAAACAGGATTACGCACACGTGGATGCGGCCGCAATGTGGTTCTTGAAAAACCCGGAATTTTTTGACGTTATAGTGACTGAAAACCTGTTCGGCGATATCATAACCGACATCGGGGCCATGATACAGGGCGGTAAGGGGATAGCCGCGGGCGGCAACATCAATCCCGAAGGCGTATCGATGTTCGAGCCTATCGGAGGCTCCGCCCCGAAATACACCGGTAAGAACGTGATAAATCCGCTTGCGGCAATAAACGCGGCGGCGATGATGCTCGACACGCTGGGAGAGGCCAAAGCGGCCATGGCGATCGACAATGCGGTGACCGACGCGTTGAAGTCCGGAAAGATAAAATCAATGTCCGCCGGCAAGATGGGAATGGGAACAAGGGAGCTCGGTGATTATGTGGCATCACTTGTAAAATAAACAGGAATAAGCAAAACCTGTATGCGCCGCTTGACAAATCCGCCAAATCCCATATAATCATTATAAACCCTTTGCAAGGTGAAAAAATGGATTTCTGGCTCCGGTTAAGGAACGCTTTTTTAAAGCTGCTCATAAAATTTGACAACGGTTTTCTTTGCGATACCTGCAGGTACAACCATCCAAGCGACTGCCTTCGGCCTGAAAGACCGAACGCGAAGGAATGCAAAGAGTACAGGCATAAATAAATTAAAAATTAACAATTAAGAATTAACAATTAAGGTATTCCATCACGCTATTATAATTAAGGCTGGGATTAAGATAAAAATAGCAATTAACAACACAACGGCAAAAGGAGACATAAATGCCCACATATAATTATGAATGCGCCCACTGCGGCCTATTCGAAGCCGAACATTCCATAAAACTGGACGCTTATAAGATCTGCCCGAAATGCGGGGGCAAGGACATTAAACGCCTCATAGGGAACAATACCGCTTTTATCCTCAAGGGCGGCGGATTTTATGAGACGGATTATAAACGCGGCTCCGGCAGCGACTACGCCTCCAAGAAAGCCGCGGACAGCGCTGCGCCCGCACCTGCTGCGCCCTGCGCCGGCTGCGACAAGGCAAAATCAGGGGAATGCAAACCATAGCCCCCCATTTTGAATGCGTTTGACTTAAGCAAAATCATGTGTTATTATTGAAAAGGAACAATAGCCCGCCGAAAACATTCTTTTTACGGGTTATCCGGCCAAAAAGCATTGCCTGTCATTTGATAATTTGCCCGCACTTGTGGATCCTCTAAAAAAAATTCCGGCTATTGCTTATGCGCGTCTAAAAATAAGGCTGAAAATATAACGACATTACAAATTTTTTAATCCATTTAAAGGAGGGCGGTATGAAACGAACGGCAGGATTATGGATCGACCACCGGAAGGCTTTCATCGTGACTTTGACCGACAACGGGGCGGAAACGCTCCAGATATTGTCGGGGGTGGACAAACAACGCGGGCGAATGGACGGGGTACGCCTGAATGAAAAGTTCGAGTCGCATAAAGTGGCGGCAGACGACAGGCAGCAGCGGGATTATGCGGGGCACATGGACGCTTTTTACAGGAACGTTATGGATAAAATAAAAGGTTCGGGTTCGATACTTCTGATGGGCCCGGGCGAGGCAAAAGGCGAATTCAAAAAGTTCATGGACAGGCACGGGAGCGAAAACACCGTGGTGATGGTCGAGGCCGACGACAAAATGACCGACCCGCAGATAGTGGCCAAAACGCGCGAATATTTTCTGGAGAAAGACACAAAACTAGGGGACTGACAGGGGAAAAAAATGCTTTCCAGGATCAACTCGTTTCCGGAACAATTAAGGCGCATATTCAACCCTGATGAGTGGATGATCAGGCTTTTAAGGCTTTCGGTCATAAAGGAACGTTCCACGCTTCCCGGAGCCGTAATAATACAGATCGACGGCCTGAGCCATACGGAGTTCAACCGCGCCCTGCACAGGGGTGAGATGCCCAGGCTGGCCCGGCTTTTGAAAAAAGAGGGTTATACGCAGAGGGTCCATTACAGCGGCCTGCCCTCATGCACACCGGCGGTACAGGGGAACCTTTTTTACGGGGTGAAAAGCTGCGTGCCGGCGTTCAGTTTCAGGGACAAAAAGACGGGGAAAGTCTTCAACATGTTCATCCCCCGGGACTCGGCCGAAATAGAAAAACGCCTGAAAAGAAAAGGGGAGCCCCTGCTGAAGAACGGCAGCTCATACGGGAATATTTTTACCGGAGGCGCCCAGGAAGCGCATTTCTGCGTTTCGGCCATCGGCTGGGGGACGCTGCTTAGCGCGGCGAACCCGTTCGCCATAATAATATTCATCGCTATGCACCTTCTGGTCATCATACGCGCGGCCCTGCTGACGGTCCTCGAGTTCATCCTGGCGCTCTTTGATTCCATACGCGGGTTTATAGAAGGCAAGGACCTCTTTGCCGAGATCAAATACATCCCGTTTCGGGTCATTGCCTGCGTTATCATAAGGGAAGTTGTCGGCATAGGCGCAAAAATAGACATTACCCGAGGTCTTCCCGTAATACACATAAACCTTGCCGGTTATGACGAGCAATCACACCACCGCGGGCCGGGGTCCGGGTTCGCCCACTGGTCCCTCAGGGCCATTGACAGCGTGATAGGCGGTATATGGAAGGCCACCAAAAGATCGATCCGCCGCGAGTATGACCTTTTTATTTATTCCGACCACGGGCAGGAAGAGACGAGCGATTATGAAAAACTGCACGGCAGGCACGTCCAGGCGGCCGTGAACGGGATAATGAAGGAAGTAATAAAGCATGACAATCTTCGCATGGAATCACTGTCGGGCAACCACAGCTGGCGTGCAGGTCTGATGCGCTATAGACCGCCCGTTGAAACCGCCCCCGAACAGGAAAAGAAAGACAAGGCGAACGAAGCCGTCATAACGGCCCTGGGGCCGGTGGGGTTCATATATCCCGCAAAAAAACTTTCCATGGCGCAAAAACAAAACGTAGCAAGGGCCCTTGTTAAAAAAGCCTGCATTCCAATAGTCGTCGTATCCAATTCGGCCAATACAGCATCCGCCTGGAACAGCGAAGGGAAATTCCTGCTTCCGCGCGACGCATCTAAGGTGCTCGGAGGCGACCACCCGTTCCTGAAACAGGCGGCGGAGGACCTTGTGGGATTAAGCCGCCACAAGGACGCCGGGGAAATAATGATCCTGGGTTATAAACCCGTGGGAAAGTCCGTCACATTTTACGCGGAGCGCGGCAGCCACGCGGGACCGGGAGCCCATGAAACAGCGGGTTTTGCGTTGATACCCCCGGGGGTAAAGACCGATGAGAATAAGATATTCAGGACCGGGGACCTGCGCGATGCTGTCTTAAGCGTACTGAAAAGGGAGGACAAGGCGGGCCCGGGCGTTGAAAAAAATCCGGACGGCCGTGCCAGCCTTAAAATAATGAGCTATAACATACACGCGTGCAAGGGAAGGGACGGCAAAGTTCGGCCCGACAGGATCGCGGAAGTGATTGCGTCGCACGCCCCGGATATCGTGGCGCTTCAGGAAGTGGATTCCCGGGAAAACATGCACCAGGCGAAGATAATAGCCGGACTGCTCTCCATGAACTTTTATTACCATTCGAGCGTCCTGCTCAAGACCGGCATGCACGGCAACGCGATATTAAGCCGTTACGGCATGAAACTGAAAAAAGAGGGGGCCCTGCCGAGCCTTCTAAATACTCGCTTGCTTGAAAAACGAGGCGCTCTCTGGGTGGAGATCAACGCCAACGGGAAAAAGATACAGGTCATAAACACCCACCTGAGCCTTTTCCCGAGGGAGAGGATGATCCAGGTAAAGGAACTGCTGGGGCCGGGATGGCTGGGAAATCCCGGATGCAAAGGCGCCGTCATAATATGCGGCGATTTTAATTCGACGCTCAATTCGCGGGTGTGCAGGGCCCTGGGCAAAAAATTCCACAGCATACACTTCCACGCAAAGGGGTTCAGCCACCTGAAGACCTTCCCGAGCTTTTTCCCGCTGGGGCTCGTCGACCATATCTTCCTCGGCGGCGGGATAAAAGCAGTAAAGATCGAGACGCCGAAAACGCGCATGGAACGCAGGGCATCGGACCATCTCCCCCTTATATCGGAGGTAAAGATCCCGTGAACGCCGTAATGCGGGGTTTATAATAAAATCAAAGGCGGTGGATTATGTTCAGGAAGTATTGCGCTGTCCCGTTTGCTTTTTTGATTATGCTTCTGTATTTACCGGTTTACTCCGATTTCTCCGTTGATACGGACGCCCCGACCGCGATAGACAAGTCTTTTATCCAGAGCGAGATGGACGACATCGACGCGCAGGTGCAGGACCTCGACTACGATATCGACGGCCTTAACCTGTCAAAAGAGGCGCTGAACGCGCAGATATCCATCATGCAGAACCAGCGTTTGCTGGACGATCTTACCGCAAGAAGGAACGACCTTAACTCAAAGACTCCGGCCCTCGGCACAAAAAAGAAAAGGACAAAGGACCGGGACGCGCTTGTAAATAAACTGGCATTATTGAACAAGGAGATAGCCATAAGGAACGAGATGATAGCCCTTTACAAGCTGCAACTCGCGGACGACGAAAACTCACAGGAAGTCAGGACCGGGAATCTCGTATATATCCAGGCGCAGATAAAATTAAGGGAAGACGAGATAACCGCCCTTTCAGGGACAGATGCGGACGGCAGGACCATGAATGCGGCCGCGGCCGCAACGCCGGACGCCGCCGCACAGGCCCTGCTTGACAAGATAAAAAATATCGACGCCAGGATATCGGTTGACCGGCAAAAAATTGACGACCTCAAAAAACAGGAGGCCCCGCTGGAAATACAGCTTAAAGGGATGTAGATCGGAAACGGCAGATGATGAAGGAATAATCATGTTATTTTTAACATTTTATGTTATAATACGGAAAGCAAGTTTTACAATAAGAAACAATTATGAGTTTTTAAGGGGATCAAACTGCGACCGCTTGCTTGTTTTAAATAAACAAGATTGGGGTTATTAGGATGGAACAAAACGAGATCAATCAATATCACGGTTTGATAGGCGACAGCAATCAAATTTCATCCATCAAAACATATTTAAACGAAATAAAATATTCAAAACTTCCTGTTTTGATCGAAGGTGAAACAGGAGTTGGAAAATCCCTCATCGCCTCGATAATCCACAAGATAAGCGACCGCGCCGCAATGCCGAAAGACCTCCTTGAAAATGAATTATTTGGACATGAGGTGGGGGCCTTTACCGGAGCCACCAGGGTAAAGCGGGGGCTCTTCGAAGTCGCCGATAGAGGAACGCTTTTTCTGGACGAGATCGGGGAGATCGATCCGGGCAACCAGGTCAAGATACTGGATGTGATAGAAACCGGGAAATTCAGGCGCCTCGGCGGAAACGAGGAAATATTGGTCGACGTGCGTATCATTACCGCCACCAACAGGAACTTAAAAGACGAAGTTGAAGAGGGCAGGTTCAGGCAGGACCTCTTTTTCAGGCTCAACGTCCTGTATGTGTTCATACCTCCGCTCAGGGAAAGAAAAAAGGACATTCCTTCGCTCATAGAACATTTTATTAAGGCAAAATCCGGGGACCCCGGAAAAGCAGGGAGTTATTTCAGCGTTGAAGAGATGGAAACCATAACGGGCGGACAATGGCTTGGAAATTCGAGGGAACTCCTTAATTTTGTGGAAAAGACGCTTGTTTTTAATTCCAACAAGATAAAAAGGGACGAATTCCTGAAGGAGATAGAAACCGTAAACGAAAAAATAGGAACGGAAATTGAGCCATCTGCCGAGGCGTCGGAAAAGGTGGAAACATTCGAGGCTTTTATCGACAACGCGGAAAAGGTTTTTCTCACCCAGATGCTGAAGAAATACAAATACAACAAGACAAAAATAATCAACGAATTAAAGATCAGCAGGGCAAAATTTTACAGACTGCTCAATAAATACAAGCTCAATTAAAACAGGCCTGCCGGATTTAAACAGTTTTCCCCATCACACCCGGGAACATGCCGTTTAAAATACATATTGTATCAAAAACGGACATCCTGAAAAATAAATTATCCACTGTCCAGCCATGATAAAAACATCACAAACCTAATTATGCCCTTTATAACACAGGATAATATTACCCGCGCTCCCGTGCTTTATCCTGGCATGGTAAATGCTTTATATGCATGCATATAATTCCATTTGACGACGGCTCTATTTGATGAAAGCGCCGGTTAATTCAGTGGATTCCCCCAAAAAAGGAGCTAAACAATGGAAAAGGAATATTTATGTCAAAAGGTTTTCGAAACAGTAAATTAATGAATTTTTCAGATTAAAAGCGGGAGGAATAAAAAAACATGACGGATAAAAACGATCTTTCGCATCTTTGATTTACAAATATATCATAAAGGGAGGAAATTTAGATGAAAAAATTACTATCAGTATCGGTTGCGGCGATTTTTGCGGTCATTGTACTTATCGTGGCCGGTTGCGGAAGCTGGAACAAAACAACAGGCCCTTTGTCCAGGATCAATGTGAATCTTGGAACCGCGTCAACAATGGGGGGCATCGGCGGAGGCGCCGGAATGACCAATCAGGGGGTTAATACCGTGGTCAACGGGGATATCGCGACCACAGGCGCTTCCACGCTGGTTACCGGGTTTCACGATACCGGAAATGTTTATACTGAAACAGGCTCCAATATAGGGCACGTAACAGGGAAGATATATACCGCTCCGCCTCCTCCTTCAGGCGGCGACGGATCGGAAGGAACCGCGTCAACATTTGCCGTGGCCGCACAGGCCCTGGCTGACGCGCAGACCGCGTATGACAGCCTTATGCCTGCTTCCATGCCCGGAGGCATAGACCCCGGAGCCGGACAACTCGGCGGGTTGACACTCGCGCCCGGCATCTATAAAGCAGCCGGAGGCACGTTCCTGATCACGGGATCGGATCTTACCCTTGACGGAAAAGGGGACCCGAATGCCGCCTGGGTTTTCCAGATGGCCAGTTCGCTTACCGTCGGCGACACTTCGCCGCGCTCCGTATTGCTGATAAACGGCGCCCAGGCCAAAAACGTATACTGGCAGGTGGGCAGCGCCGCTACTATAAACGGAGCGGCCGGCGGGACAATGGTCGGCACGATCATCGCTTATTCAGGGGTGACGTTCTCGACCGCAGGGTTAACAACGATAACGACGCTTAACGGCAGGGCCCTTGGTTTGAACGCTTCCGTAACGCTGGTAAACACAGTCATTAATGTGCCATAAACGGCCGCTTAAAGGAATTTTCCAAATTCTAAAATACGTAAATAGAAAAGAGGTTTAAAATGAAAAAAATGAATTTAACCGTTCTTTTTGCGAGGATGGCGGCAACGGCCGTATTGGTCCTTGCTTTGGTCCTTCCGGCGGCTGTTTTTGCTGAAATAAGGGAAGGAAGCTTTGAATTAACCGGTTTCGGGGGTTACAATTTTTTTGAAACAAGGCAGAACCTGCACGATCATCCCATCTATGGAGGCCGTCTGGGCTACAATGTGCTGGACAACCTCGGCGTTGAGTTCTCGGCTGAATTCATGAACACCGCCGTGTATAACAACGGCATAACAGGCTATACAAAAGGGCGTTTTACGGCTCCCGCGGGTAATGTGGATATTATGTTCTGGAACGCCGACCTTGTTTATCACTTCATGCCAGAGGGAAGGCTGAATCCTTTCCTGGCGGTCGGCGCCGGCGCCACCCAGTATACTCCGAGCATAGAAAATTATGAAATGACAACGCTGAATTTTGCCGCAGGCGTGAAATACTGGGTCCTTGACGACCTTGGAGTAAGGCTGGATCTCAGGGACAATATGGTCTCCGAGTTCATTCACGATACCTACAATAATGTCAATGTCACCATCGGCATAGACTACCAGTTCCTTGGAAAAAAATCGGAGCAGCAGGAACCTACGACTACGCCTACACCCACGCCGACAAAAATAGTAAAAAAGGAGGTTGTTTTTGTTGCTGAAGAACCGAAACCGGAAGAAAAAGTCCTTGAGGTGGTTCCCAAAGCCGATGTGGTCGTTCTTGTATTTGAGGACATGCACTTCAATTTTGACAAATCAACGCTTACCGACCAGACAAAAAATGTGATCAAGAAAAGTATTAAAGAGATGGATAAGAATCCCAACGTAAAGATACTTATTGCGGGGTATACATCCGCCGCGGGGACCAAAGAATACAATCAAAAGCTCAGCGAAAGAAGGGCCGCTGCAGTCAGGGATTACCTTGTAAGTGAAAAAGTCATATCGCCGGACAGGTTGTCCATAATAGGATACGGCGAAATGCGGCCGCAGGAATATGAAACAGTACCCAGTGATCATTATTCCAAGGCGGCCAAGGCGAATATGACTGTGCTTTTTACCGTGGTTGTGAAATAACGTAAAGCCGGGCTTTCAGATTCCTGATATCTGTAAAACAAACAGGGGGATGTTTATGGGAAAAAAAATATCGTTATTTTTAAAGACATCGACGTGCATTTTATTGGCATTTTTATTGATAGGCTGCGGGACGCTCCTGTATCCAAAACGCATCGGCCAGAGGAGCGGTAACATTGACGCCGGTGTCGCTGTTTTGGACGGGCTGTGCCTGCTGCTTTTTGTGGTCCCGGGAATTGTGGCTTTTGTCGTTGATTTCTCGAACGGCACAATTTACCTTCCTGGAGGAAACAGGAGCATGCTTGACAGGGAAGACGCGAAAAAGATAAGCTTTGACGCCAGGAGATGCACAATAGCCGACATAGAAAAAATAGTAAAAAATGAGACCGGCTATGAAGTCGACAGGCCGGATACAAGGATTTACGCTTTCTCTTCCATGAAAGAATTGGATATGAATTTGGCCGCATTGACGCAAAATACAGCCATTGCCGTATGCAGTAAGTAAAAGCGGCCAAGTATAATGGTATTACCTTAGGGAAGGAAAAAATTTTAATGATATTGTAACGTGGAAAAGGAGGCTGTATTAATGAACAAATGGGTGTGCACGGTTTGTGGATACATTTATGATCCGTCGAAAGGGGATCCTGATAAAGGAGTGGAACCGGGGACGCCTTTTGAAAAAATTCCAGTCGAATGGGTGTGTCACGAATACGGGGCCGCAAAAATGGCTTTTAAAGAACTGAAACAATAGTTTTCAGTTTGATGCGAATAATTTAAAAGAAAAGCCGCAGAGGATGATTTAAAATGGGAAAAAAAGCATTGGTTATCGATGATAATATAAATAATCTATTGCTCGAAAAAGATCTTCTTGAAACAGCCGGTTTCGAAGTGTTTGAAGCGGAAGACGCTTCCACGGGAATAGCCATGGCAAAAAAGGAAAAACCAAATATCATCATTATGGATGTCCGGCTGCCGGATATGCGCGGTACAGAAGCCGCAAAAATGCTGCGAAAAGTCAAAGAAACGAACGATATTCCCATTGTTTTTGTAACTGCTTCGGTATTGCAGGAAGACGTGGAAGCGTTAAAAGTTATTCCTCATACCGGATATATAGGCAAACCAATAAATACACGCACGTTTGTAACGGAAATAAGCCTATATTTACGGTCAAATTAAAGGCCTTGTCTTAAATAAAAAAGGTCGTAAACACAACAAAAACTCCGAGGGAAATCATTTCCCGGAGCGCGCCTGCCACCCTGTTTAAAATACATATTGTATTTAAAACGTACATTCTCAAAAACAAACCATCCATGGCCGCTCCCTGATAAGACATCATAAGCCGTATTATGTCCTTTATAACATCGGTTAAAATCACCCCTGCGTCCATGCCCTTTCCTGGCATGGTAAATGCTCTATATACATATATATGAATCCATATAATGCCGGATGTATTTTGAAAAAGTGCCGGTCAATTTAAGTGGATTTCCAAAAAAAGGAGTTAAACGATGGAAAAAAGGGATGTTTATGTCGAAAGGTTTTCGAAACAACTGAAGGATTGGAATTTGAAAATAGACAGGCTGGTCGCCGGCGCGGATAAGGCGGCCAACGGCGCCAAAATCGAATTTTCAAAACAAATCGAACTTTTAAAGCAAAAAAGAGAGGATGCCGCTGGAAAATTGCAGCATTTAAAAGATGCGGACGCGGATGCGTGGGAAAGCATAGTGGAAGGCACACAAAAAGCCTGGGACGACCTCAAGCAGGCCATGCATACCGCGAGCGAAAAACTAAAGCAATAACATGGCAGCCGAAAATTTTACCCTGCGGAAGGCCGAACCGTTCGGAACGGATGAAATAAAGGCGCGGATGGAAAACGGTGAAAAGCTTGCCCTTGTGCTGCCGGGCGGCGGATCAAGGGGGCGATGGCAGTTTGGCGCCATATACCGTCTCTATCAGATAGGCGTGCTGGACAGGGTCGATTTGATATGCGGCACTTCCGTGGGCGGTTTGAACACATTATTTACCGCCAAGTACAAATCCGATATGGAAAAGCCGCTTTTAATATGGAACAACATAAAAAAAAATTCAGATGTATACGACGGCATAATGAAGTTGAGGACTCCATTTGATTTTGTCAGGCTGCTCGCGCAGATATTCACCGACAACAAGGCCCGCAGCATATTGAATCCCAGGGGGCTTTACTCGCTCATAGACAGGGAATTTGCCGGGATGACGCTTAAGGATCTCTCCTGCCCCGTATGCCTTGCGACCACCAACATGTCTACGGCGGATTTTGTCGAGATAAGCACCATGACGGATCCGGATTTTTCAGCCGTTCAGCTGGCAAAGCTGACCAGCGCCATACCCATTATTTTTCCCGCGGTGGAATTTGCCAACGAAGGTTACACCGACCTCGGGGTGGACGGCGGAATGGGAAGGCATAACCCGGTAAAGCTCGCGATAAAGAACGGCGCCACAAAAATAATACTGATAGGGACGTCGCCCCATAAGATCCCGAGGGAAGCGCTGAGAAAAGACGTAGTGTCCCTGGGCGGGCGCCTTGAAAACGCCCTGATGCACATCTTTGAGGAGTCTTCCTGGGATGAGGCGGACCTTTACAAAAAATTTTCCGACCTTGACGCGGCGCAGTATCCACCGATCGAATTCCTGGACCTTTACCCTAAGGACGGGACATATAACCTGGAATATGAGATAAACGCCCTTGATTTTTCGGGAACCATGACAATGCAGAACGGATACGACCATGCCGTAAAGAATTTTTCCCCGGAAGTCATCGGCGATTTTTTGACGTCATGACGCCGTTTTGGAAGCTTGTTATGCGCACCGCCGTCATCCCGGCGCTGATCATTTGTTCCGCCGGTTGCGCCACATACGCTCCGGCAACAGAACAGCATTTGAGCCGGGAAATACAGACCATGGTCGCCGAAGCGCCGGTATTGCCCCGGGGACCGGTTTCACACAGGGACGCCGTCAGGTCGGTAAGTTATGAAAGAAAAGGGGATAAGGCAATGACTATGCTGATAAAGTCCAGGGGTTCGGCAAAAGAAATCGAACTGGCGGACAATATCATTGATGATTATAAGAACGCCCTCATATTGGACGGCAAAAGCGGGATACTTGTGCACAAATATTGCCAGGCCGTCGAGCTAAAGTACAATTTACTGATGCCGGAAGGGGAAAAAGAGGCCGAAAGGCAAAAAGCATATGCCGACACCCTTGCCATGCTGGAAACGCTGTATCCCGGAGAAAACAATGCGGTTTACGCGGATTATGACAAGGCGCTTTTCCTGGTGCTAAATACTGCGTATTCAAATATTTTTCAGGTGATAGGGGTAGTTAACAGGGTCCATGCGCTTTGCGAAAAGATATATAAGGAAGACGCGGGTTTTGAGGATCACGGAGCCCTGACGGCGCTCGGCAGGATAAACTTACTTGCCCCGAATATCCCGGTCTTTATTTCATGGCCCGATAAAAAGCTTTCCCGTAGTTATCTTGAGGAAGCCCTCAAATACAACCCGGATTCCCTGCTGGTGAAATTTTTCCTTGCCGACACAATGTACGCCCTCGGTGAAAAGGAAAAAGCCGCGGTATATTTCATGGAAGTCGCCGGAAGGACACCCAGGGAAGATATTAATTATTTTGAGGACAGGAAGGTGCGGAATATATGTATTACCAGGATGAAAGAACTCGGGATACAACTTCCGGATACGATTTGTATGTAAACGGAATTGATATTGAAATGCGGCGCAATGAAAATTCGGCTGATTCAGGTTCATGCATTTCCGTTTTGCCGCCATTTCCTTATATTATTGGCGGATTTTTGTTCCGGAAAAATATTGACATATTGACGGCACGGCAATTGCTGCTATTGATGTGAAATGTTTTTATTTTATCCGATTTTACGGATAAAAATCAAAAGGAGGGTTCATGAAAATTTTTTCAGCTATGCTCACGGTCATTTTTTTTGCAAGTGTTCCGGTTTTTGCCGACGATTCGTCAAAGACACCGGCTTCGGAGGCTACGGCTGACAGGGTGGCGATAGGAACGGTAATTCCCGAAGCCACCAGGACGGACGCGCAAATACACAGGATAGACAAAAAGATCGGCAAGATCGACAGGGAAAAGGATTCTATAGATACGCATCAGGAGAAGCTTGAGAATTCAAAGGAAAAAGCCGAGATTTCGAATATTAAAGGAGGTTTTGACGAGTTAAAACTGACCGTATCTGAAAAAATCACCTGGGCCCAGATAAAGAAATTAAGAGCGGACAAGCACAAACTACAGGCCTCATTGCTCTCCGCAAAGAGCAATGATGAAAAAGCCTCCATCAGTGCCAAGATCGGCGAAAACAAGGCAAAGGACGCATGGCTTGCCGCAAAGATAAAATCCGTCGATGCGAAAATGCTCGAGGATAAGGACGATATAAACAGGGAACAGGTCAAAATAAAGAAGATCGACATAAAGCAAAAGGGACTGGACTCGGACAATAAGGACCTTAATAACGCTAAGGAAGATCTTGAGGCAAAAAAGGCGAATTAATTTCAAACGGGAGGAAAAAACAGGCTCCCTAAAGCGCGCCGAAGATACATTTAGTGCCGGAAACGATACAGATGGAAAACGCACATCCCGGGAAGGGCGCGGACGATTTGCGGCAAACCGGGGTGTGCGTTTTATTTTATCCTGTTTTTAAGGCGTGTTAACAAGCCGACACTTGCTTTTAAGGCTTTAAACCGGATCAAAAAAGTTGTGGCATGTTAATTGCTTTTAATATATCCAGCCGTGGAGGATTTATCCCCGCGGAAATAAGTTTAAAAGGCGGCATCAGTGTTAACAAAAACAAAGAAACACCTGATCCTGATCGCGGACGACGACAAGTATATCCGGGAATTGCTCCATAGGGAGCTTGATCTGTCGGAATATGAGGTAAATATCGTCAACAACGGGGACAAACTCATCAGCCTTCTACAGACAAAAAAAGCGAGCCTTGTGATAACGGACATATACATGGACGACACGGACGGTTTTGAGGTTATCACCATAGTGAAGAGGCTGAACCCATATATTCCGATCATAGTGATCACCGGCGACAATGATATTGAACTGGAAAGAAAGGTGAGGAACAAGGATATTTTCGCATATTTTATTAAACCTATCGAGATAAAAATATTCCATGAAACGATCAAAGCTGCAATCGACGGTTTCAGCAAATCCGAAGCGTTGAGTTTTGACAGGAAGCACTAAGGCATGAACCATCGTTTATGAGCGTGATACGGAACGGTAAAAAGGAGCAAAAATGAAAAAGATTTTTTCACTGGCATTGGCACTGATTTTTGCAATAAGTTCAATAGCCGCCGCGGAAGTCTGGATAGCCGGGCACGCGGTCACCGGCGACGACTACGCCGGCGCAAGAGGCCTGGGCATAGGCATCGTGCTGGGTGAGATAAACGGCTTGAGCGTCAAAAATTGGGTCAGCCGGGACAATGCGGTCCAATTTGACTTCAACTGGGACGTAAACTACGGAGGCCTTGGTTTTGGCGCCGCGTATCTTATACATAATTTCAACATAATAGAGGCGGACAACAACCTGTGGCCCCTGTATTTCGGGATAAAAGGATGGGCCGCCATGTCGTCGGGGACGGCCAACGCAGGAATTCAAGTGCCGCTCGGTTTCGCATGGATACCGAGGACCGCGCCTATCGATATTTTTGTCCAGTTCGAACCGGGTATCAGCGTCATCCCGGACATGCATTTTGCGCCGGGAGGAGGCTTAGGCATCAGGTTCTGGTTCGGTTAGAGTACTTGGAACGATGAAAAAAAATGGAGGAAAAAATGAAAAAATCAACACTTTTGCTGGTTTGCGCTTTTCTGACACTGTCTTTAAGCATTATCTCCGCGGGTTGTAAAAAGAACAGCACGACATCGCCGGGGGCCATTCCAACGGCTATACCGACGGTGACCGGCGGCATAGGCCAGGCTGCCGTGGTTCTCGGGACTTCGGCAAGGTTCGCGATACTATCCGACCAGTCAATAACCGACGTTCCGACATCGGCAATTACCGGAGATGTGGGAATAAGCCCGGGAAACAGGTCTTCGTGCGCCTTATTGCCTGCTGAAGTCAACGGCACCGGAGCGAACGGAGCTTATGCAATTTACGCGGCAGATGACGCGGGAAGCGTTCCCGCAATGCTTGTACAGGCCAAAACAGACGCGTTAAACGCCTATGGCGACGCGATAAACGCCTCACGCGGCACCCCGACATCCATATCTGGAAATCTTAACGGGCTCACGCTTGCCCCGGGACTTTATGAATCCGGCTCATCCATCCAGATATCGCCGGGCGGGATACTTTACCTCGACGGGCAGGGGAACGCCAACGCCGTGTTCGTCATCCGCAGCGCGACTTCAATCACAACGGAAAGCACAAGCGCGGTCGTACTTGAAGGCAGCGCGCAGGCGAAGAACATATTCTGGGCTGCCGGTTCAGCAATCACCCTGGGCACGAACTCAACGATGAAGGGAACAATGATAGCGGGCACTTCAATATCGCTGCTCACAGGCGCCAACCTTAACGGCAGGGCGCTGATCCAGGGTGCCAATGCCGGAAGTGTTGTTTTGCAGTCGAGCACCATCGTTTTACCTTAAACAAAAAATCTGTGAAAGCCGGTAAGTTTTAAAGAATCATTAAAAATTGTAAAAAAGGAGCTTTAAATGAAAAAGATCATCACTGCAGTTGTTCTTGTCCTGGCACTGGTTTCAGCATCATTTGCGGACGACTCCAAAAAAGACGCTTATCAGATGGTAAGGCTTGGCGTAAATCTTGATTATTTTATGCCGGCAATGGACCAGGTCAACACCGACCTCGGCAAAGGTTCCAACGTCACAAAACTCAACGGCGGCGTCGGCGCAATGGCGGATTTGAACCTCGCACTGCTGCCGTATGTCATGGCGGGATTAAGGACCGGATACCTTTACTGTATGCCGGGAAGCGCGGAATACAACTACATCATTTACGACCAGAAAACGACGCTTAACGCCTCGTTGATCCCTATCGAAGTGGGACTGAACATTGATTTTGACATACCTTCGTTCCCTGCGGCCGTCATGGTGGGCGCATACGCGGGTTACGGCATCGCCGCGGCGTCGTATCAAAACGACATAAGCGCCCTCGGGCAGACGTCGACCTACACGGTCCCGTACATCGGCGGCGGTTTCGTAGGCGAACTTCTTGCGACATTGAGCATGAAACTGTCGTCCGTCCTGTCGTTGAATATCAACGGAGGATACAAGCTGGCGGATATTCCGCAGATGAAACAGACATCGGATGTCAATTTTACCGGGATCCCGGGCATAACGGTGCCGGTGGGCTCGAAGAACAGCGTCCTGAAGGATTCCAACAATAACGACATGGCATTTGATTTCAGCGGCCTCAGCCTCGGCGTCGGAGCGGCCCTGAGCTTCTAATTTAATAAGAATTACAGCCTCCCCGTATCAAAAATACGGGGAGGCATTTTAAAACAGTGCAGATCGGACTGATCCGTCCGGCAACGCTGAATTCCAAAAACGGCCCGGCAGGAGGAAAAAATGGAAGTAATATTTTCGATATGCATGATAACCACGACGGCATTGGCCGTGATCTGGACTATATATTTTGTGCTGGCCATGTATCAGGTGAAAAAGACGGCCAGGGAGATAGAGAATGCGGTAAAAATGATCGAGTCAACCTCTCCGTACATCGACCTCATATTTTTGGCGGGAGGCATAATTTCAAAGGTTGTAAAAAAATTCAAATTATTCAGGTAGATACAAAGGAGAAAAAATGAGCGACAGGAAAAACGGCGCGAGATTGGCGGCATTTCTTTTGGGTGGCGCGATATTTGCCGGGTTGGGACTGCTTATGGCGCCTCAGTCCGGAAAAGAAACAAGGAAAAAAGTCAAAAGATTTTTCGACGATGTTTGCGGGAAAGCGGAAGAACTGATGGACGACGGCAGGGAAAAGATAGAAAAGATCACCAACGACCTGAAATAATTACTGGACAAGCGGAACCCGGGAGACAAAAAATGATACTGGAAAACAACAATTTCAAAACAGAAGAGACATTTCCAATGGAGAAGAAGAAAAGGACGACAACCATGATCGCGGGCGCGGGGCTTTTTTTTCTGGCTGTAGTCGCTGTCCTTGCTTCTTTCGGGGCGTTTATCCAGACGGAGCGTGCCGCGGACCTGAGAAGGAACACGTCCTATATTATTAATGACGCCGGGAACCTCCTTTCCGAATTAAAGGACGCCGAGACTGGCGTGCGGGGTTATTTGCTTACGGGGAACAAAACTTTTCTGGAACCATACAATGCGGTGCAAGGTGTCATAAAGGGGCATCTCGCGGAGTTATCCAAGCTCAAACTTACCGGAGAAGCGGGACGGCATCTTGACACGCTTGCGCCTCTTGTGGCCGCCAAATCATCGGAAATGTCCGGCGCCATCAAACTGCGTGAAAAAGGGGATATGACCGCCGTAATTGCCGCCGTAAGCGGCGGGTATGGAAAACGTATAATGGATTCCATAAGGACGGAAATAAACGGTTTTATACTGATAGAAGAAGGCGAACTGGTAAGATTCGAGGTAAAATTCAGGGAAAATATCCAGTGGTTATTTATCGTCATAACAGCGGCCAGTATCCTCATGCTGGCGCTTGCTTTTTCCTTTGTATTTATGATCTACAGGGAAACGCGCGCGCGGCTGAAGGATGTCATGCAGGCGGAGACCGTGAGGCTGCTCGGTGTCCAGGAAAATATGAACGCGAAACTGCAGCGGCTCAACTCGATATTGCAGGTAAGCGAGGAAAAATTTTCCGTCACATTGAATTCAATTGGCGACGCTGTGCTGGCAACGGACGACGTCGGTAATGTGACGCTGTTGAATCCGCATGCGGAAAAACTTACCGGATGGACGCACGCCGAGGCCATCGGCCGGCCGGTGGAGGAAATATTCAGGATCATCAACCAGAAGACCCGACTGCCTTCCGTGATACCCGTAAAGAAAACGCTGGAACACGGCACTGTCCACGGACTTGCCAATAACACAATACTGATAGCTCGCGGGGGCATCGAATATGTCATAGCGGATTCCTGCGCGCCTATCCGCGACCGCGAAGGCTCGGTTCTGGGCGCCGTCCTTGTGTTCCGCGACATAACCGAACGTTCCGCAATTGAAATGGGTCTGGAAAAATCCAAAATGCAGCTTGATATAATAAAAAAATCCGAGGATGAAGCGCGTGAATACTCGGAGTCCATCATAAACACCATACGCGAGCCCCTTATAGCGCTTGACCAGGACCTAAGGGTGGTATCCGTCAGCCGTTCCTTTTACGAGGTATTCAAGGTGAAACCGGAAGAGACGGTGGGGCAGCTTATTTATGACCTGGGCAACAAACAGTGGAACATACCGAAACTGCGCGAACTTCTTGAGACGATACTTCCACAGAAAGCCACGTTCGACAACTATGTGGTTGAACATGATTTTGCCGCTATAGGCAGGCGAATAATGCTTTTAAACGCAAGGCAGATACAGCGCATGCTGGGCAAGGAACGGATAATACTTCTGGCAATTGAGGATATTACCGAACGGCGTGAAATAGAGAACGGGCTGGAAAAAGCCCGGAAAGAACTTGAAACCACAAAGATCGCGGAGGATGCAGCGAGGGAATACTCGGAAAGCATCATTAATACCCTGAGGGAACCTTTGATAGTACTCGACCAGGACCTGAGGGTGGTATCCGTAAGCCGGGCTTTTTACGAGTTCTTCAAGGTGAACCCGGAGGATACCGTTGGACAGCTCATTTACGACCTCGGCAACAAACAGTGGAACATACCGAAGCTAAGGGAACTTCTCGAGACTATACTGCCGCAGAAAGCCACGTTCGACAATTACGAGGTAGAACATAATTTTGCGAACATTGGAAGGCGGATAATGCTGTTGAATGCCAGGCAGATAAAAAGGGTGCTCGGCAAGGAACGTATAATCCTGCTTTCCATCGAGGACATAACCGGCCGGAGGGACATAGAGAACGGCCTGGAAAGGGCGCGCGAGGAAATGAAGGCCCTTGCCACGGAACTTAAACGCGCGGCCACGGCAAAGTCGGAATTTTTGGCCAATATGTCCCATGAACTCAGGACCCCGCTCAATTCGATCAACGGTTTTTCCGAGGTGCTTTTTGACGAGACTTTCGGGCCGCTCAACGAGAAACAAAAAAAATACGTGAACAATGTCCTGACAAGCGGCAAGCACCTCCTTCTGCTGATAAACCAGATATTAGATATGGCCAAAGTGGAGTCCGGAAAAATGAAACTGTCGATAACAAAGCTGCCGATGAAAAATCTTTTGACCGAAATATCCCTTCTTGTGGCGGACATGGCCGGAAAGAAGAACCTCCAGATAGAACTGGACCTTGCAGACGACCTGCCTGCAATAGAGGCGGACGAGTTGAAGGTAAAGGAAATAATATACAACCTGCTTTCCAACGCCGTCAAGTTCACCCCCGACGGCGGCAAGATAGGCATAAGGGCGAAACTGGCGGGCGATGCCATAGAAGTAGAGGTATGGGACACAGGGGTGGGTATAGCGCGTGAAAACATGGAAAAAATATTCGAGGGGTTTTTCAGGGTGGATACTCCATACTCCAGGGTCACGGAGGGCACGGGACTCGGGCTGCCCCTGTCAAAAAAGATGGTCGAGCTTCACGGCGGCAAGTTTTTCGTGAGGTCAAAGGGATTGAACCAGGGCACGCTTGTAAGGTTTGTCCTGCCGATCAGATCGGAGAGCGTGGCTTAAGATGAAAAAAACCGTCGTGATAGTCGATGATAACATAAACAACCTGATGCTTGAAACGGACATTCTGGAATTCGCCGGTTTCACCGTATTTGAAGCGGAAAACGCCGCCGCCGGCATCGCAACCGCCATCAGGGAAAAACCGGACGTGATAATTATGGATGTGCGGCTGCCGGACATGCGCGGGTCAGAGGCGGCAAGGATACTGCGTATCGATAAAATGACCAAGGATATCCCCATAGTATTTGTAACAGCCTCAGTAATGCCGGAAGGCCGGGCCGAGCTGAGGGACATTTCCAATTCCGGTTTTATCGGCAAACCCATAAACACGAGGACTTTCGCCAAAGAGATAGGGGAATTTGTAAAATGATAACCGCGGATGGAAAAAATATTTTCTCGAGTGATACGGGGAAAACCGCTCACGCGGCCGCCGGGGAGAGGGCAAAAATATTGTGCGTGGACGACGAGCCGTTGAACCTGGAACTGCTTGAAGCAATACTTGAGCCTCAAGGCTATTGTGTGTTAACCGCCAAGAGCGGCGCAGAAGCTCTTGGAAAGCTAAAACGGGAAGATATCGACCTGGTATTGCTGGATGTAATGATGCCGGGCATGGACGGATATGAAATTTGCCGGCTTATAAAAGCCTCGGGGGATACTTCGCGCGTTCCGGTAATAATGATCACGGCGCTATCATCCAAGGAAGACCGGATAAAAAGCATAGAAGCCGGCGCGGGCGATTTTATCACCAAGCCTTTCGAAAAGACAGAGGTGCTCACCAGGATAAGAAAACTCCTTGAGATAAGGGAACAGAATTCAAAGATAATATCGCTTTTTGGGGTCCTCTCAGGCCTGACCGAAAGGGGCAACCGTTCCGCGGAACTTCTGAAAAGCGGCAGGTTCAATTTTTTCTCCGAGGTCGATTCCATAATAAGGGGAACGGACGCCGGCAAAGGGCGTGGGCAGCGCGGCATGCTTTTCGGGACAAAGGAGACCGGGTGGGTAAATTACGACAAGTCGGACCCTGAAAGTTATATGGCCGGAAAACCCGTACCTGAAAATAATCTTTTGTTCCTGCTTGACGGGCAAGCGAGGTTTTTTTATACGAGCGGCGGGGAATCGCTTTCGCGCGAAGCGGCGGTGACCGAAAAAGCCATGTCTGCCGCAGGGATCAGCGCGGGCAATTTTATATGCCGTGCGGGCGCGGGATTATGCGTCATATCATATGGTTTTATAAAACCGGTAAACGACGAGGACCAGGTGGTGTTAAAAGCGATAGTAATGCAGATAATGTTCCTATATTCCATTGCCGCCGAGATATTTGAGACGGAAAGGGCCTATGATTACCTTATCCTCACCCTTGCCCGCGCCGCTGAAGCCAACGATGCGGATACGGGACTTCACGTCATCAGGGTAGGGGAATACGCGGCCCTTCTCGCGCAAAAGATGGGGCTTGACCGGGATTTTGTGGAAAGAATAAGGATGCAGGCGCAGTTGCACGACGTGGGCAAAATACATATTCCGGCCTCGATACTGAAGAAGCCTTCGGCACTTACCCCGGAAGAGTTCGAACTTATGAAGCTTCACACGGTTTATGGAGCCAGGATAATAGGGTCCAACAACAGGTTCGTGATGGGAAACAAGATAGCGGCTTCCCATCATGAAAAATGGGACGGCAGCGGTTATCCCGATGGGTTAAAAGGCGAGGCAATCCCGCTGGAAGCGCGCATAGCCGCAGTTGCCGACCAGTACGACGCGCTCAGGAATTCCAGGGTATATAAGCCGGCTTTCGGCCATAAAGAGAGCTATGAAATAATCGTAAAGGGCGATGGAAGGACAATGCCCGGACATTTTGACCCGGCGGTGCTTTCTGTTTTTATCGCGAACGCACCCGATTTCGAATTGATATACGAAAAATTAAACGACAAGAAAACGGACAACTGAAAGCGGGCGGTCAACGGGCGCCTGAAAATGTCCTAATTCAAATGAAGGGAGAAACCGCGAAATAAGGGTAAGGTGAAACGCAGTTTAAGGTCCGATTTTTTTACAGAACGAAAAATTTGTGGAGGTAACAGAAATGAATGCAATAAAGTTCAACTCAAAGTTTTTGCTGATATTAATGGCGTTTGGGATCGTTGCGGCCGGCATAGCGGGCTGCACCAATAAGACAACGTCCCCTTCGGCAGCCGCTACCGCAACGGTCACCAGGACCTCGACTTCCGTCGCGGTCAGTTCGGCGACAAGGACCATAACGAGGACGATTTCCCCTACGGCGACGACTACCGTTACAGCGACGATAACGCCGACATTTACCGTAACAATGACATCTACGACAACGACGAACCAGCTTGCCGTCGTGCTTGGATCGTCGGCAAACTTCGCCGTACTTTCTAGTTCGGCGATAACCGACGTTCCGTCGTCGGCAGTTACCGGCAATGTCGGCCTGTATCCCGGTCTCAGGGCCGCGATAGGCATAACCATACCGGAAGTTACGGGAAACATATATGCCGCCGACGACGCGCCACCGGTCCCGGCAAACCTGCTTCAGGCGGAAACCGACGCGCAAAACGCGTATCTTGATGCGACAAGCTCATCGCGCGGCACGCCGGTATTGATCTCGGGCGACCAGAACGGCATAACGCTGGCCCCTGGCCTTTATGAATCGGGCACATCGATCGAAATATCCCCGGGCGGCATTCTTTATCTTGACGGCAAGGGCGACGCAAACGCGGTATTCATAATCCGCAGCGCCACTTCGATCACGACGTCGAGCACAAGCTCGGTCGTCCTGGAAGGAAGCGCGCAGGCCAAGAATGTTTTCTGGGTGGCCGGATCATCCGTGACCCTCGGAACATACTCGGTAATGAAAGGCACGGTCATAGCAAGCACATCGATATCGATACTGACCGGCGCAAACCTTCAGGGCAGGGCGCTTTTACAGGGGCCCTCGGCGGCCCAGGTCTCGCTTGACACGGACACAATAGTACTTCCGTAATATTCAATGCGCCGTGCGTGGAGGCATTTTCCTCCACGTACGGCATTTAATGATCAGGAGCTGGCTGAAATTGACCATAAAAGTATTGATCGTGGACGACGAACCGTTGAACCTTGACCTTCTTGAGGCACTCCTTATGCCCGAAGGGTATTCCCTCACCAGGGCCAGGAACGCGGGTGAGGCGCTCAACGAACTTTCCTTGACGGAACCCGACCTGATACTGCTCGATGTCATGATGCCGGGCCGGTCTGGATTTGACGCGCTTGCCGACATCAGGAAAAATGAAAAGACCAGGACAATACCCGTCATCCTTCTTACGTCACTTTCCGACAGGGAGAGCAGGATAAGGGGCCTCGACGCCGGAGCGGACGACTTCATAAGCAAACCTTTCGATAAGGCCGAACTATTAAGCAGGGTAAGGACCCAGGCGGGGCTTTCAATATTAAGAAGGCAGATAAATGAAAAGGAAAAACTTTCCAACGTAATGGAACTTATGGGGGAGGGCTCGGCTATAACCGACTCCAATTTTAATTTGACGCTCATAAATAACGCGGCAGCGGAAATGCTCGGGATAAAGGGCTCCTCGGGCAATTTCAGGTCGCTCCTTGAGGAACGATTTGCGCGTGTTCCGGATTTCAATGTTTCCGGTGGACGGTTCATACTGGAACGCCTGGAGTCGGCGGCGCATAATGCGTCATTTTTGTCTTCGGAATACCGCGGCGCATCGGGACCGGGCGGAGCCGCGGATTCGTATGTTTTTATTTTTAAGGACGTGACCGGGGAATACGGAAGGAACAAAATGAAGGCGGATTTCCTTTCATTGATATCCCACAAGCTGCGGACGCCGCTGACCGTCATAAGCGGATACGCAAAAATGCTGGGCATAATGATACCCGATCCAGGCCAGAAAGGGATACTGGACGACATAAAACGCAACAGCGCCATCATGGAAAATCTTATAAACAGGATACTCTATTTTGTCGAGATAGAGAACACATATATGGACGGGGCCGCAAACGTACTTAACTTAAGGGAAGCTATAGCCCGTTTTTCCGGGGATTACGGCAAACCATACGAGTTGATATATACCGGCCCGGCCAGCGTCCCTTTCTGGATGAAGATCGCGGCCGAAGAGCTTATAAGCAACGCTTTTAAATTCAGCGACAAGGGCAAATTGGTGCTAAAAGTCACCACAGCGGACGGCGGATTGACCATTTATGACAACGGGCCGGGGATACCGCCCGAAGAGCGTGAAAAAGTATTTGAGCCATTTTACCAGGTGTACAAAAATTTTTCAGGAAATATTGCGGGCGCCGGGCTCGGCCTTTCCATAGTCAGGAAACTTTGCGAGTTGAACGGTTTTTCCGTAAAGTTGGGGGCCGGTGTAGGTGGAGGATTAAACGCTGTTATTACGATGAAAACAAATAAATAAAACGGTATTTTTTCCGTTATTGCAAAAAAAATACACTTTATCTCAATAATCATACATACGTAAGAAACATCCGCAGGCCCGCCCTGATATATGGGAAAACAGGAAAAGAACCGCCAAAACTAAAGCCCATAGTATTAAGGTTGCTTACGGTGCTATTAGTTTGCCGCAAAGGCAGGAACGCCCGTGGCATGGTAAATGCTACATTATATACAGTGGTAAATAGCCGGGTGATAAAAACCAGCGGCTTATCAAAAAATTGAAGGAGATAAAAATGAAAAACATTTTCAGATTTGTCATTGCACTGCTCCTGCCCGTTGTTGTCATAGCGGGCTGTTCCAAGAGGGAAGGCGTAACTTATCCCGTCACAAACACACCGGGAACCGCCTCAACCAGCACGGTCACAAAGACATCAACGCCGCCAACAATCATCGTAAACACGGCGACAATAACAAAAACATCAACGGCGCCCGTGAACACAGCGACCATTACGCCCACGTCGACAACGGCGGCAAATACCCCGACAATGACAGCCACGCCAACGCAAACAACTACGATTTCAGCGACATCAACGGGAACGGCAACGCAGACAGCCACTATTATCGCGGCAATGCCTACGGTAATTGGTGGAATAGCGCAGCCTACCGTTGTCCTTGGAACATCTGCCCGCTTTGCCGTCCTTTCTTTTTCCAACCTGACTGACATTCCATCATGCTCCATTACCGGCGACGTCGGCATAAGCCCGGGATTAAGGTCGAACATAACCGGTTTATTGGACGGAGACGGGCAGGTCAACGGAACCTATGCAATATACGCCGCGGATGACGCACCGCCGGTGCCGGCCATGCTTACGCAGGCTTACAATGACGCAGGAGCCGCATATCTTGACGCGGTCAACGCATCACGCGGGACGCCGACATCTATATCCGGCGATCTGAACGGGCTCACGCTTGCCCCGGGACTTTATGAATCCGGAACATCAATACAGATATCCCCGGCGGGAATACTTTACCTTGACGGAATGGGCGATCCGAACGCGGTATTTGTAATTCGCAGCGCCACTTCGATCACGACCGAAAGCACAAGCCAGGTTGTCCTTGAGGGAAGCGCACAGGCAAAGAACATATTCTGGGTTGCCGGATCCGCTATAACTTTGGGCACAAATTCAATAATGAAAGGGACAATGATCGCGAGTACTTCAATCTCACTGCTTAATATGGCTGACCTTAACGGCAGGGCTCTTATACAGAGCGCGTCGGCCGGGCAGATATCGCTGAGCCAGAACATCATCGTACTGCCGTAATATAAAAGCCGGGGCGGGTTTCTTCAGGCCCGCCCCGGCACAAAAACAAATATAAGGGAGACAAGTAAATGAAAAAGATATTACTGGCACTGGCATTAATGTCGATGGCCGGCATCGCGTCGGCGCAGACGCAGACAGCAACCGACGGATGGGCCGCAGGGATAGGGCTGAGTTATCCAAGGTTCGCATCCGTCAATATAGACCAGTTAAACTCCGATCTCGGAGGGTATCTCTCGATCCAGCGCAATTTTTCCGAGCACATGGGTTTAAGGCTTAAGGCAGGATTCTCGCACATGGAGGGGCAGTATACTGACGCTTCCTCGGCGCTTATCAACGAATCAACAAACCTCATAACGGGAGACCTTGACGTCCTGTTTTATCCGGTGCCCTGCGATAACGTTTCGCCCTATATCTTTGGCGGTGTCGGCGGGAACTTCAAAATGATAAGCAACGCGCAGACTCAGATCCCTGACGCCGATAAGCTGGGGGCGCAATTGAACATAGGAGCCGGCATTGATTTCAAGCTTGCGACTGACCTGAATCTCGTAACGGAATTCGGATATCACATAACCGAAGGATCGACCCTTGACGGGACAATAGTTCCTTCGGAAGTCAATGCCCAGGATTCTTACCTGGCATTCACGGTCGGAGTCAATTTCCTCTTTGACAAAGGCGAGCCGTCAACACAATGCGAGCCATGCGGCGCGGTATCCCAGGCTATGAAAGACAGGGTGATCTACAACAGCAAGGTGGTTGACAGGTACATATTATCGCTTGCCGACGACAAGCTTGCCCTGGTCGGAGTAAATTTTGCCTTTGATTCATCGGAACTTACTCCCGAATCATATCCCGTGCTCGACAAGGCGGTAAAGCTTATGAACGACAAGCCCAAAATGAAGGTCGAGATCGCCGGATACACGGATTACGAAGGCCCGACGGATTATAATCTCGACCTTGCCAGGGAAAGGGCCACAAAAGTCAGGGATTATATGATATCCAAAGGAATAGAGGCGACAAGGCTCACGGTCATTGCTTTTGGAAAAGGAAGGTCTTCATACGACAATAAAACCGCCGAAGGCAGGGAAATGAACAGGAAAATAATGTTCAGGATTATAAAATAACGGCAAAAGGATATTTCAGCATCGTCGCTTTCAGTAAGATGACATGAGGCCGGCGGCCTGATATTAATTCAAAGCAAGGAGGATGGATGAAAAAGTTTTTGGCTGTGTCCGTGACGATCTTATCCATGCTTGCGCCTGCAATGGCCGCCGGAAGCCCTGCACCCATTGACCTGGGGAGAGCATGCTCCTTTGCGGCCCTTGACGGCAGCGGTTTTACAAACACGGGCAACACAATATTAAACGGCGACCTGGGTAGTTATCCGACTGTCAGCGAGACCGGCACCGGAACAGTTGCGATAAACGGCATCGACCATGACGGCGACACGCATACCCAGGACGCCCAGACCGACCTGGCAGCGGCATATACCGACGGGTCCGGACGAGCAATAACCGCTACGCTGGACGCAGAGCTGGGTGGCACCACGCTGACTGCGGGTGTTTACAATTCCACCGCAACATTTGGAATTACCGGGACGCTTACCCTGGACGGCGGAGGGGACGGCGGTTCAGTATTCATATTTATAGCGGGCAGTACAATTACGACCGCGGATTTCAGCGCCGTAAACCTTATTAATGGGGCGCAGGCCGGCAATGTTTTCTGGATCGTAGGCAGTTCCGCCAGCCTCGGAAAATCATCGGTTTTTGAAGGCACCATAATTGCCGTGGATACGATAACGCTGGTCACTGGCGCCTCGGTTTCCGGAAGGCTGCTGGCAATGAATGGACAGGTAATTCTAGATACAAATACCGTCGGTTTATTAAACCCATGCGGCATGCCGACTACGACAGTTTCCGCTACAAACACCCCGACTCCTACCACAACGATGACGATTGATATTTCAACCGCGACTTCCACGGAGACGCCGGCTGAAACTTTAACGTCATCCCCGACACTTACGCAAACGATTACGGCATCATCGCAGACCGGGACCGCGACAAACACGGCGACATTGACCAGTACTCCGGGAGAATCACAGACAATAACACAGACCATGACAGAGACACAGACTTCTGGGGGAACCGTGACAAATACGGCGACATCGACCGCCACTCCGGGAGAATCACAGACAATAACACAGACCATGACAGAGACGCCGGCCGAGACCGGGACTATGACAAGCACGGCGACATCGACCGCCACTCCGGGAGAATCACAGACAATAACACAAACCATGACAGAGACGCCGGCCGAGACCGGGACCATGACCATGACAAGCACGGCGACATTGACAAATACTCCCGGCGAATCACAGACAACAACACAGACCATGACAGAGACGCCGACCGAGACCGGGACGACCGGGACCATGACAATCACGGCGACGTTGATAAATACTCCCGGCGAATCTCAGACAATAACACAGACCATGACAGAGACGCTGACCGAGGCCGGGACCATTACAAATACAACGACGCCGACCAACACTCCTGGCGACTCACAGACAATAACACAAACTATGACAGGGACAGGAATACAGACAGCGACAACGACTAACACTGAAACGGCAACATTTTCTGCGACACAAATCACGACGGTCACGCAGACTTACACACCGTCGGCAACCCCGGTAAATATTGTTGATCTGGAGACAACCGGAAGTTATGCGGTCCTTTCAAGCACTTTTACACGTAACAACGGGATATCCGCCCTGACCGGAGACCTCGGGTACACATCATTAAGCGGCGGAGGGTCCCATACGGTAAGCGGGACGACCTACGTACCCGCTCCGTCCCAGTCCGGATTGGACCAGGGAGCAGCCCTTGTTTCCCTGGATAATTATGGATGCACATTTATTTTCGCGGATGGAGCAATTGATCTGGAATCGGATGCGACACACGGCACTGCCGGAGTTTACACGCCGGGAGTATATTGCATAAACGGGGCAATGAGCGTGGGCGGCGGAGGGATAATTACACTCAACGGAAAAGGGATATATTTGTTCAGGTCCACCGGAGCTTTTAACACGTCGGACAATTCAAAGATAGTGCTGACCGGAGGCGCTTCGGCCTGTGATGTGTTCTGGACACCCGGAGAGGCCGCCAGCCTCGGGGCCAACACCATATTCATCGGAACCGTGATCGACGCTTCGGGGATAACCGCAGGCAATAATACAGTATGGACAGGAAGGGCGCTTGCGTACGGCGGGACCGTTACCCTGGATACCGACAGCATATCCGTACCGGCATGCGGCATAACAGGGACCGCTACAAATACCGGCACTCCAACCATGACTATAACACAGACAATCATCGGAACTGTAACGCCCTCGGTTTCTCCGACAATGACGCAAACTGCCGCCTCCACCCCGACAGAAACGGACACAATTGCCGCGGTCCAGACCCGGACATTTACTGAAACTCCGACGCCGTCATCCACAAACTCGTATACTGAAACGGCCACACAAAGCGGCACTCAAACATTTACCCCGACATACACATATACGCAGACAATGACTCAGACATCCGGCGTCACTCCGTCTACGACCGCGAGCCCGACATTGACCCTGACGCCCGCGGCTATTTTAATAAAGACATATCCGAATCCGGTCAATCCATTTACAAACGACCTGTACCTGTCGTTCTACCTGAACAGCGATTCGAATGATGTGAGAATGGCGGTATATACGACCGCGTTAAGGCATGTAAGGGACATACCGGCAGGAGCCGGGATATCCGGGAAAAACATCGCCGTAATACAGGGCAATAGGTTGCAGGGGCTGGCAAGGGGAACGTACTATTACTGTGTTATTTCAAAATCCGCCGGAGGCGGTGACATAAAAGGCAGGATAGAAAAATTGGTGATACTTTACTGAAGACCGGCAATCGAATACGCAAACTGATAATGCAAAGGAGCCAAAAAATGTCAGACAAAAAAACGATCGTTGTCGCAGATGATGAGCCGTTCATCCTTTCGGCGATAAAAGACACGCTTTCGGACGATTACAACGTACTTACCGCGGCGGACGGAAAAGCGGCGCTTTCCATGATCAAAAAAAACAGGACCGACATGGTGGTGCTTGACGTCATGATGCCGGAAATGGACGGCATTGAGGTCTGCAGGTACATGAAAAACGAAGAAGACCTTTCATCTATACCAATAATATTGCTTACCGCAAAGGGGCAGATAATAGACATTGAAAAGGGGTTCAAGGCCGGTATCGACGCTTATATCGTTAAACCGTTCTCGCCCGCAAGGCTTATCGAGAAGATCGAGGAACTCTTTGCGCGCGATAAAATGAGGGAAAAAGTAAAAAAGTCATTAATAAACGGAGGCCTTAAATGAAACAAGTCGCAGGGTTATGGATTGACCACAGGAAGGCGTTCGTGGTAATGCTTTCGGACAACGGCGATGAAACGCTGCAGATACTTTCGGGAGTGGACAGGCAACCGAGCCGCAAGGACGGGGTTAGGTCCGGCGAAAAATTCGAGTCACTTCAAACAGTCGCGGACGACAGCCGGCAAAGAAATTTCAGCGGGCATTTGGAGGTGTTCTATAAACTTGTCCATGAATCGCTCAACGGAATGGAGTCCGTGCTGATCATGGGCCCGGGAGAGGCAAAAGGAGAACTAAGAAAGCTTATGGACAAGACCGATCGCAACCGAAGGCTGGCGATACTTGAAACCGACGACAAAATGACAAATCCCCAGATCGTGGCGAAAGTTCGCAGCCATTTTCTTGAAAGAAGCACGAGATTAAGCGACTGACCGGAAGAATAAACTGGAGGAAAAAATGAAAAATATGACGGTTATATTGTTTGCAATGATATTGTTGTTCACCGCCGGTTGCGGTTTTTTTTACAATGACAAGGAATATTACAACCGCGAAAGCAGGGACGGAACCGGAGACAGACACGGGGATCGGGCCCCATCAGACAAGGGCAAAATGCATGACAACGCGGGGACGGACGGCAAGAATTATTCCGGAGATAAAACAGGCGATGCCGGTGATGCGATATCCAGTGGCGGACAGGATAACGGAAGGTAAGCCTTCAGAAAGACAAAAACGGGGGATCAAATGAAAAAAATTTTTCTCACAGGAGTTTTATTGCTGATGCTGTCGGCAACAGCGGCGCAGGCCAGGGATACCAACGGTATCGGATTTTACGGGAATATTCTCGGTAACGGCACCGGGGCCAACGGCGGACTGGGGCTGACCATGCGTTCGGGTTCTTTCCCGGTCATAGGGCTGGAATGGAATTCACCGTCAAAATTCAGCGGAAGCCTTGATGTTTGGGTCGTCAATCCGAAGACGGATGACTTTTTGTCGTATTATGTGGGACTCGGCGGGTATGCGGCCATGACTTCGGCAAATTCCACCGATACGTTTAATTTTGGCGGCAGGATCCCGTTCGGACTCCAGATGTTCCCTGTGGACCCGGTGGAAATATTTATCGAAGCTTCGCCCATGATAATATTCACGCCTACGATCGACTGGGCAGTATCGGTACGGCTCGGCTTCAGGATACTTTTTTAAAAAACACGGAGGTAAAGCATGAAAAACGGGAGGATAGTTTTAAACGCTGGAATGTTGGGCGCGCTTGCGGGCGCGTTCATAGCGGAATTTTTCCCAAGGTTATTCCAGTCGGGGATAGCGGTGGCCGTAGGGACAACATTAAACGACGCATTCTCGTCGTACAGGAATGAATTGGCCTTCAAATACGCACTGGCAGGATTGGCCATAGGCCTGGTAACAGGCTTTATAATAGCGGCGGCATCGGGCAAAAAATAACAAAATCAGGGCAAATTGCGAGGAGATATAAAATCGTGGCTGTAAAAATATTGATTGTGGAAGACGAACCCAAAAACATGGAACTGCTTGAAACGCTGCTCAACCCCGAAGGTTATTCAATGATAAAAGCCGGAAGCGGTGAAGAAGCGCTTGAATACCTGTCAGGCAATGAACCCGATCTGGTGTTGCTTGACATAGTCATGCCCGGCATATCGGGATTTTCAGTGCTTAAAGCCATTCGTGAAAGCGGGAACAACAGCGCCGTACCCGTTATCCTGCTTTCGGCTCTCTCTGACAGGGAAGACAGGCTCAAAGGATTGGGTGCGGGAGCGGACGATTACATCTCAAAGCCTTTTGACAGGGCGGAGCTTACGTTCAAGGTAAAAACACAGGCTGAATTATCCGTTTTAAGGCGGCAGATAAACGAGAAAGAAAAACTTGCGGATGTAATGGACCTGGTGGAAGAAGGCGCAATCCTGACCGATTGCCTCTTTGAAATACAGCATATGAACAGGACGGCCATGGATATGTTCGGGATGAAGGCGCAATTCGGGAATCTCGAGGATATTATGCTGAAAAAATATGACTGCATAATCGACAGGGATACAAAAAAAGGGAAGATGCTCATGGGCAGGCCGGAAACCGCATCAGGCCGTCCTTTTTACCTGTCCGCTGAATACCGGAAAACGGGGCAACCAGAGAACGGGCAGTGCTCCTATGTTTTTGTCTTTAAGGATGTCAGCGACGATTATTCGGAAAGCAAGATAAAAATGGATTTTTTGAACCTTATATCGGATAAATTCCAGGTGCCTCTTACGGTAATAAGCGGATATTCGGCGGCGCTCAACAGTTTCGAGAGCGATAATAAGCTGAAAGAAATAATAGATTCCATCGTGCATAACAGCGGAGTCATGCAGGCCCTCATGAAAAGGGTGCTGTTCTTTGTGAAAATAGAAAACACATCCCTGACGAAAACGACCGTGCTTTTCGACGCCGGGGAAACGGTAAAAAAGTTCATGCTTGAGCATAAAAAAAAGTGCGATTTCACGGGGCCGCGGGAGCCGGTAAGAATTCCATACTGGCAGGAACTTGCCGCAAGGGAACTTATAGACAACGCGATAAAATTCAATGCCGGAAAAAATCCGGCGTTGAAAGTCAGGTTTGACCCGGACGGGGTGATAGTGGAGGACAACGGCCCGGGAATTCCGGAAGAAGACCTAAAAAAAGTATTTGAACCGTTTTATCAGGTTAACAGGGACCTGCCCGCAAGCAAGACGGGCGTTGGCATCGGGCTTTCCATCGCAAAAACCCTGGCGGAATCGGCGCTCTGCGGTGTAACGCTGGAAAATCGAGATGAAGGCGGGCTCAGGGCAGTGATAAGCGGAAAGAACGGCGTGACGGGCATGAAAGGATATTAAGTTGTGAATGAAAAAATATTGATTGTGGATGACGAACATGCAAACATTGAACTTCTTGAGGCTCTGCTTGGCCCGGAGGGATATGAACTGAAAAACGCCAAAGACGGTCCCGGCGCGCTTGAAGCCCTTAAGACTTACGAACCGGATCTGATCCTTCTCGATATAATGATGCCCTTGATGTCGGGTTACATGGTTCTCGAAGAGATAAGAAAAAACGAAACGACCAAAACCATACCGGTCATATTTATTACCGCGCTTGCGGACAGGGAACACATAATCAGGGGCATAAACGCGGGGGCCGACGATTATATATCCAAACCTTTTGACAAAACCGAGCTGGTAAGCAGGGTCAGGACGCAAACCGGCCTGTCCGTGCTCAGAAGGCAGATAAATGAAAAAGACAAGCTTATCGGAATCATCGAGCTTATCTCCGACGGCATTGCCGTAACGGACGAAAATTTTTATGTGCAGCATATCAACATGATCGCGGGAAAAATGCTCGGGATAAAGGAACGCGCCCCCAACCTTGCGGAATTTTTTATGGTAAATTACGGCCGGGCTTTTGAAAAAGACGCCGATAGCGGCGGTTTTGTCACGGAAATTCCCGAAACGGATATGTCCACGGCCGTGTATATATCGACGCAATTCAGGAAAACATCAAAGAACGGCGGCGACGGCGCCTCTTTCCTGTTCGTTTTCAGGGATATATCCGAGGATTACGGCAGAAATGTGGTTAAAGTCTCGTTTTTGTCGCAGATAGCGGATAAATTGCGCGCCCCACTTGCCATAATAAGCGGGTATTCAAACCTTATCGGCACATATCCGCCGCATGAACAGCTTATGGAGCTCACCTCGGCGCTTCTGCAAAACAGCGAACTTGTTGAAAAATTAGTTAACAGGATACTCTTTTTTTCCCGGATGGATAACAGGTATTTCCCGGAAACATTTGACTCGTCGAAAAACGTCGCCGCCAACGAACTTGACCTGCGGCAGATGATGAATATGTTCGAGACCATTTATAAAAGAAAATTTGAGCTGAAGACGGACCATGATATTGTCCAGTTAAAAAAATGGGAAAGGATAGTACTTGAAGAGCTGATAGAGAATGCCTTCAAATATAACGACAAAAACAAGCTTTCCATAAAGGTCGTTGTCGGCCCCGAAGAGATCATAGTGGAGGACAACGGGCCCGGGATCGATATCGGGGAACGTGAAAATGTGTTGGAACCTTTTTATAAGGTGAAAAAAAGTTTGTCCGGGACTCCAGGCGGGGCCGGACTGGGGCTTTCGATCGTAAAAAGGCTTGCTCAATCCGGCAACAGGGTCGTATCACTGGAGTCATCAAAATCGGGAGGCCTTAAGGTAATAATAGTAAGGAAAACAGCGGCAAATAGCAGACCGGCATTGATAAAAATTCCGGCACCGTATAAAAAATCCCGCGCGCCGGGAAAAAAGAACGGCGTTCTGCAGGGACAGGCCGATCTGTGGAAATGAATTTTTTTTGCGCAAAAAGAATATTTGGACAAAGGGTAAGGAGACAAAGGCGCTGTGGACATTAAAATACTGCTCGTAGATGACGAACCTGTAAACATAGAACTGCTTGAGGCCATACTTGAACCGGGAGGATACGGCCTGATCAAGGCCGTAAACGGCGAAGAGGCGCTTAAATATCTGGAAACCAACGAGCCGGACCTTGTATTGCTGGACATTATGATGCCCGGATTGTCAGGCTACGCCGTGCTCGAGGAAATACGAAAAAACAGGAAAACCGCCGCAATCCCGGTAATTTTAATAACCGCCCTAACCGGAAGGGAAGAAAGGATCAGGGGCATTGACGCGGGAGCCGATGATTTTATCTCCAAACCTTTTGACAAGGCGGAGCTTATAAGCAGGGTAAAAACGCAGGTGAAATTGTCGGTCTTGAGAAGGCAGATCATTGAAAAACAGAAGCTTGAGAGCATTATGGATGTGATCATGGAAGGCATAGTGGTCACCGACGAGCTCTTCGGCATCCTGCAGATGAACCCGGGCGCGGCCCGGATGCTGGACCTAAAAGAGCCGAGGGGCCGACTTGACGCCGTGCTTCTTGGCAAATATGGACATATTCTTGACGCGACCCAAATAAAAGGCGATTTTATCATTAACGTCCCCGAAAGCGGCGCCAAAGGACCGGGGTTCATGGCCGTGGATTATTACAGGTCACAGCCGCGGGAAAATACCGGGAGCGCCGCCTTTATTGTTTTTGTTTTTAGGGATGTGACCGACGAATACGGCGAAAAGAAAATGAAATGGGATTTCCTTTCCATGGTATCGGACAAATTGCTCACCCCGCTGACGGTGATAAGCGGGTTTGCGAAAATACTGGGTTTCTTCGCGCCCGACGAAAGGCTTCAGAGCTCCGTGAAAGGGATCATGCGCAGCAGCGAAATAATGGAAAAACTGATAAACAGGATAGCATATTTTGTGGAGATGGAAAACGGTCCGGCGGCCGGCCGGCCCGGCATTCTGGATATAAGGGCAATCGCGGAAAAACTTTCTTCCGATTACCAGAGGCCGTTCGAGCTGACGACAAAAAACGAACCTGTCCAGGCCCAGTACTGGCAGAAGATTGCCGTGGAGGAACTCCTTGATAATGCTTTTAAGTTCAGCAACCAGAAAAAACTGGTCTTGAATATATCCATGGACCCGGAGATCCTGCTCGTTGAAGATAACGGACCCGGGATACCGGAAAAGGAGCGCGCAAAGGTATTTGAAACGTTCTTCCAGATATGCAAGGATTTGACGGGAAATATTGCGGGTGCGGGACTGGGGCTTTCGATCGTAAAGAAATTTTCCGAATCCGCGGGGTTCTTTGTCGAGCTTGGCGAGGCGCAATTGGGTGGACTTAAGGTCCTAATAAGCAGGAAAAATTTTTCCGGCAAGGATGCCTGATGACATGGCAGGCGATTTTTAAACAAAAAATAAGGTCAATAAAAAGTGATTTACCGACATATCGTTTGTTTTTAAATGCATGTAAAATTGCACCTGTGAAGGATAACAGGCAAACACAGGCCGAATCATGGGTGTCATAAAAAATACACATTGTATTTAAAACGACATAGCCTTACGGGAGGCAGCGTTGGAAATCCGTGACAAGTCCGAAAACGACGGGATTCCTCCATGTAATTATCATTATACCGGGGTTATTGATGGCTTGATGATGCTGGACTCATGTGGCATGGTAATTGCTTATAATAAATACAACCCGGGGAGTACGGAGTTGTCATTGAACCGGAAATCAGCGGGATATTAAATCATATATGAGGTGTAAAAAGTGAAACGGATATGGATCCTGATACTTATGGTCATTTTAGTGTCGGCTTTGTATATTATGGCGCAGGAGCAGCGTGGCAACGGTTTTAATTCGTCACCAGCCGGCATTGTGAACAGGTCTGACGACGCCAATGCGCGCTCTTATACGAGTCCGGACAAGGCCCGCATTGTGAAAGTGGTGGCGGACACAAAAGACGCCTTCCTGTACGACACCGCAAAGCCGCCCGCGTTCAAACCTGTTTATCTTGCCTCCGGGGTTGCCGATGTGCGGTTTTCCGACACCGGCAACGGCAACGGAAAGGGGCTTGAGATAATGCTCAAACTGGGAGACTCTTCATATGATATGTTCGACGCCAATGGAAATGCTTACAACTCCGGTACTGCGGGAAAAAATTGAACAAATTAAAAACAGGAGAAAAAATGATGGAAAAAAGGAAATATATATTGAATTGCCGGTTATGAAAAAAATATCAGGAGGTTTAACATGCTTCGCAGCATTAAAAACATTATCGGATACGTGATAAAGGCAAAAGACGGGGACATAGGAAAAGTTGGGGATTTTTATTTTGACGACGAATACTGGGTCATACGGTACATGATAATTAATCTCGGGGACTGGCTGCATGACCACGGCGTCCTCATAGCACCCGCGGCATTTACCGGGAAGCCGGACTGGGAAAAAAGGGAATTTCCCGTTGGTTTGACCAGGCAAATGGTGACAAAAAGCCCGGATATAGACACCCATAAGCCAGTATCAAGGCAAAAAGAGGCCGAGTTGAACAAATATTTTCAATGGCCATTGTACTGGCAGTCGGGATTTGGCGCAACCCCTGTAATATTACCCGCAATGAATACAAGCGACACAGGGTCAAAGGCCGCAAAAAAGGCGGTCGGTGATTCGCACCTGCGCAGTTATCTGGAAGTGGCCCAATATAATATAAAGGCGCTGGACGGCGAAATCGGGCATGTCGATGACATTATCATAGACGACGAACACTGGGGGATCAGGTACATGGTGATCGACACCCATAAATGGCTGCCCGGCGGGAAGGTATTGGTCGCTCTGGACTGGATCAAGGATATTAGCTGGGAAAATATGGATGTCAACGTCGGGCTTACCATGGAAGCCGTAAAGAACAGCCCGGGTTATGACAGTACGACCGGCGTGAACCGCGAATACGAAAACAGGCTCTACGACTATTACGGAAGGCCGAAATACTGGTGAAAGACGGCCATGGCGCCGGCGACGAGCTTGCCCGGGCAATATCCGGAGCGGGATATTGCGAAAATATTTTTGGAACGGCACTGTTCCCAAGGAGGTTAAAAATGGCCACAAAAAAGAAACCGGCAAAAACGGCAAAGAAAGTCAAGATTTGCCCGTCCTGCAAAAAAGCAATGTCCAAGTGCGGTTGCAAATAAAAAGAGCGTAAGAATTTTTTTAAGAAAATTTTGGGCGGTGAAATATGGCCAAAAGATTTTGCGCTGCAGTCTCCTTTTTTACGGCGTTATTTTTATGTTATCCGGTTTATTCCGAATACTCAGGGGATATAAACGCGTCAACGGGAATAGACAGGACCTTCATCCAGAACGAGATAGACGAGGTTAACACACAGATAACGGACCTGAACGCCGGGATCACAGACCTTAACTCAAGAAAGGAAGCTTTTAAGGCGCAGATATCTATTTTACGGACCCGGAGTTTATTGGATGGACTTTCCGCCAGAAGCAAAGAGCTTAATTTGAAAATATCGGCGGGCGGCGGAAAAGGCTCGAAAGCCGGGGCCAAACTGGCGGATGAATTGACTTTGTTGAACAAAGAAACGGCGATACGCGGTGAAATGCTCGCGCTTTACAAATTGCAGTTGGGCGGAGATAAAAATATGAGTAAAGGCAAAGGCAGGAACCTGAGGAACATCCAGGCGCAGTTAAAAATAAGGGAAGACGAAATAGCTGCCCTTTATCCGGCAAAAACCGTAACAGATGCAACGGCAGCGTCAATGGCACCTGAGGCGCCTGCAATAGGGGATCTTATTGTACGCATAAAAATAATCGACGACAAGGTCGCCCTTGACAGGCAAAAAATCGAGACACTGGCCAGGCAAAAATACCCGTTGATGTTGCAGCTTAAAGGCATCTGAAAAATGACAACAAATGTACGCAGGGAGGTTTGAAATGCATGAAAAAAACAAGGCGGTTGCGGCAATAGTTTCAGGCAAGGATTTGCTGAAAGAGGTCAAAGGCGACATCTCGGAAAAAATCAGAAAATTTGCCTACTCGTTGTTTGAAAAAAGGGGTTACGTTCACGGGGACGACAAACAGGACTGGCTCGAGGCTGAAAAAATGGTGCAAAACCATAAATGACCGGAAACAACGGAAAAAAAATAAAATTCACGAAGGAGTGAAAATGAAAAAATTATTTGCTTTTGTGCTTGTTACGATGCTGGCAATCAGCGCGGCTGCCGCGGCCGAGATCAGGATAGGCGGCCATGAAGTTGGAAGCGAGGATTATGTGGCGGCGAAGGGACTCGGCATCGGTATTATACTTGGCGAGATTGACGGGCTCAGCATAAAGAGCTGGGTAAGCCATGACGACGCCTTTCAGTTCGACATTAATTGGGACCTTTATTACGCTGGATTGGGAGTCGGAGTGGCTTACCTGATCCATAATTTTGAGGCCATACAGGCGGATAACAACAAGTTCCCGCTGTATTTCGGCATAAAGGGATGGGGATCTGTTTACGGAAGCAATGTCGCGGCGGGAATACAGGTGCCTCTTGGAATAGCATGGATACCAAGGACGGCTCCCATAGACGTTTTCGCCCAGATAGAGCCTGGAATAGCGGTCATCCCGGCGATGCGCTTCGCCCCGGGCGGCGGAGTCGGCATCAGGTACTGGTTCAGGTAACAAGAAAAATAGATATATAAAAGGAGGTTCAAAATGCTTTACCTAATAGCTGCGGTTTTGCTGATACTCTGGCTACTCGGGCTGGTAACTTCGTATACCATGGGTGGGTTTATACATATCCTTCTGGTCGTGGCAATAATAGTGGTTCTTATAAGGGTCATCAGAGGGTAAGGGAAACTTAATTCAAACAAAAGGGGAAAAAAGCATGTGTTTTTCGGCAGGAGCGAGCTTTACGGCGGGCGTGCTGCTTACGTTTGTAGGAACTGAAACGATAAAAAAAGTCCACAAACCTTCGCAGATTGTTTTTGCGGGGATCCCGGCGTTCTTTGCCCTGCAGCAATTTTCCGAGGGCGTGTTATGGCTGACAATGAACCATGCGGGATACGCCGCGCTTCAAACGGCCGTCACTTACATCTTTATAGTCATGGCGCAGATAGTCTGGCCCGCAATGATCCCGTTGTCGGTCTTCCTTCTTGAGGAAAACAGGGTCCGGAAAAGGATACTCAAGGCCCTTCTGGGGATCGGGGCCGTCGTTGCCGCATATAATCTGTACATGCTCGTCATTCACGGCATACACGCGGAGATCAGCGGCAGACACCTTGTATATCAGAGCGGCTACCAGGATTCGCTGGGCATGGCGGCGCTGTCGGTTTACCTGGCCGTCACAATCTTGCCCATCTTTGTTTCCGGCATTAAACGGATGTACATACTGGGCATCATAATGGCTGCGGCTTTCGCGGTCTCGGCGTTATTTTACATGCAATGCCTGACATCCGTATGGTGTTTTTTTGCCGCGGTAATCAGTTTTGTGGTTTTTTACATCATCAGGGACGCGCATAAAAAATTCCACATGAGTTCCGCATAGAAAGACCGCGGGAGGAGGTAACATGAACAAACAAAAAACAACGGCAGCAAGCCTGGAAGAACATATAGAAATGCTTTCAAACAAAGACGGCATGGCACGGCAGATGGCGAGAAAGGCGCTGGTTTCCATCGGCGCGACGGCTGTCGCATCGCTTGCCGGGGTGCTGAAAAACTCCCGGGTAGATCAGGCGCGCTGGGAAGCCGCGAAAGCGCTGGGCGATATAGCGGATAAGCGGTCGATACCCGCCCTGGTAGGCGCGCTTGAAGACGGCAACGAGGACGTGGCGTGGCTTGCCGCGGAAGGGCTGAAAAAATTCAAAATAGCCGCATGGCAGGCGTTATTGAATGAACTTATAAATAACGGGGCGGATTCAAATCTGCTGCGGCTTGGCGTACACCATGTTTTATTGGACCAGAAAGAAGAAGGGTATGACGACCTTCTGGCGGCATTAATACAGGCCCTGGAAATAAACACGGCCCCCGAATTGAGGCTTGAAGCGGCACGGGTCATCCTGAAAAAATTGGAATCAGGAGAAAAGAGATCATGACAGTAACGAATGTTCCGCATTTCTGGATGGACAGGTGGGTCAGCGGGGGCATGTGGATATGGACCCTGTGCGGAGTAATACTACTGGTATATATTATTGTAAAGATTTGCGGAAAAAAATAAATTTATATCGGCATTAATTTAATGAATACGGTCTTTATGCCGAAACTATATAAGAGATTATATTTGTCCGGGCCAATAATATCAAACGGAGGTTTTATGAAAGCAAAAGGATTTGCGGTTTTATTGGTTTTTGTATTGATATCTGCCTGTGCTTTTGCATCCGATATTACAAAGGATGCTGCTGGAACGACCGTAAGCGCGTATGCGCCAGACGCCGCGGCGGTATATACGGTGACATTTAAAAAAGACAGCCTTGCAATATCGGATGATTCCGGGAGCAAACGCGATGAGATAATTAAAGCGATCGGCGCCTGCCTTGATAACGGAAAAACACCGTCGATCCGGATAAACGGCTATGCCGACTCGCACGGCACGGTGTTGCATAATATTACTTTGTCCCTGACCAGGGCGGAAGCAATGAGGGATTTTATCCTGGGGCAATACGGGGAGAAGGGTTTAAAAAAGAGTGATTTTTCCGTAAATGGACTGGGAGCGGTTGATTTTGTGGGAGATAATTCGACCGATGAGGGAAGAAGCAAGAACAGAAGGATTGAACTTACGATAACGGGAATGTCCTCAAAGGCAAATGCGGACGCCGTGGCTGTGACGGACGCGCAGGCAAAACAGGAGGATGCAAAGAAAACCGAACCAGCAAAAGAAAATAATGGAGCCGCCGGAAATAACGGCATATGCTGGGGATGTGTCTCCCTCCTTGTGGTTGATGCCGGTCTTGTAGCATACACGGTATATGCCGTAAGCGACCAGTGGAAAGCCGCCGACAACTACAATACAAATTACGGCAAACTTAACAACGCCCAGGGCAGCAACTATGACAAACTTGTTTCCATGAAAAAAACAGTTGACGACAAAAAGACCCCGGTTGTCGTGGGGTCATGCCTTGCGGGCGCGGCAATCGCCTATACCGCGGCGGATTTTTTCTGGCTGCACATAATATTTCCCGCCGATGTCAAAGCAGGACCTGTCATATCCAACGGCTCAATTGCCGGAGTAATGCTGACGGCAAAGGAGGCATTTTAATATGAAAAAGAAAATTATAATATTAATTTTTGTCATAATGTCCGCTTTTATGTGGGTTTTTACGGGATGTAAAAATGTAAAATCACCGACCGCACCACCTGCCATGCCGCAGTTGATATCCCAGGGGATGCCGGTGGCGGCCTCCGATTCTCTTTACAGCGCGGCGGCAAACGCGGTTGACGGAAATTTATCAACAGACTGGGGACCTTCAAACAACTTTCCAAACTGGATATACGTCGACCTGGGAGCCGTCTATAACATATCCGAAGTGATAATTTACTGGTGGGCCTCGCCGGCCACGACTTTTTATGTGCAATCTTCGCCGGACGCTTCGACATGGACGAGTTTTATCACGGCGGCAGGGCCCGGAAACAGCGCTGTGAGCACATTTACCGGGCTGTCGGCGTCGGGAAGGTATGTAAGAATATACGCCACAGACACGGATGGAGCCCCGGGCGGGATTTCCATTTACGAGTTCCAGGTTTATGGTTTGCATTAAGTCATGAACAGGGAACAGGACGGCGGGTTTTATGAGACCGATTACAAGCGCGGCTCCTGCGCCTGCCGCGACAGGGCAAAATCAGGTGAATGCAAAGGGTAAAATGATTTACATAAGCCTGTTAAAAACAAATCCTTATTAAATCTATAATAATTAATTTTTAACACTTTCCTAACCGCCGCAGGTGATATTATTCCCGTTTGGTGTAATAACACAAACGGGAGGTTGAAATGAAAAAAAAGATTGTTGTAACTGTATTAATTGCGCTTATTGCGGCGGTTCTCATCTCGTGCACCGGGAGTAAGGGGCCTGCCGGACCGGCCGGGAGCCAGATCGGCACTGTTCAGTTCCAGGACAATGTATTTCCAAATTCATCATATAGCGGAGAATCCGATACCACAATTATGTCGGCTTATCCAGCAAACAAATATTACGGCAATGTGGAAACAATATCCGGTTTCTGGGGCGGGAACAATATAGAAAGATCCCTTCTGACATTCGATCTCACAAACACGCTTCCCTACGGCGCCGCGGTAAAGGACGCGTACCTGACCATATGCGTGCAGACAATTGACGGCAACGGGACAAATGTGGAGGTTCACGCGTTAACATCGTCATGGACGCCTTCCAATACTACATGGAATTCCAGAAATACAGCCACCGCATGGCTTGCCCCCGGCGGGGATTTCCAGGCCGCCATTTCCGGCGGGCCGATTGCGGTCACAACCGCGCCTTCAAGCGCCGTGTATTATACTTTTGCACTGCCTCCGGCGCTGGTACAGGGATGGATAAACACTCCTTCCTCAAATTACGGCCTTATGATAAAGGCGACAGACGAGACATATAACGGCAATATCGTCATATACTCGGGGTTGAACGGGATATCGACAAATTACGGCCCGAAGCTGACCGTATATTACACTGAGAATTAGGCAAAGGGGGAAAAGAATGAAAAAATTATATTACGCTTTTGCGCTTCTGATAACGGCTCTTTTGTTTATGTCCTGCACAAAAGGGGCAACCGGCCCCGCGGGCGCGGACGCTTCCGCCGGATTAATTAAGGCCTCTTTTGTCCAGGGAGTGCTGCCGGACGCGTCATATTCCGGGGAGAGCGATACACGCATATATAACGCCGCGGCAGCCGAAAATTACGGGACATGCTCGGACACCGTTGTTGGCATTTCAAACGGCGTATGGAGGGGGCTGATTAAATTTGGTTCAATAAGCACATATATACCCTCAAATGCCACAATAAACAAGGCCGAGCTGAGGCTGTATGTCTATAATATTGCCGGAAACCCTTCGGCGAAAGTTTACGGCGCGACAAAAAGCTGGACAGAAGGAACGGGCGGATGCGGAGGCAATTCCTCCACGGGCGCTTCATGGAATTATTATTCCTATCCAACTGTATGGCAAAACCCGGGCGGTGATTATAGCCTATCTCCCGCAAGCCCTGACGTGCAAATAACAACTACGGGCCAGTATTATACTTTTGAGGTGCCCGTATCGCTTGTCCAGTCGTGGCTGTCCGGCGAATCAAATAATCTCGGCCTGCTTGTCATGGCGGACGACGAGACTTCGGGGGTCACAAAATATTTTGCCTACAATAACAAGGAAGCAGGCAGCCCAATGCCGGAACTTGATGTTTATTATACACTCAATTAAAGAGGGGGAAAAATGAAAAAACATATCGCGCTTATTGCAGCCGTATCTGTAATGTTCCTGACAGCTTCATGCTCCTCAAACAAGGGGCCCGCGGGCCCAGCGGGGGGTTCTGAAGCCACGGCAATATTTATGTACGGTGAATACCCGTCAAATGCTTATACTGCCGCCGCGACAGCGCCGATCGTAAGCAATACATACGCAAATGATAATTATATTACAAGCACCACCGGCTGGATCGGATATGATACTGTCAACGCGAGGACGCTGATAAGTTTTGATGTTTCATCAATAGTGCCCGCCGGCGTGACGATAAACAGCGCCAAACTCATGATATATGTTTATAGCGCGACAACAACCGCTCCGATGACAGTTGGCGCGTACAGCGTGCTGAAAAACTGGACCGGGACGGGCGCGACATGGATGGATTACAACGCATCCCCGTCCACATGGACCACGCCCGGAGGAGATTATAATGCCACACCCGTCGGGACAGTTGTTGTGCCATCAACAGGAACCAATGTATATTATACAATTTCACTTCCGACTTCGCTTGTCCAGAACTGGCTGGTTAACCCTTCGCAGAATTACGGGCTCATACTGAAAAGCACGGTTGAAACAGCAGGTGTGGGGGTGCTTGATATAAATACAAACGCGGCAGGCGAAGGGACAAGGCCGGAACTTATAGTTAATTATTCATTATAAGCAGCGCGGCAGGCCGCTTATCTAATTAAAAAAGCGTCTTGAACTTTTCATAATGTCATTGTATCATCTTCTCCATGACGGGAAAGCCCGTAAGGAGAATTTATTTGAATAAAATCACGGCCGTTATCCTTGCAGCCGGCAGGGGCACAAGGATGAATTCGGATAAAACAAAGGTTCTGCACGAAGTCGCTGGAAAACCCATGCTCTCATATGTCATCAACGCCTGTAATGAAGCCGGTATTAAGGATATTGTCATTATAGCCGGCGCCAATTATCCGCAGCTTAAGGAATTTACCCGGAAAAATTACGCCGGTAAAGCAATAAAGTACGCCATTCAGGAAAAACAACTCGGCACCGCGCACGCGGTCTCAACTGCCCTTAACTCCGGCATACCTCTCGGGGAGGCTGTTTTGATATTAAGCGGCGATGTCCCCATGATAAACCCTGGTACGCTAAAAACCCTTATCAGGGAGTTTACAAAAGGCGCGGCGGGTGGTATAATCTGCACCTCAATAGTAAGGGATTCTTCAGGTTATGGAAGAATAGTAAAGAATAACGCCGGCCATATAATAAGGATAGTCGAGGAAAAAGACGCGTCAGCCGCGGAAAGATCCATAAATGAGATAAACAGCGGGATATATATATTCGGGACAAAAAGCCTTAAAAAATATATAAAAATGGTGAAAAAAAACCCGGTAAAGAAAGAGTATTACCTGACCGATATCGCTGGAATAATGGCGGAAAATGGCGTAAACATAGGCGCAATGCCTATCGACCACGCCGAGGCCGCCGGAATAAACGACAGGGTGCAGCTGATGGAAATGAACGGTATCAAGAATAAAAAAACTCTTGAAAAACTTGCGGGAAATGGTATAACTATATCCGATTTTGGCACGGTGTTTATTGATGAAAACGTCATCATAGGCAGGGATACGGTCATTCACCCTTTTACCGTCATCCGCGGTAAAACCCGCATCGGCAGCGGTTGCTCCATAGGGCCGTTCGCCCACATCAGGCCCGGGACCGACATCGGGGATTTTTGCAAGATAGGGAATTACGTTGAGATAAAAAAATCAAGGATAGGCAGCCACACCAACGTGGCCCATTTGAGCTATATAGGCGACTCGGAGATCGGCCGCAACGTCAACATAGGGGCCGGGACCATCACCTGCAATTATGACGGCCATAAAAAGAACAGGACAGTGATAGGCGATAATGTTTTTGTGGGGAGCGACACCAAATTTGTCGCGCCGGTAACAGTGGGCGATAATACTGTAATAGCGGCCGGGTCTGTTATAACGGAGGATGTGCCTTCCGGGGCCCTTGCAATTGCCAGGGCCAGGCAGGTAAATAAAGAAAAATGGCAAAACAGGAGAAAAACATGATTATTTTTTCCGGAAATTCTAACTTAAAGCTGGCATCCGCGGTGGCGTCCAGCATCGGATTGAAGCTCGGAGACGCGCTTGTCGGCAAATTCCCGGAAGGTGAAGTACGCATAAAGATAAACGAAAACGTCCGCGGCAAGGATGTTTTTGTCATGCAGTCGACGTGCGCGCCGACGAACGACAATTTGATGGAAATGCTCGCCATGATAGACGCGCTTAAAAGGGCGTCGGCGAAAAGGATAACGGCGGTCCTGCCGTTTTACGGATACGCCAGACAGGACAGGAAGGACCAGCCGCGCGTGCCGATTACGGCAAAGCTCGTGGCCAACCTTTTGACGACGGCGGGGGCCAACAGGGTGCTGACCATGGACCTTCACGCGGGGCAGATACAGGGGTTCTTTGACATCCCGGTGGACCATCTTCTGGCGGCGCCGGTCTTCATAAATTATTTCAAGAAGAAAAAATTAAAGAACATGATAATATCGACATCGGACATCGGCGGAATCAAACTTGCCTGGTATTTCGCGGAGAGGCTCAACACCGAGCTGGTAATAGTGGATAAAAAGAGGAGCGGCCCCGAATCCGTCGAGGCAATGCATCTCATAGGCGACGTAAAGGGCAAGGACGTCATCATACCGGACGACATGATAGCCACGGGCGGCACGCTCGTCCAGGCGGCAAAATTTTTAAAGGCCAAAGGCGCGCGCGACATATACGCCTGCATGACCCACGGGCTTTTTTCCGGCACCGCGGTGGAAAAAATATCCGAGTCGCCCATAGAGGAAGTCGTCGTGACCGATACGATACCGCAGGACGCGAGAAAAGAAGTAAAGAAGATAAAAGTGCTTTCCGTGGCCGAACTTTTCGGCGAGGCAATCGTAAGGATACACGAGGAAAAGACCATCAGCCAGCTTTTTAAATAGCAATCACAGGGCCGTTTTTGGCCCGTGAATATCGGGGATCCGCACACTACGGGCATATTTGGCGAGCCCGCGGGTGGGGACCGCGGAAAGAAAAACAGGACAGCGAACGTTGTCAATTGTGCAGGAGGAAGGAAATGGAAAAGGTAGTATTGGACGCAGTAAGCAGGACGGGAAAGGCGGAAGGGAGAAAGATGAAAAAAGACGGGAAGATTCCGGCGGTAGTTTACGGCAAGGAAACCAAATCAATGCCCATCGAGATCAAGATCAGGGACATTGAAAAGACGGTCAAGCACCTCTCGGAGGGGACGCTTCTCATAACCCTGAAGCTTACCGGCAACGGAATGAACGAGGAAAAGATCGTGGTCATACAGGAGGTCCAGAGGGACCCCAAGACCGACGAGATAATCCATGCCGATTTCAAGCAGATATCCGAAAAGGAAAAATCTATATTCAAGGTGCCGGTATTCTCGACGGGCCTCGCGGAAGGCGTGAAGATCGGCGGAGTCCTCGAGTTCATAACCAGGGAAATACAGGTAAGGTGCCTGCCAAAGGACCTTCCCCAGAAGTTCGAGATGGACGTAACGAACCTCATGATAGGCAACGACTTCACCGTGGAGGACATAAAGGTTCCGGAGGGCGTGGAAATAATGACCGGAAAAGACAAGGTCGTATTCACGGTCGTTTCACACAAGATAGAGGAAGAGCCGAAACCGGGCGAAGCAGGAGCGGTGGAAGCAACTGCCGAAGGGGCGCAGCCGGAGCTAATCAAGAAGGAAAGGGCCGCCGGAGAAGAGGGAGCCGAAGGAGAGGCTGCTGCGGCGCCTGCAAAGGGAGCGGCACCTGCGAAAGAAGAGAAAAAAGAAGGAAAGAAAAAATAAGGACAATTTCACAATACAAAGGCCCGCGGCAGAAGCCGCGGGCCTTTTTTTATGGCATTGTTCCGGTATTGGCCGGGGCATGGCAGGCGGGGCTTTTTTTATCCAATCGAGCAGCTTTGGTCGTTGCCGGATGACACGGTAAAAGTGGTTATGAGGCTTCACGCAGCTTAATTGACACATAAATGTATCATATGGAGATTGGCAAAAAAAAATTCCCGCCTGCCATTTATTGGTTTTATTCCCTGTAGGGGCGGACTTAAGGCGGCATTGCGAACATAGTGAGCAAAATATAATTAAGAAACAAACATCTCGTCTCGCCGAAAAGTTTCATCCGGCATATGGCGGCCCGGTATTTGCCAGGGTATGGCAGGCGGGCCTTTTTTTACGGCACCGCCGTCCGCAGTTTATCTTGAGGTGGACTGGAAGAAAGAACATTGAAATTATAGTTTTACCTTTGCTTGATTTTACACAGTAGTAGTTGTTGGACGGACAGGCCGAAAAAAAGCCCCGCCTGCCATGACATCGATGACACCACACCCATATTCTCGTAGAGCCGCTGCCCATGTCCGTTGAGGCTTCAGCGAAAACGGATTGCTGCGGCTCAGGGCATGGCGAGTGGTTATGAGGCTTCACGCAGCTTAATTGACACATAAATGTATCATATGGCGATTGGCAAAAAAAAGCCCCGCCTGCCATTTATTGGTTTTATTCCCTGTAGGGGCGGACTTAAGGCGGCATTGCGAACATAGTGAGCAAAATATAATTAAGAAACAAACATCTCGCCTCGCCGAAAAGTTTCATCCGGCATATGGCGGCCCGGTATTTGCCAGGGCATGGCAGTCGGGCCTTTTTTTACGGCACTGCCGTCCGCAGTTTATCTTGAGATGGACTTGGAAGAAAGAACCTTTAAATTATAGTTTTACCTGTGCTTGATCAACGCAGTGGTTATTGTTGGACGGACAGGCCGAAAAAAAGCTCCGCCTGCCATTACATCAATTAGACCCCACCCCCCCACATTCGCACGCAATAATGATTGTTAAACCCCGGGGTTTTTTATATAATAAGGAAATTGTAAAATAACAACAAGGTGGTTTTATGAAGCTCATCGCAGGTTTGGGCAATAAGGGGCCGGAATATTCCCACACGCGCCATAACATAGGCTTTGAATTCATCGACCACCTCGCTGCCTCCAATAAATTCCGGGTGAGCGCGAAAAATTCGCTCGCGCAGTTCACTCAGCGCGAGCTTGCCGGCCGGGAATGCGTCATCATAAAACCGCTGACATACATGAACCTTTCCGGCGACGCCGTGAAAGCTTTCGTGGACAAGTATAAGGTAAAAAAAGAGGACATCATCGTAATCCATGACGATATCGACCTGCCTGTCTACAGGATAAAGATAAAGGAAGGCGGGGGCAACGGCGGCCACAACGGCATCAGGTCCATAACCGAAAGGCTGGGAACCCAGGATTACGCCAGGATAAGGATAGGCGTGGGAAAGCCGGAACATAAGAGCCAGACCGTTGATTACGTGCTGGGACAGATGGACCGACTTGAGATGGAAAATTACCGCAAGAAATTCGAGGTCGCCGAAAAGTTCCTTTATGACTGGATAGAGAACGGCTTTGTAAAGGCGGCCGGAAGATTTAAGGACGAATAAGAAGCAGGGATTTTTTCGCGCAGGGTAGACATGCGGCGTAATAGAGGGGACGCTCATGCACTTCACAAAAGAAGAAAAGACCATCCTGATGACCATACTGGCTGCGGCGATCCTCGGGATAGCCGTCAATTTTTTTGCCGGTTACGGGGCAAAACTGCGGGAGAGCCCCGCTGTAAAACCGGCCGCTCTTATTAACATCAACTCCGCCACGGCCGAAGAATTCGAGGCCCTTCCGGGCATCGGCAGGGTGACGGCCGGCCGCATCGTGAAATACAGGGAAGCCAACGGGAATTTCAGGGACATAGAGGGGCTAAAAAAAGTAAAGGGCATAACAACAAAAAAATTCGACAGGCTCAAACAATACGTAGAAGCCTTATGAACAGGCCGGTTTTTTTTACGACGGTGGCGCTGGTGGCAGGGATAGCGGCGGCCGAAATCACGCGGATACGGTATCTGGAGGCTTTTTTTCTTTTGCTGGCCGCGTTGGCCGCCTATTTTGTGTTCCGTAAAAAAAGCGACAAACCTCTTTTCGTTGTTTTTTTTATCCTCGGATCACTGCTCTACTCATTCCAGAACACCTTCTTTCCGGGAAACAGCATAACACGCATGGATACGGCCGGCATAAAGGCGGCAAAGGTAATCGTCGAGGACGACCCCGAGCAGTCCGATTCGAAAATATATTTTTACGGCAGGCTGGTATCCGTGGAGACTACCGGCGGGGGGAATATCTCCGTATCCGGAAAAATAAGGGTGACGCTTGAGAAAACCATCGCAGTAGCGCCCGAGTATGGCGACATATTGCTCGTGAAGGGAAAATTGCTCGGAGTTCAGCCGCCGAAAAATCCCGGAGAATTTGACTACGAAAAATACCTGGCCTACAAACAGGTTTATTTTACAATGTATGCCAAAGACACTTCGGTGGAAAAACAGGGCAGGGTGATCGGCGATTATTTCAAATATTTTTCATACCAGTGCAAGAAGAAACTGCTTTCGATAATATATTCAAGCCTGCCTGACGCCGAGGCGCGCATCCTCGACGGGCTCATGCTGGGCAACCAGCGAGCCATCCCCGACGACATCTACGACGAATTCAAGATAACGGGCACCGTGCACATACTGGCGGTTTCCGGGATGAATGTGGGCATGATAGCCCTTTTTGCCTTTTTATTTCTCAAGCTGGCCGGGGTCAACAGGAAAATAGCCGCGTCTTTGACAATGGTGCTGGTGGTTTCCTTCATGGTGATAACCGGCGCGGGCGGCTCCATAGTGCGCTCCGCCCTGATGTCATGCATGGTGCTCTCAGGCGTGATACTGGAGCGCGACGGCGACACCCTGAATTCCATATCCATAGCGGCTTTTCTGATATTGCTCGTTAATCCTTCGTCGCTATTTGACGTGGGGTTCGTAATGTCTTTTTTGGCGGCATTCGGGATAATATACGCCCTTGCCTGGGCCAACACTGTCCTGCCGAAAGTGCACCCGTGGATAAAGGAACCCCTTGCCACGACCATCTCGGCGCAGTTGTTCCTGACGCCTGTTATGGCCGACACGTTCCACCAGGTATCGATCATTTCGGTGGCAGCCAACCTGGCGATAGTCCCTCTTTCAGGGACAATATCCATAATAGGCTACGCAATGTGGATATTCGGATTTTTTTCAGGATGGATGGCTCATGTGTTCGGGGCTTCAGCATGGGCGCTCATCAGGGTGATGATCTTCATAACCCACTGGGCCGCAAAAGTTCCCTACGCCGCAATATCCGTAAAGACACTGCCGGCCCTGTTAGTGATAATTTATTATGTTCTCTTTTTAATCCTGCCGCATAATGACATTGACGCAACCATAAAAAAAACAAGCCTTAAAAAGGCAACAACTTTGGTTCTGATATTATGGGCGGTTTTGCATATCATTGTGCCGTCTCATCCGGCCCTTTACGCTCCGGCATTCAAGGGCATCGATTGCGTGTTGATACAGACGCCGGGCAATAAAAAGATCCTCATACTTGCGCACGACGGGCCAAGGTCTAAAACAGCCGTAAAGAATTCAATAGTGCCGTTTCTGAGGTATTTCGGGCTAAATAATATTGACTTGCTTATAGCATACTCGATAGTGGAAAAGGAAAATGCCGACGCGCTTATGAGGGATTTCAGGATATGGCGGGTTTACGCGGACAACGGTTCGTCGGTATTTTTTCCGGGTGCCATGATGATTGACGGGGAGAACCGTTTCAATGAAGGCGGAGCAAATCTTGATCTTAATGAAAATAGGGCGGACATCACCATTCGCGGGAAAGAGGTGATATTTTTGAGCAACCCATCGGTTGATCTGGCGGAAAAACATGGGGCGATTATTTATGTCTGCGCGGGCGATGTGAAGACGTCGGGATTGCTTTCGGGACAAAACAACGTGATAGTCAACACCTTAAATTCAGGATATTTCAGGAGGAAAAAACATGAGGGACAGGAAGGATTCACGGATGTAGCGGAAAAATCAATGTTTATGATTCAAATAAATTAGATATTGATCTATAAGAGGTGAAAATCAAAAATTCTTGCAAAGTATCAGCCCTTTATTTCCGTCGCGAGGATATTCGGCGTAAAATGATTGTTTCTTGTATTCCGGCGATACAAAAATACCATCCAAAACCATCCCCACAACACTTCCTATTGCGCCGCCAATGAACATTCCAAAAACACCGCCTACTTCACCATTAATATCTGCGTCAGAAGCGTCACTGCCGTATCTGCCTTGCAGTGTTCCTGCCAAAATTCCTATTGCTGTCGAGCCGACAATTGTAAATCCTACAACCAGGCTTTCGTTTACTGCAATTTCATCGTATTTGTTGTATGCCAAAAATTTAGCATCATTGTTGATATAATCGCCGGGTTCGGAGTTGTAAAAATACGTGAATTTGTTTGAATGAGCGATGTCATTGCAAGCGTCGCGCATTACCTGTGAAAACATATTTGCGAGCTTGGTGTCAAATTCCTGATATTTTTTATCCGGAAGGCTGCTATCCGGAGCGTAGCAATTTAGATTGTTGCTTTTAAAGTATTTAAACGGCATATATATTTCGGTTGTTCCGATATATTCGTGAACAATTGCACGGCCGTCGTTTTCAATATAAATTATTTTTCCTGCAAAAGTGCAGTAAGTTTTATATACTATTCCTGAATCTTCATTAATCATTGTATCGCTTATGTCATAATACATCCTGAAGGTTTCGATTATCCCATATATAGTGTTTTTACCGGAAGCCAATTGCACCGTATTATCAGAAACGTCTATATTCCCGAATAATTTGTCTTTTTTTAGTTCCGCCGCCAGCCAGTCCCTTGCCACAATTGAAATTGGCTTCTGAAGGGCGAAATTTATATCATCGGCATTTCTCCGGTCAATGAAAGGAAATATTGTAACGTTGCCTCCAATTTGTTTTTTGAAGTCACTGGCAGGATTTTCTTCCCGGGATTCGGAAAAATTAAATTGATATATTTTTTTTGGTAAATTGTTGCTAAACATGCTGGCGCAACCGGTCAGGAGGCAAAATGCCGCCGCTGCAAAAAGCAGGTTTAAAAATTTCTGCATAGTATCAGGCCTTTATTTCCGTCGTGAGGATAGTCGGCGTAAAAAGAGGCTTTTTGGAATTCCGGCGTCATAAAAATTTGATCTAATATTAATCCAACTATGGCACCTGCGCCGGCACCAAAAAACATTCCATAAATAGCGCCTAATTCTCCATTTAGTGCTGGATCATCAGCTATATTACCGTTATTTCCTGCTATTGAGCCCACTAATACTCCAAGCACAGACCCTCCTAACATCGACAAGCTGCCAATTTTAGTTTCATTGCCTACAAGTTCATTAAACTTTCCGTAATCCATATATTTTTCGCCTGTATTTGCAAAAGTATCCGGCTCGATGTAATTGTTTACAAATTCATTTGATGAAGATAAGTCCTTACACGCATCACTCATAACCGATGTAAACATATTTGAAAGAACGTCATTAAATTCGTCATATTTGCTATCAGGAAGATTGCTGTCCGGGGCAAAACTATAAAAATAGTTGTCCTTAAAGTATTGAAAAGGAAGATATATTTCTGCTGTCCCTAAACACTCATGAACAATTGCACGGCCATCGCTTCCAATATAGATTATTCGTCCTTTATAAGTGCATAAAGTTTTATGGACAACGCCTGAATCCTCTTTTTTTGTTATGCTGGTTTCATCAAAAGACATTTTGAAAGCGTCAATAATGCCATAAATGATATTTTTGTCAGTATTAATCCGCAATGCATCATCAGAAACATCAACTTTTTTGAATAATTTGCTTTTCTTTAGTTCCGCAATAAGGAAATCCCTTGTTACAATTGAAAGCTGCTTTTGGAAGGCAAAATTTACTTCTTCTGCTTTTCTTCGGTCAATGAATGGAAGAACAGTGACTGTATCGCCTATTTGCTTTTTTAAGTCGTCGGATAAAGCACCTTCTTTGGGGCCCGAAATATTGAACCGGAATATTTTTTTTGAGAAACTTGCGCCATTCATGCTGGCACAACCGGCAAGCAAACAGCATATTATTGGCGTAAAAAGCAGGTTTAAAAATTTATTCCTTTGCATCTATCCCCTCCGCATATATTGTAATGTTAACATATTTGAATTGTTGAAACAATTATTAACTGGAAAACATGAATATGGAAAAATATTTTTTTATTCCGCGGTTGTTTCATCCTCTATACCCGCGGATGAAACATATAGTGATCGACGCGCGAGGCTTCGGCTGAACTCAGTCGAAGCCCCGCGATCTTATCGGAGTAAAAATCTGCCGGCACCTTGCGGGGGGATTTTTATTGCTTAACCCCCTTATTTTTTATATAATATACCGATATTTACATATTCCCCCTTGCCAGCAAGGGAAACAACCGGAGGCGTGATGAAAGGAATTATACTTGCCGGGGGCCTCGGAACAAGGCTCCATCCCCTTACCAGGATAACAAACAAGCACCTTTTACCGGTCTACGACAAGCCCATGATATATTATCCCATCCAGATGCTCGTCAACGCCGGGATAGAAGACATAATGATAATCACGGGAGGCTCGAATTCCGGGGATTTTTTAAGGCTGCTGGGCAACGGAAAGGAATTCGGCCTTTCCCACCTTCATTACGGATACCAGGAAGGCGAAGGTGGTATAGCAGACGCCTTAAAGCTTTGCGAGGATTTTGTCGGAAGGGACAAAATGGTGGTGGTGCTGGGCGACAATATAATAGAAAAGAACATCAAAAAATTCTCAGCCGAGTTCAAGAAACAGAAAAAAGGGGGCAAGATAATCTTAAAGGAAGTCAGCAACCCGTGCGAATACGGGATTGCCGAGGTAAGCGGCAGTAAAATAACAAAAATAATCGAAAAACCAAAGGACCCGAAAAGCAACCTTGCGGTCATCGGAGTATATTTTTATCCCAACGACGTCTTCAGGATTATCAAGTCGTTAAAACCGTCAAAAAGGGGGGAGCTTGAGATCACCGACGTTAACAACGCCTATCTTAAGAGGGGCCAGCTTACCTATAATATTCTCGACGGTTGGTGGCAGGACGCCGGAGAATCAAAGGACGCGCTTCTTGAGACCAACATGTTCGTAAAGTCGCACGGAGCGAACAAAATATAATTAACAATTATTGATGCGGAGGTTCAAATGATCGCAGGTGTAAAAGTAAAACAGCTCAAGGCAATACCGGACGAGCGCGGCAGATTAATGGAGATGATACGCAAGGACGACGATCTTTTCATAAAGTTCGGCCAGATATACATGACCACGGCCTCGCCGGGCGCGGTCAAGGCGTGGCATTACCACAAAAAACAGGTGGATACGTTCGTCGTGGTAAAGGGAATGTTAAAGCTCGTGCTTTATGACGGAAGGGAAAATTCAAAGACAAAAGGGGAGATAAACGAATTTTTCATGGGAGACCACAACCAGATAGCCGTGCAGATCCCAAAAAATATTTACCACGGGTTCAAGGGTGTTTCCGACACGGAGGCCATAGTCATAAACGCGCCCACGGAAGTTTACGACCCTAAAGATCCCGACGAGTTCAGGCTGCCCGCGCATACGAAAGAGATACCTTACGACTGGGCGCGCAAGGACAGATAGGCCTAAATAACCGGCATGGAGGTTTTAAATTGAGGATATTAGTCACCGGAGGGGCCGGTTTTATCGGCTCCAATTTTGTGGAATATATGATGAAAAAGCACCCGTCATATTCCATGACGGTTTTTGACGCTTTGACTTACGCGTCGAACCCGGATACGGTTAAACGATTCATGAAAAACCGCAATTTTAAATTCATAAAGGGCGACATACTGGACATGCCGCGCGTAGAAAAAGCAATAAAGGGGCATGACTGGGTGGTCCATTTTGCGGCGGAAACGCACGTCGACAGGTCGATTCTGGGGCCAGCGGCCTTCATTGAAACCAACATAAAAGGCACTTTCAACCTTCTGGAAGCCTCCAGAAAAGCAGGGGTAAAAAAATTCCTCCAGATATCGACCGACGAGGTTTACGGCAGCGTGGCCAGGGGAAGGTCGCGCGAGAGCGACCCGCTCGACCCGACAAGCCCTTATTCGGCATCAAAAACTTCGGCCGACCTCCTGGCAATATCATATCACAAGACATTTTCCCTGCCGGTTCTCATCACACGCAGTTCGAACAATTTCGGGCCGCGCCAGCATCCGGAAAAATTCATCCCGCTTTTCATAACCAACGCCATAGAATTAAAATCGCTGCCCCTTTACGGTGACGGAAAGAACGTGCGCAACTGGATCTATGTGGAGGACAATTGCGCCGGGATAGACACGGTCCTGCACAAAGGCGTCCCGGGGGAGATATACAACATAGGCGGAGACACGGAAGAGGCGAACCTCAAGGTGGCAAAGTGCATACTGGAGTCATTCTGCGTGAGAGAATCGCTCATCAAGCACGTAAAAGACAGGCTCGCCCACGACAGGCGTTACGCCCTTGACTCGTCAAAGCTGAAAAAACTGGGGTGGAAACCTGCCAATACGTTCGAGCAGGGGCTCGCGCTTACAATAAAGTGGTACGCCAACAATACCAACTGGTGGCTGAGGCTCAAGGAAGGCGCTTTCAGGGAATATTACAGGAAAAATTACAGGGGCAGGCCGTAAAAATATTTTAATAAATTTGTTTTATGACGGAGGGAAAAGATGAAAGTACTGGTATTCGGGGGAGCCGGGCTTCTCGGCACGGACATAATCGAGGGTTGCAGGGACGAAAATGAAATGATAGCGCCGGCAAGCTCCGAGTGCGACATTACAAAGGCCGAAGAGGTTTACGAATACATTATGATACACAGGCCGGACGTGGTGATAAACAGCGCGGCCATTACCGACGTGGACAAGTGCGAAGAGTATCCCGACGCCGCTTTCTGCATTAACGCGATGGGCGCAAAGAACATCGCCGTCGCATGCAGGGATTTTTCAGTGAAGATGATGCACATTTCCACGGATTATGTCTTTGACGGGACAAAAGGCGACGCTTACTCCGAGAGCGACCCAGTCAACCCCATAAACGCCTACGGCAGGTCAAAGGCCATGGGCGAGGAACTTGTAAAAACCTCCGGCGCGAAATACATGATAATAAGGACCGCGTGGGTTTTCGGCGCCAGGCGCAGGCATTTCGTGGACTACGTGGCGGACTGCATAAACAAGGGCGAGGAAATAATCGCCGTCAAGGACATGGTCTCCTCCCCGACCTATTCCGTGGACCTGGCCGAAACGATAAAGAAAATGATCCCAATAAACACATTCGGCACTTTCCACGCAGCCAACAAGGGCTACTGCTCCAGGGTCCAGATGGTCGAGGAGATAATGAAGATCATGAGAAAGACGACCAGGGTGCAGGTGCTCAACCAGAGCCAGTGGAAACGCCCGGCTATGCGGCCGGCTTTTTCAGCCCTAAAAAATTACCACCTGCAGCTCATGGACATAGACAACATGGCAGGGTGGAGGGACTCGCTGAAAAGATACTTAAGGTCAAAGTCCCGTGCGTAGAAATAATCAGGAGGTCTTATGAAAGTACTTGTCATAGGCGGCGCCGGTTTCATCGGGTCAAATACGGCAGAAAGGTTCCTGAAAAAAGGGCACGAGGTATGGGTGTTTGACAACCTCTCGCGCAGGGGCACGCAGTGGAACATCGACAGGCTCAAGCAGAACAAGAATCTCGCCTTCATAAAGGGCGACACGCGCAATTACGCGGAGATAAAGAAAGTTTTTGAAAATCACCGTGATTTTGACGCCGTCTACCATCTTGCGGCGCAGGTCGCGGTCACCACATCTGTCACGAATCCCAGGGAGGATTTTGAGATAAACGCCATGGGGACATTCAACGTGCTCGAGGCAATAAGGGAAACAAAATCCAACCCGGTGATAGTGTATTCATCCACCAACAAGGTTTACGGCGGAATGACCGACATAAAAATAGTCGAAAGGAAGGGCAGGTACGAGTATAAGAGCCTTCCGCGCGGCATTTCGGAAAAAAGGCTGCTGGATTTCCATTCGCCCTACGGCTGTTCAAAGGGAACCGCGGACCAGTATATGATAGATTATTCCAGGATATACGGCCTTAGGACCGTCGTTTTCAGGCAGAGCTGTATTTACGGCTACCGCCAGTTCGGCATCGAGGACCAGGGATGGGTGGCGTGGTTCACCATCGCGGCAATGATGGGAAAGCCCATCACTATCTACGGCGACGGAAAACAGGTGCGCGATGTATTGTTCATCGAGGACCTTGTAGACGCCTACGAAGCCGCTATAAAGAACATAGACAAAATAAAGGGCCAGGCCTTCAATATCGGCGGCGGGCCGAAGAACACCATGTCTCTGCTGGAACTGCTGACTTTTTTGGAGAAATTCTTCGGCAAAAAGATAGCGCTGCGTTTTTCGGACTGGCGGCCAGGGGACCAGCCGGTTTTCGTATGCGACATAACCAAGGCGAAAAAAGCATTCGGTTGGTCGCCGAAAGTCAGGCCCGAAGAAGGGGTCAAAAAACTTTACGACTGGGTAAAGGACAACAAAGAACTCTTCAGGGACCTTTAGGGCCGGGAAGAAAAAGCAATTGGAGAAAAGTCAGTTGAAAATATTATTTATATCACACAGTTCCGTCCTGAAATCGCACCAGCGGAAACTGGCAATACTTGCGGAAAAATACGGGCACGAGATAATCCTGGTCACACCTCCATACTGGCCCGAGGGGGGGGTAAAAACAATCCCATACACCGGATATCCCTCAATAACATACCTGACCGGAAAAGTCTGGTTCCCAAAAAAAATGGTGCACATATACCTAGATGCGCGGGACATCCTTAAAAAAACAGACCCGGACATTGTTTATATAGAGGAAGAACCATTTGATTTCGCCTGCTATGAATTCATTTCTGCCGCCGTGAAATCCGGAAAGAAAGCCGCATTTTTTACCTGGGAAAATATCAGGAGAGGCCACAATTTTATTTACACATATTTCAATGATTTCTGCATCGCCAAAGCATCCGGAGCGGTTGCGGGCAACGCCGAGGCAAAGGATATACTGCTGGAAAAAGGTTTTAAAAAGGACGTGGCAATCCTGCCGCAGTACGGCGTCGATACGGCTGAATTCACAAAGAAAAAAGAGCGGGAACAGGGAGCTCCTTTCAATGTCGCCTTTGTCGGCAGGCTCACAGTGGAAAAAGGGATAGGCATTATTTTGGAGGCTTTCTCAGGGCCGGACAATGCGATACTGCACATTGCGGGTACCGGGCCGATGGAAGGGCTGCTGCGCGAGACAGTCCATAAGGAAAAGATGGACGACAGGGTGAAATTTTACGGACATGTGGAAAGGGAAGAAATACCCAAATTTTTATCCGCCATGGACTGCCTTGTACTGCCTTCAATAACCACGGCCAACTGGAAGGAACAGTTCGGCAGGGTGATAATAGAGGCTTTCGCCGCCGGCGTCCCGGTGATAGGCTCGGATTCGGGTGAGATACCCCGGGTCATCGGGGATGCGGGGCTCATATTCCACGAGGGCTCGGCCGACGGCCTCAAAGCAAGGCTAAAGGAACTTATTGCGGGCTCGGACCTTTACAAGGAACTGCAGAATAAAGGGCTCCGGAGGGTAAAAGAGAATTTTACCAACGAGAAGATCGCGCAAAGACTTGATGAATTTTTCAGGGCTCTTGTAAAATAAGAGGGGGATATGGATTTTTTAATGAACGGCTTTTTGAGTTTTTTCTTTCCCACCCGGTGCGCCGGGTGCGGCAGGTACATCAAGGATTTTAAATACCTTTATCTCTGCGGCAACTGCTACAGGGCCATAAAAAAAATCCCCGAAAACAGGTGCCCGCGCTGTGCGAAACCGATGGCCTCAATGCACGCGGCAGGATGCAGGGAATGCAGGGAAAGGAAGAATTTTTTCTCCCGCGTGGAGCCGGCGGCCGTTTATGAGGGAGCCCTCAGGCAGCTCATAAGGGGGATGAAATTTTATTACAAAAGCTCCGCGGCCCGCATAATGGCCGGGCTTATCATGGAAAGGGCGGACCCCGGGATATTTGAAGGAGTGCATATGATAGTCCCGGCGCCGTTATCCAAAAGATCGGCGCGCGAGCGCGGATTCAACCAGACAGAACTTCTGGCGAAGGCAGTATCAAAGTCGACAGGCATCCCCGTGGTCATGGCTCTGGCCAAGATAAAAGAGACGCCCCCGCAAAACTCCCTGGACAGGAAGCAGCGCATGAGGAATCTGTTGGGGGCCTTCAAAGCGGTTTGTAATGTCGAGGGTAAAACTGTTATAATAGTGGATGATGTTTTTACCACCGGCGCCACGATAAACGAGGCGGCAAAGACCCTTATGGCGGCCGGGGCGGCGGAAGTGAGGGGAGTTACGGCGGCAAGGTCGGTGTAGATGCCCCGGGCGCAATATTTTCGCGTGTCCCTTGTAGGGGCCGACTTATATGTCGGCCCGGTATTTAGCCGGGGCATGGCAGGCGGTGCTTTTTTTAGCCAATCGAGCAGCTTTGGTCATTGCCGTATGACACGGTAAAAGTGGTTATAAGGTTTCGCGCAGCTTTATTGACGCATAAATGTATTATATGGCGATTGGCAAAAAAAGCCCCGCCCGCCATATTTTTTCGTGTCCTTGTAGGGGCCGACTTATATGTCGGCCCGGTATTTAGCCGGGGTATGTCAGGCGGAACTTTTTTACGCCACCGCCGTCCGAGTTTAACTTGAGGCAGACCGGAAGAAAGAACCTGAAAATTATAGTTTTACTTTTGTTTGATTTACACGGCAGTCTTTGTTGGACGGACGGGCCATAAAAAAGTCCCGCCTGACATTTCCTATTTGCTGCCGCTAAACAGGGATGATTTATAAAAAAAACACAACGGAGCTTTTATGAAAACAAAATGCATGGTATTGCTTTCCGGAGGGCAGGATTCCACCACCTCGCTTTTCTGGGCGAAAAAAAAATTTGACGGTGTGGAAACAGTCTCGTTCGATTACGGCCAGAGGCACAAGGTGGAGCTTAAAAGCGCAGCGAAAATAGCAGGCCTTGCCGGGGTGAAAAACAGCGTGATAGTGATAAAGGAATTCGAGGCGATAAAATACAGCGCCCTGCTGGATGCGAAGGCCGACGTTTCAAAAAAACACAGCCTTAACAAGACCCTCCCGGCCACGTTCGTCCCGGGAAGGAACATCCTTTTCCTGACGGCGGCGGCCGCATTTGCCTACACAAAAGGGATAAGCAACCTTGTCATAGGCGTATCGCAGGTTGATTATTCGGGATACCCCGACTGCAGGGGGGAGTTTATCAGGTCCATGGAAAAATCCCTAAGGCTTGGAATGGAATATCCGGTCAGGATATTCACCCCGCTTATAAAACTGGATAAAAAAGGGACCGTTCTGCTGGCAAAAAGACTCGGCGCGCTCGACGCGATGAAATACACGCATACCTGCTATGAGGGCAAAAATCCGCCGTGCGGAAAATGCCCCGCGTGTTTGCTGAGGGAAAAAGGTTTTAAAGAGGCCGGGATAACGGACCCTTTGAAAGCATAAATATCCCTATCCGGGAAATTTCGCCTCGATGAGCCACGTCCCGATAATGCCCAGCGGCACGCTGCAGCATACGGCGACAACCGTAAGTGCCGTGTAAACGGCCATGCACCTGCCGGTTTCCAGCGGGCAATTCAGGGCCAGGACGCATATAATAACGGAAGTCACCAGGAATAGAGACCCCGCCGTTATCTTTGTGATAAGAAAAGGGGTATTATACCTGCGGAACCTTATTTTGCCGTCAATAAGGCCGCTTAACAATGCGATGAGCACCACTGCCGGGAGAATGGCGGAAACGACGCGGATCGTTGTGATGAAGGCGTCCTTCACGGGGCCTGCCAGGGCAAAAGTCGCGCAGGCCAGCAAAAAAAGGAAAAAAGCGAAGGCCTGGGGGAAGTGCACGAGTATCGGGTGTATGTGAAGGCCAAGTATCATCCTTCTTTTTTCGGAAACAGTATCGGTAAAAGGCTCGAACATTTTAGCGGGCACGCCGCAGGCCGGGCACCTGTCGTGTAATTTCCCGGCTTCCATGACAAAACCGCATGATTTGCATCTTACAAGCTCGGACATTTTTAACACCTCGATTTTATATAACAACCTATCTCTTACTGGTATATTTTAACCCACATAATGCAAAAGTCAAGATATGCGCCAAAAAAAATAAAAATAGATTTTAAAATTATTAAGCGGGATTTTATGCGTTGAAATTCTGCAAAATTATTAAGACGCAGGCTTATTGGAAAGAAAAATATTACTTGACAAAATAATATTTTGAAATATAATTTCAAATATAAATAGGGGTATCTCTTAACAGCAATACCGGCGGCGCGAATTTGCCTCATTTATTACACTAAAACACAGGGGTTGGGATAAATTTGAAAAAATCTGGCCGCATTTTTTTCTATTTAACCATATTTAATTTATTTATTCTTTTTATTTTCCTGTCATCATATGCCCTGGCTGATGACGGCAATTATACGGTGGCGGATGTCGTATCCAGCCAGACACAAAATGCTTCAGCCGTGCAATCGATATCTTCTAACGTGGTAGGAACAACTGAATTCAACGGCATGACGCAAAACCTCTCCTATAATTATCAGCTGACGACGGATTCCAACGGAAATAATAAAATAATGGTCACAACAAAAACAACAAAGAAGGGTGAGCGAGAAAGATGAAGTGGAAAATAATTATATATACATTTTTTTTGATGGTCGTAGTGACGTGGTTGTATGCGGATCAATTAGGGACTACTCAAACAATAAAGGAAGTTCCGGGAGTGACAAGAGAAACAAACACGGACAGCACAAATACTATTACAATAAATTTGTCGGAAGTTGATGAAAGTAAGCTGCCGGAGAAATATAACGCAAAGGTTGTTCTAGAAGCGCCAATTATTATGGCTCAAAGCTACGATCAGGAACTTGATTTAAATGAAAAAGTAATCATAGAAAAAGATGAGAACGAAACAATGGATTTTGAAAACAACAACTTTACGCCTGATGGAACATTCTTATGCGCCCCGGTATCGGATGGATATCCTGATGAGACGTCATTTGACGTAAGCATAAACAAAGAAGGAAAAATTTATATAATGGATATTTTGAATGGCCGAATTCAAGAGTTTGATTCAAACGGGAAACATATAAATAATATTCCTGTCGGGAAAGCATTGAAGATGAAATGGGATAAAAAGAAAGATCATTTTATTTTAATAAATTTCAAAAATGAAATTGCAACCGATGAAAAAGGAGAATTATTTATTCGAGATAAAGCAGAAAATAAAATTGAACAAATAAAGGAAACCGGAGAAGTCAAAACGATAACGGACTTACCTGAAAAATTTGGTGGGGAAAATATGCGAGAGAAGAGAATGACCGCGGATAAAGGCGGAGTGGTGGTTGGGGGAAAGCGGATATATTCGGACGAAGGAGATGAATTTATAGCCAATAAAATAAATGAAAGAAAAATAGAGTTTAAAAAAGGCAAATCAAGGTTGCTTATTTGCCAAAATTCTCCAACGGCTTCAAGTATGAAAGAATTATATAGGGATTATAACAACAATATTTATTTATACATGTTTTCTTCTAAAGGAAAGGAAAGCGGAATAATTAAGATATCAGAAACGGGGGAATTGTTGTCGGTTATAAAAGAAGGGAAATATTTATTTGGACATGAATGGATGGATTCGTGTGGAAATAAGCCGAGTCCGTTATTGTTAAATTGGGAACGAAGCATGAAATTCGATTTAAATGGAAATTTGTATTTTTTAGAAATGATTTGTTGCAAAAACATTCCACAGTGCGCGAATAAAATTAGAATATTAAAGTTAGAATATAGAAAATAAAAATTCTTACCAGGTAGGCGGGGGATATGACTAAAAAAGGGATTGCCGTATTACTTATATAATATATCATCCTGCTTCCAGAAAAACATGGATGAATGCCTGTTTCATTTATTTTGTAAAATCGAATGTCAACCAAGCAGGTTAATTATTGAAAAAACCTCCCTTATATACTATCATATATCCATATAATACCGGTTAAACGGAGGTAAAAATGGACGCAGTAATTCTCGCACGTATCCAGTTCGCCATGACAATAGGGTTCCACTTCCTGTTCCCGGCAATGACATTGGGCACCGGCCTTATCATCCTTATCAGCGAGACCATCTACATGGTAAAAAAGGACGAGGATTATAAAAAAATAACCGATTTTCTCGCACGGCTTCTTGGGGTGATATTCGTGGTGGGCGCCGCCAGCGGCATCACCATGGAATTCTCCTTTGGCAACAACTGGTCGCAGTATTCAAGGGCCGTGGGCGATATTTTCGGCCCCATCCTGGCCGTCGAGGGGGTCGTGGCCTTCTTCCTCGAGTCGGTCTTTATCGGCGTGCTTGTATTCGGCCGCGGCCGCGTCTCAAAGGAGCTTTACTGGCTCTCGGCGCTTCTTGTTTTCATAGGCAGCCACCTTTCGGGATTCTGGATAGTGGTGGCCAATTCATGGATGCAGACGCCCGCGGGATTCGACCAGGCCATATACGCGCAGACCGGAAAAATAGTCCTCTCAAATTTTGGCGCGGCCGTATTCAATCCGTCAACGTTGCCGAGGTTCATGCACACGATAATGGCCTCATGGATGACATGCTCCATAATGGTGACCGGCATAGGCGCGTATTATGTGCTCATCGGGAAATTTGGGGAGACTGCGAAAAAAATGCTTAAGCTCGGCATTATCCTCTTCGCCATAACGCCCCTGCTCCAGCTGGTTACCGGCCACATCCACGCGGTCCAGGTCCTTAACACGCAGCCTGTCAAAGGCGCGGCTCTTGAGGGGCTTTTTGAGACCAGATCAGGCGTGCCGATATACGGCGCGGGCTGGGTTGATGTCAACAACAGGAAAACGACGGGCGTCGCCATCCCCGGCGGCCTTTCGTTCCTTTACAACTTCCATCTCGATTCCACCATAAGGGGCTTGAACGAGTTCCCAAAGGAGAACTGGCCCAACGTAAATTTTATATTCCAGACGTACCATTTAATGGTGGCAATCGGTTTGCTCTCTATTGCGGTAGGACTATTCGGCGCGTGGCTGCTTTACAGGAAAAAACTTTACGACACAAAATGGTTCCTTTTCCTTTTGCCATTCATGATACCACTGCCGCATATTGCCCATGAAAGCGGGTGGATTTCCGCCGAGGTCGGGCGCCAGCCGTGGATAATTTACAACATGATGAGGACGCACGACGCGGCATCGGTGGTGGTGGGCCCGGGCCAGATAATATTTTCGCTCGTCATGTTCGCGGCGATATACGCCCTGCTGGGAATAATATTCCTGTCGGTGGCCCTCAAGATAGTCAACAGGGGCTTCGACGGCCCAAAAGCGGAGGCGTGACATGACTCTTATAAACCTGCAGGATATGTGGTTTGTCCTTATATGCGTTCTGTTCGCCGGTTATTCAATTCTCGACGGCTTTGACCTCGGGCTCGGCGCGCTCCTGCCGGTCCTGGGAAAAAAGAAGGAAGAAAAGGACATTTTGATATCATCCATAGGCCCGGTCTGGGACGGCAATGAAGTCTGGCTAATCACCGGCGGAGGCGCGCTTTTCGCCGCCTTTCCCCAGGCTTATGCCACGGCATTTTCCGGGTTTTACCTGGCCATGATGCTCGTGCTCTTCTCCCTCATATTCAGGGCGGTGTCCATGGAATTCCGGGCTCAGGATACGGCGCGCTCGGGCTTCTGGGAAGTTTCATTTACCATCGGCAGCTTTCTTGCCGCGTTATTATTCGGCGTCGCGCTGGGCAACGTGGTCTTCGGCGTGCCCCTTGACAATAAAATGGAATACGCCGGCGATTTTTTCACGCTCCTGCGGCCGATGCCGCTGGTATTCGGCGTGACGGGGCTGTGCGCGGTTCTCGCGCAGGGCGCCTCCTGGGCCGCGATGAAAACCTCGGGCAAGATTCGTGATAGGGCCTTCGGCGCCCTTGAGGTGATACTCCCGTTTTATTTCGTCCTTGCTCTGCTTTACATGGCGCTCATAAATATTTTTGTAAGCAACATAATAGGGTCGCCGCTGTTCGCCGCGGGCGCCCTGATAACGGTGGCGGGACTTATTTCCGCCATGGCGGCGCGGGAAAAACAGATGGAAAGGACAATATTTTTTTCAACCTCAACGGCGTTCCTCGGCCTGTGGGTCATAACTGCGGCGGCGCATTACCCCAACCTGATAAAAGCTTCCAACGACGCGGCCCTTTCAATTACCATTAGGAACGCCTCAACCTCCCAGCTGACATTGACGCTCATGTCGTGGATAGCGCTCATAGGCATGCCCGTGGTGCTGGCGTACACCATATTCGTCTACAGGATATTCAGGGGAAAGACCAGGGAAATAAAGTACTAAGAAAAAACTTTCGTGTGTTAAAATAGAACTTATTATGCTATCACGGAGAATTTTATGAAAAGCAGGACGATTACAATCACCGCATTATTCCTATCGGCAGCGCTGCATGCAGCCGTCATAGGAGGCATGGCGTGGCATGGCTTTTTTGGAAGGACAGGCGGCGCGCCATCAATACGCGCTTCTGCAATAAAAAACACGGATAAATACGCGCTTTTGCCCGACGTTGAGATAATATCGGATCGGTCGGCCATAAAAAAAGAGGACAGGGCAAAGCCTTCGGAGGAAAAGAAAGAGGATTTCGGATCGGCTCCAAAGCCTTCCGCTTCCGGCGATAGCGAAAAAGAATCGGTCTTCGAATACAAGGACGCGGTCAAACGCAGGATACAGGAAGCAAGGGGTTATCCCGAAGAGGCTCGCAGGGAAGGGACACAGGGCGTGGTGGCGGTTGAATTTTCCGTTATGCCCGACGGCAGTGTGCCTTACGCGGGCGTGGCCAGCTCGTCAGGATTTGCAATGCTGGACGAGGAGGCAATAAATACCATAAAAAGGGCCTCTCCGTTCCCTCCTTTTCCGGGAGGGGTAAGCCTTGAAAAAATGAACCTGCAGGTTTCCATAATATACAGGCTCAATTGAGCCAAAAGGGGACAGGATGAAAAAATTTATGTTGGCGGCATTATTGATATTTTCGGCGCAGCTGGCCTGGGCCGCCCAGGGCGGGGCTTTCGTCGGAGCCGGCGGCGATGAAACCGCCGGGGTAGACCTGGGCGCGGTAATGGTCGAGGACCAGGAAGAGAATGTACAGACTGGACTCAACGATTACGGGCAGATATCGACCGTGTTCAAGGAAGGCGCTCTGACAGGCGGAGCCGTCACCGCAGCGGACCTTTTGTCCGAGGTTCCCGGTGTATATTTTAGCAAAGCGTCCATAATGGCAGCCGGAGACGGGACTTTTACTCCGCAGGTCATAAATATAAGGGGATTCGGCAACGCCCCCAACGCCAACATCCTGACCGTGATCGACGGCAGGCCGCAGTCGATGTCAATGTGGATGCATCCCATGCTCGACACGCTGACCCTGGACTCGCTGGAATCCGTGGAAGTCATAAAGGGGCCATCCGGGGTGCTCTACGGCAACCAGGCCACGGGCGGGGTCATAGACATTACGACAAAAAAACGCGACGTGGAAGGGTCCTCCTACACGCTTGGAATAATGGACGGGACGCATTTTACCCAGGATTATTTTTTCAACGGGCTGTTCAAGGCCGACGAGATAGATTCCTCCTTTACCGCAGGTTATAACTCGACCGGCGGAGACCGGAGGAATTCCGACTCGTATACCGAGGACGGCCACGGCCACGTAGGTTATAAATTCGACGAAACACTTTCGGCCGCAATAAACGGCGATTATTCATACATACGCTCCTTCAATCCGGGGCCGGATTATGCGCCTTACTGGCCCAGGGAAGCAGAAGCGCTCCAGGCCATCCACAGGGACGGGGACTTCAGGATGAATTACAAGTTCAGCGATTACAACGGATCCACAATGGCATATACTGATTCGGGCAACAACAGGTTCCTGGGCAACGCGTTCCCGTCTTCCGTCACACCGGGCGCATTTGATTTTGCCATACCGGGCGAATACGACCAGTTCGAGAACCACGGACTGCGCATAGCGAACGAATGGATAATTTTCCCGGGCAATTCCACCAAGGCGGGATTTGACTGGCAGTATACGGGGACATATTACGAGAACTATCCGGCGGTGACCGCGACGGCAAAATCAGTGGGGACTTCCGAGAACAGTTACGCGCCATATTTCCTGGTAAGCCAGGCGGTGGGGATTTTCGGCATATCAGGGGGATTGAGGTATGCTTTTTCCAGCCAGTGGGGGTCGGTGCCGATTCCACAGGCAGGTTTTAAAATTTCCCTCTTCGACCAGCAGACGATTTATGTGAACGTATCAAGGGGATATTCTACACCCGCAGCCGGGCAGATGGTATTCGCGGATTTTGGCTCACTTGTGCCGGAAAGTTTCTGGCAGTATGAGGCGGGATTGACCCAGACCATATCCGACAACCTGACATATACCCTTTCATGCTACCAGATGGAAGGCGAAAACCTTTTGCAGGTGGACCCCATGGACGACACGCTTAAGAATTCCGGGTTTATCCTCGAGCGAGGCACCGAGGCCTCGGTAGATTACAAGGCTTTCGGTTTCATGGATACCGGCGCCTCGGCGACATACATGGACCCGCGCGGGAAGACGGCGAGGCTCTCGCTTTTTTCCGGAAAAGGGTATGTGAAGGCAGACATAATGAAAGCGTATGAATTCAAGGTTTCCGTCGATTTCGCCAAGGACAGGTACGACGCGGATAATTTCGGGACAAAACTCGGCGATTACGCGGTCATAAACGCCTCGCTTGACTATAAAACGCAGATAGCGGGTTCCGAGACAAAATTTTACGTGAACGTGGACAATATCCTGGACACAAAATATTACGTCATATCCGGCTACCCGGCCGAGGGCTTTAACGTCATGTGCGGAATGACTATGAAAATCTAAAGAGAGAAGGCAAAATGAAAAAAATATTTCTCGTGATACTGGCGGCCGTTGCGGCGGCGGGATGCTCCTTCCAGGGGCCGAAAAAGACCGCGGTATTGTGCGGCACCTCCATGATATTTTCAATGGTAAAGGACTGCGGGGCCGGGCTGAAAAATTCCCTTTTGATACCCTCGGAAGTCTGTCCGGGAGGTTACGACCTTAAGCCCGGCGACGCGGAAAAGATAAAAGAGGCGGCCATCTTTATAATCCATCCATACCAGAAGGACCTGGCCGACAGGGCCGCAAAGATAAATCCGGCCATCAAAACAGTCGTCATAGCCACGGACGACCTGACCATACCCGAAAATTACTTCAGGGGGTTGCAGGAAACGGCTGCGGCGCTTTGCACCGCCTTTCCGCCGAAATCCGGCGAGATAATAAATTCGATGAACGCGAACATAAGCGCCATCAGGGAGCGGGTGATAGACGACAGCGCCTACCTGATGAAATTAAAGGCGAAAAAAATAAAAGTGGTTTCGTGCGCGTTCCAGGCGGAGGGCGCGAAATACCTGGGATTTGATGTGCTCTATGTTTTCGGCGACGTGGAAAAATTAAGGCCGAAGGATATAAACGATGCGGTTGCCGCGGGGCGCAGGGGAGCCTCCTTTATAATAAGCAATCTCACCGGCACCCAGGACGCCTCGGCCGACGCCATAAACAGGGGGCTGAGGATAAAAAAGATAATACTTTCAACATTCCCCGGGGTGTCATCGGGTACGGACTCGCTTTTCCTTCAGCTGTGGGAATACAATCTGTCCATGATAAAGGCCGCGGCCGGGAATTAATATGGACATATGCGTCGAGTGCGCGGGCGTCAATGTAAAAATGAACGGCGTAAAGGTGTTAAACAACATAAACCTGAAACTTTCCCGGGGGGAATTCGCCTGCGTTGTGGGCAGGAGCGGCTCGGGCAAGACAACGCTGCTGCGCACGCTGCTGGGATTTAATCCCGCGGACTCCGGCACGGTCCAGGTGGCCGGAGCTTTCGCAAACCGGCAGGGCATCCCTGTAATAAGGAAAAGGACCGGTTATCTCCCGCAGTCCCTTGAAAACAACTCTTCAATGTCGCCGTTTACTGCCATGGATATCATAAATATGGGGGCAAAAGGGGAGAAGGCCGGCGGGGCAATCGAAGAACTTAAGATCAGGCCGATCCTGTCAAGGCGATTCTCGACATTATCCGGCGGGGAAAAACAAAAAGTGCTCCTGGCAATGGTGCTCTCGCGCAGGCCCGGCGTCATACTTCTCGACGAACCCAACCTCAATCTTGACATGGTCTCATACGCCGACTTTCTGAACCTTGTGGAAACGGCCCACAGGGCCCACGGACAGACCATCCTGCTTGTGACGCACCTGCTTGACCGCCTGCCGGCCTCATGCAGGAGGATAATAGCCATGGATTCAGGCCGGATAACTTACGACGGGGACAGGAAAGGTTTTATGGACCCGAAAATGCGCGGGGAGGCTTTCGGTGGATGACCAGCTGATAAAATCCCTGGCCGCAATGGCGCTTTCCGGGGCCGGTTGCGGCTTGACGGGTGTCTTCGTTTATATGCTCGGCATCCCGTTTATCGGTGTGGCAATAGCCCACGCATCGATGGCGGGCGCAATATGGGCCGCGGCCCTGGGCATCAACCCTAAGATCGCGGCATTTACAGCATCCCTTTTTCCGGCAGTGCTTTCCGGCGGCGCCTCCGAGAGGTCGAAGGCTTCCGTTAATATCAACATGAGCGTTGTCTTTTCCCTGTTTACCGGACTTGCATTCATGGGGGCAGGCATACTTCCCGGCGGCGCTCTCAAGGCATCGGGTTATTTGTGGGGAAGCGTTCTGCTGGCGGATTACGGCGACATCGCCCTGCTTGCCGCGGTCCTGCTTTCAATAGCCGCGGCCGTGGCCGCCTTCTACGGCCCCATAAGCGCTGTCCTGTTCAACAGGGAAATAGCGGCCTCGACCGGCATCAACGAGCGCCTTGTATATCAGGCAATCCTGGTAATGTGCGGCGCGGTTGCGGCCGTGAATTTAAGCGTGATAGGCGGCCTTATGCTTTATTCCCTCGTCATCATCCCTCCCGCCGTGGCCGTAAGGTTTTCCCGGGGTTTGAGGAATTTCCTGGTGATTTCCGCGGCGACAGGCGCGGTAAGCGCGGCATGCGGCACATTCATGGCATTCGGCTTCAACCTTCCGGTTTCCGCCACCGTAGTACTTTGCAACTGCGCGTTTTTCGGATTATCCCTGATGTTCCCCGGCACAAAGGACTGATATTAATCCGATTGGATTTACATTTTTTTTTATGGTATATTACGGGAGGGAGTTTTATACAGGAGCTGTAAATGAAAAAGACAATTATTATCGCGGTTTGCCTGGCGCTATTGCCGTTTTATAAGGCGATTGCGGCCGATCCATATGATATTATGGCAAGCATCCAGAACAGCAATCTTGGGATTAATTTTAATGAGTCTTTTTTTGGATTTAACATGGGTACCTGCGACGCATGCACGCCTTCCGACGGAACCCTGACTTACTTGTATCCTTACAATACGGACGACTGGGTTTCCACGACACATTCTGTCATAAAAGTCGACGCACAACCATATGATTTTGACGACTTGCATGATTGCCCCGAAATCGGAAGTTCTTTTATTAATGGAGGGACCTATTTTTCCGAGACAAAAATAGTGAACGGGGAAATCCAGGCTAATTTCCGCCTTGAATTTGTCAATAATCCCGCGACAAACGCGCCCGGTGATACCGTCAAAATAAAATACACACTGACCAACACCTCCGCCGCTGTGCATACAGTCGCCATACGGCTTGAACTTGATACCATGGTAATGAACCAGGATGGCGCCATTATTTCAACAGATAACGGCATTACAACGCTGACAAACACAACCACATGGTATAAATCACTCGGGCAAATTCCGGCAAACTGGTGGGATTTTAACTCCGACCCTCATTCGGTCACACCGACGCTGGTTGGCAGGGGATATACATATAATAACACATATGATGAGGCCGCAACAATGCCGGATATACTTGAAGTGGCAAATTGGGTCGATGTCGCCGGAGACGGAGAATGGGAACAGGAGACCCCGGGGCTTGACATGACCGGATCGCTCGGGAGGCCTGACAGCGCGGTGGTATTCTGGTGGTGCAACGGAGACCCTTCTTCCGGTTTTACTTTGAATCCGGGAAATACTATTTCGTTCGTTACCTATTACGGCCTGAACAAACAGCCGCTTTTGACCACCCCTACGATAACCCCCACTTACACCCAGACATACACAAGGACGCCCACGTTTACCATAACCCAGACCTCATCTATCACACAGACCTCAACTATAACCGCGACGTCGACGCCGACAGCGACGCCGACTTTTTCGCCGACAATAACCGATACTTTCACCAATTCTCCGACATTTACGGATTCGCCGACCGATACGGACACGCCCACGGTAACCCCGACTTACACAGTGACAGAAACCTTTACCGACTCCCCGACCATAACGGAGACTTACACGGTGACCGACACCTTTACGCAGACCCCGACGCCCACAATAACTCCGACATTTACCCCGACCCCTCCGCCCTTTCGGCTAATCGGGAAAGGGAATTTTCCGAACCCGTTCGTAACGGACACGAATATAGTTTACTGGCTTTCAACCCAGGCGCAGAGCGTGAAAATAATGGTCTACACCGTGTCCGGGGAAAAGGTATTCTGGGACGACTCCCTCACCGGCAACGCCGGCTACAACAATTTTTACTGGAACGGCAGGAACAGGGCGCTGAAACCGGTTGCGTCCGGGGTCTTTATTTACAGGATAGACGCCTCGGACGACAGGAACGACCACGCAAGCGTTACGCTCAAGGCAGTCTGCGTTAAATAGGCTTGTTTTAAACCGGAAAACAGCTTTAAGAATTCCTGAAAATGTGATAAATTGTTGGCATGATATTCATCCTCATCGCGGCCGCAGCTGTCATAAACATTATCCTCGGGGTGCTTGCCCTGATCAAAGGCAGGAACCGCCTTAATTTTTCCTTCGCCATACTATCGTTTTTGTTCGCCGCGTGGAATATCTGCGTGGTATTCTGGGACGGCTACAACCTCCAGGTTTTTTCCAGGATAAATTTCCTTTTTGTCACCTTTGTCCCGCCGGCGGCGCTGTTTTTTGTCCGGAGCCTTTTTGAGGAGGAGAGCCGCTTCCTGGACGGCATGCTGAAATTATACACGGCCCTGGGGCTGGCCGGGTTGGTCTTTACCTTATCGACATTTTTTTCGGGACACCTGCTTGATATTTACATGCTTTACCAGGTGCGCTTTGCCATTTTCATGTATGAATGCCTTACCCTGCTGGCGGCTTTCGGGGTCCTTATATACCGTTACATGCGCATTAAATTCAAGCAGGAGAGGACCAAGATACGCTACGTAATACTGGCATTCGGGCTGCTTTTTCTCGGCGGCATGCTTGATTTCATGGGCGGGTTGAAAATGCACAACCTCATGTATATGGGCAACATCAGCAACGTGGCATACGCGGCGCTCATATTTTACGCCATATTCCGCTTGAGGCTGCTTGACGCGGGCGTGCTTTTCAAGAATTTCGCGGTCTACACCCTGGTGGCCCTTGTGCTTGGGACCGCCTACACGGCCCTGGCGCTGCTATTGAAAGACAAACCAATAGCAATGGCGGCCGCCATGCTGACACTGAGCCTGCCTTCGGTTTATTTCCTTAAATATCTTCACGGCTATGTGGACTTCCTGGTACAGAAGATAAGCGGCGTGGCGGCCATCGAAGGGGCAAGGGCGTCGTTTGCCGCCATCAAATCCATGCAGGCACCTGAAGGGGAAAAGATCAGGCATATTCTCCTTCTTCTCGGGGATTTTTACGAAATGGACGCGGCGATATATTCGGCTGACGGGGCTTATTTTGTCCTGACGTGGGAGACCGACCGGAGCGGCTTTGTAAAACTCATGGACACCGCCGCAGGTCCCGGGAAAATGATAATAAGATACGAGGCAAAGGACCCGGCGGAAAAGGAAATGCTGGATAAATTCGGGGCCTCGATAATTGCCCCGTTAAAATACGCGTCGCAGATCGAGGGCATCCTGGCCGGCAGGAAACAAACCGCCGATATTTCGTTCAACCAGGACGAAATAGAGTTGTTGGGCGATATCTGCGAGGCCGCTGCTTTTTACATGAAGGCTTACGCCCTGGGCCGCAGGGTCATGGAAGAGGAGAACATGAAGCGCATAGCAATGATGGCGCGCCAGATGGCGCATGAAATAAAGAACCCGCTTGCGGCGCTCTGGGGAGCGGCACAGCTCCTTGAGGGAAAAAGCGCGCAGGACATTGAAAATACAGGAATAATAAGAGAAGAGATACAGAGGCTCACCGGAATGCTTGATTCCTGGAAGGATTTTGCCGGCGAGCTTAAGGTTGAACGCGCGGAATTCAACATTGTAAAACTCGTTTACGACGTGATAAAGCTGGTCAACCTGCAGGGCATGCGCGCCGCGATGGATTTTGGCGTCCATCCGGATTTTATTACGGTTAATGCCGACGCGGACAAGATAAAACAGGTGCTGCTAAATGTTATGCTCAACGCGGTTCAGGCGGCGCAGGATTCCGCAAATCCAGCCGTTAAAGTGTCGGCCGCGCTCAAGAACGGTTTTGCGGAGATAAAAGTGCGCGATAACGGTGGAGGGGTGGGCCCGGTGGCAATGGAGAAGATCAGGCAGCCGCTTTTTACCACAAAACCAAAAGGCTCCGGACTTGGGCTTGCGGTTTCGGACAGGATAATGAAGGCCCACGGCGGAAGCCTGATAATACAGAGCGACGGCTCAAGCTTTACTGAAATAACAATCGCGCTTCCGACCCGGACGGCAAGGCCTGACACAATTTAATATATTATAAGGAGAGGACATGCCGAAAATACTCATAGCGGACGACGAGGAAAATATCAGGAAGGTCTTAAAAGGGCTGCTGGCAAAGAACGGCTACACAAGCGTACTGCAGGCCTCCGACGGGCTCAAGGCCCTGGAAATATTCCAGGATGAGAACATCGACCTTATAATTTCCGACGTGAACATGCCGGTGATGGACGGCCTGGAATTATTTTCAAAGGTCAAGGATAGCGGGGTGCCGTTCATAGTGCTTACCGCTTACGGCACCATCGAAACCGCGGTCAACGCCGTCAAAAGCGGGGTATATGATTTTCTGCCGAAACCATTTGACGAAAAAAACCTTATAGATACCGTCAACAGGGCGTTGAAGGAAATCGGATGCAACGCGGCGTCCGCCGTTTCCGGCTCCATAGAGGAGATATTTTTTTCGTCGTCGCACCCGGAAATACTCAGGATAAAACACACCCTTTCCAGGGTCATTAATACCCGCGCCGGGATACTTATCTCGGGTGAGACCGGAACCGGGAAAGGCGTGCTGGCCGGGATAATACATTCCCTGAGCGTGGACAAGGCAAGCCCGTTTATAAAAGTAAATTGCGCCGCCATCCCATCGGGGCTCATCGAATCCGAGCTCTTCGGCTATGTTAAAGGGGCCTTCACCGGCGCTGCAATCGACAAGCCCGGAAAATTCGAGATGGCGGATACGGGGACCATCTTTCTCGATGAAATAGGCGAACTGAGCATGGAAACACAGGCAAAGCTGCTCTCGGTGATACAGGACAAGGAGATTACGAGGCTCGGCGATGTCAGGGCAAGAAAAACCGACGTGCGGGTCATCGCAGCCACGAACATTGACATCAAGGCCGCCATCGGGGCGAAGAAATTCAGGGAAGACCTTTATTACAGGCTCAACATAGTGGAATTTACCCTGCCGCCGCTGCGCGAACGCGCCTTCGACATACCCGCCCTGCAAAAGTATTTTGCCGGAAAATACTCGGTCGAGTTCGGCACGCCGGAAAAGGAGTTTGATGAAGGAGCCGTTTCAAGGCTAAAATCCTACCCGTGGCCGGGAAACGTAAGGGAACTGGAAAATATCGTCCAGAAGATATCTATAATGGAAAAAGAGAAAGCCGTTACCGCCGACACTCTGGGACTTTACCTGAAAAGCAGGACAACGGGTGCGGGCTCATCAATGTTCGACGCCGGCAGGGAGGAAAAGTCACGCATGGAGATCACCCTCATAAAGGACGCCCTGTCAAGGACTCTCAACAACAAGACAAAGGCATCGGAGCTCCTGGGAATTTCGCGGAGGACCCTGCTGTACAGGCTCAAGGAATACGGGATGGAATAACGGGCCGGCCCCTCTTTATATTGACTTTGGGTCTAAAGGCGTATAAAATCAATGAAAGGCCGGGCATGTAAAATTCAGGAGGAATATTTGAATTCATTGTGGAAGACGTCAATAATAATTTTTTGCGGAGCGGCCATTATAACGTGTTCGTTCCTTTTTCTCGACCATGCGCAGGCCATGGAATTGGTGCTTACCGCGGCCGTGACGGCGGCGCTAATGGTCCTGGCGCTCTATTTTACCGTTATCGGGCCTGTCGGATCGCTTAAGGAATCGGTCAGGTCGCTGAGCCTGGGCAAATCAGGCAAAGTCGTTCCGAAAAAAAACGGCATGTCCGGGGATGAAGGACAATTGATGGACAGCCTCTCCGATATGGCCGTATACCTGGACAGGGCCGCGCTCATGGCGGAAAAAATCGGCGAAGGGTCGGTGGCGGAAGGATTTTCCGCGGCGTCAAAGGACGACAGGCTCGGACTGGCAATTGAAAAAATAGCCGTGTATATGAATGAGATCACCGACGCGGCAAAAGAGCTTGCAGCAGGGAATTTTTCCGTGGATTTTACCCCGAAGTCGGACAACGACTCCCCGGGACTGGCTTTTTCTTCCGTAATAAATAATTTACGGCCGCTCATCAATAATATAAAGGGCCAGTCGGAGACCCTTTCATCGTCATCAAAGGTTTTTGTCGGCATAGCCGGCCAGTTGAAGGCGACGGCCGGGCAGCTTTCCGAGACCATGTCGCACATATCAGGGGCCACGGCCCAGTCGGCCAGCGACTCCCAGGACGCGGCCAAATCCGCGCTTAACGCGAACCAGGCCTCGAAAAAAGGCATGGAACTCATGGCCAGGATGCTTTCTTCAATGTCCTTCATAAGGAAGGACATGGAGATGTCGGTAAAGCAGGTGACCGAACTTGCCGTATATTCCGACCGGATAAACCAGATGCTCGAGGTGATAAGGGCCGTATCCGAGGAGACAAAACTGCTCTCTTTCAACGCGGCCATAGAAGCGGCGCGGGCGGGCGAGCAGGGACGCGGCTTCGCCATAGTAGCCGAGGAGATAAGGAAGCTCTCCGACAACAGCGCCGAAGAACTAAAAAAGATATCGGTCATAATAAGGGACATAAGGACGCACATGTCCACGCTTGTGGACAATATAAACAGGGAAGCCGTCCAGATAAAGGAAGGGGCGGACATACTCGAGCAGTCCAACGCCATGTTCTCGGAGATAGCCGGTGCCGTGGAAATGGCCACGTCTAAGGTGGAATCCATAGCGGCCTCATCCGAGGAGATAGCGGCCTCCGCACAGGAATCTGCGGCTTCTTCACAGCAGCAGACGGCCTCGGTCGAGGAATTTTCCGCGGCAGGTCTCGAGCTCGAGAACGCCGCGAAAATATTGAACGAGACTGCTGACAAATTCAGGGTATGAACGGAGAATAAAACAGGTGCCAAACAGTACCCTTAAGGAAATGAAAAAGGTCTATATAAAGCAGAACGCGGCGATCGTGCGCGCGCTGAAAAGTTACAGGGATAAATGGGAAAAAGGCTCGGAAGAGGACGTTCTTGCCGAGATGCTTTTCTGCATCCTTACCCCCCAGTCCAAGGCAAAGGCCTGCTGGTCGTGCATGGAATCCATAATAAAGAAGAAACTGATAGTATCAGGAAACGAAAAAGAGATCCTTGCCGAGCTCAAATACCCGCGCTTCAAATACAAAAAGGCCAAATATTTCGTGGAAGCGAGGGACAGGTTCGTGAAGGACGGGAAGGTATTCATAAAAAAGTTCATGTCGGGATTTTCCGACCCGATAAAAATGCGCGACTGGTTCCATGAGAACATCAAGGGTTACGGCCTGAAAGAAGCCTCGCACTTCCTGCGCAATGTCGGCTTCGGCGCGGATATTGCCATCCTCGACCGCCACATACTCCGCAACCTCAAGAAACTCGGCGTAATAAGGGAAGTCCCAACCCATATACCGGTGAAACTTTACCATGAGATTGAGGAAAAGATGAAATTATTCGCAAAAAAGATGAAGATACCGATGGCCGCCCTGGACCTGATATTATGGGCGAAAGAAACAGGAGAGGTGTTCAAATAATGGAAAACGATCCATATTCATATTTTTTAACATCGAGGTCCGCTGTTCAGTGGAAACGCATGGGCGCGCGGAGAAGGGCGGGCGTCCTTGCGCCGCTTTTTTCCATTTATTCGGAAAAAAGCTCCGGCATAGGCGAGTTTCCCGACATCAAATTGCTCGTTGACTGGTGCGTCAAATGCGGCATGTCCATAATACAGCTGCTGCCGCTCAACGATTCCGGTTTTGATTTCGCCCCTTATTCGGCACAGTCGACTTTTGCCCTCGACCCGATGTACTTAAGGCTCGAATCCGTTGAAGGCGCCTCTTCAAAAGAATTCGAGCGCGACATGGCCCATTTGAAAGGCTCCTGCCCGGCGGGCGCCAAAAGGGTGGATTACAGGCTAAAAAAGATAAAACTCAGGACCCTGAGGAAAATTTTCAGCTCATTCAAGTCCACGCCCGGGTTTGAAAAATTCTGCGTGGACAACGGCTTCTGGCTGCCCGATTACGCCGCGTTCAAGGTTTTAAAGGAAAACAATTCCCAGAAGTCTTGGGAAGACTGGGAAGAAAAATACAAATTCGTGGATAAAGCGGCGTTAAGGGAATTTGAAAGGGATAACATCGATGAAATAAATTTCCAGAAATGGCTCCAGTACCAGATATACCTGCAGTTTTCAGAGGCCAGGCAATACGCGAATTTAAAAGGTGTCTTCATACAGGGGGACCTGCCTTTCCTAGTGGCGCGCGATTCATCAGACGTGTGGGCCAACCAGGATTATTTCAACCTCGACGTGTCGTCGGGCGCTCCACCGGACATGTATTTCGCCAAGGGCCAGCGCTGGGGCATGCCAACTTATAACTGGGGGAAGATTGAAAAGAACGGACACGATTACCTCAAGGAAAAGATTAAATTCGCGGAAAATTTTTATGACATGTTCCGCATAGACCATTTTGTGGGGTTGTTCAGGCTATGGACAATTAAACTCGACGAGCCATCCGACACCTACGGGCTGAAAGGGAAATTCGACCCGGAAGACGAAGGCAAATGGAAAGAGCACGGCCATAAAATACTTTCCGCAATGATGGAAAAAACCCTGATGCTGCCGTGCGCCGAGGACCTCGGCGTCGTGCCGGTATGTTCCTATGAAACGTTGAAGGAATTCGCCATTCCCGGTATGGACGTGCAGAGGTGGGCGCGCGACTGGGGCAACACCTATGATTTTAAGGACCCGGACAGATACAGGGAAAATTCCATAGCCGTGATATCCAGCCACGACATGTCCCCGCTTGCCATGTGGTGGGAGCAGGAAGCTTCCACAGTGGACGCCATGCTTGTTGACAAATACTGCGTCGAGCACGGGTTTTTAAGGGAGAATGTCATTGCGGGGCTTTTTGACATGCACGTTTCCACAAAAATCAGGCTGCGATGGCTGTCCGGCGTGAACTCGCCGGAAGAGGTTCTGCGCAGGCTGGGGAAAAACAGGGACCAGGCGTGGATGTTCTACGACATGCACAGGGAATCATACAATGAAAAAGCACAGTTCTGGAAATACCTGGGGCTTCCGGGCGAGCCGGCGGAAAAGGCAGATTCCGTTTTTATAGCTACGGCCCTTAAAAAAGCCTCCTCTTCGAGATCGATATTTTCCATACAGCTCATCCAGGATTGGCTCTCGCTGGGTTCATTCTTCGACAAATGGGACCGCGCGGACATGCGCACCAACACGCCGGGAAGCATCTCGGATAATAACTGGTCCATAACGATGCCTTTGCCGCTTGAGGCTATGCTTTCAATGTCCATCAATAAGGAAATACTGGGGATTAACAGGGATTCGGGAAGGATATAAGGGCCAAAAGGGAGGGGAGATGACAAGGAGATACGGCGACCATATATTAATTGCCGTAAGTTTATTGGTCATATTTCAATTATATCTGTATACCGCTTATCCCGCCTTCAAAAACGACGATTCACCCGAAACCATAACCAGCGCATATACACTTGGGATCGGGCATCCTCCGTCATATCCGTCGTTCAACCTGGCTGCAAAAATATTCTCCCTGCTGCCCGTCGGTTCGCCGGCATTCAGGATAAACTTATTTTCCGCTTTTTTGGCGGCCATGGTAATGCTGTTGGCGTATCTGCTGATCAGGCAAAACACACGGTTGATTTTTGGATACGAAAACAGGGTCCTGAATCTGGCCGGGATTTTCGTGCTCGGCTTTTCATATATATTCTGGAACCAGGCGACGGAGGCGAAGGGCGGGATATATATGCTGAATCTCCTCTTTTTTGTTTCCTTCATATACGTCACAATTTCATTTTATTGCAATTACGACAAAAGAAAACTGTATCTGTTGTCGTTTGTTTACGGCCTTTCCCTGACAGATCATTGGCCCAGCATGGTCATTTTGCTCCCGGTGTATTTATACGGTTATTTCAGGCCCGGGAATAAAATAAAATTACAGGGATACATGTATAACATTTTGCTCGTGCTCATAGGCCTGAGCGTTTATTTATATCTTCCAATAAGGGCCGGAGTTGACGGGGCGTTTGTGTTCTGGGCCAGGCCTGATAACTGGCATGATTTTTGGTGGACCATACTGCGGTCGGGATATGAAACGAAAGCATCGCTGGCAACCTCCGCGGACGTGCTCGGGGAATTTTTCGGCCTGACGTTCAGGAATTACCCGGGCCTGATAATATTATTTCCTTTCGGCGCATATATTTTATATAAGACAAAGCGGGAAATATTTTTTATGTACGCGGCAATGTTCTCTGTCGTGACAGGGGCTGTGATTTTTCTGAGGATACCTTCGAAAGAGCTGCTGTGGGAAGCGGATTCGCTGTTGTTGCCGTCCCAATTTTTACTGTATGTTCTTATCATATTGGGGAGTTACCATCTCCTGAGATCGCTGAAGAAAAAAAGATTAAAATACGGTTTTGCCGTTTTGCTGGCTGCGGCCGTGATGGTTGAGGTAATAATAAACTTCGGGAACAATAACGGCTCGAAGAATTATATTTCATATGATTTTGGAAATAACATAACCAAATCGATAAAACCCGATTCGGTCTGCCTGCTGGAATCCGATTATTATCTGATGCCGCTCGGATATTTTTCATATATTGAGCACAAAATAAGCGGCAAAAAATATCAGTCGGTTTATACGTTGCAGTATAAGTGGGGAATAGACGAGCTTGCGGGAAAATACGGCATCATTAACCTTAAAGTGGGAGAAAAAGAAATAACATCGAATGTAAATAATGTGGTTACGGCTTTAAGGGGAACTTCCGACATTTTTTTGAGTTATTATGTTGCGCCTTTGAAAACAGCGTTTGACATTGGACAAGAACCGCAAGGCATATTATATAAGGTAACGGAGGACGGCAATATCAACAATGACCGTTATTTCAGCATCTATTCATACAGGAGCATATTTGACAACAAATTACTTTATGATAATAATCTGGCATGTGTTTACGGGGAACGCATGGCTGCAATAGCCGATGAAAAATTAATGGAAAACAGGTATTATGAGGCGATAAAATGGTACAAAAAAGCTTTGGATTTTCCGTTGAACAGCAGGGCCGACAAGCTGTTCGATCTGTCTATTGCCTATAAATTCATGCTGGATACCGAGAATGAATTGAAATATCTTAATATGTCCATAATGGAAAAACCCGATTTTGCGGAGGCCATCGAAGCCATGGGATTGGTTTGCTATCAAATAAAAGGTTATCCGCCGGCAAAAGAATTGCTTGGCAGGGCGATAGAACTGGGAAGCCGGAACAAGGATATGCTGAATCGGATGATTGAAGAGATCAACAAGGTTGATATGAACGAACAATATAAAAACATGTATAACGGCGCCGTGTCCCTGCTTGCGCTTGACAAGTATGAAGAAGCGTCATATCTGTTCGATTATCTGATAAAGAAAAAGGTCAACGATGTCGGCGTGGCAAGAAATCTGGGGGTTTATTTTCTCAAGCACAACGATTATAAACTTGCTCTGGATTATTTTATAAAGGAAAAAGAATCGGACAACAGCGCGGACAGCGTAAAAAATATGGCATATGCCTATTATAAGCTCGGGAATATTGACGAAGCTCTGAAGGCCCTGAAAAAGGGAATTTCCGACTTTAAGAACGACTCCGGAATATCGGGATTATATGACCAAATTAACAAGGCGAAAATCCAGGGGAGCCGTTGAAATTATATTAATAAATTAAGGGTTGAAATTATCATTTAATGAATGTAAAATACAAACACAAATAATACTGAAGCAAAGACGCGAAATGAAGTGGCGGCAGCGGTACCTCGGACCTTAAAAAAAGACGAAGTAACGCCGCAATCCCTTCAAGATCCAGACGCAGCGCGCTGAAAACCAAGCCAAAACTAACTTCTTTTTAAAAGAAGAACGTCCGGGGTGTTTCCATGGCACAACTGAAGGATTTGAAGGCGAAATTGCAGCCGTCGCAGCAGGCAAGGTCCAACGTAAAACCGCAGACATTTGATTTCGACCCTTCCACGAGCACTGCGGAACTCATCTTCGGGAAACTGGAGACGAACGAAAAAGGGCTCTCCGACAAGGAAGCAAAGAACAGGCTCTCCGAGTACGGCTATAACGAGCCTCCCAGGAAAAAAGAAAAATCCGTGTTTTCCCAGATCCTTTCCAAATTCTTCGAACCCCTCATAATAGTTCTGATGATAATCGGGATACTGTCTTTGTTCTTCGGCGATGTCCCGAGCGCGGTCATAGTCTTCGCACTTACAATATTGAGCGTTGTTATGGGTTTTGTCCAGGAGTTCAGGGCCTCAAAAGAGGTCGAAAAGCTAATGGAAATGGTGAAGACCACCACCACAATTTACAGGAACGGAAAGCCCAAGGAGATCAACATAAGGGAAATAGTCCCGGGGGACATAGTTGACCTTTATGCCGGCGACATGATACCCGCTGATCTTCGCATAATTTCCTGCAAGGATCTTTTCATAAACCAGGCCACCCTTACCGGGGAATCCATCCCGGTCGAAAAAAACCCGAAAGTGAGCGACAAGAAAACCACATCCATGGCCGACATGGGCAATATAGCCTTCATGGGGTCGTCGGTGGTGTCCGGCACGGGCCTGGGAGTCGTTGTGAAGACGGGCGTTTACACTCAGTTCGGGGAACTCTCAAAAAGGCTCTCCACAATGCAGGTGGAGACCAGCTTCGACAAGGGCGTCAGGGCCTTCACCTATACCATGATACGCGTCATGATGGTGATGGTCGTCGTCATATTCTGCATAAACTGGTTCTTCAAGCATAATCTGATAGAGGCCCTCATGTTCTCGCTGGCCGTGGCCGTCGGGTTGACCCCGGAAATGCTGCCGCTCATAAATACGATCACCCTTTCAATGGGCGCCTCGCAGATGTCCAAGAAAAAGGTCATAGTGAAGCGGCTTAATTCCATACAGAACTTCGGCGCAATGGACATATTGTGCACGGATAAGACCGGGACTCTTACCATGGACAAGGTCGTTCTGGAAAAATATTGCGACGTCATGAGGCAGGAGGACAAGGAGGTCCTGAAATTCGCCTGCGTAAACAGTTATTACCAGACCGGGCTGAAAAACATCCTGGACAGGGCCATATTGAAATACATAAACAAGCAGGAAGGTTTCGACATAACGAACTTCAGGAAGATAGACGAAATGCCCTTTGATTTTTCGCGCAGGATAATGTCGGTCGTTGTGGCCATGGAGGAAAAAACAAGGCTCATCGCAAAGGGCGCGCCCGAGGAGATATTCAAGCGCTGCAAGCAATACGAGCTTGACGGCGAAATAATAGACATGGAATACCTTGTGCTGGCAGACCTCAAGGAGGAATACGAGCGCCTATCGGCCGACGGCTTCAGGGTGCTGGCGCTGGCTTACAGGGATTTTGATGACAAAAAGACGGAATTCACGCGCGACGACGAAAGCGACCTAATATTAAAAGGATACGTGGCTTTTCTTGACCCGCCGAAGGCCACGTCCGAGCGCGCCATAAAGGCGCTGAAAAAATACGGCGTGTCGATGAAGGTCCTCACCGGGGACAACGAACTTGTCACCAAAAAGATATGCAGCGAAGTGGGGCTCGACGTAGAGGGGATGATAACCGGCGAAATGATGGAAAAAATGAGCGACGACCAGATAAAGGAAGCCGTGGAAAAGACCACGGTATTCGCAAGGCTCTCGCCTGTGCAGAAGGAAAAGGTGATCCACGCCCTTCATAACAACAACCACATCGTCGGGTTCGTGGGCGACGGCATCAATGACGCCCTGGCCCTTAAGGCCGCCGACGTCGGCATCTCGGTCAACAACGCGGTGGACATCGCCAAGGAGTCGGCGGACATTATTTTGCTCGAAAAAAGCCTGATGGTCCTCGAGGACGGAGTAATCGAGGGGAGAAAAACATTCGGCAATATAACTAAATACATAAAGATGGCCTCCTCGTCCAATTTCGGCAACATGCTCTCAATGACAGGGGCAAGCCTTTTCCTTCCGTTTTTGCCAATGACGCCGATACAGGTCCTTATGAACAACTTTTTATACGACCTTTCCCAGACCGCCATCCCCACCGACGAGGTGGACGAGGAATATATAAAAGCGCCGAGGCCGTGGAACGTGGCATCAATAAGAAAATTCATGTTCTTTATAGGCCCCATCTCCTCCATATTCGACTTTGTGACCTTTGCGGTTATGATATATGTCTTCAAATGCACGGGGGCCACGCAGGCCCTTTTCCATACGGGCTGGTTCGTGGAATCGCTGGTCACCCAGACGGTCGTGATTTACGTGATAAGGACGACGAGGATCCCGCTGACACAGTCTAGCCCCAGCAAACTTCTTGTCTTTACATCGCTGGTCATCATAGCGTTCGGCGTTGCGCTTCCATTTACCCCGTTCGCGCAGTGGTTCGGGTTTGTGATGCCGTCGGCGAAATATTTCCTTATACTCGAGGCGATAGTGGCTGCTTACGTTGTGCTGGTTTATTTCGGGCAGCAGTTCTTTATAAAAAAGTTCGGCGCTGATTAAAGAAAAGCATGACAAAACCACGGCCATATTGGTTATGTTGCCGCAATAAAGCAAGCCCTTATCCCGGGATTATTGAAACCCTATAAATTTGCAAAACCTCCATAAATATGCTATATTATCGAAGCTTAGGGGCGCTTAAAGCGCCTATTTTTTTTATCCTAAATGTAATAAGCATGAAGGAAAAACAAAATGATAAAACTTTTCAGGTTCTTGAAGCCTTACTGGCCAAAGATACTTTTCGTGCTCGGCCTGCTTCTCTGCTCTGCAATGGCCGACCTCTACCTGCCGACGCTTATGGCCGACATAGTAAACAAGGGCGTGGTCAACGCCGACATACCGTACATACTAAGGAAGGGCGCGCTCATGCTCGCGGTGGCTTTCGGGGGCATTGCCTGCGCCTTTACGTCTAGCTTCAATTCCTCGCGCGTGGCGCTCGGGTTTGCCAGGACTGTGAGGAGTTCGCTTTTCGCAAAAGTGGAGAGCTTTTCCTTCCACGAATTCGACAAAATAGGCACTGCCTCGCTTATTACGCGCACTACCAACGACGTGAACCAGGTGCAGCAGATGGTCATTATGCTCATGAGCATACTGGTCAGGGCGCCAATAATGGCGGTGGGCGGCATAGTCATGGCAATCACCCGCGACCTGCAACTGTCGCTTGTATTTGCCGTGTCGACTCCGGTTTTGGCCGTGACTATCATATTGGTATGGAGCAGGGCGGTGCCGCTTTTCAAGCAGATGCAGGCGAAGCTCGACAGGATGAACATGGTAATAAGGGAAAAACTGGCTGGCATAAGGGTAGTAAGGGCCTTTGACAGGGTGGAGCATGAGAAAAAACGCTTTGATACGGCAAACTCCGACCTTACAGCGACCGCACTGAAGTTGGCCGGGCTCATGTCCGTCATGATGCCCATGATGATGCTTATAATGAACTTCACCATTGTCGCAATAGTATGGTTCGGCAGCCTGCGGGTGCAGGCGGGGCAGATGCACGTCGGCGACATAATGGCTTTCATACAGTACGTCTCCCAGATACTTTTCGCTCTAATGATGGTCTCCATGTTTTTTGTAATGCTGCCGCGGTTCGAGGCTTCGGCCGAGAGGATAAACGAGGCGCTTGGCATTGAGCCCGAGATAAAGGACCCGGAAAAAGCCGTGGCGCCGGGAGCCATTAAGGGCTTTGTCGAGTTTAAGGACGTTGCATTCAAGTACCACGGAGCGGAACAGCCGGCGTTGAGCGGGATTTCTTTTACCGCATCGCCGGGAGAAGTAACTGCGGTCATAGGAGGTACGGGCTCGGGCAAGACCACCCTTATCAGCCTGATACCAAGGTTTTATGATGCCGGATCCGGCAGCGTGCTTGTTGACGGGGTCGACGTAAAGAATATGGAACAGGACGTGCTCAGGGGGAAGATAGGATTTGTGCCGCAGAAGGCAATGCTTTTTACCGGCACAACCGGCGACAATATAAGGTTCGGCAGGGAGGACGCCACGGATGAGGAAACAAAACACGCGGCAGGGACCGCCCAGGCGCTGGATTTTATAACGGAAAACAAGGATGGTTTTGAAGCTGTCATATCCCAGGCGGGCGCAAACCTGTCCGGCGGGCAGAGACAGAGGCTGGCGATAGCGCGCGCGCTGGTGAGAAGACCGGAGATATATATTTTTGACGACAGTTTTTCCGCGCTGGATTTCAGGACCGACGCCGCCCTAAGGGCGGCGCTGAAAAAGGAAACCCGCGAGGCGACCGTATTCATAGTGGCGCAGAGGGTGACGACCGTCATGGACGCGGACAGGATAATAGTGCTGGACGAAGGCCGGGTTGCGGGCATAGGGCAGCACAAAGAGCTCATGAAAAAGTGCGAGGTGTACAGGGAAATAGTGTACTCGCAGCTCTCGGAGGAGGAACTGTCATGAGCAACGACAGCAGAGGAACAGGCGCGCCCAAGCAGAATCAGTTCGGGCCGCAGCCGGGGCCGGGCATGGGAGTCGGAAGGGGCATGTTCGGTGCTGGAGGGCCGAGGGGCGGCGGGCACATGCGCGCCATAGGCCGGCCCGTGGAAAAGGCAAAGGATTTTAAAGGCACGGTAAAAAGGCTGGCCGCTTACCTTAGGCCGTATGCCGTCCATATAATCACACTTTCATTCATAATGGTGCTGGCGTCGGTCCTAAATGTTGTGGCGCCTAAAGTGCTCGGTCTGGCTATAACAAAACTTTTCAGCGGCATAACCTCCGGAACATGGAGCGGGGGCGTGATACCGGATAATTCGGGACTCCTGAAAATAATCGTCCTGCTGCTGGGGCTCAATATCATCGCAGCCGTGCTGACATATATTTCACAGCGGGCTTTCATGGTGATAGCGCAGAGAACCGTGTATACCCTGCGCAAAGACATAGACGACAAGCTGTCGCGTCTGCCGCTGAAATATTTTGACACCAAAACGCACGGCGAGATAATGAGCAGGACCACGAACGACGTGGACAACATAAACAACACCCTTCAGCAGGGCCTGCCGCAGCTGCTTTCGTCCGTCATCGGCATAGCCGGGGCGCTTGTGATGATGCTGGTAATCAGCCCGATGCTTACCCTAATAACGGCGGTTACCCTGCCCCTTTCCTTCCTGGCGACCATGCTGATAGCCAGGACGTCGCAGAAATATTACATGGCCCAGCAGAAATCCCTGGGCGAGCTCAACGGGCACGTTGAGGAGATGCTGACAGGGCACGGTGTGGTGAAGGCTTTCGGATACGAGAAAAAATCAATGGCGAGATTTGAGGAAGTGAACGAGCGGCTTTACAACGCCGGATGGAAGGCGCAGTTCATATCAGGCTTCATATTCCCGCTCATGAACTTCATAAGCAACCTGGGTTACGTGGCGGTGTGCGTGGCGGGCGGCATATTTGTCGCCGGAAAAAAGCTGGCCATCGGCGATGTGCAGGCTTTTATACTGTACATACGCATGTTCACCCAGCCTGTTGCGCAGGCGGCGGCCATGATAAACATGCTGCAGGCGGCGGTGGCGTCGGGAGAGCGCATATTCGAGGTGCTCGACGCGCAGGAGGAAATATCCGACGCAGGGGCTGCGGAAGCAGGCGCGAAAAGCGGGGAAGTATCGTTTGACAACGTGAAGTTCGGATATAACGAGGGAACCCAGCTTTTTGACGGGCTGAGCATAAGCGTAAAATCCGGCCAGACCGTGGCAATAGTCGGGCCCACGGGCGCTGGCAAGACCACCATGGTAAACCTGCTCATGCGATTTTACGAGGTGTGGGGCGGGAAAATAACCGTCGACGGAAGGGACATAAAGGATTACAGGCGCGGATATTTGCGCAGGCGTTTCGGCATGGTCCTGCAGGACACGTGGCTTTTCAAGGGGACCATGAAGGAAAATATCGCTTATGGAAGGCCGGGCGCCACCGACGACGAGATAACGGCCGCGGCAAAGGCGGCCCACGCGGACCACTTCATACGCGCACTGCCCGACGGGTACGCCACGGTGCTCAATGAGGACGCGTCGAACATTTCCACGGGCGAGAAACAGCTTATAACCATAGCGCGCGCCCTGCTTGCCGACCCGGAGATACTCATACTCGACGAGGCCACAAGCAGCGTCGACACCCGGACCGAGATACTCATTCAAAAAGCCATGAAGATGCTCATGAAGGGCAGGACTTCATTTGTCATAGCGCACAGGCTATCGACCATACGCGACGCCGAGACCATACTGGTCATGAACAACGGGAAAATAGTGGAGACGGGCAATCACAAGGACTTGCTTGCCGCCAACGGATTTTATGCCGAGCTCTACAAGGCGCAGTTCATGGGAGCGGTGGAATGATGTGCGAATGGCCTGATTTCGCTCAGGGTATGGCGGGAATGATTTTTTAAGGCCAATCGAGAGGCTTTTAGCCGTTGCCGAATGACGCAGTAAAAGTGGTCATGAAGCTTCACGCAGGCTTAATTGACACATAAAATTTGTTATGGACGATCGGCCTTAAAAAATCATTCCCGCCATTGTTATCCATGCCGTAATATTTGCGTATCATAATTTCTTCTGCTATAATTACACCCGCGGGAATAAAATACTTTTTTAAAAGGGGAGTTCATGCTCATACACAAAGATTCCATTTACTTCAGGAAGTGGCCGGTAAAAAAACCGAAAGCCGTGGTGCTGGCCGTGCACGGCATGGGGGCGCATTCCCAGCGCTGGGAAGAAATGGCGAAATTTTTAAGCGCCAAAAAGATAGCCACTTACGCCCTCGAACTGCGCGGCTTCGGGGATTTAAGGCAGGAACCCGGTTATGTCAAGAACATGGACCTTTACATCAGCGACATTGCCGTCTTAAAAGGGATAATAAAAACAGAGAATCCCGCCTCCCCGATTTTCATCATGGGCGAGTCCATGGGGGCTGTAATTGCGCACATGAACGCGCAGGAATTTGACCGGGAATTCAAAGGGCTCATAGAGGTCTCGCCGGTCTATCAGGACGTTATGGATATAAGCGCGGGCAAAAGGGCGGCCATCGCCTTAACGGCGCTTTTTAACCCAAAAAAACCGGTCGATATGCCGTTCACGGCGGAGATGATAACGAGGGACCCGGCCGTGCGGAAAAAACTTAACAAGGACGCGCGCGAGATCAGGGTGGCATCTGCGGGATTGCTGCTAAACATCCTTCTTTACCAGATAAAAATAGGGGCCAACCTCAATAAATTAAGGATCCCGTCCCTGTTTCTTCTGGCCGGAAGCGACAGCCTCGGCGACGTGAAATTCACCATGAAAATGTTCGGCAGGATGAAAAACGACAAGGAAATGCAGGTTTACAACGATTCCTTCCACGCCCTTACGATCGAGAAGAACCGGAAGGAAGTTTTTAACGATCTTTTAGGATGGATGAAAAAGAAATTGAAATGAGGGGGTAGAAATAAATGAAAAAGTTCATTTTTGCGTTTCTGGTATTTGTTTTACCCGCCGCGGCGCAGCTTTCAGCCGCCGACCTTCATGAGGAAACTGTCGCATACGCACAGGACGGCAACGACCTGGAAGGTTACCTGGTTTATGACGGCTCCAACAACGGAAAAATGCCGGGAATATTGATATTTCACCAGTGGAAAGGGCTCTCTGACTACGAGAAGATGCGCGCAAGGATGTTCGCCGGGCTCGGATACGCCGTGTTTTGCGCGGATATTTACGGCAAGGGCATAAGGCCGGAAGGCGTCAAGGAAGCCTCCGGTATGGCCACAAAATTCAGGATGGAAACAGGCAGGAAGATGATAAGGAACAGGGCGCTGGCGGCGCTTGAGAAACTCAAAAGCTACGGGTTCGTGGACCCGGAAAAAATCGCAGCGGTGGGATACTGTTTCGGCGGCGGGTGCGCGCTTGAACTCGCGCGTTCCGGGGCGGACATCAAGGGCGTTATAACGTTCCACGGCAACCTTGACGCGCAGGACCCGATGGACGCGAAAAACATCAGGGCAAAAATACTGGTTCTGCACGGCGCCGCCGACCCGAACGTGCCGTGGAAAACTGTGGACGCCTTCAGGAAGGAAATGGACGACGCGAAGGTCGACTGGTATCTGACTGCGTACGGAGGGGCTGTACATTCTTTTACCCAGAAAGAGGCCGGCAACGACCCTTCAAAAGGGGCGGCATATAATGAAAAAGCCGACATGCGTTCATGGCAGGCCGGCGTGGATTTTCTCCGGGAAATATTCAAATAACATGGATTTTAAATAAAAAACCGCGGGCCTTAGGGCCCGCGGTTTTTTATTTATTTATTCTTTTGCTGCTGTATCTTTTTTCTTATTTCCATGCGTTCGAACACGTCCTCCACTTTTTTAAGCAACTTTGTTGGGGAGAAGGGTTTGGTTATGTAGTCAAAACCCCCGATCTTTAACCCTTGTTCCACGTCCGCAAGGGCGGTCCTTGCGCTCAGGAAGATAACCGGAGGATGCGAAGGCGGCCTTTTCGCGCGCAGAGCCTTTACCGCCTCGAAGCCGTCCATCTCGGGCATCATGACGTCCATGATAACGAGGTCGGGTTCCTGCGCGTCTATGACTTTCAGGGCTTCCTTTCCCGTCCTTGCCGTGATGACAAGGTAAGAATCTTCCAGCGTGTCCTTTACGGCCGCGAGTATATTGGGTTCGTCGTCCACTGCCAGTATCTTTTTTCTGTCCATTCTTATTTGCCTCCTTTTATCGGCCTGCTTGATATTATATTGACGCCGCTACCGAGCGCGTTTTCGTATATTATCTGGTTTATGGCCACCGGCGCTTTTACAACAACACCGCGCAGAAGCCCGGCCATCTCCATTATCCTGTCCTTTGGAAGGGGTTTTTCGCTCCAGACCGGGCAAAGCGGCAATGCCCCTCCTTCCACCGTTACGGTGGTGGTAAGGGTCCTTCTGGGGTCTGAAGCCTCGTTTTTCACGTAATCGATCCCGAGCTTGCAGGAATTGCCGGTTATTTCCGTTATGGCCCCGTTGCCGTCCAGAGTGGTTGTGATCTCGCATCCCTGGGGGCATCGTATGCAGATAAATTTGCGTTCCATTTTTTCTCCGTTGTTCGTCATGTTTTCCTGACGTTTACCTTCAACTCACCGCAATTATTTGACAATTTTTGGGCCAATTCGTTCCAGTTTATTTTCAGCGTTATCATCTCCGCCGGCCTGGCGTATTTTTCCGCGTGCGAATAGACCGCCTTCCCGCCGTCTTCAATGGTGACCGCGGCCCTTTCCGGGAACTCCCTCGAGACGCGCAGCTCGACGAACACCGGGCCGCCTGAAGCGTTTCCGGATATTTTTTGCGGTATTACCGAGCGTACCCCGTCGCCGGGGACGATATTGATGAAATCCCGGGGCGCGGACGGGGCCGCGGCAAACCTGGCGGCGCTGACGCCTGCGGACGCTCCCGCGGTGGAAACATAATCTACAAGGTCGTAAATTGTCACGACATTGCCCGCGGCAAAAATGCCGGGGACATTTGTGGACATGGCCTCGTCTACTATCGGCCCGAGCGTAACGGGATCAAGCGCGACGCCCGCCTTCCTTGACAGTTCATTTTCCGGGATAAGGCCCACGGAAAGCAGCAGCGAGTCGCATTCTATATTGTTTTCGGTCCCGGGCACAGGGTTCAGGGATTCGTCAACCTTGACGGTTTCGACGGCTTCCACCCGTTTTTTTCCAATTATGCGCTTTACAGTTGTGGAGAGCTCAAGCGGAACGTTGAAATCCTGGAGACACTGGACAAAATTGCGCCTTAACCCCGTAAGGTATGGGAGAAGTTCGACGACCTTTACGACTTTGGCCCCTTCGATTGTCAGCCTTCTTGCCATTATCATGCCTATGTCGCCCGAGCCAAGTATGACGAATTTCTTGCCCGGCATCAGCCCCTCGATGTTTACGAGCCTCTGCACCATGCCTGCGGTATAAACTCCGGCGGGCCTGTCACCCGGTATCCTTATCTGCGCGCGGGTGCGTTCGCGGCAGCCCATGGCAAGCACAATTGCCCGGGCATCGAGCTCTATAAAACCGCTGGAACTGCCGGCGGCGTATATTTTTCTGGCCGGTGTAATATCCAGGACCATGGTGTCAAAGAGCATCTCGACGCCGAGACTTGAGGCCTCTTCGATATAATTAGAGGCGTATGCCGGGCCCGGCAGGTCTTTTTTGAATATGACGGAACCGAAGCCGTTATGTATGCACTGGAGAAGTATGCCGCCGGGTTCGTTGTTACGCTCCAGTATAAGAACGTCTTTTGCCCCGGATTTTTTCGCCTCAATGGCTGCGGCCAGGCCGGCGGGCCCGGCACCGACAACGATAACGTCGTATATATTTTTCATGACGGCACAACGTCCTTTGTATTTCTGAAAACGAGCTCGCTGCCTTTGCCTTTTTTTGTGACTTCCGTTTCCGGAACGCCGAACTCCCTGGCCATTATCTGTATGACGCGAGGGTAATCAAAGGCCCCCTGGCAGCGGCCCGTGCCCAGCCAGGTCCTGCGTTTTATCCCGTCGTAAGTGCGCGCCGGCACTATGGAGCGGATGGCGTCTATTATTTCGCCTTCTGTTATTTCCTCACAGCGGCAGACTATCCTGCCGTAGGCCGGATTTTTTTTGACAAGCTCGGCCCTGTCCTTCAATGAAAGACTGTGGAAGTGCGGGGCCGGATTTCTTACGGGGTCCCAGTTAAGTTTTTCTTTGAGGACAGCACCCGCTTCCTGCAAAAGGTCGACAACTTTCAGGGCGATGGCCGGAGCCGAGGCAAATCCGGGCGACTCGATGCCGCACAGGTTTATGAGGCCGTTAATTCCTTTCGCAATTTCGATGACAAAATCCCTGCCTGCGTTTCCCGAGGCCCTTATGCCCGCGTATTCGGCTATGACATTCCTGGGATCGACCGATGGGACAAGTTTTTTCGCGCCGTTTATCACCTCTGCAAGACCCGTGGCCGTAGTTGCCGAGTCGTCCATGCCTTCGCAGGGCTCGTTATTCGGACCTATCATGACGTTGCCGTGCGTCGTGGTCGAGACAAGGATGCCTTTTCCCTTTTCGGAGGGAACCGGGAAGAGGACGTTGTTTATTGAAAGTTTCATAGGGTCGAATATAAGGTAGGAACCTTTGCGCGGCGTAATGACAAAATCTTTCATCGTGCCGGCCCTGTTGGCCACTTCGCCGCTGTGAAGGCCGGCGGAATTTACAGCCCATTTGCAGAAAAAATCGCCGCGATTCGTCCTGACCCCGGTTATGCGGCCTTTGTCCGATATGAAATCGATGAATTCGGTTTCGAAAAGGTAAACGACGCCGTTTGACGCTGCGTTCTCCGCGGCCGCAAGAACCGCGCCGAAAGGGTCGATGACCGCGGCGGAAGGGGCCCAGAGCGCGCCCGACACTTCCGGGTTTATGAGAGGCTCGCGCGACAAAAACTCCTCCCTGCCGAGTATTTGCAGTCCCGGGACAGAGTTTGCCACACCCTGGCCGTATAACTCACGCAGCCTTGGAAGCTCTTCATTGCCTATGGCGACCACGTAACTGCCGCTGTTCTTGAACGAGACGCCGAGCTCATGCGAGAGGGTGTGCCATATTTTGTTGCCGGATGAGTTCATAAGGGCCTTCACGGTGCCGGGCTTCGGGTCGTAACCGGAGTGGATGATGGCTGAATTGGCGGAGCTCGGGTTCATGCCGATGTCTGCCTCTTTTTCGACGACAAGTATCTTGATGTCGTATCTGGAGAGATACCTGGCGGTAAGGGAACCGACTATCCCGGAGCCTATTATTATTACGTCAAAAGTATTCTGCATGCGCCCTCGATTTTTATTTATCCATCCAGCCGACGGACCGCGTTACGGCCTTTTTCCATCCGGCATAATATCCCGCGCGTTTTTCTTCGGGCATGGAAGGGTTCCATTCCTTTGACAATATCCAGTTCCGCCTGAGCTCGTCCGTCGAATCCCAGAACCCGGCCGCGAGCCCGGCCGCATAAGCCGCGCCAAGCGCGGTTGTCTCCGCGACTTCCGGCATTACCACCTTTACGCCAAGCATGTCCGACTGGAACTGCATGAGCAGGCCGCTGGCCGTCATGCCGCCGTCCACTTTCAACGATGCGAGTTTTATCCCGGAGTCCTTTGACATCGCCTCGAATATTTCACGCGTCTGGAACGCCGTGGCTTCCAGAGAGGCGCGCGCTATGTGCGCGGCCCCGGTAAAATGCGTCAACCCTATTATAAGGCCGCGGGCGTCGGAGCGCCAGTGCGGGGCAAAAAGGCCGGAAAACGCCGGGACAAAATATACGCCGCCGTTGTCCTCTGATTGCGCCGCCAGGTCGTTTATTTCCCCGGATGCCTTTATCAGTTTTAACCTGTCGCGCACCCACTGGACAAGCGAGCCGGCGATTGCCACAGAGCCTTCGAGGGCGTAAACGGCCGGGGCGCCGCCTATTTTGTAGCCGACCGTGGTCAGAAGGCCGTTCTTTGATGTTACGGGTTTTGTCCCGGTGTTCATAAGTAAAAAACAGCCGGTGCCGTAGGTGTTCTTCGCCTCGCCCGCGGAAAAGCATGTCTGGCCGAACAGGGCCGCCTGCTGGTCGCCGAGAGCGGCCATGACCGGTATTTCGGCGCCGAAGGGGCCATCTTTTTTTGTCGATCCGTATGAGGCGGGGTCGCTCGAGGGTCTTATTTCCGGGAGCATCGACGCCGGCACGCCGAAAATATCCGTCATTTTTTTGTCCCACTGCAGGGTCTTAAGGTCCATCATCATGGTGCGGCAGGCGTTTGTGGGGTCGGTAACGTGGCTGCCGCCGGTAAGGTTCCATATCGTCCAGGCGTCCATGTTACCGAATATCGCGTCGCCGCCGAGAGCGGCTTTTTTTATTCCGGGGTTGTTGTCCAGGATCCATTTTAATTTTGGACCGGAAAAGTATGTGGCAAGGGGAAGGCCGGTAGTCTTCTGGAACCTGTACTTGCCGCCGGACGCCGCAAGGCCGTCGCAGATATCCGCCGTGCGCAGGTCCTGCCACACTATGGCGTTACACAGCGGTTTGCCCGTTATTTTGTCCCAGACCACCGTGGTCTCACGCTGGTTGGTGACGCCTATGGAACATATTTCTTCGGGCCGTATGCCGGATCTTGAAAGGACCTGCCTTATGCACTCGCTGATATTGGCCCATATCTCTGCGGCATCGTGCTCCACATATCCAGCCTCAGGGTATATTTGTTTGTGCTCTATCTGATGGGAAGCGACGGATTTGCCGGAATGGTTGAAAAGGATAAAACGCGAGCTCGTGGTGCCCTGATCTATTGCGCCTGCGTATTTTTTTTCCGACATTTTTCCCTCCGATACCGTTGTCACCTTATTAAACAGCATTTTATATTGAAAGTCAATCCGGAAGAAAATTTGGACCGGGCGGCCAATCAGGGAAAGATTTATGGCATGATGCGGGTCGTTGCCGTGTCATGTCGTCCCGGAAAGCACCCCGCCGCAGACACTGACCCTGTTTTTTCCGCCTCTCTTGGCCGCGTAAAGACAGTTATCAGCGTTCTTGATCATATCCTGGCTGTTTTTGATGGATTTGTTCCAGGCGACGAGGCCGATACTTGCAGTAACAGATATCATTTTGCCGTTATAATTGAAGATGGTTTCCTCAAGGGACATTCTCAGGCGCTCGGCCATATAAATCGAGGAATTGTAATCCGAATAGGGGACGATGATGAGAAATTCATCGCCCCCGAACCGCCCCACAATGGAGATATTCCTGGATTTTTCAACGAATAATTTGGCGGCTCCCTTCAAAATGACGTCGCCGCAAATATGGCCGTGTGTGTCGTTTATGCCCTTGAAATTGTCTATATCGATCAAAAGAAGGGTGAAGGCCGTATTTGTCCTGCAGGCAAGGTCGGTGAACTGGATGAGCTTTTTATCCACATAGGCCCTGTTATAAATGCCGGTCAAAAAATCGATCTTCATTTTTTCTTCCAGGTCCTTGTGGCTTATTTCCAGTATGCCGACCTGCTCGTTGAGGATGTTGTTTATTTCCCTGTGGGTGATCATGCCGACAAGTTTTCCCCCGCTGACCACGGGGAGCCTGTTGATGAGGTTTATCTGCATGATCTCATTTGCCGAGGATACGTCGAGATCGGGATCCACGGATATGAAGTTTTTTCTCGCTATGTCGTCCGCGGTGCTTTCGACATATTTGACGGGCTCTTTCAGTATGCGTTCAAATATGTCGCTTCGGGCTGCAATGCCCAGGGGGCGCATTTCCTTGTTGACGACGACAACGGCGCCCACGTCGAACTTCAAAAGTTTCTGGATCAACGCCGTAATGCGCTCTTCCGGAAACACCGTCACCGTCTCTTTTGACATTATGTCCTTTACTTTCAATCCGTTCATATTTTCACCGCAAATATTTGATAGGCTTGACATTTATATGAGACAAAAAAGTCCCGGTTGCCCGGGACCTTTTACTGCCGCAATCAATGGAATATATTATTCAGGCACATACCCCGCCCAAAATGGCCGCAAAATCCGCTTAGATATCGAACACCAGGCGCAGGTACCTCCTGAAATACTCTTTTTCCTTCTTTTCTTCGTCCGTCAGGAATCTCCGCGGGTCGTCGCTGTCGTCGATGGTAAAGACGGTATCTTCGTCATAAAGGTTCAAAGGATAATCGTTTATGAACATGAAAGCACCTCTTTTGTTTTTTTCATTCCCAATATAACAATTGAGAGGGATTTTTCGGTTAATTTGGTGTGAAATGGATGTTAATTGACCGTCCTTGCCGGGCTCGCCGTGTTAACCCATAATTAACCGCCGCTTGGCTGAAAACTGAATGTTTTTGATTATCATGCCGGGTAAATACATGGCGGTTATTCAAGCCGGAAGGAACCGGGAAGCGCCGCGCCTTAAAAAAAATGAAAGACGGGTAAAATGAAGGACAATCTGAATGACAGCCTGATCAGGACCTACAGGGAAAGGCTTGAGATCGCCAAAATTTATGAAAAGAAAATGCATGCCATTGTGGAGACCGGCAGGAACATTAATTTTGTCGACAACATAACCGAGATCATGGACGCCATGCTTGAGCTTGCCGCAAAGATAACAAATTCGGAATTTTCATCGGCTTCGCTGATGGGTAAAACGGGCCTGATGATTTTTGGAAACAATTTATCCGGAGATGCTCCGGCCGGGCTGCCCATAGACGCCGGGTTCGACAGGGAGAAGGGGCTTTGCGGCCTTCTCATGCGGACCAAGAAACCGTATTTATGCAATATGGCGTCCGGCGACGGGTATGTTGACAACGATAAAAGGACAAAATATAAGATACGCAATTTTATTTCCATGCCGATACTGGTTAAAAATGAAAATTTCATCGGGCTGTTCGAAGTTTACAATAAAAATCAAATGGAGCTTTACAACGAAAACGACGTTGATCTATTGAGGATACTGGGGTCGTTTACCGCAATCGCGGTGGAAAGGCACAGGATGTCCGCGGAATTTGGGAAATTCGGGGAAGAACTGGAAAAGGTAATAGAAGAAGTGCTTAACACTGAAATGCTGCTCAAGGATAATTGTAAAAAACTCACCGAAAGCCAGACGGAACTTTTAAACCTTAACAACAGGATAAAAAAAGCGGCTGTAGTGGCTGAATTTATAGGCAATTCAAAAGAAGGGGACGCAGCCGGCATAATGGACAAAATAGAGGAATTAAAAAATATATTAAAGAACACGGACGGGCCAAAACAACAGTTTTAAGAGCGATAATCAGCCGCAATGAATGAATGGCGCCGGATCTTTTGGCGCCTTTTCCCTCAATAAGGAGAAAAAATTGTTAAATATGTATTACAACCCTGAAATATTCAAAAATCTTGCGGCCGACAGCGCGCCCGGCCCCGCCGACGGGGAAAATTATGACCGCCATGTAATATTCAGGAACATGAAAAATCTGATGATAGTCCAGCTGGTTATATCCTTTTTCATAGCCGTTTCCATAATGGCGGGATTTTTCACGAGCGGCCTGGATGTTTTCACTTCGTGGACGGACTGGACGCAACTGATAATGGCCGCATGCATTTTCGTGTTTTATCTTTTTGTAAAACCGTCCGGGGAGGCGGACATAGGGCCGGCCCAGAAGTCATTCATGTATATCAGCGCCTGTGCCGTGCTGTTTTACGGCACGGCCACTGCGCTTTGCGCGCACGTGGCAGGCAGGCAGTCGGTGGAATTTATAGTCGGCCTGAGCATAGCGGCGATATTTACAAGGCTTGGAAAAAGGCATCTTGCTATCCTCGTTTCCGCGGCGGGCGCGGTGATGGTATCCGGTTTTTTCATGTTAAGGCCGAGACAGGGGGTGGACTTGGAGATGCTTGTACTTAACAGCGCTGCGGCGTTCATAGCAATTTATGCCTCGAACGAAACTGAAAAAATGGAGAGGGAGAATTATTTCCAGAATATCACCCTGGAAAAGCAGAGAACCGCCCTCAGCGGCATCAATAACGAGCTTGAGGTCATAATACGCTCGCAGATGGAGACGATAATGCGAAGCGAAATGTTGAGCCGCTATCTGCCCATAGAGCTGGTGGACAGGGTACTGCGCGGCGACGTGCCGGAAAAAAAGACGGAGAAGCTTAAACTCTCGGTGTTTTTTTCCGACATCAAGGATTTTACAAAAATGAGCGACACAATGGCACCCGAGGAGCTTGCGCGGGTGCTGAACGAATACATGGATGAGATGACAAAAATAGCGAGAAAACACGGCGCCACGCTCGATAAATTCGTCGGAGATTCCATAATGATATTCTTTGGAGCGCCGGAGATAACGGATGACAGGGACCACGCAATACGGTGCGTAAAGATGGCAATGGAAATGCAAAAAAAAATGGTTCATTTGAGGAAAACATGGCACTGGCTCGGTTTTGAAAAGCCTTTCGAGGTAAGGATGGGAATAAATACGGGTGTTTGCATTGTTGGAAATTTCGGGTCCGCTGAAAGGCTGTCTTATACCGCAATAGGCAAGCAGGTTAACATAGCGGCAAGGCTTGAGCAGGCCTGCGTCCCGGGCTCCATACTTTTAAGCGGCCCAACATATGAGCTTATTAAAGGCGATATAAAATGCCGCCCTCCCGTAAAATACGCTCTTAAGGGATTGGCCGAGGAGGTAATCGCTTATAACCCGGAAATCTCCTGACACTCTTTGCATTTTTTTGTTCCGGCTGGTATAATTGCGTTTAAAAACAGATGCGCAGGTGGAAAAATGGCCGGGAATAAAAGGACGGAGTTCAGGGGCTATCCGAAAAAGTCGGTGGAATTCTTTAAGGGCATAAGGGAGAACAACAACAGGGGCTGGTTCGAACCACGGAAGCAGGATTATATCAGATACTGCGTCAAACCTACATGGGACCTCATCAACGACCTTGTCCCGACGGTCCTGAAAATAGACCCGCATTTCCAGACCGACCCATCAAAGATGATCTCGAGGATATACAGGGATGTAAGGTTTTCAAGGGACAAATCTCCCTACAAATCGCGCCTGTGGTTCTCGTTCAAGCGCCCGGGCATCGATTGGCAGGACGCTCCCGGATATTATTTCGAGATATCCCACGACTCATACGGTTTCGGCATGGGCATGTACGCTCCTTCGAAGGAAACCATGCAAAATTTCAGGCGGGCGATCACGTTGCGGCCGGACGAATTCCTGAAAGCCATATCGTTTTTAAGGTCGAAAAAAAATATTTTTTCGATCGGAGGGGACAGCTATAAGCGTCCGCCGAAGGAGAACGTGGATAAAAGGATAATTAAATGGTATGTGATGAAAAGTTTTTATTTTTATTGTGAGAAGCCGGTGAATAATTTGCTTTTCAGCCCCGGACTTGCGGACGAAGTGGCTCTTGCCTACAAAACCTTGGCCCCGCTTTACAGGTATTTGTGGAAAATAAAGGGGGAAAACACGCCGCCTTCAAATAACACGATGTGAAGAAAAATCAATTTTTTATGTAAATCGAACCTTTCCATGGGGCGGGAATGAAATATAATTGTAACCGAAGACGCACGTTTTTTCCGATATGGGCTGGAGGGGAATAAAGGAAGAGTTCCGGGCCAAAAAGACGGATGTCTTGAAAAATTCATGGAGGTTTTTATGAAACAATTCTATACGGTCATAACTATTTTAGTGGTACTTGCCATCGCGGTCATACTGGCGCTTGCCGCAGGAAAACCCGATACATTCAGGGTGGAGCGCTCCATCGTGATAAAGGCAGGAGTTACGAAGATATATCCCTTAATTAATGATTTCCATAATTGGACGGCATGGTCCCCTTATGAAAAAATGGACCCGGGCATAAAAAGGACTTACAGCGGACCGGCAACGGGCAAGGGTTCCATATACGCGTGGGAAAGTAAAAATATGGGCGGCCAGATGGAAATAACCGATTCAAATCCCAATACGGTCGATATAACGATCAATTTCACCAGGCCGATGCAGGCGCAGAACATGGTCCGGTACACTCTGGAGCCTTCCGACGGCTCGACGAAGGTCACATGGGCGATGTACGGCCCAAATTCATACGCGGCAAAATTGATGCATGTGTTCATGGATATGGACGTTATTCTCGGCGCGCAGTTCGAAGAGGGGCTAACGATGCTCAAGAGCGCCGCTGAAGCCCCAGAAAAAAAGAAGTAGATTAAAGGAGCAGTCATATGGGCAAAGGCTACACGGCAAAGATATCCCTGTTCATAGATGCGCCTGTCTTAAAAGTATGGGAAGCGCTGACAGACCCGCGGAAGATAAAGCAATACATGTTCGGGGCGGAGGCGGTATCCGACTGGAAGCAGGGAAGCCGCATCATTTTCAAGGGTATATGGAAGGACAAACCGTATGAGGACAGGGGAACGCTCCTGGCCGTGGAGCCCGGGAAAACCCTTAAATACACCCATTTCAGCCCGTTATCCGGGTTGCCTGACACGGCTGAAAATTACCATACAATAACGATCGGCCTGTCCGCGGCCGGTACGGGCACGCAGCTCGAGCTGGCCCAGGACAACAATGCCACCGAGGATGAAAAGAACGGCTCCGAGGAGAACTGGAAAGACATGATGAACGGCCTGAAAAAAATAACGGAAGAATCCCTGGCAGGGCGCTGATACAAATGTGGACAATGCCGGCGGCACTCCGGTATTTGACCTTATTTCCCGGTTTTGTTATAATATTTTCGGAACAAAAGCACGGGAGTTTTTGAGGTGAAAATACGGAGCAATTTAAAACTTATAGAAAACACAGGGGTTAAAAGACATGGCTGACCAGGAACAAAACTATTGTTCGGTGTGCGGCAGGGAAATAAGCGCCGACGAGGACCTATGCAAAGCCTGCCAGATCAATTTTGGGGACGAGATGGAAGAGAAGGAAAGGCAGAAGGGCAAGAGGAAGAAAGAAAAAAATTAAAGGTCCGAAGTTGTTTTTAGAGGTTGCTTGATATCCCGTTAAAACGCCCGATTTTTTTATGGAGGTATTTTATGAAAAAAACAATGACGTTATTCACGGCCATTGCGGTTGTTCTTGCCATGCAGGGCTGCGGGAATTATAACCCGAACCATCCGAACAGAAGCGGAGCGCCTGTCTGGTCCACGCTTGGCGCCGCCGGGTTTTCCAATGGCGCGGCCTCCAACCTTTCGATGCAGGTTTATTTCGGGACCCCTTACGTGGCTTATCAGGACGGAACAGCGGGGCATGAAACCGTAATGTCGTTCAACGGAGGCGGCTGGGTCGATGTCGGCGCGGCGGGATTTTCAGCTGGAGAGGCGGCTTATTCATCCCTGCAAATATACAACGGGACCCCTTATGTGGCATATGAGGATTTCGGCAATACCAATGCGGCAACGGTAATGAGCTATGGAAACGGCGGCTGGAACCCGGTGGGGACCTCAGGTTTTTCACCCGGGCCGGTCTCTTTCACGTCCATGCAGATATATCAGGGAACGCAATATCTTGCTTTTGAGGACGGTGCGAACCTGAACAGGGCCACGATGATGGGATATAACGGCTCAAGCTGGGCAATAATAGGCACTGCCGGATTTTCCGCCGGACAGGCGGATTTCCTTTCCCTTCAGATCGACAGGGGAACCGCATATGCGGCGTTTTCCGACGGGAATGCTTCGGGCAGGGCAACCGTCATGAAATACGACGGTTCAGGCTGGGCAACCGAGGGGGCCGAGGGATTTTCCGCGGGCGCGGCAAATTATGTCTCACTGCAGGTCGATCACGGCACCCCGTATGTGGCTTATCAGGACGCGAACAATGGAAACAAGGTCACCGTCATGAGATTCAACGGCATAAGCTGGGTTAACGTCGGGATACCGGGATTTTCTCCGAACGCGGCCGGATGGGTTTCGCTTCAGGTATGCCAGGGCACCCCGTATGTGGCCTTCTCGGACGGCAACCCGGGGCCCGCAATGGTAATGGCGTTCGACGGCACCAACTGGCAGACGCTCGGCGCGGCCGATTTTTCCGCGGGCCAGGCCATTTACACGGCATTGCAGGTCTATAACGGCACGCCGTTCGTGGCCTATTCCGACGCTTCACAGTCGGGAAGAGTGACTGTAAAAGTATTCGAATGACGGCGGCGAAGACACCCCCATTCAATTGACCCGCCCGGCCTCTTTTGATATAATGGCTCATTCAAAAAAAAGGAGGCCGCGCAAACCATATGATCCCAATTTTCCATCAAAAGGCGAACTATGCCCACTGACAAAGGGTTTGCCGATTTTGTCGTTGACCAGTTGCATGACGCAGGAATGATCACGGCAAAGAAAATGTTCGGAGAATACGGCATATACCTGGATTCCCTTATAATAGGATTTGCCTGCGATGGCCAGCTCTTCATCAAACCGACGGCCGCGGGCAGGCGGTTTATTGAGGGCGAAAGCCGCCTGACAGAAGCGCCGCCGTATCCCGGGGCTAAATTATATTTCCTGATCGACGACAAACTTGACGACAGGGAATGGATCTGCGGCCTTGCAAGGGCCACTTACGGGGAACTTATACAGAACAAGAATAATGGAAGCAATCCAAAACAGGCGCGGCGTGCGGCCAAAAAGAGAGGGATCAGGATTGAATAAGAGGCTGTTTACGGCATGCGTGTTTCTGCTGCTTTCATTTAATGTTGTCCCGGCTGCCTGCGGCGGGAACGCGGCCGCGCCGGCGGCCACATGCGTTGCTGTCACAAAAACCATTGATATCGGCGGCCCCGCCATAATAAACAGGACAAAAGGCGAAGAGATAGATTCATTTATGGAAACATCGGACCGCGGTTTTATTTTTATAGGGCAGTCCAGGCCCATGAAAAACGGCCAGAAGAACATCTATGTGGTCAGGGCCGGCCCCGGCGGGGAATTGCAGTGGGAAAAATATTTCGGGCAGAACGGGAAGGTCTCGCAGGCAGCGGACATACTGGAGTCAAATAACGGGTATATCATCGCGGGAGGGCTCAACGGGCATCCTTTTCTGCTGGCCATAGACAAGTCAGGTGGATTTTTATGGGATAAGGCCTATTTTGAGGATGAGGCCGGAGGATGCATAAGGTCTATAACGGAAAATGACGGCCGGGAAATATTTGCCGCGGGCTATGTCAGGGAAAAAGAAGGGTCGAAAAAGTCCATATTGATAATGAAGATAAGCGCCGCGGACGGCGCGGTCATAAGTTCACGGGAATACGCGGGAGCGGACGGCAGGGACGCGGAGGCATACAAGATAATGCGAAACGGGGCCGATGGATGCGAAGTTTCGGGTTATTCCTATTCAAGCGCGGTTCTGTTCGGCATAGACGGGGCGCTGGATATAAAAAAGGTTTTGAGCATTGACACTGACAATAAATTCGGGGATATTTCCATTCAGGAGCTGGTAAAGGGTGCGGAAACACCGGCCGAAGAAATAAAGGATACCGGCGAAAGAAAAGTGGCCGGCGCGGCCATTTTTACCGATTTTGACATTGATGCAGGCGGCGTTAACGCCATCTTTTACAATTTTTTCAATTTTAAAAACAGGCATTGCGTCGTATGCCGGACTGATTCAAACCCGCTGCCGGCCGGAAGCGGGTTTTGCATTCCGATGGAAGCGGCCTCATTTGCCGAAAAAAACGGCAGGGAATTATTCGTGATAACGGATGGCGAGATTGCGGTTTTTAACCTTGTTTCAGGACGCTGTGAGTTTAAAACAGGCACGGCGATTGCCGCCGGAAAAAACCAGGTAAAACTTTCAAAAATCATCGTGACGGGTGACGGGAACATTGCAATACTCGGAAATGTTACCGCACCGAGCATAGTATCAAATTCAGGAATGAGCTTTGAAACGGTTGAAACCCGAGCGTTCATCACAAAGATGACCCCGGAGCTGAAAAAGATCTGGTAATTTCCCGCCAAAACTTTGTATTGACAATTGTACGGCCATACATATAATATGTCAAATACGGGGTCAAAAAAACAAAAAAATCAGGGGGTAACTATGTCTGTTCAGGGGTACAGGTTTGGCTGCATTAAGGATTTGCATGATGGCCGGGATTATTTGATACGCCCTTACCTACCGAAGGTAACGCTGCCCGCGAAGATGGATTACACGCCAAAGATGACGCCGGTGCGCGACCAGGGGGACGAGGGGACATGCGTGGCCTTCTCGACCGTGGCCGGCATGAAGGAATACCAGGAACAGATCGACTGGAAAAAATACATGGAACTCTCGCCCAGGTTCCTTTACAGTGAATGCAAAAAGCACGACGGGCAGCCGGACGAGGAGGGCACGCAGATCCGGGTGGCCATGAAGATACTCGTGCAGGAGGGGGTTTGCGAGGAAAAATACTGGCCTTACGCCCCGCACCAGACGGACGGGGCTAAAGCAGGCGCGGCAGCGGACGCGAAAAAGTTCAGGGAACTTTCCTACGCAAGGGTGCTGAACCTTTATGAAATAAAGCTAACCCTGGCCTCAAAAGGGCCCTGCGTCATCGGGATAGAATGTTTTTCCGGGATCATGAAGACAAAAACAGGGAAAGTGCCCATGCCCGGACCTTCGGAGCAGACGCTCGGCGGCCACGCCATATGCGTCGTGGGGTATGATGAAAAGGCAAAACTTTTGAAATTCAAGAATTCCTGGTCCACAGCCTGGGGCGACGGAGGCTACGGTTATCTCCCTTACGCCTATGTCGACAAATACATGACAGATGCATGGTCGGCAGTGGATATAAAAGACGCCCAGCCGCTGACCATAAACGACGTGCTTGGATACGTGGTTGGAAAAAAGAAATAAAGTGGCTTGTCTATGTCCTTGTAGGGGCGGACCTGTGCCATGCACGCCGAAGCTTCAGCGAAGGCGTGTGGCCGCCCAGTCGCTGCATGGCGGGCATGATTTTTTTATGCCCAATCGAGAGGTTCTTAGTCGTTGCCGGATGACACGGTAAAAGTGGTTATGAAGCTTCACGCAGCTTAACTGACATATAAAGTGTATTATGATCGATTGACCGAAAAAAATCATTCCCGCCATTACGTTCTCTGCGGGCGGCTATGTGTTTTATCCATCCGAAACGGTTGTTTTTCATCCATTTGCGCGTTATAATAGCATAAAATACCAGGAGGCCTTTATGGAGCAGGATATAGACCTTAATATCGACCCGGAAAAGATCAGGAGCCATGAGGATTATATGAAATTCTGGCAGGGGCTCGGGAGCGTCGAGGCTAAAATGGTCGAAAAGAACGAGAAATGCAGGCATAATCTCGGCGACGTGATCGTTTACGAGAACCCCTATAAAAAACCCGCCAATGTATGCGGCGCACTTATGCACGTCGTCGACCTTTATCTCTGGAGGACAGTTCTGGGATTTCCTTCGTGGAACGACGACCGTAAAGTTTATAAAATACACTGCCCCGACGCGAAGGGTACGGTCTGGGAGATGCGCAAGGTATCAAAACAACCTTAAAGCCGCGCTCGCCGCGCCGTTATTATAAGTTGACAATTCGGCCGCAATCAATAATAATTGTTAAATTGACCGGTTGTTAAAATTCCCGATAAAAGGCAGAATATATGACGATCACAGCGCGAATAAAAATTCCGCAGCAAAAGCGGAATTATTTTTTTAGAGCCTCAATATGATACAGATAAACAATCTGACGCTTTCTTTCGGCGACCAGGAACTGCTTTCCGACGTCAGCTTCAACATCCACAGCAACGAGCGCATCGGGCTCGTCGGCCGCAACGGCTCCGGTAAAACATCCCTTTTTAAGCTTATTACGGGCGAATTGCATCCGGACAGCGGCAGGATAATGATACCCAAGAATTACACCATCGGATATCTCAAGCAGCACCTGACATTTACCGAGGCAACCCTGCTGCAGGAGGCATGCCTGGGGCTGAAGGACGAGGAGCGGGCCCAGGTATGGAAGGCCGAAAAAATGCTCTTCGGGCTCGGGTTCACCGAGAATGAAATGCAAAAATCGCCGGCCGAGTTCTCTGGCGGATTCCAGGTCCGCTTGAACCTGGCCAAAGTTCTGCTGGCCGAGCCGCATCTTCTTCTGCTGGATGAGCCGACAAATTACCTGGACATAGTGTCCATCCGATGGCTCGCAAAATTCCTCCAGAAGAGGGAGAACGAGCTCATGCTCATCACCCACGACCGCGAATTTATGAATTCCGTGACCACCCATACGATGGCCATCCACAGGCAGAAGATAAAAAAGATAGAGGGCGACACCTCGAAACTTTTCAACCAGATAGCGGCCGAAGAGGAAGTCTACGAGCTCACCAGGCAGCGCGAGGAAAAAATAAGGAAGGAAGCCGAGGATTTTATAAACCGTTTCCGGGCCCAGGCGACGCGCGCCAGCATGGTGCAGTCCCGCATAAAGGCCCTGGACAAAATGGACAAAAAGAGCGAGCTCAACAGGATAGCCGAGCTCGGGTTCAAGTTCAACTTCAAGCCATTCGAGGCGAAAATGCCTCTGCGCGTCCAGAACCTCTCTTTTGGATACACAAAAGAGAGGACGCTCATAAGGGATTTTTCCATTGACGTCGGGATAAACGACAGGATATGCGTGATAGGGAAGAACGGCAAGGGAAAATCCACCCTGCTGAAGCTTTTTGTCGGGGAGCTTACGCCTGAAACCGGGACGGTAAAAATGCACCCAGAGGCGTCCATGGGATATTTCGGCCAGACAAACATAGAGCGGCTCGATACGGCCAATACGGTCGAGAGGGAATTCATGAAGGTCCGGCCGGATATGAAATATACGGACATACGCAGGACATGCGGCGCAATGATGTTCCCGGGCGACGCGGCTCTTAAGGAAATATCAGTGCTCTCCGGAGGGGAAAAATCCAGGGTGTCGCTGGGGAAAATCCTGCTTAACCCCGCTAACATACTGCTTCTCGACGAGCCGACGAACCATCTTGACATAGAATCGTGCGACTCGATGATAGTGGCGCTCGACGAGTTCCCGGGCGCGGTCGTCATTGTCACGCACAGCGAGATGTTTCTGCACCACCTGGCCAACAGGCTCATAGTGTTCAACGAGGATAAGGTCACCGTATTTGAGGGGACCTACCAGGATTTTCTGGACAGGGTCGGCTGGGAAGAGGAAACAAAGAAGGTAAAAAAAGAAAAACCGGAGGCGCCGGCCGCCGACAGGGGCAAAAAGGATGCGGTCACAAGCCGCAATAAAATGAAAAAATCCATTTCGCAGAAAATAGCGCAGACTGAGAAAGCCGTCGATGAGGCTGAGAAGGCTTTTGAGGACGTGAACCATAAGCTTGTGGAGGCTTATTCAAGGCCCAGGGACCCGGGCATCCAGGAGCTTGAAATGGAAAGCCGCAGGCAGCAGCTCAGAATAGACAAGGGGTATGAGGACCTGGACAGGTATATAAAAGAAATGGACGCCCTTGAGAACGACAAACAGCAGTAAACGCGGGCGTGAAACGCAGCGCCGTTGCTTGACTTTATGAAAAACAGAGGGTATACTTAATATGCCGCAAAAATCCCTTATTTAAAGGGTTATAAACGCGCATTGAGCCTCCAAAAGGCTCAATAACTTACATGACGAGGCCGAAATATGCGCTTTTTAACCAAAATATCAGGACCGCTTCTTTTAATATCCGCATTCCTTTTTTTGACCGCCGGGATTATCCTCATGTGCGTTCCCAGCCTTGACGGTGTGGAGAACGGCGTTTTCATAAAGATACGCTCCAACGGAGAAATCATACATAAAAGGTTCGTATCCCCCCGCTCGGATAATTTTGTCAGGGTGTCGGAGCTTCCCCGCTACGTATACGGCGCCATAATTACATCGGAAGACGAGGATTTTTATTCGCATAACGGCATCAGCATGCAGGAAATATTCGACGCGGCGCGTTATGACATCAGCCACGTGACGCTTAAATGCGGCGGATCCACCATCACCCAGCAGCTGGTAAAAAACCTTTACCTGTCGAACAAGAAAAATATCGGCAGAAAGATCGTCGAGGCCGCGACTGCCGTGATGCTGGAGCGCAGGCTCACAAAAAGGCAGATACTCAATTATTACATCAATATAATAGAGTTCGGCGACGGCATATACGGTATAAGGCAGGCCTCCCTCGCATATTTCAACAAGCCCCCGGAAAAACTGACCCCTAAAGAAGCGGCCATGCTGGCCGTGGTAATGCCGAAACCCGGGTCCAGGGGCAGGGCCCTTCTCGAATGGAAAAACAACGAGTTCCAGAAAAAAAGGGTGGCAAACCTGCTTTACAGGATGAGGCAGAACGGGTATTTGTAAACAAAAATCATCTTTTAGGCGTCTAATGATTGTGGTTCAAAAGGACGGGATTTTAGGGTATAATTAACCCATCAAAGACGTTATAAGGAGATGAAAAATGACCAGTCTGAAAACTTCGTTACTGAAATTTTTGCTTCCGCTTCTGCTTCTTTCGTTCTATTCCATGGCAATAGCGCAGGACAACAGGCCGGAAACAGACAACGCAGATTATTCGATAGCCTATGTCAATGATTTTGACGGTGATTGCAATATCATAAGGGCGGGCACAACGGCCCGCGAGGATGTCAACGAGCTTTATACCCCTCTTTACAAGGGAGACACGGTCGAGACCGGGCCGGGGGCAAAAGCCGAGGTTGTTTTTGACGACGAAACCGTGGTGAAGCTCGACGAAAGCTCTTCCATAGCCATAAGCGACATTAAAAGGGACGAGCATAAAAGGACCTTCCTCGACGTAATCCAGGGCTGCGTCTTTCTTATAGTGAAAAAACTCGAACCGGGCGACGAATTTCAGATAAAAACAAAAATGGCGGTCGCGGCCGTCAAGGGCACCGAATTCGCGGTCCAGGCCGGAGGCCAGGTCGGGGACGACCATATCGCGGTTTATGACGGCAGGGTCAGGGTGGCGATGACGGACGGCAACGGGCATGAAAGGGAAAACACAATGGTCGAGAAGAACAATGAGACCGTGATATCCGGCCATGCCGGCCGCATGATAAGGCTTAAGGCTTTAAGCGACCGTTTTGTGAAAAGAAGGGCGGAGTTGAACGACCTGCGCAGCAGGATAGTGGCAATGCGAGAGATGAAAAAGAGCGGGAAAATAATCGAGTTCAAATACAACAGAAGGCTGGAACATGTCCAGAAAATGAAGCAGCTGAGGAACAATCCGGCGTTCTATAACAAATTGGACCGTGTTCACAAGGCAAGGATAGACAGGATGGTAAAACGCGAGGACACATACAGGGCGGCCATCAAAAAAAGGATCGATGAGAATAATCAGAAAAGGCAGGGCGACGACGAGGACCACGGCCGCGACCAGGACCAGAAGGACAAGCACAAGGGCTGGCGCCAGTAGCGGTATGCCAGCCATTTTTGCCCTTGTAGGGGCCGCCTCATATGGCGGCCCGGTTGTTGCAATGGCCTGCATATTTTTTTTCTGCCAATCGAATAGCTTTGGCCGTTGCCGGATGACGCATGAAAAGTAGTTATGAAGCTTTACGCAGCTTAATTGACGCATAAATGTATTATTAACGATTGACATAAAAAAAAACATGCCAGCCATTGCATTGTTCCTGTAGGGGCCGCCTTATATGGCGGCCCGGCTGTTGCAATGGCCGGCATATTTTTTTTCTGCCAATCGAATAGTTTTGGTCGTTGCCGGATGACACGGTAAAAGTAGTTATGAAGCTTCACACAGCTTAATTGACGCACAAATGTATTATTACCGATTGACATAAAAAAAACATGCCAACCATTGCATTGTTCCTATAGGGACCGCCTCATATGACGGCCCGGCTGTTGCAATGGCCGGCATATTTTTTTTCTGCCAATCGAATAGTTTTGGTCGTTGCCGGATGACACGGTAAAAGTAGTTATGAAGCTTCACACAGCTTAATTGACGCACAAATGTATTATTACCGATTGACATAAAAAAACATGCCAGCCATTTTTGCCATTTTAAGGGCCGTCCTGTGCCATGCACACCGAAGCTTCAGCGAAGGTGTGTGGCGGCCAGACAACAATAAAAATAACATAAAAAAATCCGGCTAAAACCGGCTTTTGTGTTTTATCCCTGAAAGACCCGGATTGGAATATTTTATGTTGACCCCGGCCTTTCCCGGGGGTAATATATGCATTGTTGCGGTCCGTAATAAATCGGGCTGTATTTTATCATTTTAAGGAGGGAAAAGTGGAAAACAATATCAAGCAGATCGCCGAGAGAATCAGGGCATTAAGGGAGATCGAGGGCGAGTCTGTCGAGTCGGCCGCCAAGGCGCTCGGCGTAAAAAAAGAGGAATATGAGGGGTATGAAAGCGGCAGTGCCGACATACCGGTAAGTTTTTTGTATGAAATAGCCGGACGTTATAAAGTTGAGCTTACCGCCCTTTTGACCGGCGGCGAGCCGCACATGAACACTTTTTCCATAGTCAGGAAAGGCACCGCCCCGAAAGTCGAGAGGTCAAAGGAGTACTCATACAAGGACCTCGCATTTAACTTTAAACACAAGAAAATGGAAATTTTTGAGGTCGTAGCCGGGCCTAAACCGGGCGACAAGCCAGGGCACTATAATCTGCATCCGGGCCAGGAATTTAATTACTGCCTGGAAGGCGAGATAAAAATGTTCGTTGGAAAGAATGAAATGGTCCTCAAACCGGGGGATTCCATATATTTCGATTCCGGTATCCCGCATGCAATGGTTTCTTTAAACAACAAAACCGCTAAATTTTTAGCGGTCATATTATAGGAGGCCGGGAAATGAACGAAAGCATCGGTAAAGGGCTCGATCTTCTTGATGAATTTGCCCCGGGAAAGTTTTCTTCATACGAGGATTTTTATAAAAATTTCAGGGTAAAGGTTCCGGAGAACTTTAATTTCGGCTTTGATGTCGTGGACGCAATGGCAAAAAAGGCGCCGGAACAGACCGCCTTAGTCTGGTGCGACGACAAGGGGGCGGAAAACAAGTTCAATTTCATGGAGATAATGGAGAATTCGAACAGGGCGGCCAACGCGCTCAAAAAACTCGGCATAAAAAAAGGCGATGTCGTCATGCTTATCCTTAAACGCAGGTATGAATTCTGGTTCTTGTCCGTGGCCCTGCACAAGATAGGCGCCGCATGCATACCCGCAACCCACCTTCTGACCGTAAAGGACCTTAAATACCGCAACAATGCGGCGGAAATAAAGATGATAATCAGCGTGAACGAGAACACGATAATGGACGCCATCGACGAATCCCAGAAAGAGTCAAAGTCGCTGAAGATAAAATGCTGTATCGGGGCGGACCGGCCGGGATGGGTAAATATTTCAAAAGCCATGGAAAATGAAAGCCCGGTATTTGCAAGGCCGACGGGCAGCGAGGCCACCAAGAACGGGGATATTTTTCTCCTGTATTTCACATCGGGAACGACAGGCATGCCGAAAATGGTGCGCCATAATTTTACCTACCCCCTCGGGCATATAGTGACCGCAAAATACTGGCAGAACGTTCGGGCCGGAGGGCTCCATTTTACCGTGGCCGACACGGGATGGGCCAAGGCGGCATGGGGCAAGATATACGGCCAGTGGATATGCGGTTCCGCCGTCATGGTTTATGATTACGACAGGTTCGTCCCCAAAGAAATGTGCAATGTGCTTTCCAAATACTCGGTTACGACGTTCTGTGCTCCGCCGACCATATTCAGGTACCTTATAAAAGAGGACCTTTCGCAATACGATTTTTCCGGATTAAAATATTGCATCACGGCCGGAGAGCCGCTCAACCCCGAGGTTTACAGCCAGTTCCTGAAAATGACCGGGCACAAGCTGCATGAAGGTTTCGGCCAGACAGAGTGCACCGTCGTGGTGGCGACTTATCCGTGGATGGACCCCAAACCGGGTTCAATGGGAAAACCGGCTCCCGGGTATGAGATAGACCTGTTTGACGACAAGGGGAAACCCGTAGAAACCGGCGAAGAGGGGCAGATAGTAATAAAAACGGAGAATACCAAGCCTGTGGGCATGTTCGACGGATATTACCGCGACGAACAATTGACAAAAAAAGCATGGCATGACGGCGCGTATTACACGGGCGACGTGGCATACCGCGACGAAGACGGATATTACTGGTTCGTAGGAAGGGCCGACGACTGTTTTAAAAGTTCGGGCTACAGGATAGGGCCCTTTGAAATTGAGAGCGCGCTTCTGGAGCACCCGGCGGTGCTCGAATGCGCCGTGACCGGAGTGCCGGACCCCGACAGGGGGCTGGCAGTCAAGGCCACCGTGGTCCTTACGAAGAATTATACTGCGTCCGACGGGCTGGTAAAAGAACTGCAGGAGCATGTTAAAAAAGTGACGGCGCCGTATAAATACCCCAGGATAATCGAGTTCGTGAGCGAACTGCCGAAAACAATTAGCGGAAAAATAAGGCGAGTCGAGATAAGAGGGGATAAAAAATAGCGGCCCGAAGCTTTGGCCTATCTCACATAACAGCATTTTATAAACAGGCGCGGGTAAACCGCGCCTGTTTAATTTAAAGAATTAATGCAATAAAAAAACAACACGAACGTCTACAATAGTGTGAAAGGAATTGGATGATGTTGCCGGCCGCCTGGTAAACATGGCAGGCAGTGCATGCCATGCTCTCGCAACGGCGGATGAAACAAGATGCGTACATAATAAAAAAGGAAACCATGGAAAAAGCGCTTGCAACTGGAGTGACAGGTTTTTTCGCCAGGGAATACGGCAAGATGGTGAATTTTATAAGGAAAAGGCTCAACGACGAATCCTCGCGCGACGCCGAGGACGTGGTGCAGGACGTGATGGTCAGGATATTCGAATCCGCGGACCTCAACGTGCCGCTGGAAAAACTTTCTGCCTACATTTACACGGCGCTGCGCAATAAGATAGTGGACTCTATGAGGTCGCGAAAGGTCGCGCTGGCGCTCGACGAGATGTCCGAAAGCGAGGAATTCTCCCTGACAAGGATGGTCGCCGGGGCGGACAAGGACCTGGAGAACAGGGAATTTACAGGGGCGCTTTACGAAGCCATAGGGGAATTAAGCGGTGATGAACGGGAAATAGTGGTCCTCACCGAGTTCGAGGATATGTCTTTCAAGGAACTATCCGACGAGTGGGATGAGCCGATCGGCACCCTGCTCTCAAGGAAAGCCCGGGCAATGGAAAAAATACGGGAGAAATTAAAAAAAGGAGGTGTTTAGAATGCATAATGAAGACATGGAAGGACACGGGTTCCATGACCACGGCGATTGGCCTGCCCTGAGGGGACTGAAGATCCTCGGCATGGTAATAGGCGGCCTTGTGCTGGCTGTGGTCCTCGGTTTCCTGTTCGGTTATTTCGTGATGATGCTATGGAACTGGCTGATGCCGGAACTATTCGGATTGAAGGTGATAAATTACTGGCAGGCTTTCGGCCTGGTTGTGCTGGCGAAGATACTCTTCGGCGGGACGCACGGCTACAGGCATCACGGCCATCACGGGGAAAAGGCGTGGAAGAGGCACTGGCACGGCAGGTATGCAGGGATGAGCGGCAGTCAGTGGGCTCCGAGCGGGGATTATTCCAACTGGAGATATTACGAGGATTACTGGAAGAGCGAGGGAAAAGCGGCTTACGAAGCTTACCTGAACAGGATAAAAGAGGACAAACAGCAGTAAAATTTATGATGCCGCAAAAAAGCCGGGGTTAAAACCCCGGCTTTTTTGTTTGTATTTATGGCGGCTTTTGTTTATAATTAAATATCCTGAATGGAACAAATAAAGTTACAGAGGCAATAATGAAGAAACTTGTTGTGATAATTGCGACGCTGTTTTTTATGGTTTCCTGCTCAAGCCGCCACGCTCCGGCTACCTCGCCTTTCTCGCCGTCATACTATACCAACAGCGGAAAGATCAAAACATCCGATCTGACCACGGACATCCTTATGACCACGGTCGACGGCACATATTATTACGACACTGCCGGAAGGATACAGAGGATAGACAATACAATACTTTCCCTGCCGGCGGCATCCACATATTACCAGTACACCCCGTCAGGCAGGGTGTCGTTCATCGGGAACCCCGGGAACCTTTCGGCTGACGGCAACGAATCCTTCTCATACGATTCCTCGGGCAGGCTAAGCGTTATGAATTTTACGGCAACCACCTCAACTACGTCCAACGACGTCCAGACTCTGAATTACGGCGGCGACGGATACGCGGACACCATAAACGAGACGCAAAACGGAACGACTTCCTGCTACAGGGTTATAACCAGGAATGCGGGCGGCTATATAACAAAAGAAGATATTTTCACCACTCCGGCCTTAACCACGGAATTTGCGAACATAACCTTCGCGCGCAACGATGCCGATAAAACGGTAACGGAAGACATATACTTTGGAGCCGTTGATATGCTAACTATTACCGCAACCTATGACACCACGGATTTTATTTCACAACTGGTTTATTCCGAACATGTCGGATTGGTCATGAACATCACCCAGAATTTCCAGACGCAGAGCGGCCCCTTCGACCCGGCCGGGCTTGACGGTTATTATTATACGGACAAGGACCTTTTCGGGCTCGTTCACGACACCATAAACACCTCCGTCGCCGGACAATAATCAAACCGCACAACTTTTTAAAATCAGGCTTGACTTTATAGTATACAAAGTGTATAATAAAAGAGGAAAAAAACATACGGCCCGGAGAGGCTTGTTTAATTAAAAAATAATTCCCGGTAAAAAAATAGGGGGGATATTAATGGAGCAGAACGAGACTGTTTTTTCCAAGGCCGTGAATTCCGGAAAGAAGAAGTATTATTTTGACGTAAAGAAAGCCAGGAACAAATCCATGTACCTCAGCATAAGGGAAGTGACTTTCGGGGAAGAACCCGGCGGCGGCAACGCTAGAAAAGTGATAGTTTTTTCCGACACAATCAGGGAATTTACAGCCGCGCTTGATGAGGCCAAAAAATACGTGCCGGCAGGGGAAAAAGATGGGGCTGAAAAGCAAAAAACACCCCCAAAAACAGTATAACAGGTTATCTGTTACGAAAAAAAGAACGGCAGTCCGGGAACTGCCGTTCTTTTTTTTATTTCTAAGGGTAAACACGGTCATTTTCCCGTAAAAACACCGGCTGTGAACCGGTTTTAGACTGCCGGAGAGTATTTGCCTTATTATACGCAACAAACCCATATAGAATTTGTCAAAAAGTTAACGCTATGTTATAATTTAAATGGCGAATTTAACCGTTTTAACGAAGCTCAGGAGATTGCGTGATATGAAAAGGAATTTCAGTTTTTTATCATCAATAACAGCTTTCATTTTCATGATTATTTCTTTTTCATTTTCCGATACCTGCAATTTTCCGTTTCCACAGAACGCCAATTATCCATACGGCATAAAACCCAATAATTTTACCAACGCGCAGATGGACCAGCATTGCCTGGACTGGTTCAATAAATGGAAGGCATATTATGTCACCCAGAACAACTGCACCGGCGGCGAGTGGCGCGTGCAGAGGACCGTCACCGGGAACGGCATAACCAACGGCTGCTACGGATTCGCGACGGCTCCGGCGGAGAATGACACGGTGAGCGAGGCCATAGGATACGGAATGGTAATAATGGTTTTCATGTCGTCGGCCACAAACAATACCCAGCAGTATTTCAACGGCTTTTACACTTACTACAAGGACCACCTTGACGGCGCCGGGCTCATGAACTGGCAGATACCTTACTGTAACAGCGGAGGCTCGGCCACGGACGCCGACGAGGACGTCGCCTTTGCCCTTCTTGCCGCGGACAAACAGTGGGGGTCGTTAGGCGCGATAAATTACAAGAACGAGGCAACCACAATAATAGGAAGGATATTGTCCAACGAGATATCCGCCGCAAACGACATCAGGCCAGGCGACGGCTGGGACGGCGCAAATATTTCCTATTTCGCCCCTTATGAATACAGGATGTTCGGGGATTACACGTCGACCGCGAGATGGTATTCGGTTGCGTCGCACACATACCAGACCATCGTAAATTATTATTACAGCAATTCCCAGACATTAAATTCATCGCTCGGCATGAATACAGGGCTGCAGCCCAACTGGTGCAATTATGACGGCACCACGTGGAGCCCCGGAGCCTGGTCCATGGACCCGAACTCCTGGTGGTGGGACGCTATACGCCACGTGTGGAGGCAGAGTTATGATTACCTCCTTTACGGCACCATGGACAGCCCGCTGGCCTACAGCAACAACACCAGGGTTTCCACATTTTTCCAGACAAAATACGGCGGGGACGCATCAAAGATACTTTCCCACTACACCCTTGACGGCACGGAAACCCAGTATAACAGGGGGGACAGGACCCCGGACCTCGGCACAGAGGACGCCAGGAACTTACCCGGGCCGGAGGGGGCGGTTGCAATTTCCGCCATGGTGGAGGGAGACCAGAACTGGCTCAATGAATGTTATTATAACCTGGTAACCATGGATGCCGGCACAGGTTCGGGCGGCCTTACGAACACAGGCGTGTTATGGGGGACGGATTATTTCTGCGACATATTAAAAATGCAGTATTTACTTATTCTTACCGGCAACATGCCCAATCCTATGGGCAATTATCCAACTCCTACTCCCACAAATACATGGAACGTATTGATCCCGACGCCTACCGCGACGGCGACGCCGATAAAGGGAATGTTCGATGATTTTGAGACCGGCAATATAATCAATCTTGACACATCGGCAGGCGGGCAGACAGCTTTTACATCCGTGGCAAATACCACGGACAAACCCGACTTCGGTTCGCGTTCCCTTAAGATTGTTTCTACCGCCAGCGGCTGGGGCGCATACGGACAGGACTCACCGTATACGGGCGGGCTCGGCTATCTTGATGAAACCGGAGCGACGGCGCTTACATTCTATATTTATCCGACAGTGGCGCTGTCGGGGAATTTCTTTGTGAAACTTGTCGAAGCGACAGCCAACGGCGCTGACGGCGAGACATATTCAAACAGAATAACTGAAAGCACAAATTCCGCCCCGGCAAATACATGGACAAAGATAACCATTGCCATAACCAACACTTCGGTCTTCAGCAGGGACGAATATAACACCGTGAACGGCGACGGGGTGCTTGATCTAAGCGGCATCAAGAGTTTTTATCTGCAGGTTGACAGCGCCCCGAACGCTACCATATACATAGACAACATACAGTTCACGGGGAATTTCCCGACGGCCACTCCTACTTCCACTGTGACAAAAACAAGGACCCCCAACGGGACGCCCACCAGCAGTCCTACCATGACGGTTACCGCGACAAATTCCCCAAATTATTCACCGACGATCACGCCGACAGGCAGTTCCACCCAGACAAATACGCCTTTCATAAGCCCGACAATAACGCCGACACCCACCATAACGGCGACGTTCACTTTGACCCCGTACATACCTTTCGGGATTTTTGACGATTTTGAGACAGGGGTCTTTAAGAATCTCAACACCACCGATACCGGTGGAGGCTCCACGACCGTGGTAACTAATGTTACCTCGACGGTTCACGCAGGGACACATTCAATGCAGGTCGTCACCACGGGAACCGGATGGTCGGTAGTTACCATAGATTCTCCTTATGACGGCGGGCTGGGATACCGCGATTTTACTGGAGCAACCGCGTTTAATTTCTGGATAGACGCGCCGGCTGGAACGGTTTTATTCGTAAAAATAGTGGAAACAAACGGACAGCAATGGTCGGACAGGAACACTCCCATAACGGTTCCGGCCGCGGGATGGCAGGATATAAATGTGGCGTTATCTTCGCTCACTGTGGACCAGTATTCACCTACAGGCGACGGGGACAGCGTACTTGACCTGAACATAATACAGAGCGTAACTTTCCAGTGGGACAGCCCGGGCGCCAAGACCATGTATATTGACGACATAAAATTTACCGGCATGCCTACGCCCACCATGACGCCCAGCTCCACAAGGACCGCGACTTTTACACGCACTACAACTCCGTCTTTTACCTGCACGTCAACTCCGGCATTCACAAAGACATTTACGCCTTCGGTCACGCAGACCTGGTCATTTACGGTTCCGGCGACTTCGACTTTCACGCAGACGGCGACACCCACGGAGACTTATACATATACGGGAACATCAACATTCACGCCGACTTCATCACCCACATTCACGCAGACTTATACCGTGACGCCCACAAAAACGGTGTCACCAACCATCACGGTGTCGCCCACGGGAACCCCTCCGACACAGACCATAACTCCCACAGTCACGGTTTCGTCCTCGACGACGGCCACAGGAACGGCAAGTTTTACCGCGACATATACGTGGACTTATACCAATACGGCGACGATGACATATACTCCGTCAAATACGCAGACATCCACTGCGACTGGCACCTTTACGCAGACACTTTTTATCACCCCGTCGTCGACGCCGACGTTCACGCTTACCCTGACCGGAACGCCTCCGACGGCAACATTTACATCCACGGTAACGCCGACTTACACGGTATCGGCCACGAATACGCCGTCCATAACCATGACTCTTACGGCCACGCCGTCGCAAAGCATGACAATAACAGCCACTTTCACGCCGGCACAAACTGTTTCGGTTACTTTTACATCAACACCGACATATACGTATACGCCGGACACCACAGGCCCCGGTGTGGTAGTATTCCCCAACCCGTTTAATCCGGTTGCGGGGCCTCCGCTCGGCATAGCTTTTGATACCGGCGACACCTACCAGGAGGTCGATATGAGGATATATACACGCGCCTACAGGCTTGTTTTTGCCGGGAAAAAGAGCGGCAATTTTACCGGCAAAACCCAGGTGTATATGGACGCGTCGGGTTTGAGCAAGTTCGCCAACGGGGTATATTTTTATGTGATCACCGGCTCCGATAATTCCGGCCAAAACAAGAAACTGTCAACGGGAGTTATTGATATAATAAGATAAATATAAAATCGCAGAAAAAACCCCGGGGCTCGAGACTCCGGGGTTTTTATTTTTTTATAGGATTGTCAAGGGTCAAAAGCGATATCTCCGAGAATATGGAGGGCACGCTTAAGAAGCTGTCGCAGACTATGTAACGCGCGTGCCATTGGGGGGAAAAAACCTCTTTTTCCTTCCTTAAGGACCAGGGGTTATTGAACTTTGCCCCGTAATTGTAAAGCGCCGCGCCCGCGTTTTTCCACGGAGGCGAGTATGTGTTTATTTCGGAACCGGCGACAGGCGCCAATCCAAGATTGAAAAAAGCGAAATGTTTTTCCTTGCCCCACAAAACCAGCTTGTATTTAAGGTATCTTTCCATCCCGTCGGGGACGCCCTTTGCCGACCTTAAAATATCCAGCCTATATTCGCCGCGCTCCGGCCCGGTCAAGATATTCGCGAAGCAAACCAGCCGTTCGCTTTTATCGAAAACGCAGGCGATGTGGAAATGGCGGAGGTATTCGACGTCAAAATGGCCTGTAATAAATCCGGGCTCCTTTATCTTGCGGTAATTCAGCCATTCGCGTGAAAGGGCGGCTGCGTTTTTGAAGAACGACGGCGAAGCGTTCCGGGGCAGGACCCTGAACGAATACCCGTCGGAATCCATTTTTTTTGAAAAAGCCCTGAGTAACTCGTCGTTCTTTTTTCCGGACGGGTAATATTCCAGCGCGATCTTTGCCTCGTCGCCTATCCTGTAAAAATTAAGCCCCGTGTTCATGTAAAAGTGGAGGTTCTCACCGGAAACGTCAAAAAAGGCGCAGGAACCTCCGGAAGAAGAAGCGAGCCTCTGGAATTTCCAGATGAGCTCCTCCAATTCAACATAAGGCCCGTACGGGTCGCCAAGCGCAACCCAGTGGTCCCCGCACCTGGCATACATCAAAAACGATAGGCGCGACCATGAAAATATGAGGCTCTTGTCGCCGGAAAGGGCCAGCTGCGCCAGAGTGTCGGGGGAATTGAATGCTATAGCAGAGGCGGTGTTTATGTCGTATTTTGTGGAAGAATGTGGCGAAGGCTTATACGGCTTGAAAATATATACTACCATCCATATAACAAGGACTGCGGCGGAGACGAAAAATGAAAGATCGCCTTCAATATACGCCAGGCTTGCGCGCGGTTCCGGGGAAAGATAAACGGCCAGACCGCAAAGACATATGGCCGCGGCCGTCGAATAAAAGAATCCCGTGGTCGGCATTTCGGTAAAAGGGCCGCTTTTTCTGTAAAAATTTTTCCCGAAGGGCAGCATTAAAATGAAAACCAGGAAAAACATTGTCGCGGCCTCGTATGAAAAGTTGTTTATGAGCACGAAAGCCCCGGATGCCGCAAGAAGCCCCAGGGAAAGCGTATATGAGGAATAAAGGTTTTTTTGCAGCCCCCTTGTGCACATAATGAGCCCTGCGCCTCCCAAAGACAGCAGTAGTCCGGATAGAGGCTGGAACATGACCGGCATTATATCTGAAACGGCCGAAAACCTTTGCATGAGGTAAGGAGCGGCGGCTATGAACATGGCCGAGGATCCGGCAAGAAAAGCAAGGCATGAAAAAAAGTATCCCGGCGTCGAGGAAAGCAGGTCCTTTATTTCACCGGCTTTTTTTAAAATATTTGTCCGCGCATGCCGGGCTTCCGCGGCGCCATAAACAAAATATGAGAAAGCAAGCGGCAGGAGATAATATATCACCCTGTAAAGTATAAGCGCTCCGAGTATCTCCGGCCCTGAAATTCCGTATGCGGAAAGGAACCATATGGACGATGCGTCAAAAACCCCGAGGCCGCCTGGAACATTGCTTATTATGACGAGAAATTCAGATGCCAGAAATACCGCAAGGAAAAACATGAAACGGGAGGGTTCGAATCCAAGGAGGATAAAAAAGGCCGCGGCGCCGAAGAGCCATTCCGACACCGAGAATATCAGCTGGAAAAAAACGGCCCGGATCCCGGGAGGCTTCAGCCTGTAGCCGAAAGCGTTGATTTCTTTGGATGAAAAAGCGCCCCATATTATATAGACGATCAGCAACAGCATGAATATAACGGCGGCCGCGGAAAGAGCGAACCTTACGCGCGGCGTAAAATAACCGGACTGATACGGGGAAAAAAATATAAAAACAGAGCTCAGGGCGCAGAAACCCGTGAAGGAAGCTGTTTCGCAAAAGGCGATCACGCGCGCGATCTCCGCCGCCGAAAAACGCCACAGGGAATACAGCCTCAGGCGCACGGCCGATGATGAAAGCAGGGAAAGCCCCAGGCTGTTGCCGAAGGCATTGGCGGCAAAAGACACAGCCGCGGCGTTTTTCAGCGTAATTTTTTTTCCGGCGTATCCGGCGGCAAAAAAGTCGTATGTTATCATGGACGCGTAACTTAAAAACGTAAAGGCCAGGGAGAGAAAAATTTTAAAACCGTTGATGTTTTTAAAAGATACGGGGAAGCCGGAGCTTTTCCTGAAATACCCCGCCAGTATGAAGAGGGAGGCAAAAAAAAGAGCCCCCGTCAGAGCCGCCCCGAGCCGCCTTAGCAGTTTTATATCCATATGATAATAATATATAATTACAATTTATTATGCAACATGAATCAGCGATTGATCATCGTAAAACATTTATGGTGAATAGGAAGTTTCACAAGCGCATCGACCGGGAGTTTTCGATTAAACGGTTAATTTTTACGTAAAAACAGCCATGTTTTACCATTGACGTTGCTTAAGGGCAGGCGTATATTGCCTTAATTAAAGCGCATTGAAAACCTTGTTAAATATAAAACAAAAAAATTCCGGGTGACGCGGTGAAATTTAGAGTGTTCAATTTAAAAGCAACGGCCGTGCTATTAATAATGCTTTCCACATTGTTATTTGGGGAGCGTTCATACGGCAACGTGGCAGGCGGCGGCACCGGAACCGGGGCGAATGTGACGGCGACCCAGAGCGGCAACAATGTCATCCTCGCAAACGGGATAGTTTCGATAACCATCAACATCACCAACGGCAACATCACCAACTTTACTTATAACGGCACGAACCTTCTTGCCGGCGGCAACGGCGGCGGATATTTTTATATAGACGGATCGGGCGGGCCGACACTGACGAACCCGACATACACCCTGACGGTCAATCCCGCGAACAACGGAGGCAATCAGGCCGAAGTGGAACTGCAGACGCTTGGCAGTCCCATGGATTGCACACTGTATTACGACCTGCTGCGCGGCCAGCAGGGCATCTATGACACGCTGGTGCTCACCCATGAAAACACCTACGCCGACTATCCCGGCGCGGAACTGCGCACGAATATGTACGTCGGCTCAATGTTCGACTGGATCTGCGTGGATCCATACCGGTTCCGTCAGATGGCCTCTCCAAACGACACTTACATAGCCACGCCGGGCGCGCCGGCGGAAGTCTTTGATTTTACCAGCGGCATTTATTCCGGGACCACGGGATGCAAGTACTCCTATAGCCAGCCGCTTGGACAGACGAACGTATACGGCTGGGCTTCCACCACATCGAAATACGGCATCTGGCAGACTTTTCCCAGCCACGAATATCTGGACGGCGGGCCAATGCACAGGGAGCTCACCGCACACCTGGGCAACACCCTGCTGGACATGTTCGGCGGAGGCCATTACGGCTTCGGCCTTTCACAGGACCAGCCCGCGGGAACTTTTACTTCCAAGACATTCGGCCCGGCATTTATATATGCAAACAGGTACACGGGCACGGCCACGGACGTCGGCACATACGCGCAGGCTTTGTTTACGGACGCCCAGGCCCAGGCACAGGCCGAACAGGCCGCGTGGCCATATTCCTGGTTCAACCCCCAGCCGGAAGCGACCGGATCCGGGACGACAATTTCCGCGTACCCCCGGGCTTCCGACCGTGGCACCGTAACCGGAATTTTTGCCATCAATGACGCCTATAATCCGGCGGCTTCGCCGGAGGGTATGTGGATAGGGCTGGCGCCACTGGACGGCGGGGTGGATTTTCAGCAGCAGTACCTTACTTACCAGTTCTGGGTTCAGACTGCAGCCGGAGGATCATTTACCATTCCAAACGTGCTGCCCGGAACCTACAACCTCTGGGCATTCGGCCCGGGTGCGGCCGGCACGTTTGAACAGGCCAATATAAATGTGACCGCGGGCCAGATCCTTGATCTCGGCACCGTTACATGGGCACCGCTGCGCCTGGGGCCGACCGTCTGGCAGATCGGCGTCCCGGACCGTAGCAGCGAGGAATTTAACAATGGCGAGCATGATGTGACGCCATGGAGCGGGGTACTGCCGCCGTACGCAGGCGGGGCGCCTTACAACACTCCTGCGGCATGGTCCGCTTTTCTCGACTATGCCGGCCAGTTTCCAAATGATGTAAGCTACACGGTCGGTGTCAGTAATTTTGTAACGGACTGGAACTACTGTCAGCCTACGGTGTTAAACGCGGGAGGAGCCTATATTGGCACCACATCGAAAATCTATTTTAATCTGGCAAAGGCGCCGGCGGCCGGAAATCAGGCGCGCCTTTATATTGCATTCGCGGCCGGCTACAGCGCGGCGTGCATAATTACAATTAATGGAACGGTCCAGACAGCATCTGTCACCGGATCCACCGACGGGGCAAACGCCGCGGCCATCGCGAATTCGGCCAATGGATTTTATGTGCCAAACTACAGTTTTGATACAATGGTGCGCCTGGGCACGAACGGGGCATGGGGAGACGCTTACCTCAACTTTCCCGGCACGGATCTGAAGGCGGGCTGGAACGAAATTGACATAGGCATGCGGCCGACCGGAGGGGCAGGAAACGGCAACGGGTTTGAATACGATTATATCAGGCTGGAGCTTCAGGGTTATGCCCAGCCAAGTCCGACGCCTTCGCCGCAGATTGAGACGACCGCGACGGCATCGCCCGCGCTTACAAACACTTTAACGATGACATTTTCAAGGACCATTACGTCCACACCGACATTTACGGCCACGGCCACAAAGACCATTACAATAACATTGACGGCGACACCGGTCGCCACGCAAAGTTTTACGCCGACAATACAAAGCCCGACCGGCACTGAAACACAGACATGCAGTCTTACGCCGCAGGAGCCGACCCGGACAATAACATATACCGGCACCGCGACGGCAACGCTCTCCACGACCCCGGTTTTTTCGGATACACCGACGGAAACTCTTTCGCCGACGGCTGTGGTTTTTACACCCTCTTTCACCGCAACACCGGCGGCGTCATCCACAAAGACATCCCCGACGCAGACCGTGACGGAAACCGCCACCAATACAAATGTCGCGCAGACACCTTCTTCGACAATTACCGCGGGCTTTACCCTTGCCTTTACAGCCACACGGACCTGGACGGCGACGCCTGTATCAAAGGACACATTGACTTCGACGCCGACGGCAACCGAAACAATCACGGAGACAGCCTCCGAAACTTTTACAGCCACGGAAAATATCGCATCCACGCCATCCGTGACGCCTGAGGCGTCATTGCCGGAAACGCCCGTCCTGTATCCAAATCCTTATATTGCGTCCGGAGGAAACCTGAAAATAGGTTTTTATTCCCGGTCAGAATGCAGTACGGTCGAGTTCAGGCTTTTCACTTCGTCGTTCAGGCTTGTCCTCGACGAGAAAATAACCGGGGATTTTACGGGAACCTCCACCGCCGAAATAAATTCGAAAGTTTTGGCGCGATTTGCCTGCGGAAGTTATTATTACGCCATATATACCGAATCGGCGGCGGCTTCCGGGAAGAGGATAATGACGGGTGTTTTGATCATAATGAGATAAACCATCAGGCTGTTCCGTCAATTTATCCGACGCATGCAATCATACGATCTTATAATGCAAACCTAATGATTGATTAATCCGCCGGGGTGGTTTAAAATAGCCAAAAGGAGAATTATGAAAGCAACCACGATCAAGGACATAGGAAAAAAACTCGGAATATCGCATACCACGGTTTCCCGCGCCATCAACGGCGACACGCGCATAAGCCAGGTAACCCGCGACAGGGTGACGGCCGCGGTCAAAGAGATGAAGTATTCGCCGAACATGGCCGCGCGCGGGCTCGTAAGGGGCAAGTCCAACACCATTGCCGTTGTCGCGCCTTCTTATTTTGCCAATTTTTCCGTGGATGTCATGCGCGGGATAGAACCGGAGATGATCAAGACAAAATACGATATATGTTATTACACGACAAGCAGGTATACGACCATAGGGACCCAGGGCAAGGACCAGTATATTTACGAGAAGATACTCAACGAAAAAAGGGCGGATGCCGTAATAGTTTTAAACGGCATATTAATGGGAGACGGGGACGTCTTGAAACGGTATAAAAGGGCCGGGATACACCTGGTTCATATAGAGGGCAGGGATTCATGGGGACACAGGGTCCATTATGACAACGAGAGGGCCGCGGCCGTGGCAGTAAAGCATCTCGTGGACACCGGCAGGAAAAAAATAGGGCTGCTCATAGGCAGTTATGAATGGGTTGAATCCATGAAGGAACGCCATGACGGCTTTAAAAAGGCTATGCAGGAATGCACCGGAAAATTTGACAGGGAATCGGTATTCAGTTTTGTCGAGGACTTCGGCGACGCCGTCAAGAACTCCCTGTATCATTTCATTAAAAACAAGGTAAACGCGGTCTATGTGGGCACCGGCGATGAGGATGCGATAAAGATGATAAACGAAGCGCATAAGATCGGCCTGAAAGTGCCCGATGATATCGCTATAATCGGCCAGGACGACATAAGGATGGCCGCCGTGGCCGGGCTTACTACCATCAGGCAGCCCATAACCGAAATGGGGCAAAAAGCTGTTGAAATGGCCGTATCGGCTATCGAGCAGAAAGAGTATAAAAAAATGAGGGATGAGATATTTTATCCCGAGCTGATAATAAGGAAGACCACGTAAGAAGGGTTGCGGAGTATCTGTCATAAAAAACATTGACCCGATATAAAGAATGTTGTAATATATTTTGGATTAATCGGTTAATCAAAAATATCAAAGGGAACAAAATAATGGACGAATTAAAAAGAAAAGACACTAAAAGACTGGCGGTTGAACGTGAAATCAAAATACTTCAGGCCGCGGCGGCCAATGAAATATCCCCTGAAATACCTGAAAAGGCTTTTATAAAAAACCTTTCCGGCGGAGGCCTGTGCATTGTTTCCGGGATTCGGATAAAGAAAGGAACTGTAATTGAAGCCGACGTGATGCTCAGGACGGAAGGCCTTGAAAAATTCAGGGCGTATATAATGGCTGTCTGGAGCAGGGAGTCGGAGGAAACCGGATGTTTTGAGACCGGGGCGCAGTTCCTCGGCATGAAACAGGAAGACGCAACAGTCCTTGAACGCTACATAAAACAGCATCTCAACTGACATCCTTAAAGCGCGGTAAATAACCCTTTACCTTGGACTTTTTATATAGTATTATTATTTTTGTTTTCAAAACAAACTTAAATAATATAGGAGGTTTTTAAATGAGCTGCATTGATGAGGTAAAAGCAAGACAGATTATCGACTCGCGCGGTAATCCTACGGTGGAAGTTGACGTTATCACATGCGACGGCATTATAGGAAGGGCCGCGGTGCCATCCGGCGCCTCCACAGGGACCAAGGAAGCGGTCGAGCTTCGCGACGGCGACAAGAAAAAATGGGGCGGCAAGTCGGTCCTAAAAGCCGTTAAAAACGTAAACGATACCATAGCCAAGGCGGTAAAAGGAATGAGCGTCCTTGACCAGTGCAAACTCGACAAGGTTATGATCGAGCTCGACGGGTCGGATAATAAAGGCAAACTCGGCGCCAACGCCATACTCGGAGTTTCGCTTGCCGCGGCAAAAGCCGGGGCAAATACGATTGGAATGCCGCTTTACCGTTATATAGGCGGATGCAACGCGAAGGAACTTCCCGTGCCCATGGCCAACGTTGTCAACGGCGGGGCGCATGCGGATTCGAGCGTCGACATACAGGAATTCATGATAATGCCGGTAGGCGCGCCTTCCTTTTCTGAAGCCGTGAGATGGGGCTCGGAAACCTTTCATGCGTTAAAGTCGGTGCTCAAGGCCAGGGGATATAATACCGCCGTAGGCGACGAGGGCGGATTCGCTCCAAGCTGCAAATCAAATGAAGAGCCGCTCCAGTGCCTGGTCGAGGCGATCGAAAAAGCCGGATACAAACCGGGAAGCGACATTTCCATAGCCATGGACCCGGCGGCGTCGGAATTTTATGACGAGGCCAAGAAAAGGTACGTATTCAAAAAGTCAACGAAAGAAGAGCTGACTTCCGAACAGATGGTAGATTTCTGGGTAAACCTCGTCAACAAATATCCCATAATATCCCTCGAGGACGGAATGTCGGAACTTGACTGGGCCGGACACAAACTGCTCACGGAAAAGCTCGGCAAGAGGATACAGCTCGTAGGCGACGATCTTTTCGTGACCAACCCGAAGATCCTCAGAAAAGGCATTGACGAAGGCGTCTGTAATTCGATCCTTATAAAAGTTAACCAGATAGGGACATTGACGGAAACCCTCGACGCCATAGAGATGGCAAAGAGGGCGAAATACACAGCCGTTGTTTCACACCGCTCGGGCGAGACCGAGGACGTCACGATAGCGGACATCGTCGTGGCGACGAACGCCGGACAGATAAAGACCGGCTCGTTCTCCAGGACCGACAGGATAGCCAAGTACAACCAGCTCTTAAGGATAGAGGAAGAGCTCGGAGACCTGGCTCAGTACAACGGCAGGGCGAATTTTTACAACATCTGATCCATTACTTATTGGTTTTGAATTTTAAATTTTTACTTTGATTCTGATATCGAGCCCCGGGATAAAACCCGGGGCTTTTTTTATTATAAGCAAAAAAATCTTTACCTTTGCGCAGGTTGTTGTATAATAACCTCCGGCTTTAATAAAAACCGATTAAAAAACTTTTGGAGGCTGATATGTACAAAATCGTACTTATAAGGCACGGCGAGAGCGTCTGGAACAAGGAGAACAGGTTCACGGGATGGACGGATGTGGACCTTTCCGAAAAAGGCGTTGAAGAGGCGAAGAAAGCCGGGCAGTATCTCAAAAAAGAGGGGTTCGCATTCGACCTCGCGTATACTTCGGTATTAAAACGGGCCATCAAGACCCTTTACATGGTCCAGGAACAGATGGACCAGCTCTGGATCCCGGTCATCAAGACGTGGCGCCTGAATGAAAGGCACTACGGCGCGCTTCAGGGACTTGACAAATCCGAGACGGCGGCAAAGCACGGCGAAGACCAGGTAAAGATATGGCGCAGGGCATACGACATTGCGCCGCCAAAGCTTGAGGCCAACGACGACAGGAACCCGGCAAAGGATCCCAGGTATAAGGAGCTGAAACCAAATGAACTCCCGCTGACCGAATGCCTCAAGGACACGGTGGCAAGGGTTCTTCCTTACTGGAACAAAGAGATCGTCCCGAACATCAAGAAGGGTAAAAAGATCGTCATAGCGGCGCACGGCAATTCACTGCGCGCGCTCGTAAAATACCTGAGCAACATTTCGGACAACGACATCGTAAACCTTAACATACCGACGGCCATGCCTCTGGTCTATGAGCTTGGAAATAATTTAAAACCGGTCAAGGATTATTATTACCTGGGAGACCCCGAAGAGGTAAAAAAAGCCATGGAAGCCGTCGCCAACCAGGGGAAAGCAAAGAAATAGAGGGGGATATGCGAATGCATTTATGGCCTGTTTTCTGGGGAGTTTTTTTCATCCTCGTAGGTCTGAATATACTTTTAAAGACGTTTTTTCATTTTGACCTGCCTTTTTTCAAGGTCGCATTCGGCCTGCTTATAATTTTTATGGGAATAAGCGTCATGTTCCCTTCAAAATGGCACGATGAGTTCGGGGCAAAAACCGATGGTCATGCCACGATGTTTGCCCGGCAGGAAATCGGCGGGGCAGCGGTGCCCCATGAACACAGCGTTGTTTTCGGGTCAGCCAAAATAGACCTGACAAAACTCGAAGTCAATGAAACCGTGAAGATAAAAGTCGACACTGTTTTTGGCAGCACGGAAATTAAGATAGACCCCATGAAACCTTTGAAGATATCGGGAAATTCCGCTTTCGGCGGAATCCAGATGCCCGACGGCAATTCCACGGCTTTTGGAGCCATAAATTACAGGACCGATTCTTATAAGGAAGGTCAGCCATATATTTCTCTTGAGGTAAATACCGTATTTGGCGGCACTGAGATCAATAAATAACCTTAAAATAAAGGAAAAAAATTAAAACACAATGGTTTTTGTGTTTTTATTCCATTAATTATTAAATTTATAACGGCTTTAATGACTTGACTTTTTTGCGGTCGATTATGTATAATAAAACCGGGTTTACAAAATGGAATTCTCATAACATAGACTCGATCAAGGAGGAATAAAGATGGGAATGACTCAGCCAGAAGCAATTGCGGAAAGACTTAAGCAGGAAGCAAAGAGGTTATATGCCGGGGTTTTAATAAGGGTATCCCTTGACGCTTATCCAAACGATGACGGCGCGGACATTTACATTTACGCCCCGAGAAAATTTTCCGACATGCTGCTTTCCAAGTTAAAAGCGGCAAGGATCCAGTTCCTGAAGAACACGAAGGTCGATGTCGATAAATTAAGGATATTCATGGAAGATTCGGAAAATATGTCTCCGGAATTGAAACAAAGGCTTATGGCGGCGCAGGCGCCGCAGCAGTAATTTTTAGGGGGAAATCCTTAAAAATTTTTTAAAAAGCACGGCGGGATAAGTGTCGGCCGGCTTATTTGTCGTTTAAACAGCAGGAGAAGAATGAAAAAGTTAAAAAGGGACAAGCATGTAACTTTGATGGTGGTGCCGGACGACACCGGCAGGGTATTGAGCGTAAAGCTTAACGCCCCGCTTTTCATGGGTCTGCTTTTGGTCTGGTTTGTTTCCGTCATCCTTTCCGCATTTATCATCGTAAAACATTCCAATTACATGGCGACGCTTGCCTATGACAAATACCTCCAGCAGAAGCACAGGGAGTTTTCGAAAGAGATGGTGGAATCGCGCGACACGGTAAAGCGCGTGACCGAGATAGACAAACAGCTGCGCGACCTGCTCCAGTTGAGGAGCAAGAACGCTATCATTAAATATACCGGATTCGGCGGGCCTTCTTATCTGGACACAAAACTCCTTGAAAAGAACGTAAAAGACGGCGACGAGGTAATTTCCAGGAAGGCGTTCAATCTTGCCGTCCAGTACGTGGACGACCAGGCAAAGGACAACGAACAGTCGTTCCAGGAAATAATAAGTTATATAACGGAGCAGAGGGCAAGGCTCACGGCCGTGCCTTCGGGCTGGCCTATAAAAGGCTGGATCACGGCTTCATTCGGGTCCAGGATAGACCCGTTCACAGGCTCGCTTTCGTTCCATGCCGGGGTGGATATCGCCAACGATATCGGCACTCCCATAAAGGTTACGGCGGACGGCGTCGTGGTTTTTGCCGAATTTGACGCCGGCGGCTACGGAAATCTTGTCACGGTCAATCACGGCAACGGCTACATGACGAAATACGGACACATGCTAAAGTACATAGTCTCACCCGGACAGTATGTCAAAAAGGGGCAGGTCATAGGATATCTGGGCAGCACCGGAAGGTCCACGGCTCCGCACCTTCATTACGAAGTCAGGCTCAACGGAGTGGCTGTAAATCCGGTAAAATATTTAAGCAGGGAAGTAGCGCTTAAATAAAGCCTGAGCAATCCATTTGGCCCGTTTCACAAACAATTTGTCGAAGGAGATATTATGATATCCACGGGACTTGAAACCATAATCGGGAAAAGTTGCGAGGTAAAAGGCGGCATTGTCGCCAAAGGCGGCGTGCGCGTCGACGGCAAGATCGAAGGCGGCGTGATAACCGAGGACTCCGTCATCATAGGCGAGAACGCGGTCGTAAAAGGGGACATTCACGGCACAAACGTCGTGATAGCCGGAAGGGTGAACGGCGATGTGGTGGCCACCGTAAAACTTGAGATACTCCACACAGGAAAACTATTCGGTGACATAACTACGCCAAAGATAGCCATGGCGGAAGGCGTTGTGTTCGAAGGCACCTGCGAGATGGAAAAAAATTTTCAGGAACCGGCACTGGCCGCAAAGAAATAATCCCAGGCCGCCGGATAAAAAACCCGAGTTTTAATACGCCTTGAAAAAGGTGAAATAATGGATTATAATTACCGCACGATAAAAAATTCCTCAAGGAGACATGATGATAAAGGTACGTTTCGCACCGAGCCCTACGGGGTATCTTCATATAGGTGGCGCAAGGACCGCGCTATTCAACTGGCTTTACGCAAGGCACAATAACGGTATATTTGTATTAAGGATAGAGGATACGGACAGGGAGCGCTCCACAAAGGAATCGGAACAGGAGATACTCGAGTCCATGAAATGGCTCGGGCTGGACTGGGATGAGGGGCCCGGCAAAAGCGCCGACGATTCCCTTTATTACCAGACGAGAAGGCTGCCGGTTTACCATAAGTACGCGGAGAAATTATTGAACGAAGGCAAGGCCTATAAATGTTTCTGCACAAAGGAAGAGCTCGACGCCGAAAGGAAGAAAGCCGAGGCGGAGAAGCGCGCCTTTAAATATGACGGAAGGTGCTCCAGGCTTTCCCCGGCCGAGGTAAAAAGCAACATCGATTCGGGCAAGCCGTATACCGTCAGGATAAAAGTTGAGCAGGCGGGCGAGACCGTCATAAACGACATTGTCCGGGGCGAGGTAAGGGTCCAGAATTCCACCCTTGACGACATAATAATACTCCGCACCGACGGGATGCCGATATATAATTTTGTGGTCGTGGTGGACGACGTCGAGATGGGAATCACGCACGTGATACGCGGCGACGACCACCTTTCAAACACTCCCAAGCAGATACACATATACAAGGCGCTGGGATTCGACATCCCGCAGTTCGCGCACATCCCCCTTATTCTTGGCGCCGACAAATCAAAACTGTCAAAACGCCACGGGGAGACATCCGTGATGCGCTACAAGGAAATGGGTTTCCTGCCGGAGGCCATGGTGAATTACCTGGCACTTCTTGGATGGTCCCCGGACAATGAGGAGACAATATTCACGCAGCGGGAGCTTGCCGATAAATTTGACCTGGTAAAAGTTCACAAATCCGGGGCCATGTTCGACAACAAGAAGCTCATGCACATCAACGGCGTCCATATAAGGAAAAAAAGCGCGGACGAACTTACGGCTCTCTGCGTGCCTTATTTGAAAAAAGACGGGCTTATAACGGACGCGGATGTCATGGATCGCATGGAGTTCATCAAACACACGGTATTTTTACAGCAGGAAAAACTGCAGACACTATCCGAGATATCCGGGCTGTCGGCCTATTTTTACAGGGATGATATAGGAATGAACGACGACGCCAGGAAGGTATGGGAAAAGAACGAAGCCGAGCGCGGCAAGATACTCGAAATATTGAGGAACGTGCTGAATGAAACGGGAGTGGACAGGGCAAAAGTCGAGGACCTCCTGAAGTCGGAAATGGAAAAGGCCGCAATAAAACCCAAGGCGTACATGCACGTGATAAGGGCGGTGCTTTCCGGGACCACTATGGGGCCGGGGCTTTACGATATAATTGAAACACTCGGCAAAGAAAAGTGCCTGAAAAGGATAGAAAAAGCCGGAGTTTAACGAACATATTTTTAAGGAGTGTCATGTCAATAATTGAAGCAATAAGAAAAAGGCAGTCCTGGCGGAGTTTTTTGCCGAAGCCGGTCGAATGCGATGCTGCCGACTCGCTTCGTGAATTTCTCTCCCTGAATACAACAGGGCCTTTCGGGTCCAGGATACGTTTTGAGCTTATCGATTTTGACGAGACTCCCAGGGAGATGCTTAAATCACTGGGGACCTACAGCATAATAAAGGATGCAAGGATGTTCATGGCAGGCTGCGTTGAAAAGCAGGGCAGATATCTGGAGGATTACGGGTACGCCATGGAAAAAAACATCCTGAAAGCGGTCGAGCTCGGGCTGGGGACCTGCTGGCTGGGCGCGACCTTTCACAGGAACGGTTTTTCCGAAAGGATGCATTGCGGGTACAACGAAATCGTCCCAGCGGTATCCCCGGTGGGATACGCCGCCGAAAAAAGGCGGCTTGCCGACAATATGATGAGAAAAGTGGCAAATTCCGACAACAGAAAACATCTTTTTGAGATATCATTCGTCGGCGATTTTAATTCCTCCAGGGTCCCTGACGGGAAATACAAGACCGTCCTGGAATGCGTCAAGTGCGGCCCGTCTGCGACGAACCAGCAGCCCTGGCGGTTCGTCAGGGAAGAAACCGGGGACACATACCACCTTTATCTTGAACGCACCGGCGGCTATATTTATCCGGCGGGGCAGAGCATAGACATGGGGATAGCGATGTGCCATTTCGAGCTTTCCGCGATGGAGCTCGGCCTGCCAGGAGGATGGGTAACAGAAGACCCGGGAATAGAAGCCGGCGGAAGGGAATATATTGCAACGTGGAAAACATAACGTTGCAATTTTTGGTTTTGAATTCTAAATTCTAAATTTTCAAACAGGCTAAATGCCCCTCTTTACATAAACCTTTCCGTATTTTATCTGCCCTATTGCCGCGGCCTGGTTCTCATAAACCAGGAGGCAATAACCCGATTTATATGGCATGGTATTGTCGATGGTCATGCCGTTCTTTATCCTGCCGTAGTTTTCCTGGTTAAGCGCCATTGAAGGTATATTTATGAGGGCGCTGGGTATGGGTATAAGGGCGTTGTTCAAGTCATCTATTTCGTCTATTTTTTTTGCCTGGGAAAGGGTGAACTCGCCTATTTTTGTCCTTACAAGGTTGGAAAGATAGGCGCAGGTGCCGATCTTTTCGCCCAGGTCCCTTGCCAGGGACCTCATATATGTGCCGGAGCCGCAGGCAACCCTCAGGTTTACTGCGTCCGGGGACGAGGATATGAATTCGATGGAATCTATCTTTACCTGCCTGGGTTCGGGGTTGACTTCCTTGCCCGCCCTGGCCAACTCATATAATTTGACGCCGTCCTTTTTAATGGCGGCGAATTTTGGCGGCACCTGCGATATTTCGCCGGTAAATGAAGGCAGCGCGGCTTTTACCAGTCCTTCAAGCCCGTCCGGGACGGCAGCCTCCCTTATAACCTCGCCTTCGGCGTCGTCCGTGTTTGTGGCCCTGCCGAAAGTTATTTCCATTTCATAAACCTTGCCGTCCGGCAGGTATTCGTTTACCTTGGTGGCCCTGCCGACGAGCACCATAAGCAGGCCCGTGGCAAGAGGATCAAGGGTGCCGGAGTGGCCTATTTTTTCGACCTTGAATTTGCGTTTTATCTGCTCTATAACGCCGAACGACGTCGGCCCTTTTTCCTTGTTGACGAGAAGAATGCCGTCCATAAACACCGCCGGGTAAGTTAAAAGTTGAACTTATTGGTTTTGACTTTTAAATTTTTACTTTCCAAAGTAATGAAGATACTAAACGATTTCACGGGATAATGCAACCGCTAAAAATAGTGCGGCGTCCGGGTATTGTAAAAGGCCATATTTTATGTTATAAATATACGTTAATCCGGACGGAAATTTCCCGGCTTTAACCGTGGGTAATGACAGGATTTCAGTCCGGAGGGAACCGAAGTCGGCGGGGTTCCACTCATGCCGTCATAATCCCCTCCGGGGGAGAAAAGAGCGGGGAAGCTGTAAAAACGGAGGTATTTGATGAAAATATGCGTGATTGGGACCGGGTATGTGGGGCTGGTGACAGGGGTTTGCATGGCAGACCTTGGAAACAGCGTTACATGCGTCGATATAGACAGGAAAAAGATAAGTAATTTAAAAAAAGGCATTCTTCCCATATACGAGCCCGGCCTTGACGACCTCCTTAAAAGGAATAAAAAAAGGCTGGCATTTACTAACAGCATAAAAGAAGGCATCGCGGGCGTTCAGATAATCTTTATCGCGGTGGGGACTCCGCCCACAGAGTCGGGCGAAGCGGACCTGACATTTGTAAAATCGGTGGCAAAAGAGATCGGAAAACAGATGAAATCAAGCAAGATAATCGTGGATAAATCCACTGTCCCGGCCGGGACCGGCGACATAGTCGAGAGCATAATAGAAGAATACTCAAAAGGAAAATACAAATTTGACGTTGCCTCGTGCCCGGAGTTCCTCAAGGAAGGAAGCGCGATAAACGACTTCATGAACCCCGACAGGGTCGTGATAGGCGCGAAGAGAAGGGAAGCGGCTGAAAAGGTCGCGGAGATATTCAAGCCCCTGAACGCAAAGATAATAATATCCGATATCAGGAGCGCCGAGATGATAAAGCACGCGTCAAACACCTTTTTGGCCATGAAGATCTCATTCATAAACGAAGTGGCGAACATATGCGAGAGGGTCGGCGCGGACGTCGAGGTGGTGGCCAACGGAATGGGCCTTGACAGGAGGATAGGAAGGATGTTCCTGAACGCGGGCGCGGGTTACGGCGGCTCGTGTTTCCCCAAGGACGTCGCCGCGCTGCGCTGCATGGCCACTAACGAGAATTATGAGCCCATTCTGCTGAGCGCCGTCATGGAAGTGAACCGGCAGCAGAGGAAAATGATAGTGAACAAGATAAAGAACATAATGGGCACCCTTGAAGGCAGGCAGATCGGCATACTCGGGATAGCCTTCAAACCCAATACCGACGACATCAGGGACGCCGTGTCCGTGGATGTCATAAATGCCCTGCTGGAAAAAGGGTGCAGGATAAAGGCCTTTGATCCGGTTGCAATGCCCAACGCAAAAAAGGCCGTCAAAGGTGTGGAATTTGTGAAGGATTCATACGCGGCGGCCGAGAACGTTGAGTGCCTTGTCATTTTGACCGAGTGGAACGAGTTCAGGGAACTTGACATGGCGAAGATAAAAGCCATTATGAAAAAGCCGGCGGTCGTGGACGGCAGGAACATATACGACCCGGAAAAACTCAGGAAACTCGGGTTTACCTACACCGGTATAGGAAGAAAATAAAGGAGGATATTATGTCAAAAAACAGGAACAGGGAAATAAAACAAAATCAGCCCGAAAAGCAGGATTCCGGCGCGTTCGCCCTAAAGGATTATTTTTATATAAATATTTTTTTCTGGGCGTTCCTGGTTGTCGTGTCGGTCATAGTGTTTTTTTCCACGGGAGCCAAATGGGACCCGATAATGGAAAATGTGTTCACTTTCATATTCCTGGTATTCGGCCTTGGCTTTACCGCAGTCTCGGTATTTGACGCCGTATATGAAAGGGTGGCAAAAAACAACGCCGATGAAAAATAAAATATTTTTTCTCGTGGTTTTTGCCTTTATGGCAGGCGGGCTCATAGCGGAAAATCTCGTGCTCGAAGACGAGCCGGGCGGCGCGGCCACCGTCGCGACGGCGGCAAAGCCCGCGGCAACCCCGGCCCCTGTGAAGGAAAAAGAACCCTCCGTGGATGCCGCGAAGGTCCAGGCCTTAAGCGCGGCAATAGCCGAAATAAAATCAAAGCAGGAGGCGCTCGCTTCGTCGCTTAGTTCGGCGCAGGACGACCTGAAAATGGTCGAGGAACGCTCCTCCGACATAGAAGGATTGTCACGGGACATAAACTCGCTGAAGCAGAGGCTTGACGCATTGGAAAACAGGGACGCGGGAGACAAAGCGGCCATCGACAAGGCCTTGAAGGACATTGATTCCCTGAAGGATTCCATAAAGGACAACATAGACAAACTTCAGGGCTGGAACGACATAATTGACGTCCTGAAAAAATCGATCGGCGACAACGAGACGGAGATAGCCGGGCTGAAAAAAATAATAAACGGGCTGAAGGACCAGTACGGGGTAAGCGACGATTCTCCGGTGGCCCGGATATTAAAATGGCCGTATGCGGGGTTCTCCGCGATGCTTGTATCGATCATAGCCCTCGGCATAGCGGTAGCGAAAAAATAGGGAAAATTTTATAAAATACTGAACGCCAAAACAGCGGAGGTTTTTTGTGCCATACAGCATGACCGGTTGGGGGACTTACAGGACGAAAAAATTCACCATTAATCTCAGGGGGCTGAACTCAAAATACAAGGAAGTCGTTCTTCACCTGCCGCAGGAATTTTTCGAGGCCGAGCCGTTCATTTATAAATATCTCAACGACAGCGTTTCGCGCGGAAGGATAGACATGTATGTGAACATGGACAAGAACAACATAAAAAAGCTTGTGGTGTCCGATCCGGAACTTTTCATGCAGGCGCACAAGTCGCTTAAAAAACTGGCGGCAGCCTCCGGCATCAAGGGCGAAATACCCATACAGGCGGTGCTGGACAGCACCGACGGCATAATAACCGTCAGGGACGCCGAGGCAAAAGACACCTTTTCCTGGAAAAAAATCAAGCCGGACATAGAGGCGGCGTTCGCAGATTTCATGAAAATGAAGGAAAAAGAGGCCCAGGGCCATGTAAAGGATATAGAGGCAAGGCTGGACATCATCGAAAAGGAAGCGGAAAAGATAAAGGAACTTTATAACAGTTTCAAGGAAGAGTACAAGAACAAGACAAGGGAGCGCCTGGATGCCATTATCGCCAAGGAGAACAGGCAGGGTTTCCTGAACACGGAGGCCGTCGAGGTCCTGGACAAATACAACATCACGGAAGAGCTGGTTAGGATAACTTCCCACATAAAACAGGCCAGGACGATAGTAAAAACCGACGCGGCCGGAAGAAAGCTTGATTTTCTGGCGCAGGAATTTTACAGGGAAGCAAATACGATAGGGTCCAAGATAAACAACGCCGATGTGGCGCATACGGTCATTGTGCTCAAGGAAAATACAGAAAAAATACGCGAACAGGCGATGAACCTGGAGTAAATTTTCCTTAAAATTTATGACGGCCATTTGAGCCTTTTTTCAGGTAGCTGCGTCTAAATTTAAAAGATGGACGCAGGGCCTTCAAAAAGTCCCAAATGGCCGTCAATAAGCAAAAAATCCGGCTTAATCATAAGGGGTTGAAAGGGGCGCCATGCTTTTAAACGTTGGTTTTGACAATGCCGTGGTAATAGACAGGATAATCGCGATAGTGGATATTAATTCCACGCCCGTAAAACGCATGGTGGAAGATTCGAAAAAATCCGGGCTTTTGATAGACGCAACCCACGGCAAGAAAATAAGGTCGGTTGTTATCACGGATTCCAACCACTGCGTAATATCGGCCCTGCAGGCGGAAACGCTTATTTCAAGGTTCGGCTCAAGGGACAAACAGGTGGAAAAAAAATCTAAGGAACCGGAAAAGAAATGAAAAAAAAAGGGATGATCTTCGTGATTTCCGCGCCTTCGGGCACGGGGAAAACCACGGTTATCAATGAGTTTTTAAAGGGCCACAGGGACGATTTTTCCGTATCGGTATCTGTCACCACAAGGCAGCCAAGAAAGGGCGAGATAAACGGCAGGGATTACTATTTTTTCACCAGGGAAAAGTTCAAAAACTACATAAAACAGGGGCGCTTCCTGGAATATGCCACGGTGCTGGAGAATTACTACGGAACATTGGCCGAAACAGTGCTGAAGAGCGTCAATTCCGGCAGGAACGTCATAATGGACATAGACGTGCAGGGGGCCGGCAAAATAAGGAAAAAAGTCGACTGCATCACCATATTCATAGTCCCCCCATCCTTCAAGGAACTATCCAGGAGGCTCTCGAACCGCAGGACCGAATCAAAGGAAGCGGTTAAAAAGAGGCTTGCGCTGGCAAAAAAAGAATTGAAAGAAAGGTCAAAGTATGATTATATAATAGTTAACAGCTTCCTTGCGGAGGCAACAGGTTATCTGGACAGCATATACGCCATGGAAACCCTCAGAAGGCTTTAGCGTCCAACAGCAAAAGGAGAATTCATGAAAAAATTCGATTTCACGCATGACGAATTGAAACAAAAGCTTCCAAACAAGTACGCGGCGGTTATTGTCATATCCAACAGGGCCAAGGCCATCAGGGAAAACCCCGCGGACGTTGATGAGGGTGACAGGAAGAAAAAAGCGACCGTGACCGCGGTAAAGGAATTCCTTGAGGACAAGATCAAATATCCCGAATTTGACCTGGAAAAAATAAACGTCGGCGATTAATACAATGTCACGCGTGGTCCTGGGGATAACAGGGGGCATAGCCGCATATAAGGCGCCGGAGCTGGTCAGGCTTTTTGCCAAGGCCGGCATCGACGTATCATGCGTGCTTACCCGGGAAGCGCAGGAATTCGTGACGCCCCTTACCCTGCGCACCATCTCCAACAACCCCGTTTACAGCGACCTTTTTTTTGAGTCAAAAAATCCATCCGAAAAGATAACACACATAGGGCTCGCGCAGAATTGCGACCTGATTGTGATAGCCCCGGCCACGGCCAACATAATAGGCAAGATCGCGTGCGGGATAGCAGACGACCTGCTGACCACGGTCGTCATGGCCACGGAAAGTAAAGTCGTCATCGTCCCGGCCATGAACACCAAAATGTGGGAAAACCCGATAGTCTCCGGAAATGTTGAAAAGCTGAAAAAGCTGGGATATGTTTTTTGCGGCCCGAAAATAGGCGAGCTTGCGTGCGGCGACACCGGGAACGGGCACATCGAGGATATCGGCGAAGTATTCAGCCTGGCGGTATCGTTATTAAAAAAAAAACAAAAAATAAAAAAACATTCCTGATAACGTCCGGCGCGACCCGTGAATTTATCGACGACGTCAGGTTCATTTCAAACCCTTCCTCCGGAAAGACCGGATATTTTCTTGCCCTTGAGGCCCTGAAAAGGGGCCATGACGTCATTTTTGTGACCGGGGAAAGTTCTTACATACCCGAAGGGGCGCTTGTCGAGAAGACCGTATCGGCCGGCGACATGATGGAGAAGGTGAAGGAACATTTTAAAAAAGCCGACGTCATAATAGGGGCTGCCGCTGTCGGGGATTTCACGGCGGAAAGGTCCGCCGGAAAGATAAAAAGGGTGGCAGGCGGCGGACTGAAATTGGACCTGAAGCCCACGGCGGATATAATAGGATGGGCGGGCGCTCATAAGGGGAATAAAACGGTGGTGGGATTCGCGGCGGAATCCGGCGACCTTAAAAAAGAGGCCCGGCGCAAGCTGAGATCGAAGAACCTCGACCTTATAGTTTTTAATGACATCTCAAAAAAGGACGCCGGGTTCAATTCCGACAACAACGAGATAACCGTCATATCGAGTTCGGGCAAAACGCTTTACGCGGGCAAAGGGCAAAAAAAAGAACTTGCCGCGGTCATAATCGACCTTATAGGGAACGGGGCAAAAAAATGAAAAAGATCGCAATGACGGTTATTTTATTGGTGATATCATGCCAGGTGTTTTGCGCCCCGCCGCGCGCCGTGCGCTCGATAAAAAACAAGCCGCGCGACACCGGGGAGGTTCTGGTAATATTCAAAAAGAACATTTCACAGCAGGACATATCCGGATTTAATTCCAGGCACAGCACGTCCCTTAACCTTCTTACGGACATGATATCGGCCGTCGAATCAAATTATTCGCTGGTGCGCACAAGGATGAACAAAACGAACACGGCAATTATCTGCTATAAGGCCGCCAATCCCGCGGCAATCGACTCCCTTGTGAATTCGCTCAACGCCGAAAGCATAGTTGAAAGCGCGCAGCCGAACCATATATTAAGCGCGCTCGATGCGTATTCATACGTTTATCCGGTGGTTTCGGGCGGGCCGAACGACGCTGCATACAATTACGACAATAACCACGGGCCGGCTTACAATTATCCCCCATTTCCCCCGCCTTATTGTTATGAAAATGCCTATGAGGGGCAGTGGTATATAAGCCAGGTCCAGGCCGACAGGGCGTTTGCAGCCGGGCTCACGACAGCTCCTCCGGGACGGGATATCATAGTGGCGGTGGTCGATACCGGCGTGAACTATTCAATTGCGGGCGGGAATCCCGACCTTGCAAACGTGGTCCTGCCCGGATATAACGAGATAACCCCGACGGCGCTCCCTTATGACGACGACATTGCAGATGAGTGCGGAGACGCCGGGCACGGGACCCATGTGGCCGGTATCATTGCGGCCAATTCCAACAATTCCATCGGAATAGCATCCGTCTCAATGAGCCAGGACCTGGCCGGGACTTCAAAAGTAAAGATACTTCCCGTAAAAGTCCTTGATATGAACGGCAACGGCAATGACTACGACATTTTTAACGGCATCGAATGGGCGGCGGACAACGGGGCCGATATCATTAATATGTCTTTCGGAGGCCCGGACCAGGACATGGTGCTGGAGCAGGCTGTCAACTACGCTTACGGCAAGGGAGTGCTTTGCGTGGCCGCGGCCGGCAACGACAGCGCCCAGACATACTATCCCGCGGTTTATCCGAACGTCATGGCAGTATCGGCCACCGACATATCCGTGGATTCCTGCGGCGCCACGGCCGACGTGCTTGCCTCATTCTCAAATTACGGGAAGATCGACATAGCCGCGCCGGGCGTGAACATCTGGTCGACGGCAAACGACCTGGATAAAAATCCCGCGGGGTACTCCTCCATGGACGGCACCTCTTTTTCATCGCCGATAGTCGCGGCCGCCGCGGCGCTTGTGAAGCTTAAAAATCCGTCTTACACCCCGGACAAGCTCAGGCTTGTTCTGGAGCAGACCGCCGACGACGATTACCAGCCGTGCGCGGGAGGCAACCCCGGGTATGACAAATATTTCGGATGGGGAAGGGTAAATGTGTTCCGCGCCTTAAAAGAGGATTACAACGTCCCGGAGAACGAGCCGGCGATAAGGACATATAACTGGCCGAACCCTTTTTCACCCACAAACGACACTTTTACCAGCATCGTGTTCAGGGTGACACAGCAGGCGGATATCACTATAAGGATATATGACGGCGGCAACCAGCTTGTATGGAAAACTTCCGTGGATAAGGCCGATGTTTCGACGGCGGCTTATAATACCGTGAAATGGAACGGCAAGAACACTTCGGGCACGGGCGTTGCCAACGGCGTCTATTTTTATATTGTGAAGAGTTCGGCCGGGCCTTACGCGAAAAACAAGATAGCGGTGCTTTACTAAATGCGCCGGGTCATCCTCATACCGGCGTTTTTGCTGCTTTTATTTTCATGCGCTTACGGGGACGGCGGCGAATCTTTTGCTTTCCTGAAGCTGGGCATGGGGACGCGCGCCACCGGAATGGGCGGCGCCTTTACTTCCGTCGCGGACGACGCTTCAGCGGCTTTTTACAACCCTGCCGGGACGGTAAAGCTTTCAGGCATTGAGCTCATGGCAGAGACGTATATGCTTAGTTTCGGAAGGTCGCTTAATTACGTGGCAACGGCCGACCCGTTCTATATGGGAAAAACACTTTACGCCCTCGGATTTTCGTGGATAAATTATTCGTCGGGCTCGGACGTGCAGGCCAGGCTCACAAATTCCGACACCCCGGACAGCCTGATAGGGCAGTCCTCAAACCTTTTTCTTTTCAACGTTTCCACAACGCTTTCGGAAAGGCTCTCAATAGGGGGGAACTTCAAGTTTTTTTCCGACAGCCTCGACAAATACAGCGGCACAGGCGTGGGTTTCGACCTCGGGGCCATATATAAGATAATAGAAGGGCTCAACGCCGCATTCGATATATCCAACATAAGCTCAAACGTAACCTGGAACCTGTCGTCGCACATAGACACCCCGCCGCAGACAATTACGGCCGCCATATCCTATGAATACCGGGATATGTTCGGGATAAAAGGGGTATCGATACTTCCGGCCGCGGATTTCGTATTTGATTCATTCGCCGGGTTTGAGTTAAGGTGCGGAGCGGAACTTGATATAAACCGCGTTTTTTATCTCAGGACCGGCTACAACAACGGGTTTACGGCCGGCGCGGGCCTTAAGTTGAAACCGTCGGAGCACCTTACAATGAACCTTGATTACGCCTATTACGCGGATTCCATAGACCCGGACTCCAATTCGCAGAGGATAGGGGCCTCGATAATTTACGTTATGCCGGCCTGGGGCGTCCAGGATAAAAATCCGCTTACCCCGGTAACCGGCAATGACTGGTAAAAAGAAGCTCCTTTTCCTGGAATATTTTTCCTTCATGGGCGGGGGACAGAGGGTCCTGCTCGACCTGATACGGGGGCTTAAAAAATATTATGACGTCGAAGCGCTTGTGATGAACAACGGCATGATATCGTCCGAGCTGGAAAAACAGGGGATAAAGATTCATTTTTTGCAGGCCCCGGCAAAAGCAAAGTACAGGTATTTTGCGGGATATATCCCGTTCCTTCTGAAATTTACAAAATTCCTTGGGGAGAATAAATTCGACCTCGTATATTCAGGCTCGTTGTTCGCGTCAAAACTTGCCGGGCCTGCCTGCCTTATAAAAAAGATACCCCTTATATGGCATAAACAGCTGATAATCGAGAAGCCATATTTTTCATACAACGCCTCCCAGGTGAGGCTCGTCTCCGGTTTTGCCTCGAAGATAATCTGCGTATCCGACGCCTCAAGGCGCTCCATGGAAAAAGCGGGCGTAGCCCCGGATAAAATGCTCACCATACATAACGGCGTGGATGTTCCACGCACGGGTCTGAAAAAAGCCCGTTTTGATTTCAGGAAAAAATTCAGGGTGGGAAAAAGTTTTGCATGCGGCACCGTATGCATATTCAGGCGCAACAAAGGGCTTGAACTGCTCATAGAGGCTGCCGGGATAGTAAACAGGTCCAACAAGAAGATAAAGTTCTTCCTGGCAGGCCGGGCCGACCCCGGTGAAGAATGGTTCGAGGAAAAACTCAGGAGAACCGTCAGGGAGAAAAAATTAGGGAATTTTGTCTTCACGGGCTACGGGGATAAATACGAGTTCATGCCCGGTTTCGACCTTTATGTCATGCCGTCGCCTAACGAACCTTTCGGCCTTGTGACCATCGAGGCCATGGGAATAGGCATCGCCGCTGTGGGATTCAACAGGGGAGGCACGGCGGAAATAATAACCGACGGAAAGGACGGTTTGCTTGCGGCACAGACAACGCCGGAGGCGCTTGCGGAGAAGATATTATACGCCTGCGGCAACGCAAGGAAATTAAAGACGATGTCCAAAAACGCCGCTTCGACCGTGAGGGAAAAATTCAGCCTCGAAAAGCAGGTCGGATCCGTAAGGGGGGTGATAGAAGCATGCATAAGATAAATTTATCGATTGTTCTGATAACAAAGAATGAGGAAAAAATATTGTCGCGGTGCCTGGACGCTGTAAGCTGGGCGGATGAGATAGTGATAGTGGATTCATGCAGCACGGACAGGACGGTTGAGATAGCAAAAGCTTACGAGGCCAGGGTATATATGAAAAAATGGGCCGGGTACTCCGCCCAGAAGAATTTTGCGATATCAAAGGCAAAAAGCGTCTGGATACTTTCCCTTGACGCGGACGAAATAATGACGCCCGGGCTCAAGGACGAGATACTTAAAATAACAGGCTCCCCGGCAACGGCCGTCCGGGAGGCGGGATTTTTAATACCGCGGCGCACATATTTTTACGGATGTCTTATGCGTTTCGGAAAGGTATATCCCGACCATCAGATGAGGCTTTTCAAAAAAGGGCGCGGATCTTTTGAAAAAACCGAGATACATGAAAGGCTTATAATTGACGGGGAAGCCGGCCGCCTGAAAAATCCGCTTCTTCATTATTCGAAGGCGGATATCGGGGCCCATATAAACACCGTCAATTCATACACGGAACTCGAGGCAAAAAGGGCGGTGAAACTGGGATACAGGCCGACCGGATATTCTGTCATAATAAAACCATTCCTGTACTTCATGAAACATTACATATGGAAGTTCGGTTTCCTGGACGGGCTCGCGGGGCTGGTTTATTATTCAATAAACGCCGCTTATGTCTTTGTAAAGGAAGTAAAGGCCATGGAAGCCGCAGGTATCGGCGGAATAGACCTCTTAGGGACGATCTTTAAAAGGGCGAGATGAGCTGGTTGGAAAAATTTAAAAGTTAAAAAATTCAAAACCAATAAGGTCAGGTTGTCAATTATTAACGAAAGCAATTAGTGTTGTAATTTGAAATTGTCCGGTTGAACTTATTGGTTTTGAATTTTGCATTTTACCTTATTTTAACAGTTCCTTGAATATCTCCCCCGCAACCGGCGCCGCAACCGTCATGCCTTTGCCTTCGCCGTCGCATACCACCGAGACAGCATACTGCGGGTTTTCCGCAGGCGCAAAAGCTATGAACCACGCGTTCAGCGGGCCGTTGACCTTGTTTGAAGAGGTGCCGGTCTTGCCCGCGATCGAGACTCCCTTTACAAGGGCTTTTTTTCCAATGCCTTCCTCAACTGCTTTGACCATGAGCTCCGTAAGTTTCTTGGCCGAGAGAGGCGTGATGGACCTTTTCGCCTCGGTGGGCACTCCCTGGTATATGATCTTTCCGTTGATGTTGCGTATTTCCTTTATCATATACGGAGTCATCATCACTCCGTTATTGGCTATGGCCGCGGCAAGAAGCGCCGCGTGAAGCGGGGTTATGGTGTATGTGTTCTTGCCCGGGATCGAGAGCCCGCATGCATGCAGCGCAGTCTCGTACTTGTTAAGGTCGTTCTGCGGCGCGTAGCTTTCCTTTACGGGTATGGAAACCTGCTTTGACCTTGTTTTGTCGTAAATCCCGAGGTCGAACTGCTGGCCAAATGCGAATTTCTGGTTGTATTCGGTCAACGTCGGCGATCCAACCGCAAAGCCAAGGAAAGCGCAGCCGATATTGCAGGATTCCTCAAAGGCCTGTTCCGTGGATTTCACCTTCCCGTGTTTCTGCCAGCACCAGAACGGCTGGCCGTCGAACTGTGTGGAGCCGGCGCATTTGACGGGGAAAACGTCGCTGTCGTTGATGCCGTGCTCGTATGCAGCGGCGACGGTTATGACCTTTGCGATGGAGCCCGGCTCGTAAAGCTTGTCGATGGCCCGGTCCAGAAGCGGCTGGTTGACGTTGTCAACGTCCTTCCACCAGTCCTTTTCTATCGTGTTGGGCCTGTATGTGGGCTGGCTGTAAAGAGCGAGTATTTCCCCGGTCTGCGGCCTTAAGACGATTATGGCGCCTTTATACCAGCCCATGGACTTTGAGACAATGTCCTGGACCTTGGAGTCTATTGTGAGGTAAATCTTGTTGCCCGGGATATATTCGGCGAGGTATTTTTCAATGCCCTCGGAACGGTTGTGCTTCTCGCTTACAAATCCGGTTATGTGCGCGGTCTTCTGGTCCATTATATAGGTGCGTTTTGAATCCGACGCAATGAGGTTGTACCTGGCCAGCGGCTCGCCGTTGGTGTCAAAGAGGTAATACATGGCCCCCTTGTTCCTGTCCTCCTCGGCAAGAGAGAGGTTCTTTCTGGCCTTTATGAATTTCGGGTTGATCGTGAGCGCCTTGTTGTAATAATTGATGGCGTCGTCGATATTGCCGCCGGCGTGCTGGCAGCAGCCCATTCCGTAAAGCGCCTCGGTATTGTTCGGGCTGAGTTTCAATTCCAGGCCGTATTCGACGGCCGCGTTGCGGTAAAGCCCAAGGTCGAGGTACATGTCGCCGTATTTTGTGTGGTCGATGGGGGAATTCGCCTTTAACTGGGCCGCGAGCGCCTCGGTATAAAATTTGTCGGCTTTCTCAAAATCATTCTGTTTTACCGCGATGAGTCCGAGCCCGTCCAGGGCGTCGGCGCCGTTGGGCTTGATGTTAAGGGCGTTGTTGAAATCGGACGTGGCGTAGGAAAGCCTGTTCTTGTTGAAATTATCCACTCCGGCCTGCACGGCCAGGTAATACCGCAGGTTCTCGCCGGAAAACTTGAAAAGCAGGTAAGCGGCCGCAAGCACGACTATGCCGATTATTATCCACTGCCACCTTCTCCTCCTATAATAATGCTTGGAAGAAAGATGGCCTATAGGTGTGATTCTCATGTATGTTGTTCCTCCTGGAATATTTTTGCCGAAATACAGGATTTCATAATAACACAAAAGGGGGAATATGCAAATAATAACCTTTTTAAAGGAAGTACTGAATATTGTTCCTAAGGATAATACCGTTGACTGGTAGTTTTGTAAGACGTATAATTTAAAAGATTTTAACGTTATTAAAGGGGCTCGGTTTTTCTGCTGGGAAATTTTTGTTTGCGGCGCAATTAAATAATATGTATATTGAATATAACCCACTGGGTAAAATAAGCTTGACAATATAAAACACTTTAGCTATAATCTTTCTGGGAGGCGGGGTATTTAGGAGGAATAATTGAGGGTTTCATTTGCTAATGAAGAAGTAAAAAGGTTGTACGAAAAAGGTGAGAGCATAGGTTCTAGATATCCGGCAGGAATAATTGAGAGATATGTAAAACGAATAGATCTTATTAGAGCCGCAGAAACCTTTAATGATTTATATGCCTTTACATCATCAAAGTTTGAAAAAATAGATCATAATAGATATTCGATGCGCATTAATGATCAATATAGGATAGAAATGACATATGAAAGCATGAAAGATGGCACAATGCTGGTAAAAGTTTTTTTAATTCAAAAGATTTCCAAACATTATAGGAAGGGGTAATAACCATGGGAGGCAACATCAGACCTTATATTGCTATCGGCCCCGGCGCTCATATACGCGAAGAAATGGAAGAACGCAGCTGGAACGAAGCTGAATTTTCCGATATATTGGGGATATCCGAGAAACATCTTTCTGAAATCTTGAATGAAAAAACGCCAATGACAATAACTATGGCCCGTTTGATAGCTAAAGCATTTGGCACGACCCCTCAAATGTGGATGAATCTCTATTTAAATTATATTGAGGATAAATCAATTATTGAAAAGAGTTCGGACGAGGATCTCCATAATGTTGAGATTAAAAAAGAAATATACAATATCATGCCTGTAAATGATATGACAAAGAAAGGGTGGATTCCAAAGCGTTCGGGTTCGGCCGAATTACTTATATGTTTGAAAAATATATGGGGCACAAACGATATAGCGCAAATATTAAAGGTGATCAAAGCCAAGCCGTTGGCTTCCTTCAGGAAAACAGAAAAAGATGGATTTTCAAGGAATTATACTCAGACATGGTTAAAAATAGCCGAGAATATATCGGCTTCAATAGAAGCGCCATTATATAAATCGGTAATGTTTGAAAAAATTTGTGATTCTGCAAACGAATATACCATAAGAAAAGATGGTGTTGGGGAATTCCTGAGAGATATTAAAAAGGCTGGAGTGAAATTTTTTGTTTTGCCGCATCTAAAAAAGACTTATATTGATGGAGCTGCTTTTATGCATAAAAAAAATCCGGTAATAGTTTATACTGATAGATATGATAGAATTGATAATTTTTGGTTTACGATTATTCACGAATCTGGGCATATTATTAAACATTTAAAAGAAAAATCGAAACATGAATCATTTATAGATGATTTAAGTCATTTGGAAGGATTAAAAGAAAAGGAAGCTGATGATTTTTCTAAAGAAAAATTAAAAATAAATAAAATTTTAAAAAGGTATGAAGAAAGTTTTAATAATAGATTGTCATGGATAACTACTGTTTCAAACGAATTGCATATTTCATCCGCGGTTATTGTAGGTTCACTTCAAAAGGCTAAAAAACTAACTTATAGAAGTACTGTATTAAGCGCTATAAAAGAATCGGTAATAGAAAAGATAACTAAAGATTATATTCCTGATGTTACTAAAATTTGTAAGTACAGTTAAATATTCAAGGAGGTAAAAATGAATTTTTACGAAAATATGTTTTCAACATTTATTGGCGCGCTTGCGGGATTTGTATTTTCGATAATATTATTCTATTTGACCAATAAATGGAAAGAAAAAGACAAAAAGAAAAATTTACGAAAGAATCTCTTAAAAGAGCTTGATTATGATTTGATATATCTTACGGACATATTATCTGATATTAATAAAGTCGTTGAAAAAATAGGAATAAATGCTCCTGAAGAATGCTTTATTTTTTTGAAGTATTCGGGATATCAAAGCTTGTTTTTGAATATATATTTTAGAGAAGGGTTTCTTTATGAGTCGATATCTTCGGATGAAATAAAAAAATTAGATGAAATTTTATCTCAGATGAGTTTAAATACAGAAACATTTGTGAATAATTGGATTTTTGAATGGAAACAAGGCAAATTAGGACAAAAAGAAATTCATTCAAATATTATATATCAAAAAGAAAAAATAGAAAGTTATATTAAAACAATAAACCAATTGAAGGCAAAAATATGACAACTAAGACACGATAAACACAATTTAATAAATAATCGTATAAGTTAAAAATTGTATCAGCTGAACATATTGACAATATAACCCCTGCTGGTATAATGAACCGTATAAATAACCGATTTTAAGCGCGGAGGTCGCGTTTGAAAAAGATTTTTGTCCTTGCGGCAATGATTCTGCTCGTGGTTATCAGCTCTGTTGAGGCGCGGGATAATTACACGTTAGGCTTTCTGGGAAATTCCACGAATGCCGCTTCTGTTTCAATGTTCGACGCGGTAAAACTTGCGGTTGACGAATTTAACCTCACAAACACATCCTATTCCGTAAATGCCGTATTTTTCGACGACACCATAACCGCTTCCGACGCCATAAAAAACCAGGGCAACCTGCTCGGGGTCGTGGGTTCTTTTGATTCCTCCGACAGGGCCATCCTTGAAAACATCGGGGACGTCCCGGCCCTTTCGGTCTCGGATGAATTTCCCGGATTGAACGCCGGGGGGAAAAACAACGTATTCAGGATGTGCGCCTCGGATATCCAGGAGGCTTCGGACACATGCAGGTTCCTCATAAAGGTGCTCTCCGTGGACAAGCTCGGCATCGTCTATTCGGGCGAGAACAGCGAGTATGAGGACATGGCGCAGGCCTTCAAGGCCACGGCCGACAGGAACCGGGTATGGGCCCAGTATTACAAGGCAGTGGACCCTGACAGGAAGGATTTTACGAGCGTACTCCAGCGGCTCAGGGACCTGAAGGTGCATAATATTTATTTCGCGGGGCCGGCTTCTCAGGCCGCGCAGCTTGCAAGACAATCCTCCGAATTGAACGTGGGCGCTGAATTTTCGTCCACTTACCGCATAGGAGCATCTTCTTTCATTAAGTCGGCGAAAGCCGGGTCGCGCGGCGCGGTTTACGCGTCGATCGCGCCTTCAAGCATATACGGCTTCAAGAAATTCCGTGATGTTTTTGAAAGATACTCCAAACTTTACAAGGGCGATGACATGCACCTGCCTTACTCATACGACGCGGCGCAGCTGCTTTTATCCGCCCTTGCAATGGGCAAAACAGGCCACGCCGACGTCGCCGCGTTCCTCCATTCGGCGGAATACAGCGGCGCAACCGGAGAGGTAAGTTTTAAACAATCGGGTGACAGGCAGGGCCCGCCTGTTTATTTTTACATAATAATAGGAAAGTCGCCGTTGCAGAGGAACATGACTGAGAGCGAAGAGGGCGAATTTTTAAGCGCCAAATGAAAACGGGGTAAAAATGGCAAAACGGCTCGGAGACCTGCTCCTTGAGGAAAATCTCGTAACCAACGAGCAGATCATGAAGGCAATAGAGGAACAGCAGAAATCCGGGGAGCCCCTTGGCAGGATCCTGGTCAAGAGAGGGTCCATAACCGAGGAGGCCCTTTTTTATTTCCTTGCCATCCAGTTCGGCACGGAATACATAGATCTGCCCGCGGAGATAAAACCCGAGCTCATCGCCATGCTTAAAAAGGAAGTAGCCGAGGAATTCAACTGCATACCAATAGAGGAAACGGCCACCCATGTAATAATCGCCACCAGCGACCCCGACATACACCTTGCCGAAAAGCTGAAACAGCGCGCGGCGCTTCCCGACGGCAAGGAAATAAAGTTCGTCATAAGCTCGGAATCCCACATGAAGAGCGCCCTTGCCCAGCATTACGGGGTCACGCATAAAATGGAAAACAGCGACTCATTCAGGGAAATATTCAAGTCCGAAGGCGTAGGCAGCGGAGACGAACAGCTGGAAGCGGGCTCCTCCGGCGCCGAAGAGGAGGGGATAACGGAAGATTCCGCGCCTGTCATTAAAATGGTCAACGCACTCATAAGCGACGCGGTAAAAACCAAGGCTTCCGACATACACCTGAACCCCGTGCAAAGGGGGGTTGTCATAAGGTACCGCATAGACGGAGTTTTGCAAAAACAGCCTTCGCCTCCCAAGCATTACAAGAACGCCATAGTTTCCAGGATAAAGGTAATGTCAAAGATGGACATCATGGAAAAGCGCGCCGCGCAGGACGGACGCATCAAGATAAAGGTCCAGAACAAGATCATAGACCTGCGCGTATCCATACTGCCTTCCATATACGGGGAGAACGTGGTAATGCGTATATTGGACCAGGAAAACCTCATGCTCGACATGACCAAGCTGGGTTTTGAACAGAGGGAACTCGAACTGTACACCGAGGCGATTAATGCGCCCTACGGCCTTGTGCTGCACACCGGCCCCACGGGCTCCGGAAAAACCACGACGCTGTATTCCGCCATATCCACGGTAAACGACCCTGCAAAATCCATCATGACCCTGGAAGACCCGGTCGAATATCAGCTTCCCGGCATAATACAGATACAGATGAATTCCGACATAGGTTTTACCTTTGCAAGCGCGCTTCGCGCCTGCCTGAGGCAGGACCCTAATATAATGATGGTCGGAGAGATCAGGGACAAGGAAACAGCGGACATAGCCATAAAGGCGGCCATGACGGGGCATCTCCTATTTTCCACCATACACACGAACGACTCGCCTTCCACGATAATGAGGCTGGTCGACATGGGCGTGGACCCGGTGTATGTGGGCTCGGCCGTAAAAATGATAGTGGCGCAGAGGCTCATGCGCAGGGTATGCCCGGAGTGCAAAAAACCGTATAATCCGACGGACGAGGAACTGCAGAAGATGCTACTTACCCAGGCCGACATCGAAGGCGCCACGCCTATGAGGGGCGAAGGGTGCGGGAGATGCAACGGCAGCGGATACAAGGGCAGGATAGCCATATATGAGATAATGCCGATAACCCAGAACCTGGCCGACCTTATATTTTCAAAAGCCGACCTGAACGTTCTGACCGCGGCAGCGGAAAAGGAAGGCATGCGGACACTGAGAAAAGTAGCCGTCGAGAAATGGAAGAGCGGAATGACGAGCGCTGAAGAGGTAATCAGCGTTACCTCGGAAGGATAAAGATGCAGGAAACAAAAAAGCTGGGCGAAATACTGCTCGAAGAGGGCATGGTCACAGAGGAACAGCTTGAAAAAGCCGTTACAGAGCAGACAAAGACGAGCGAATCGCTTGGGTTTGTCCTTGTAAAGCTCGGTTTTATCACGGAAGACGTGCTTTACCATTTCCTGGCAATGCAGTTCGGGACCAGGTTCATAGACGTCGGCATACTGAACATAGAGGAAGAACTGATAAAACTTGTCACCGGCGACGTGGCCAGAAAATACAAGATCATACCCATTGAAAAAAAACCGGGCAAGATAACGCTCGTCACCTACAACCCTTCCGACCCGGCCCTGCAGATGAACCTTAAGTTTGACATGAAAACCCCGGAAGAGACTGAGCTTAATTTTGCGGTCACCACCGAGACTGCGCTGAATTCCGCCCTGGATAAATATTATCCGCTGGCAACCAGCCTTGAGGCGACTATGAAGGCGGCCGAGAGCCCGGACGATTTCTCATTTGAGATCCTCGAGGAGATGAAGAACAAGGAAGACGAGGGGATGGACGAGGACATAGAAGGCGAGTCGAGCCCCGTGGTCAAATACGTGAATTACATCATCGAGGACGCGGTCTCAAAAAGGGCGTCCGACATACACATAAACCCTTATGAAAAAAAGATAGTGCTGCGCTTCAGGATAGACGGTGCGCTTGTGGAAATGCCGCCGCCCAAGATACAGTTTAAAAGGGCGCTGACGTCAAGGATCAAGCTGATGTCCATGATGAACATCATTGAAAAAAGGCTGCCGCAGGACGGCAGGATAAGGTTCATAATGAGCAACAGCAAAAGCGTGGACCTGCGCGTTTCGACGCTGCCCTGCATCTGGGGGGAGAACATCGTAATGCGCGTGCTCAACCAGGAGGCCCAGTCCCTTGAGCTCAAGGACCTCGGCATGTTCGACGACCAGATGGCGGCAATCGAGAAGGGGCTGGGAAATCCTTACGGCATGGTCCTGGTGACGGGCCCAACGGGCAGCGGGAAGACCACCACCATATACGGGTGCATATCCAAAATAAACGACCCGCACGACAACATACTTACAGTCGAGGACCCCGTCGAATACAGGCTTCCACATATAATACAGATACAGGTGAACCCGGCCGCGAACCTTACCTTTGCCAACGTGCTGAGGTCGTTCTTGAGGCAGGACCCGGACGTCATGCTTGTCGGAGAGATCCGCGACAATGAAACGGCCTCCATCGCGGTAAAGGCGGCCCTGACCGGCCATCTTGTGCTTTCCACCCTGCATACCAACGACGCGCCGACCACGATAACCAGGCTAATCGACATGGGTATCGATCCCATATATGTCGGGTCGTCCGTGCTGGTGGCCACCGCCCAGAGACTGCTCAGGCGCGTCTGCGACAACTGCAGGGAAAAAGTCAAGGAGTTCGATTACGCCAGGGCGAAAAAGGCGGGCATACCGGACTACATGCTCGAGGGCGGGGAATATTACGAGGGGCGCGGGTGCCCGGTGTGCCATTATACGGGTTACAAGAAACGCGTCGCCGCCTACGAGGTAATGCCGGTGAACATGGGCATAAGGGACGTCATATTCAGGAAAGGCACGCTCAACGACATCAAAAGGGAGGCATGGCACCAGGGCATGCTTACCATAAGGGAATCGGCCATACAACTCATGAAGAACGGCGTCACCACCCTCGACGAGGTGGTGAAAGAAACGCTTTACGATAAACCTCTTGCGGAATTCATAAAAAAGTAGTTTAATGGTAAAAGCTTAAAAA
>CAYUDX010000003.1:0-195698 GCA_964443355.1 uncultured Spirochaetia bacterium
TCTCCTCCGGGTAACGCAGGCTCTCCGCCTGGCGCAGCTCCCATGTCTCCTCCGGTAATCTCTTCACCGGGTAAACCCGAACCTGTTGCCGGAGCGCCCGCCACACCCGGAGCTTCTCCAGGCATGCCTGGCGCGGCTTCCATTCCAGGCGCCGTTTCAGTACCCGGCATTGCAGGAGCCGCTTCCATTCCGGGAACTTCCGCATTTCCGGGAGCCATTGCAGGCTCTCCCGGCAACGCCGGAACTGTTGCCTGATTATTATTAGCCGGTATCGGAGCCGCGGCCGCTTCGGCCTTGACTTTTACCGCCAATGATTTTTTCTTTTTGCCCGTTGTTGTTTTGCTCGCGAGCATTATTTTCTTTTCCTTGAATTTTCTTACCCTTGCTTTGGGATACATGCTTGCGGCCATCATCTTGCCGCTGTTGCCTTCCTGAAGGAGCCAGCTGTCGACTATCCTCACCGCGGACATTCTCTGGAACGGCTGGACAACTTCGACCATAACTTTGCCGTATCTTCCCTGGACCATAAAACGGTCGCCCTGTTTTATGCCCTGGGCCTTTCCGATATCGACGTAAGTATATTCTTTGTAATTGGGGTCTGCCACGCCGATTATCTTTGCCTTGACTTCATAATCGGTTTTGGTTTTTGCTATCGAATTTGAGGAAGATATGAATAACAATATAATGGCGGATATCAATAAAGTTAACAAGCTTCTAAATTTTTTCATATTTCCTCCAAACCATTTTTTACAGCTTTACAGACGTGTTTCCATTATATGTTAAAGGCTGTTTTTGTCAATAGAAAATTATTTCTTAAATCAAAATATAGTTTCACGGTTTTACGTTTCACCCGCGGTTTTATCCGTTTTTATCCTTATTTTAATGGTTTTATATGCCTTGTTTTTCCCTGATGCCTTTCCAGGCGTTTTTTACGGCTTTCATCCTGTGCGAAACAAGATTTTTTTCCTCAATATCCATTTGCGCGTATGTTTTGCGGCTCTTTTCCGGATAAAAAACAGGGTCATATCCAAAACCCTTGTTGCCGGTCAATTTTTCCGCAATATGGCCGAAAACCCTGCCCTCATATAATTCCTCTTTTTTATCCGGATAAATTACGGCCATTACGGTCCTAAAAACAGCGCCACGGTCCTTTTTTTTCACGCCTTTCAGCAGTTTTAAAAGCTTAATGTTGTTGTCTATATATGAACATTCAGGCCCGGCGAACCTGGCTGAATAAACTCCGGGAGCTTTTGCCAGGTAATCGACCTCGAGCCCGGTGTCGTCGGCCATGACTATCTTTGACGGTACTTTTTTTGCCACAACTCTCGCCTTTATCAGCGCATTCTCGGCAAGTGTCTCGCCTGTTTCCTCGATCTCGCCGATAAATCCGACTTCGGGAAGGGTGAGCACCGTAGCCTTCTTTTTTCCAAGTATCTCCGTTATTTCCCTTGCTTTATTGGCGTTGTTCGAAGCCAGCACTATCTCCAGCATCAGGCGATCCCCAGTGTTTTTTTCTGCAATGCGATGAGTTCTTTTATGCCTTTTTTTCCGAGCGCTATCATTGCCGAAAGTTTTTCGTCGGAAAAAGACTTTTTTTCCGCGGTCGACTGAAGCTCCACAAATTCACCGGCTTCCGTCATGACAATGTTCATGTCCACCTGGGCCGATGAGTCCTCGGAATAATTCAAATCCAGTATCGCATCGCCCGATGCGCATATTCCGGCCGATATGGCGGCCAAAAAACTTCTGACTGGATTTTCCTTTATGTCGTTATTCTGCAGCATAAGCGTAAAGGCGTCGTATATTGCTACAAACGAACCCGTGATCGCCGCGGTCCTGGTCCCTCCGTCGGCCTGGATCACATCCGCGTCGATTATTATCGACCTTTCGCCGATCTTTCTCACGTCTATTACGGACCGCAGAGATCTCCCTATGAGGCGCTGTATCTCCTGGCTCCTTCCGTTGACCTTTCCTTTGGCCGCGTCGCGCGGTATCCTGGTCGGTGCGCATCTCGGGAGCATTGAATATTCAGCCGTGACCCATCCCGAGCCGGTCCCTTTAAGGAATGAAGGAACGTCTTCCGTGACGGATGCCGTGCATATCACCTTTGTGTCGCCGAATTCAACGAGCACCGAACCCTCGGCCGGCTTGATATAATCACGCGTTATCTTAACCGCGCGTAAAGAATCATTGGTGCGTCCATCGGATCTCATCATTAAAACCTCCTATTAAAATTAAAATTCAAAATTTAAAACCAAAAATTACAATTGTTAAATTATAAATTAAACAGCCAAATAAACAACGTCATTTTTAGTTTTAGTCTCAATTCTTGGTTTTGAAATTTGATTTTTAAATTTATTCGTAGTATGAAGCCATCGAAGAATCCGATTCATAAACGCAGACCTTTGACACTCTTGCTTTTTTTGCCTTAAGTTTAAGCCTGTCATAAATATACCTTGCCACATTTTCAGCCGATGTGTTGTTCTTCCTGAAAAAAGGTATATCCTCGTTCAAATTCCTGTGGTCAAGATCGTCTATGACCAGTTTCAGGTGTTTTTTTAATATTGTAAAATCCACGGCAAGGCCGTTCTTTTCAAGTTTATCGGCAGTAAAAAAGGCCTCAATGGCGTAATTATGGCCGTGGACGCGCTCGCATTTCCCCCTGTAATGTCGCAGGCTGTGCGCCGCGGCAAAACTGTCGCGGACCATGAGCTCATACATCCTTATCCCTCCGTTTTCATCCGTTAAATTGCTGTAACTCCACCTTTTTCGCGTTGACCATGTCCTTTTTCAGAAAAAGCCTTCCTATCTTGTTGAATTGCGCCGGGGTATCGGTGACGTAGAATTCCGACCTTCCCCTGTTGCCTTTTCCCGCGGTAATATCGCGCGCTTCAAGCAGGGCCCTCACCGTCTTTGCCATTTCACGGGCGGAGTCTATTATGGCGGTACGCGGCATTATTTTCCTGATCAAAGGCTTCAACAGCGGATAATGCGTGCAGCCAAGCAGCAGGGTGTCGATTTTTTTTGCGGAAAATACCTTAAGATAATGGCGCAATATGGATTCCGTTTCCCTGGAGGCCAGCCAGCCTTCTTCGACGAGCGGGACAAGCAGAGGCGCGGCCTGCGTAAAAACCCTGGCTGACGGGTCGTATTTCCTTATGGCGTCGACATAGGCCCCGCTGTTTATGGTGGCGCGTGTGGCTATGACGCCTATCCTTTTGTTGTCGGTGGCCTCCACTGCCGCCCTTGCTCCGGCCTCGATGACCCCGATAATATCCATATTGAAAGAGTGTTTTATCTCTTTTAACGCCAGCGCGGAGGCGGTATTGCACGCCACCACTATTATCTTCACCTTCTTTTTGACGAGGAATGCGGTGTTTTCCATGGAGAACCTGACTATGGTTTCCTTTGTTTTTGTGCCATAGGGATATCTGGCGGTGTCGCCCAGATAAAATATGCGCTCATTGGGCAAAATGTCCATTATCTCTTTTACAACGGTAAGCCCGCCGAGGCCCGAATCGAATATCCCTATTCCCTTGTTGTTCATCTCATCTCCGCAAATTTTTTAAGGAATTTATACTTCAATAAGCTCGTAATCCATGGAGCCAAGGCCTATCTTTTGCCCGTGCTCGAGCGCGATGCGCCAGTTAAGGTGCGGGTGGACCATCCTGAATTTGTCGTCCGCCGCGTGCTTCATGTCGAAACCTTCCTTGCCAGCCACATTTTCCTGTATCACCTTTGCCCTGTTGACAAGCTCAGCCGAGGCGGTGTCTATGGCGACCGGGTCGAATGACGCAAGTATGCCTATGTCCGGCACGAGATAATTGTCCGAAGACGGCATGCAGTCGCACTCCGGGGTTATATTAAGGAGGAAATTAAAATACACCGTCTTTTGTTTCTTGTTTGATGTTGCCGCAAGGGCGTATTCGGCCATTTTTTCGTTCATTTTAACAAGGTCAATGTCCCACTTGGATTCAATAGCGTCCATCCTGCACGCCGCAATGCATTCTCCGCAGCCGGCGCATTTTCCCGGATCGTTTATCGCCTTGCCGTCCACGATCTTTATGGCGTCGAAATTGCACCACGAGACGCAGTCGCCGCAGCCGGCGCAAAGCGACTGGTTGAATTTTGGGACATTTCCGGAATGCTGGTCCTGCTTGCCGGCCCTGGTGGTGCAGCCCATGCCGAGATTTTTGATTGCCCCTCCCATGGCCGCCATCATGTGTCCCTTAACATGGCTCATGACCACCATGGTATTCGCCCAGTATACTGCCGAGGCCACCTTTGCCTTTTTCAAATGCGTCCCTTTGATATCCACCTCGACAAAATCCGTCCCTGTAAGGCCGTCAGCAATTATTACCGGGGCACCTGCTGTGGCATAGGCGAAACCGTGCATTATGGCGGTATTGAGGTGTTTGACCGCGTTGTTGCGCTCGCCAACATAAAGCGTATTTGTATCCGTAAGGAACGGGTTCCCGCCGCAGGCCCTTATGCGGTCGACGATCGTCCTGTAATACAGGGGTGAGACGAAAGAAACATTTCCCTGCTCGCCGAAATGTGCTTTTACCGCGACCATTTCATTTTGTTTTATTATGGACCCTGCCCCGACCCTGTCGAACATTATTGAAAGCCTTTTTAATATGGAATCATCGGCGTGAGGCGCTCCAAAACGGGTAAAGTAAACCTCTGATTTCATGCTGTCTCCTTTTCAAAACGTATATGGATATGATTTTTTTATGCTCTTTTTTAATTGTTCTTTAGCAGCTTGTATTCCACGCTGTCTTTCAGGGCCAGCCAGCTGGCCTCGATTATATTCTCCGAAACCCCGACGGTCGTCCACGACCCGGCGCTGTCGGCGCTCTCGATAAAAACCTTTACTTTCGCCGAAGTGCCGGAAGATCCTTCTATCACCCTCACTTTATAGTCGACCAGCCTTACGTCCCCCAGCGTCTTGTAAAATCTTTTAAGGGCCTTGCGCAGGGCGTTATCCAGAGCGTTCACGGGCCCGTTGCCCTCGGCCGCCGCGTGCTCGGAGGTGCCGTTTACGTCTATTTTTATGGTCGCCTCGTCATAAAGCTCTCCGCCCCTGTCCTCGGCGATAACCCTGTAGCTTATAAGTTTAAAAAACTCCCTGACTTTTGAGGTATTTTTAAGTATAAAAAGCCTCAGCGACGCGTCCGCCCCCTCGAACTCAAACCCCTGGCTCTCCAGCTTCTTTATCTTTACTATAAGCTCCCTTGTGCGCGGGTCGTCCTTGGAAAGTTTTATCCCGATCTCCCGCGCTTTATGGACCAGCGTGGAAACCCCGGCCTGGTCGGACATGAGCATCAGCCTTTCGTTGCCGATGATCTCCGGGTCCATGTGTTCATAAGAAGCCGCGACCTTCATTACCGCGTTGGCATGGACTCCGGCCTTGTGCGCAAATGCATTTTTGCCCACAAAAGGCTGCCTGTCGTCCGGCGGGAAATTTACCCTTTCATAGAAAAAATATGCCGTCTCGGTGAGCTTTTTCAGGTTCTTCGGCGGAATGGTCAAATATCCCATTTTTACCGATAATATCGGGATAACCGAAGCCAGGTCCGCGTTGCCGCACCTCTCGCCGAATCCGTTCATAGTCCCCTGGACGTGGGTAAAACCGTTATTGACCGCTATAAGGCTGTTGGCCACCGCCAATCCGGAGTCATTGTGTATGTGTGCGCCAAGAACTGTGTTTATGCGGCGCCTGACCTCTTTTGTAATGTTATCCATCTCCGAGACCGTGACACCGCCGTTGGTGTCGCAGGGCACTATCGAGTCCGCGCCCGCTTCCTGCGCCGCAAGCAGGGTCTTTAGCGCGTAATCCGGGTTGGCCTTGTAACCGTCAAAAAAATGCTCCGCGTCATAGACGACTTCCTTGTTCTTTGATTTTAAAAATGCCACAGATTCCCTTATCATGTCGAGGTTCTCTTCAAGGGTCGTATTCAGGACTTTTTCCACGTGAAGGTCCCAGCTCTTGCCGAATATGGTGACCACGGGGGTTTCGGCTTCAAGCAATGAATTCAGGATAAGGTCGTCTTTTGCCCTGCTTTTAACCCGCCTGGTCGAGCCGAATGCCGCTATCTTTGCCTGCTTGAGTTTCAGCTTCTTTACCTGCCTGAAGAACTCAAACTCCTTTTCATTGACATCTTTTACCGGCCAGCCTCCCTCGATATAATCGACACCCAGCTCGTCAAGTTTTTTGGCTATGGATAATTTATCCTCGGTGGTATAGGATATCCTGGCGCTCTGGGCGCCTTCCCTTAATGTCGTATCGTATATGAATATCTTTTCCATAACGGCTACTTAAGCGTAAATTTCAGGACAAGATAAAGCGCCCCGAGGAGCACATATATGATCGCAAGTATTTTCAGGTGCCAGGCTATGGAGAATTCCGCGTCCTTTTTTTTCGGTTCGCGGATGTTTTCCGTCTGAGGCTGCTGCTGTTGGGCGGATGCCGGCGGCTGTCCGCCTGTTTCGTTTATATTTTCCATTTTCCCTCCGTTTTAAGCCTTATTCCAGATTAGGCTTTTTCTTACCGAGCTTGAAGGCGCCGTGAAGCGCCCTGACCGCGTCCTCGACCTGTTCTTCCCTGACTACCACGGATATTTTTATCTCGGAAGTGGATATCATCTCAATGTTTATCTTTTTATCGGCCAGGGCCTTGAACATCTCCGAGGCAATTCCGGTGTGGGTCCTCATCCCGACCCCGATGGCCGAAACTTTCCCGATAGCCTCGTCGATAAAGAAACCCTTGGCGCCGACTTTTTTCTCTATGGCCTTGAGGACCTTCATCGCCCTGGCCGTGTCTTTCCTGAATATGGTAAATGAAATATCTGTGGCCCCTTTTTCGGAGACGTTCTGTATTATCATGTCAACGTTGACGTCTCCTTCGGCTATTTTATTGAACACGAAGGCGGCGACTCCCGGTTTGTCCGGGACCCCTCTGATTGTTATTTTGGCCTCTTTTTTATTGTATGTGATCCCTGATACCACTGTTTTTTCCATCCTGCCATCCTCCTTTTTGATAATAGTGCCCTTTTTGTCCGAAAAAGTTCCCCTAACGTGCAGGACAACGTTATAATTTTTGGCGTATTCCACGCAGCGGTTATACAGCACCTGGGCTCCGCTGCTGGATAATTCAAGCATCTCGTCATACGACAGGAAATCGATTTTTTTTGCCTCTTTTACTATCTCCGGATTGGCAGTAAAAACGCCGTCCACATCCTTTAAAAATTCGCAAACATCGGCCTTTAAGGCTGTTGCCAGCGCCACGGCGGTCAGATCCGAGCCTCCGCGTCCCAGTGTCGTGATATCCTCGCCGCTCGTAATTCCCTGAAATCCCGCGACAACGCATATATAACCCTTTTTAAGGGCCTCTTTGATCCTGGAGGCGCCCTTTATCCCGAGAATCCGCGCTTTGGTGTGTTTGTTGTCCGTAATTATCCCTATCTGCGCGCCGGTAAAGGATTTCGCCTTATAACCTTTTTCTATAAGCGCCATTGACATAAGTGCTATGGACTGCTGCTCTCCCGTTGACATTAGCATGTCAAGTTCCCTTGAATCGGGGTCCCCGGCCAGTTTTTCGGCGAATGCAATCAGGTCGTCGGTCGTATCGCCGGGAGCGGAGACTACCACAACCATATCGTTGCCTTTCTTCTTTTCGCGTATTATCCTGTCGGCCACAAAGAGCATCTTATCGGGTGTTGCCAGCGATGCCCCGCCGTATTTCTGCACGATCAATGCCATTTATTCCTCCGGTTATATTTTGGCCGATATTTTAGGGTCAACCCTTTATAAAATTATCGAACAGTTCCCAGCCCTTGTCAAAAAAAAGCCCGGTTTTTGCTGCTGTCTTTTCACTGAAGCCTTCAAGCTCCTGGGCCGCTTCGGTGCGTGAATCATAGATCATGAACGGGACCGCGTCGTCGGTGTGTGTCCTGACCTTTACCGGCGTGGCGTGGTCGGATGTTAGCAGTATCCTGTATTCCTTGAAGTTCTTCATGCCCTCGACTATGGGCCCCAGTACCTCTTTGTCTATCTTCTCAATGGCCTCTATTTTCCCCCTGATGTCGCCGTTATGCCCCATTTCATCAGTGGCCTCGACATGAAGGTAAACAAAATCTTTTTTCTTCAGGGTTTTAAGCGCATACTCGGCCTTGCCCGAAAAATTCGTGTCTATATATCCCGTTACGCCGGGGACATTTATCACCTCGAGCCCCATTGCCCTGCCTATGCCGTTGACAAGATCCACCGCCGATATTACCGCGCCTTTCAGGCCGTATTTATCCTTTAATTTCTGCAGGTCCAGTTTCTTGCCCTGGCCCCATAGCCATATCATATTGGCCGGATTCTTGCCTTCGGCCCTGCGAGTCATGTTCACCTCATGGCCTTCAAGAAGCATCTGCGAATCTTCCATGAGCTGCCTCAATATTTCGGATTTTGCCCCTTTGGGCATGAATTCCGCTATGTCCCTGCCTGTGATGTCATGAGGCGGAGTGGCCTTCACGTTCTCCCCTCCCTTCATTACCATGATATGCCTGTAACTTTTTCCCGGATAAAATTTAATTTCATCGGATCCGAGCTTTTTGTCTATCATTTTTATCAGGATTTTTGCCTCATCGGTAGTTATGTGGCCCGAACTGTAGTCCTCCATTTTTCCCGCTTTGACCGTCACAAGGTTGCACCTGAACGCAACTTCCCTTTCGGATAATTCTATGCCGAGATTGGAAGCTTCCATGGGCGCCCTGCCGGTATAATGCTCATGCGGGTCGTTGCCCAGTATCGACATGTTCCCGATATCCGAGCCCAGTGGGAATCCTTTTACAAGCGGGGTGACGAGGCCGGACCTGGATTTTTTAAAAAGCGAGTCCATGTTCGGGGTGTTTGCGGCTTCAAGCGGCGTCCTGCCCTGTAACTCATCGACGGGCCTGTCTCCCATTCCATCGGCAAGTAAGATAATATATTTCATAAAATTCCCTCATTAAATTTATTTTGCGTTCCGGTCCCGTTTAAAATTCATCCGCGTTTTCCGTATTCCCCTGCCCCTCGGCCGTCTCTTCGCCTTCCTTCGGCTTGGGTTTGTCGTCCGGGAGCCTTAAATCCTCGACATTTTCCGCTTCGGCGGCTTTCTTTTTTGCCGCGGCTATCTGCTCGTCCGTCAAATCCTGCGTCGTCTCGTCCTCTTCGCCCTCGACGGCCAGTTTCGGGAATGCTATGTGATCACGGAAACCTTTCTGCAGTTTTTTGACATAATCAAGGGCCTTTTTTGCAAGGGTGTATTTCTTCCTGTTATGAAGCGCCATTTTATACGCGGCTTCGGCCTCGGTGAACATGTTCTTGTGCAGGTAAGCCTTGCCCAGGCTGTAATAGGCCTCGGCAAATTTCGGGTCGAGGGTTGTCGCGACTTTCAGGTGCTCGATTGCCTTGTCGTAATATCCGGAGGCGATAAGAGCGTTGCCGTAAGTAAACTGCGCGCCCGCGAATTTATCGTCCTTTTTGAGCGTGGATTCAAGCTCGGTTATAGCCCTGGCCAGGTTGCCTTTCTTCTCGTATGTTATGGCCAGGTTCGTCTGAGCCTCCACGTATTCATGCTTTAGTTCCACGGCTTTTGAGAACATTTCCTCCGCCTTGTCGTATAATTTCTCGTCCAGGTAATTAAGCCCGGCCTCGTTATAAAGGTCCTGGAACGTCGGCTCGACTTTTATGGCGTTCCTTAAAAGCTCTATGGCCTCATCGTGCTTTGCCTGCGGCCTGTAAAGCTTCGCGAGATTAAGCGACGCGCGCGCGTAAATATGGTCGTCATTTTTAAGGTCGATGGCCTTCTGGTAAAGCTGCTCCGTCATTGTCGTGGCTTTCGGGTCCTTGATCTCCATTGCCACGCCGTAATCATAATACGCCTCGGCGAAATTCGGGTCTATATATACGGCCTGCTTGTACATATACAGGGCGTGGTCGACCTCTTTCATGGCTATATAGCACAGTCCCGCCATGTTATAGGGCTTCACGAATTCAGGCTCGAGTTTTATGGCCTGTTTGAACATCTTTACGGCCCCCTTGTAATCGTTTACCACATAGAGGTCGTATCCGGAGTTGAAAATATCCCCCGCGGTCTTTGCCGCGTAAATATTCATTGCCGAAAGTGCAAATAAAGCCGCCACTGCCAGGATCTTTTTCATCACAGAACCTCCCTTATTTGTCTATAATCTTCATGATGGATTTCAAATCTGGTTTAACGACTATCGGTTTGAAATCCACGCTTTTGATGGCCCTGTCCGGGTCCTTTAACCCGTGACCTGTCAGGACGCATACCACCCTGACGCTCTTTTTTTCCTTGAAAAATTTCTTTTTCCCGAACTTTATAAGCCCGGCGAAAGAGGCAGCCGAGGCAGGCTCGCAGAATATTCCCTCTTTTTCCGCGAGAAGCTTATATGCGTTTATTATTTCCTCGTCAGTGACCATGTCTATGACCCCGCCGGATTCGTCCCTTGCGGCGATGGCCTGTTTCCAGCTGGCCGGATTCCCTATCCTGATGGCCGTAGCGATGGTTTCCGGGTCCTTTATGGCCCTTCCCATGACTATTGGCGCCGAGCCGGCGGCCTGGAAGCCCATCATTTTCGGGAGTTTTTTCATCTTGCCGGCTTTTTTATATTCGGTGTAGCCTTTCCAGTATGCGGTGATATTTCCGGCGTTGCCAACCGGTATAAAATGATAATCGGGCGACTCCCCGAGAAAATCAACTATCTCAAAGGCCCCGCTTTTTTGCCCCTCTATCCTGTAGGGGTTAAGCGAATTTACCAGCTCAATGGGATATTTTTCGCAGACCTGTTTTACCATTTCAAGGGCCACGTCAAAATTACCCTCGACGGCTATTACCTTTGCACCGTGTATTAGGGCCTGGGAAAGCTTGCCCAGGGCTATATATCCGTTGGGTATTATAACGTAACTTTTTATCCCGGCGCGCACGGAATACGCCGCCGCCGAAGCCGAGGTGTTCCCGGTCGAGGCGCATATGGTGGCCTTCATCCCTTTTTCCACGGCTTTTGATATGGCCATGGTCATGCCGCGATCCTTGAACGACCCGGTCGGGTTGAGCCCTTCGTATTTTACGTAAAGCTCCACCCTGTCCGAAACAAGGGCCTCGAGCCTTTTCATCCTTATGAGCGGCGTATTGCCCTCGTGAAGGGTGATGACGGGCGTTTTGGCCGTCACCGGAAGGTATTTCCTGTAGCGTTCTATGATTCCCTTATACTGCTCCATAAAAACTCCTTTATATTTTTCCGTGCACCGGAACTTTTAATCAACGACCCTGTATACGACTGTTTTTTCCTTGACCGCTTTCATCGAGTCTATCTTTTTTAACGATTTTTTCATGTCGGCTTCCCTGGCCGCGTATGTCATTATGACCACCGGAACCTGTTCGTGCTGGTTCTGGACCTTCTGGATGACCGATTCTATGCCTATGTTGTTCTTGCTGAGGACCCCGGCGATGGACGCCAGAACGCCGACCCTGTCGACCACGTTAAAACGGAGATAATACTTTGATATTATCTCACCCGGCTTTTGCATTTTGACAGGTTTCGCGGGAGACGCGCTTTTTTCCACGCGCTCCAGGCCGTGGGAAATGTCCCTCGAAATGTATATGACGTCGGACAAAACTGCCGACGCCGTGGGCATTTCGCCCGCGCCGCGCCCGTAAAAAAGCGTCTCTCCGACCGCGTCGCCTTTTAAATATATGGCGTTGAACTCGTAATTGACGGAGGCCAACAGGTGTTTTTTGTTCACCAGCGCGGGATGCACGCGGACGCTTGCCGCCTCGCCCTCTTTTTCGGCGATCGCCAGCAGTTTCATGCAGTAACCGAATTCCCCGGCGTATTCGATGTCGGTGTAATCCACCTTTTTTATCCCTTCCACGGGGATGTCTTCCTCGTGGATCCTGGCCCCGAAGGCCATTGTCGAAAGTATCGTTATCTTGTGCATGGTGTCGAACCCTTCTATGTCAAGGGTCGGGTCCGCCTCGGCGAAACCCTTTGCCTGAGCCTCTTTCAATGCCGCGTCAAATGTCATCCTGTCGAAGGTCATTTTTGAAAGTATATAATTGCATGTGCCGTTCAATATCGCCATTATTTTTTCAATGCGGTTCGCCGCGAGCCCCTTGTCCATGCCGCGCAGTATCGGGATGCCGCCCCCGACGGAGGCTTCTGCCATTATCTGGACGCCGTTGGCCGCGGCCGCCCGCGCTATCTCGTCCCAGTATTTTGACAGCAGGGCCTTATTGGCGGTGACAACGTGCTTTCCGCCGTTGATGGCGCGCAGGACAAAATCAAGGGCCGGTTTATACCCGCCCATGAGCTCTATTACGATATCTATATCCGGGTCGTTCAAAATATCATCAATATTTGTCGTGAGCACCCCTGCCGGGACCTTTATGCCCCTGTCCGTGGTTATGTCGAGGTCGCATATCTTTTTTAATTCCACCGGGATCCCGGATTTTGAACTGATTATGGAGCCTGAATTCAGGAAAAGTTTGGCCACACCTTTTCCAATGGTGCCGAAACCTATCAAGCCTACCTTTACGGAATCCTTCTTCACGGCAAAACCTCGCAATACGATTTTTAAAAACAAAATAAAAAACCGTCAACAAGCATAAAGATATACCACACCCGTTGACTTTGTAAAAAGTATGACGGGAAAACAGGCAAAAACCTGTTTTCCCCTTTTATTAAAGGTATTTTGATTATATTATTGCAGGTTTAAAATGTCAAGTAATAACAACAACGTCATTTAAGTCAATGGATACGCCGAAAAACGCCTTATATTACTTGTAAAACTTCGCCACGTGCGTGTGTGACAGCGCTTCGGCCGCCTCGTCTTCTTTTCTTACTCCCAGGACAACAAGGGTGTTGTCCGGGAATTTATAACCTTCTATTTCTTTCCTGATGAGTATGTTCATGACCTCGTCCTGGATCCCCGTGCCGGTCAGGTGGAACTCCCTCAAATAAAGTATATAGCCGCCCGGGTTCTTTGAATTCATGACATCCTCAAGCCAGCACGGCGCCGCCCCAGGTTTCTTCATGCACCCAAGCTCCCCGTGTTTCAGGGTGGTAAGGTCCTTGTCGATAAGTATCCTGCCGCATTCCGCGCTTACTTCTTTCAGCACTTTTGCGACAGTCTCGCGCTGGTCGTGAAAAAGAATTATCTCACCGGGCTGTTTTGTGTGGCAGGCCCTTAAAAAATATTTTTTTGCCTCTGGCTCGTTCTTAAATGTCATCTGCATGCTTGTCCTCCGGAATCTGGTTATGGTAAATCAATGCGTCCTTACTTTATTTCGGGACTGCTGAAATTTCCTTTGAGTACTTTGATTCCCTGCCCTTGTCGTCGACCGCGGTCACCACAAAATACATGCGCAACCCCGTCCTTAATTTCGGCCCGACCTTCAGGTAATATCTTGTCGCGGGCAATGCCGCCTTTGTAAGCTTGTAATACTGCCCTCCGGGTTTGTAGCTCATGTAGACGTTGTATCCGGCTATTTTCGCCTTTGAATCCTTGTCAAGCGACCACATTACCCATATCTGCTTTGCTTCCGGCCTGAGCTTTACCACTTTCGGCGGATTGAGCTGTTTTGGCGTCGGCGTGGGCGTCGGCTGCCCGACGTTTATCGTGACTCCCACCCTCTGGGATTGACCGAGGTCGCCGTAAGGTATGAATGCGTAATCTATCGATATGTCCGCTCCGTCAAAGTTCCTGGATATGCCGAATCCGAACGTAAACCCGTTGAACCATCCGAGGTCGGAGATCAGCTGATTGCCGTCCAGGCGGTAGCCGATGCGCGGCTTAAAGAAGGTGTCACCGAAATTCATTCCGTATTCAACTCCGGCATTGACGGCAAACGGCATATTTGCGGGCGACAGCGGCAGGATTCCGTCGACGTCGAAGGCTATGGAGTCCCTGGGGTCGTCCTCCGAGGTAAAGAGCCTCTTTGCCTTATAGCCGAGCCCGAACTTGAGGTTCAGCGGGAGCGGCGCGTCCGGCGCGCCCTGGACCTGGTTCATCTGCATGAAACTTACGTTCTGCAGGACCATTCCAAGGTCAAAACCGGGCAGACTGGTGTTTACCAGTATGCCCAGGTCCATCGCCGGTATCCATCCCTCTTCAAGGGCCACTTTCTGGTTTATAAGTTTTAATGTCGCACCGACCGAGAATGACTTTGCCGCCTGCCAGCTGTATGCGATCCCGAATACGGTTCCGCCAGCGCCGTAAACATCCCCGTTAAGGGTGGAATTCGGGACATAATCACCCGCGGCTGTTTCCTGCGTTGTGGGAATATCATCGACCCTTACAAGCAGGGCATAAATGCCTATTGTTCCCCATATGTCAAATCCCAGCTGTTCCGCTGGAAAACCCACGGCAAGATACTCGAATGACGTGCCGCCGAAGCTTGAGTTGTGCATGAGGTCGAACTGGGGGTTCTCAACCTTTACCAGGGCGCCCGGATTCCACCAGCTGGCGTCGACATTATCAACTATTGCGGTATATGCCTCTCCCATTCCGGAAGGCCTGGCGCCTACGCCAAGGTTAAGATAAGGCGACGCGGTTACCCCGCCGAACTCCGAGGCAAACAACGGGCACGTTATCAGTAATATGGCTATGGACGATAATATTCTTTTCATTATGCTCTCCTCACCTGTATTTCAGTCATTCATATGTTTAAAAGTATAAAAGCCGTAACTTAAGGTCCGGGTGAATATACCGGATTGCACTTGTAGCATACTATTATCCTGAATACAGCGGTTTTATTTGATTTCGGGTCCTTTAAAACAAGATAATACAGGCCGCTTACGACAAGCGAACCGTTCTTGTTCTTTCCGTTCCAGGTAAAACCGCCGTTTGCCGCGTTATAAACGCCGTCAAAAACAAGGGCCCCGTCCATGGAATAAATATGTATGGTGGTGCCGTCCGCGACATTGCCGACGTGGAAAACTCCGGAACCGCCGTAGCCCATTGCGATGGCCCTGGGATTGAACGGGTTCGGGTAAACGAACGCCTCAGTCGGTTCAGGGGTGATATTGGTCGTGGGGATCGGCGTTATGGTCGGTGACGGGCATCCGCCGCCGCATGGTGTGGCCGTATTAACCGGCGTGTTGGTCGGAGTGGCCGGCGGCAGGACATAACCGCATATCTCGACCACGTTGGTGGCGTTGAGCAAAGGCTCGTTATAATTGGCGTTTATTGTGTTTGTCTTTTCATTGTTCCAGTCCGATGTGGGGCCGTTATTCAGGGCCAGCACCCTGTAACAGAAAGTATTCCCGCCCGGGCATGTGGTATCCACAAAGAACGTCACGTTCCCCGGTGTATTGGGGTTTGTGGTGCAAGTAGCGACCCCTATTGGAATATACGGCCCGACATTTTTTACATGGGCCAGCGACCTGTAAATATGATAGCCCGTCACCGGCACCCATGATACGGATGAATATGTCGATTCTGCCGTGGCGTAATCAATCGCTCCGGTCCCGAGCATGGACCATCCTATGAACGCTCCGGCAACCGGCGGCGGAGACGAATTATATGCCGTATTAACGACCAGGTTCTGCGGTGTGTCATAATACGGAAGATCCGTGCTGGCTCCCAGCGTAAGATAATCGTAATACATTATCAGCGATCTTGTATTGGGGCCGAACTGGGGATCGGAAATGGTCGGAGTCGGCATTCCGTTTGTGCCGGTATAATCGGTGTTCGGCGCCGGAATGATCACGTCCGCTATGTTCGATACCGAGAAATACCTGCCGCTTGCCACGTCATACTGGTTCGCGAGATAATTAAGTGAGACCGAAAGGTCGTATATCCATGGTTCCGCGACCGTTGCAATGGATTTTCCCTGTATTCCGACCGTTATAGCGCCCGAAGTGATTGTTATATTTCCGTCATAAAGCTGGACCGTCTGCAGCACTGTGGGATTACTGAAATTCGCCTGGAAATTGCAATAAGCGAAGAATTCCAGATATCCGTAATTTGACCAGTTGCCTGAAGGCGTCGGACAGGGATTGGGGTAAGTGGAGCCGCTACAGTTGTCATTTTCAAAAAGACTCTGCGGAAGCGAAATATACTGCGGGCTATAACTGTTCTGCCCGGACCATTCCATCCTGAGATAACCTTCGGCGTGCCTGGGGTTGGGAAAACATATCTGGACGGGAGGCGGAGGCGGACATGTCTCTGCCGCGCCGCAGGAGCCGTTTCCGCAATCGTATATTATTGGGGTGGGATATGCCGCGGGAAGGACATAATTCTGGCCGGCTATCCATGACCTGAAGTCAAGTTCGGATCCTATGGGGGGCGATTGCATTACACATGACGGCCCCAACCCCGTGTGAGTGGAATCAAAATCATTGACCAGATTCGGGCTTGTGTAATATCCGTTATTAACGCAGGTTCCGCTTGTGGGATATGTAGGGTCATAGGCATAAACATAAGGCGGATTGACCTTATTTGTAACCGTGCTGATAAGTTCGATGAGAATAATTGCGGCAAGGATAACACCTGTAAATATGAATGATTTTTTCATTGTAAAACTCCTTTCCAGCTTTCCCGTTTTATATATTATATTTGAACTTCTATTTAAAGTCAATGAGGTTTTTGTTTTAAAAATATGAGATTTAATAGAGCCTGACAAAATAACTGTTTGAACCCATTCCCCGCTTTATTTAACCCCATTTGTAAATACCATCGGCCAGAACAATGGGTTTTTTGCCAATTTTCTCATGAAATTCTTCACGGATTCCGACTTGAAAAATGTCATATCCAGATACGTCTCGAAATATGCCGACTTTATGGATTTCTTATCAAAACCGGCCTTTTTAAAATAATTCTCCATGGTCGGGATCAAAAAAGATTTTTCCAGGCCGAACCTCATGAACCTTTTTTTCAGGATATTGACATGCATGAACTTATAAAATTGCTTAAGGACCGGTAACTCGGGAATATTCCCGAATAACTGCCTGTATGTCAGCGTGGCAAGCGAGATAACCGGATACGTGAGGGTTAAAACCCCTCCCGGCCGCAAAACCCTTCTCAGTTCATTAATCCCGAGCTGGGTTTCCTCAAAATGCTCTATGGACCCGCCTCCGTATATCATGCCGATGCTCGATTCCTTCACCGGCATATATCTCATGTCGGCGCATAAAAAATACGCCTCTTTTATACCCGCCTTTTTCAGCCATGCCCTTGTAAGCTTAAGCGCGCCTACGGAAAGGTCCATGCCGATCACCTTCACGCCGGATTTGCCCATCAGGTAAAGCAGTCTGCCCGAGCCGCATCCCGCTTCCAGAAAATTATCCGACGGATACATGGAATGATATTTTTTCACGTGCTCGTAAGCGGATATTATGTCGGGCTCTGATTCCAAATGCGAAGGGTCGGGTTCCTTTGTTTTAGACCATTGTTCGTTCCAGGCCGGAAGTATTTCGCCTATGTCCCTGTAGGTTGCCTCGGGCAGCAGCACCGGGATCCCGTCGTCGATTTCATAGGACGAGGGACATGTCCCGCAAAGAAGCTTTTCATTCTCCTGCGTAAGCGCTCCTTTGCACCGCGGGCACACAAGCATGTCCATAAGGTATTTCTCTATCATTTTATTCTCCACACAAATGTTTTTGGCGAGTCCTTTGTCACAACGGCCTGATATTATTAATTGTGCAGCATTTCGAGCAGATCGGAAGAAGTTTCCGTTCTTTCAGTTTTTTCCTGAAAGCCCTGTACTTTTTGCCGTTCCATATCTCCCGGAGCGGGCTGGCCTTGATGTTTCCCATGTCGGCGTTTACCATTGATATCGGTATGCACGGAAAAACCTCGCCGTACGGGGATACCACGACACGGGCCCAGGGATACAGGCAGTAATTTATCTCGTTGAATTCCGGCCTCGAATAGTTCTTTATGGCTTTTGAGCTCGGGAAGGTTATCTGGAGCCCCGCCTTTGAATTGGCTTTTTTCAGTTCGTTCCTTAACTTTATCATTTTCTCCGCGTCGAGGCCCGTTATTTCTTCGGTCAGGCCGCTCAGGTCGCCCTGTCCGTGTTCTCCGCCGATGCCGAGTATCTCTCTGGTTTCCGAACCAAGCCTGTCGCTGTTATACGTCACCAGGCCTATGCTCCAGTCCGTAATTCCGGTTACCTTGATCCTGTCGAAGAGTTCTATTATGGTATCCTGGTTCATGGCTGATATATAGGTGGAGATCGAAAGTTTCGGGATGGCCCTGCCCCCGTTCTTCTTCCGCATAAGGATGTCGATCCCCTCGAATATGGACTTAAACGCCCCTTTCAGCCCCCTTATGCTGTCGTGTATGTAATCAGGGCCGTCCAGCGAGATGGTAACGCTGTTTATGCGCGCCTCGATTATCCTGTCGACGACCTTTTCGTTGAGCAGGATGCCGTTGGTGATAAAATTTACAAGAAGCCCCTTTGACGCGGCGTATTTTGAGATCTCAAATACATCCGGGTGTATCAGCGGTTCGCCGCCGTGCAGGGTAAGGACTTTCACCTTCATGGCGGCCATGTCGTCGATGAGCTTTTTGATCTGCTCCAGCGTCAGTTCCTCGGACTTCCTGGAGTGTATAAGCGATTCCGTATTCGACTTTTCCGCCTCGTTGTAATAAAAGCACATCTTGCACCTTAAATTACAGCGATAGGTAAGCAGCAGCACGACAGACAGCGGGTTCAGGGCCCGCCCGTTGAGCAAAGCGTACGGAACGCGGCTGTAAGTATCTTCAGCCGCGCGCGCAAGCAGTTTGCTGCGCTGTAGCAGCCTGATAAAAGATGCCGCAAAGTTTTTCATTTACCGCGCCGCCTTAAAAGCCCTGTCCGGCCCGCTTATTTGGTGTAATCAATTGTCTTGAACACGCCCATGTCGTGCGTGGCCACGTATATCAACCCGTTCTTACCCCCGGTTATGGACGCGATATACACTATGCTGAATGATTTGTCCTCCGTGCCGGAAAAACTTCCAAGCATGTTCCCCTTGTTGTTAAAAACGAAGACCTTGCTTTGCCCGGAATCGTTTATATATGCGTCGCCGTCGGGCGCTATCGCCATGTTGGTAAGGCCGTCGAAACTCTTGATGCCGTATACGGTCCAGGCGTTGATGAATTTCCCGTCGGAAGCGAATATTTTTATCTCAAGCTTGCCGGTTTTGAGGTAATTCATGCAGTATATTTCATCCCCGGGCCCGGTAAATATCTTCCCCAGGTTAAAGAACCCGTCATTGCCCTCGCTCCTGCCTCCGAACGCAAGCAGTTTTTTGAAATTACGGTCGTATTTGGTTATTACCGAAGACGACGGGTTTGCAATGTAAAAATTATCCTTTGAATCGATGTCCATCCATGAAGCAGATACGGAGCCTTCCGGTTTTATCCTGGAAACGGTCCTGAAATTTCCCGGATCAACTTTCAGCACTTCTCCGGTCCTGGCAAGGACCCAGATAACCCCGGCGGAGTCCTCAAGCGCCGAATAGACGCCTTCCTTAAAATTCAATTTTGTCACAAGCTGCCCCGAGTCTTTCTTGTTGATGTAGACATCGCCGCGCGTGTTGTCTATGCCGTAAATATAGCCGCCATATTCCCCTATTGAAGTACAGCCCGTGTAATTATGGGCCCACTGCGTGGCAAGGACCGGGTAATTTTGTTTATGCATGGCCTTGCCCATGAACACGAACAGTTCAACAATATTTGCGGCCAGGAAGACCGCAAAAAAAGTTATTAATATTTTTTTCAGCATGGAACTTTTTCCCGTCACTACGGGTGCCGGCTCCGTGGCAGGTATATTTACCGTCCTTGATTTTTTCGCCGGCCTTGAAACGGAGGATTTTTTCTTTTTTGCCATGTTCATCTCCCGGAAATAATATATTTCCACAAAAGGATAAGGAAGGGCGGTTTAATGCCCTTCCTTTATTTCAGCATTTCCGATTATTAATAGTTAATCGTCTTGAAAACCACGAGTTGATGCGTAACAACGTATATCAACCCGCTCTTCCCTCCCGTTATCGAGGCCGCGTATATTATCTGGAACCTTTTGTCCTTGTCCCCGTCAAAGCTGCCGAGAAATTTTCCCGCCGGGCCGAAAACGTATATCTTGCTCTCGTCGTAGGAATTGATGTAAACGTTGCCGTCGGCGGCAACCGCCATATTCGTCAGCGAATCGAACTTCTTGATCTTTTTTACCGGCCATGACCTTATGAATTTTCCGTTGTCGTCGAATATCTTGATGGCGATCTCTCCGGGTTTATAAGCGTCCATTACATACATGTCGTCTTTCGGCCCCGCGAATATCTTCGCGGCGCTGCTTATGCCGCCCTTATCTTCCGAAGGTCCGCCGAACTGAAGCAACTTTTTGAAATCCGGGTCGTATTTCGCGACAAGCCCTGAAGACGGGCTCGAGAAAAACAGGTTGTCTTTGGAATCTATCTCCATCCAGCTGATCTCTTTCATGTCGCCGATCTTGAACTTTTTTACCGTCTTATATGTCCTGCCGTCGACCTTGAATATCTGGTTGTCTTTTGTAAGTATGAAAATATCGTCCTTTGAGTCCGCAACCGCGCTGTTCACACCCTCGGAAAACGACAATATCTTTTCAAGAACGCCAGTATTCTTGTCAGTCTTGTAAACGTCACCCCTGGTATTGTCGATGCCGTAGAGAAAATTGCCGTATTCGCCCACGGAAGTCAGCCCTTTATACTGATGCGCCCAGCTGTTGACATACAGCGGCCTCTTGCTCTGGCGTATGGATGTCACCGTGATAAAATAAACCTCGGCCACGACCACAAGCAGGACCGCCGCCAGCAGAAAGCCTACCAGCCCGTTGGGTTTCTTTACCGGTTCCGCCACTTTGGGTGGTGGAATTACCGGCGCCGCCGCCTTTTTTTTCGTCGAAACTGCTTTTGCCTTTTTCTTTGCCATTTCAAAACCTCCTGATATTTTTAATCCTTTGAAATCTGATAATCCGGTTCAAGCGCGTCCACGGGTATCGGCCCCGGGCTCTTTATAGCCTTGCTGTCCCACATCAATTCCAGCAGCGAAGAGTTCATGCAGTATATTTCGATGTTATGCCTGCCAGCGGTAAGATTGAACCCTCCGTTTATTTTTACGAGCTTCCTGCCCGCGAAATATTTTGCCACCTTTTCATCGGTCACTGTGTCGCCGTTTCCCGACTCGGAATAATACCTGCCGTCCATGATTATCCTTATGTAACCGTTGCTTCTGGTGGAAATTATATAGCTGCCCGTCGCCGGGACATTAAGGGTTCCATTCCATATCGCGGATTGCGTCAATATGCCGCCGCCGCCGAAACACATGTTCGTGCTCATTACCTCGAACCTTATGGGGTTTACGCTCCATTCCGCCCCGCTGTAATAATAACCGTGCAGTCCGAAAGATGGAAAATTATACAGATATTTTTTGTCTATATTTATCATCTCCGTCATGGTCACATTGTTGCCGTCAAGTGTCTTTGACTCCATGCCGATCAAAAGCCTGTCACCCACGCCGTTCCTGGAAGCCGTGACGGTTATCCTGTGGAAACCTTCCCCCAGCAATACGTCCTTTCCGGCGGCGATGAAATGGCCGTCGATCGATATGCCGAAGGCCGCCGTGCCTTTATTGACGAACTTGAATTTCCCGTAATATGGTATGAGAAGGTCGCCCTTCCAGGTCACATTATACGGCACCTTTGCGTTATCCGCATCCAAAAACGCGAGGTCCTCGTTCGGCCTTGGCTGGCCCCCGAAAGAATAAGAACCCGTCAATCCCCTTGCTTTCTGTATCTGTTCGTTGCTGATATACATTACCTTCAGCAGTTCGCCGAACCCTTCGCCCGGTTTTAGCTTTTTATTGAAAGTGCTGTGCGTCACATCCGTGATCTTCGCGTCCGGGAACATGGTCCTTTTTATGCTGTCTATGTTGTCCCAGGTGTCGTAATGGAAAAATATGGCGAAATTCTCGTCGGTTATTTCCCTTAAATGAACCAGGCCTGTGGTAAACCTGTCCGCGCTGTTGACCTTATAATCCCACCTGAAAAATTTATACGGCGGATGCCCGGGATAATAAAGCGCGGTATACAGCACTATCCTGGTCTTGTTGCCGAGCATGGCCGAATACATGCCGGCCGCAGTGGAAAGCTCGTCCATTCCGCCTATCCAGCGCTCGAAATATTGCGAATAATTCTCTTTTGCTATAGGCACAAGAAAAACAAGCATGAGCACCGGAAGATACAGCCACTCGAGTTTCCTGCCCAGGGCCCTACGGACCGACATCCATATCCTGTCAAATGTGAAAGCCACAAAGAACAGCACCGGGACCATTGTTCCGACCGCGCGCATGGCCGACGGCGCCTCGATCGAAAAGATGGATCCGGCCGCCTGTGAGAAAAATACCATCAGCATGATAAAAAATTGCCAGTACTTGCTGTAATAAAGCGCGTATAAAAAACCTATGGCAAAAAGCATTGATGTCAGGAAATCCACGGTCGGTTCAAGCGGCTGGCCGCCGGAATTCCTCGAGCGGGAATCACCCATGTGGTTGAACATCAAAAGAACCTGTTTTGTATTGTCAACTATACCCTTTGCCACGTTCTTGCTGGGCGCGTTGGGGTCCTTGCTGAAGACCGAAACTTCGGCCACCCTGCCGAAATATATCCTTTTGGAGATGAAATAATTGTGCAGTATCATCGACCCGAATATCCAGAAGCCGCACATGAACGCAAGCATGCCGATCACATTTGCCTTGAAATATTTCTTTTTTGAAAGCGAGGTTATTGCCAGGTAGAGCCCGAAGGGCACGATAAAAAGAAAGAACGTCATAGGGCCGTGCCAGGTTATGCCTATACAGAGCCCCGCCATGAACCATATGAATTTTTTCTTGGTCTCGATGGCCTTGAAAAAAAAGTACAATGCCATGGCTTCGGTGCATATGGACATTATTACAGGCGAAGAATATCTTGAATAATGCATGTTCCATCTTAAGAAAGTGAAGATCACGGTCACGAATATCGCGACCCTGGCGTTGAACCTGTCCCTGATAAAGAAATATATAACGGGTATGGCGATTATTCCTACCAGGACCGGCATCATTTTTATGCCTATCCTCGTCATGCCCCCGAACAGGGCTATGAATATCCTGACTATATGCACCGAGATGACAAAATTACCGACCGGCAGGTTAAGTATGGTCGCGCCATCCCTTGCCATCCTGGCCGTCAAACCGCCCGCCTCGTCGTTTTCTATCCCGAACGGGCGGACGTCTATCTCATAAAAGCGCAGGAAAGCGCCGATAACCGTTATCAATATGAGGAATATTATCTCTATTTTTACCGGGAATACCTCTTTCTCCTCCACTTCCTTGGCCGCGTATATGGGAAAAGCGAATATAAAAAGCACAGCCGAAATGAAATAATGCGTCACCGCCGTGTTTATGTCGTGTTTTACGAAAAATGTCTGGCCCCTGTAGGCTATGGCCAGGGCCGCTATGACAACGCCGAATTTTATAAAATCCAGTATCCTGCTGTCATATTGTTTTTCCGCGAAGTTGAACAAAGGGAACGCAAAAAACAGGCACACGCCCGCCGCAAAATAAAACAACATGGAATACATGTTGAAATCCGGGCTTTGCATGACCCTGACGCCCGCCTTTACAAAAAAGAAAGCTGCGACCAGCAGCAGCCCTTTTACAAGATAATTGTTCAGGAAGTCCGGTTTTAAAAAAAGTATATCGCTGCGGTCCGTTTCCACAAAAAGCGGACCTTCGCTCTTCGGCAGCCCCAGGAAAAGCAGTATCGTCCCCGGAATGGTCACCACCACTCCCCATTCCTCGACCGGTATGCTCTGGCTTATCAAAAGGAGCCAGCCGATGACCACAAGCGCCGCTCCGGATACCAGGGAAAGTATCTTGAGCCCCGAATCTATGCTGAATTCCACGTCCAGCGCTTTTCCTTTGATCAAAAAAGCCGATATCAGAAGGGCTGCGTCAAGTATAAATATCAATATGGCCAGCTTTAAATTTTCCTTAAAAAAGAAATACTGTGCCGCCCCGAACAGGCATACCACCAGGACAAATATCACCCATTTTGGGAGCTGGAATTTAAATTCAATGCCGGTCCTGTTCGCCGCCATATTTTTAAGAAAAGCGAGAATTATGTTCGGCTTCGGTTCCTGCGTAACGGCAGGTGCCTTTATAATATCTGTTTTTAACATTTTCCCGCGGGATCCCGCCGCGGAAAGCCGGTTCACTTTTGCCGGGCCCGACGGCTGAGGGGCTTTCGGTTTCGGGGCAAATAACGCCTTAAATAACGGCCCTATCTTCATAAAAAAAACGATCACAGGCAGGTACATGTTTGAAAGGGCCAAAAAGAAAATAATAACGCATATAAGGGTGAATGCTATTCCGGAAACCATATGGCCGCCGCTCAACAGCTGGAACTGTCCAAAAACAAGAAATATCAGGGCTATTCCCATCAAAAAGTTTTTAATAACCTTGTTGTCAAACAAAGAAATACCTCCTTAAAGTTAATTTTTATAAATTATCACATTTAATGGCGCGTGTCAATACATGGTTTTCCCAAAAACCTTTTATTTATATGGGATTTTATCAGGAATGTGCCTGGTTTTAAGATTTTTCAACCATGGATATTCCGGATAAATTATGGAGGATTGCAAATTACCTGCGGATTGTCTGTTTATAATATCTGTTTGTCATTTATGAAGCAGCATTTGGAGCAAATTGGCAGCGTCCCGTTCTTCTTCAGCGTCTTCCTGAATTCAATGAACTTGCCGCCGTTCCATATTTCCCTGAAGGATTTTTCCTTTATGTTCCCCATGTTCGCGTCTATCATGCTGAGCATTATGCACGGGTTGACTTCACCGTAAGGGGAAATTACCGCGCGGGCCCAGGGCGCCAGGCAGTTATCCGATTCGTTAAAGGACGGGTCCGCAAAATTGTTTATGAACCGCTCCGTAGGAAAGTCTATCTGTATGTCGGCGTCCGCCTTTTCCTTTTTAAGTTCGTCCCTTATCCTGAACATTTTTTTTGTGTCCAGGTTTATGATGTCTTCGGAGAGCCCGCTCAGGTCCCCCTGCACGTTCGCGGAAGACAACCCGAGCATCTTTTTGGTCGATTCGCTCAATTTATTGCTGTCATTGGTGACGAGGGCTATGGACCATTGTTTGACCCCGGTGGACCTGATGGTCCCGAACAATTCCACGACGCTGTCCTCGTTCAGGGCGGATACCGACGTCACAAGTGAAAGCTTTGGTATTGGGAGCCCTTCTTTTTCTTTCTTTTTGAAGATCGCGATGCCGTTGATTATTTTGGCAAAGGCCCCCTGAAGCCCCCTTACATTGTCATGAATGCGCTCCGGGCCGTCCATTGATATGGTTATCGCGTTTATCCGGGCGTCAATGATTTTCTCTATTGTGGCCTCATCCAGGAGTATGCCGTTGGTGAAAAAATTTACAAGCAAACCCTTGGAATACGCGTATTTCGATATGGCGAAGAGGTCCTTGTGCACCAGCGGTTCCCCGCCGTGCAAAGTGAGGACCTTTACACCCATGGCCGATATCTCGTCTATGAGTTTTTTTATCTGTTCAAGGGTCAGTTCCTCGGATTTTCTTTTTTCTATGAGGCTCAGGGTGTTGGATTTTTCGGACTCATTATAGTAATAGCACATTTTGCAGCGGAGATTGCACCTGTAGGTGAGCAACAAAAGGACATTTATCGGGGCAAAAGCCCTGCCGGACATGAAAAGCCTCGGAACCGAGCTGTAGAGGTCCTCGGCCAGCTTTCCCAGGAACTTGTTTTTTTGAATTATTTTAATTAAAAAAGATACGATTTTATTCATAAAAAAATTATACACACCGCTTTCCGGGTTGTCAACAGCTTAATCTTCGCGGCAAAAACCCGTTATTTCTTTTGCCCGAATATCATCCATGCGTAGGTATATGCTTTAAGGAACTCACCGTGGTTCTTGATCCCCACGGCTGATTTTGCTATGCGCGACCCGAGAAGCGTGGGTTTTATCTCGTAGGTCATCCTGTCGGAAAATCTCCCGAGCAATTTTTCCAGCTCCGGCAGGGTGTATTCCCTCATATGTATCATGTCGCCCAGCACAGGGTCCCGCCCGTAATCGAATGGGAACTTCTTTTTCCCCTTAAAAATCGAGGCAAAAAGGCTCGGCAGCCTGTTACCGTTGGGTGTCCCGAGGAAAAACTTCCCGCCTTTTTTAAGCAGGTCGAGCACGATTTCAAGGAACTTACCGTCGTCTTCAAGGTGCTCGATTACGTCAAAACCCACTATCCCGTCGAAAGAGCCGCTTTTGAAGGGATGCCTGAAAATGTCCGCCCTGATAAATGTATATTTGTCGGATGCCTTCCTGAAATCAAACGAATTCCCTATGTCGATGCCAACAAAAGAAATATTGTTGTTGAGCCGGTTCGCTATGGCATCGGAATAATATCCGCTCCCGCATCCTATGTCAAGAAACAGCCCTTTTTCATCCCTGAATTCCTTCGCCACTATGTCTATCATCAGGTCGGAGAACTTGTTTTCCTTAAGGATATTTACCCGGCGGTCTATGACCGCGGGCTCCTGAAGATTGTTGTCGTTGTCCTTGAGCGTTGAATAGATATTGTCGTGCAGTTTGATCATGTCATTTCCGCAGGCGGTGCATTTGAGCCCGTCCATTTTGCCGCCGCATTTGACGCAGACCAGAAAATCGTCGATTTTCATAAGCGCTCCTTGATATGTTTTTTTTAGGGCATCATTTCGTAAATTTCATGACAATAACGCTTCCGCGTATTTCGGGCCTCATAAAAAGCGCGGTTACCACGTGAAGAAGGTATTTTGTCCTCAGGATCACATCCATGATCAGCCCGTAATTATGGAACTTGGGCTTGTTTATAAATCCCTGCATTCCGTCCAGCCTGTATCCGGCTTTCCTGAATTCGTCGAGATACTCCTCCACGGGATGGCTGGTTTCATTCAGCGTGCCCAGGTTGGGCATTGTGTTGAACGGCCAGAGGTTTTTCCTCACCCATTCCGTTATCCGGACCGCCATATTTGACCCGTTGGGCTCAATTATCACGATATACCCGTTTTTTTTCAGGAAATCCCTCATTTTTTTCACTATGGGTTTTATATCGGTAAAATGATGGAGAAATCCGGCGCAGAGCACTATGTCGTAATTTTTGCCCTTATACCCGAAGACATCGCCGGCTATTGCCCTGTATTTTATCCTGTCCCGAGCGGCCATTTCATTGGCCGCTTTGACAAGCACCCTTGAAAGGTCTATGCCCGTCACATTGAACCCGTTTTTGGCGAGCCTGCGTCCGAAAGGCCCCGAACCGCAGCCGACCTCCAGCACATTTATCTTTTTTACGGCCTTATCCTGCAGCCCCGTTATCTTAAAAAAATAGTCATAATCCTCGTCCTGCATGAACTCTATGCCGTGCACCATGCTCTCCGCTTCGAAAGTTTCGGTCTCGGAGCGCGCTATCTGGCCGGTGTATCTGTTTTTTTTCATTTTCTCCCCCGTTTATTCAGCCGGATAAAACCAGTCGTATGGGGCCAGCTCGGGTTTGTCCATACCCGGCCCTTTTACGTATATGGTAAGCGCCCTGACTGTCGAAGGGTTCGGCTCGACTATCATATATGCTTCCAGCCTGACAGGCCGGTCTTTCGAAAGGTTTATGGGCCTTGATGTGAATTTTGAAAAATCCTCGATCCTGTTCTCAAATACATTCACGCCGTCTATCATTATCCTCAGGTGGTTCTTGGGGTTCCCGGTGAAAGTGTATTCACCGTCCTGCGGGACCCTCATAACGGCTTCTTCTTTGAGAGAAAAAGGAAGTGAAAGCGACATGCCGTCGTACATCCTCAGGTTGGGCCCGATAAGCCTGCGTGAATATATGCACGGTTTGTCCCAGTTATTGGGCCCTGGGGTGTCGAACATGTTCACCCCGAAAGCATTGTCAACCGCCACGACCCTGCCCTCATCCACAAGGTTTTTTGCGTCATACGTGACCGACAACGGAAGGTCCCCCTTCGCTCCGGATGGCACCATCCCGGATATCTCAAAAAAATGGAACCCGCTGTCGGCCTGAATGGGCCTGCCGAAACTCTTCCGCCTGCCGTCGAATTTCAGGCTCCATCCATTCCATTTATTGGCGAAAACAACCGGTATGCCGGTGTTCTTGTAGGTCCCGCTTTCCGGTATAATGACCGCGCCCTTAAGGCCGACCATTTTGCCATGGTATTGTTCCCCGAAATCAGACCCGCCAAATACCTTTACCCTGTCATTTTTCCCGCCCTCTGAAATGTAAAGCATGGTCTGAAAATCGACGACGTCCTTTTTGGGAATAAATACGCTTACGTCATATACGAAAGGCACGAACTCGTCTGTATGGATCCTCACGCCTTCCGGCGCGGGCATCGTGGTGTACGAAGGGTCGTTCATCAGTTCTTTTTTCTCCCTTACTATCTGCGTGACGGAATTCGGGAAGCAATTTTTGAACAGGCCGGCTATATTTATGTAGAAAGGCCCCAAAAAAGCCAGGCTGTCATGGCCCGGATTCAGGGCGAACATTTCGTCCGTGTATTCCTTCACTATCATCTGTTTTCCCGGAGGGTTGAAAATTATGAACGAATCGTTTCCCACGTAATAAGGGGTAAGGTACATGTCCGCGTCCGGATGTTGCCTCATTCTTTCATTCATCAAATAAAGGTTGTGCGAGTCATTGACAAGCACGCGAGGGCTGTGCGCCAGATTGATAAAATAATCCACTATACCCGCCTGGAACGACCATAACGCCGCGGTTATCCCCGCAACGACGCAAACCGTGTATAATAACTTCCCCCCGTATGAATAAAATACCCTTCTTAACCTCTCGAATGCATATGCGCATATCAGGAATATTATGGGATAGGTCAAAAGGACCCTCTGCGTGCTTGGCTGCAGGATACTTCCCCTTCCAAGCATCCCGGGAATCATGCCTCCTATGAATAATATAAGGAGTATCGACGAAATAGGTTGCCAGAAAGAAAACACGCACATAAAGAACCCGATTGAAAATAATACGGCGACCACCGGGTCGAATACCTGCTTAAAAGGATAGTGGTGTATAACATCGAATGCGTTCTTAGAATATAACATTTCCGTGTACATAGGGATCGAATCGATGGCTGTTTTTAAGTAAGCCATGGCCCCGCCCGTCTGGTTCGGGTTGACGCTCTGCACATAGCCCCAGTACTGGCCCGGGTACCTGAGAGCAAAATAAATTACCGGCGAGGAGACGAGCACAAATCCTCCCCAGAATATGAAAAAATTGGAGGCGTTATGGAATATCTGTTTTCTTGTCATTAACATCAGGACGAACCAGCATGTGAACAGCAGAAATACTCCCCTGCCGGGCACATAGCTCTGGAGGCTGAAGCCGCACGCAAGCCCCGCGGCAAGGAACAAATACCACTTTGGGTTCTTATTTGCCGCCAGCAGGAAGTACAGGCATATGACCGTTGTGATAAAAAGCAGATGGAAAAGCGGAACGAACAGCCTGGACATGGCAAGGTGCGGTATGAACACCGTGTACATGGCCGACGCGATGGCGGCCGACAACGGCGAAGTTATGCGCCTTGCAAGAAAATAAAACGCCATGATGGAAATTATCCCGAGCGCCGCGCTGCTTACCCTGAAGCCCACAATATCCCATCCGAATATCTTCGCGAATATGATGCCGATATAATATGTCAGCGTCGGCCAGTCGGTCCCTCCTCCTATATGCGGCGTGTAAGCGGCGCCTTTTGCGGCCAGGCCGTAGCTTATTCCCAGAACAAGGCCTTCACCTCCGTTCCCGACCGGCGGAGTGCCCCTTAAATCATACAACCTGATAAAAGCGGAAACCGCAAAAAGTGCGAGGACGAACCACGGCTCCCATTTCTGGACCGGGGCGGCTGTTTCCGGTATCCCTGAAAAGCCCAGTAATTTTTCATCCATTGGTTTTGCAAGCAACAACAGCGCTCCGGAAAAAATGAAAAGCACAAGGCTAAGGCGCGGTGAATTCCTGACTACGGCGACCCCGATCATGCTCAGCGCGATTGCGAGCGTTCCCAAAACGACCGGTACGGGCATTGTCTTTCCCGGCTGCTCTTCTTTTGACCCGGAATTTCCACGGATCTTCATAAAATATGCCGCGCCCATTGCCAGGGATAATATGATCAACACCGCCCCGTTGGCAATATGTCCGGAAAACATCATTATCTGCCCTGTTATCCATCCCATCAATACGATTAATCCGATTATTATAAAGTTCATGATTTCCACCGCCGCAATAAATTTTAGTCCCTAATATTTTATTATAAGATAAAGGCCTCAAATATTCAACCCATATTAAGAGATTAAGAACGGCGTTTTATAAGGCTTTAAGCTTTGAAGCCGAGATAAAAAGCGATTGCGCCGTCATATTCAACAGGGGTATTTTCTCAACAACGGATCCGGCCGCAATAGAAGGCCCTATCAAAAAATCCGGTATGCCCGGCACGAGAAAATCCCTGTATTCCGTTTTAACGGAGCCGAATCCGGCGCGACCGAGTTTTTCCCCTATAAATTTTTTCGTAAAGGTCATTTCGGCCGGTTCAAGCCTGGCCATTTTCCTGAAAATGCCGACATTAAAGATAAGAAGGCAATACGGGTTGAAAAAATTCGGCTCGAGAAAGATTATTTTGCCGCCCGGTTTCAGGAGCCTGTTGATATTGGCAAGGCAGGTGTCCATATTGTAATAAAGGTGGTGAAGTATGCCGTCACCGACCACATTATCGAATAGTCGGCCCTTTAATACGCCGTCAATGTCTGTCCGGTTGTTAAAATCGAGTGTTTCAAATCGAAGGTTGGGAAGGCTGTACCTGCTTCTGGCGGTCTCGATAAAAGGCCCGCAAATATCAGTCCCCAGCACCTGCAGGCCGGTGGATTTTGCCAGGATATAAGAGTGCAACCCGGTCCCGCATCCTATCTCCATGATGCTTGCGCCCGGTGATTTGTCCATAAGGGAGGCCATGTAATCGCACCTGCGCCGTGTCCTTATCTCCACGGACATTGACGGCTTATAACCCTGGTTGTATCCCCTGTCATCCCGTATGCTCGGCATCAGCTTTTTTTCCCCCGCCTGGTGCAGACAACAACGGTCTGCGCGGTAAAAAAGAAATTTACCACGGGCACTTTTTCAAGGAAAGGCTGGATAAAAACCATTATTCTGGAGAACGTTTCCTGAAAGAACATCGGCACATAGTCTATCTTGTACATTTTATCCACCTTTGCCCCCGCAGCCTCGCAAAATTTCCTGAGTGTCCCGGACGTAAAGGATCTCTCCTCGTGCTTGATGTGATATTTTGATATCTTTTCAATGAGCTTGCTTACAGGGTTATTGCCGTTTGGCTCGATTATGATAAGTCTCTCCGCAAGCGATATGGAATTTCTTATGGCAAGCTCCGGGTCGTTCAAGTGATGCAATACTCCGCGCAGGACGGCCACGTCATAACCGGAAACTTTTGACGCGAAGGTCTTCCTGTCCAGGATGTTCGAGACAAAAAATTTAATATTGCCGTATTTCTTTTTGGCAAGCATCAGTGCTTTTTCAGCCGGGTCCGTTCCGGCTATTTTCATTTTCGGGAACGCCTTTTTAATCTCCGCCGTGTATGTCCCGTCGCCGCAGCCTATGTCTATAAGGCTTTTAACCCCGCCGTCCAGGTTCTCAAGCGTGGCCCGGGTCATCCTTTCATTGGCGACAATCGACGAATACGCGGCATTCGAGGTGTATTTGTATCCCTGATTGCTTACCGCGTCGTTGTTGAATACATCGACGTTCTTCTTGAGTTTTTTCGACATCAGCTTTGCTTCCCCTGCCTGGAGCAGACCACTATTATCTGCGCGGTAAAAAAGAAATTTACCACGGGCACTTTTTCAAGGAAAGGCTGAAGAAAATATATCATCCTGGAGAGCGCCTCCGGAAAAAAGAACGGCACATAGCCTATGTTGTATATTTTATCCACTTTCGCCCCCGCAGCCTCGCAGAATTTTACCAGGGCGCCGGTAGTGAACGACCGTTCCTCGTGTTCGACGTGGTATTTCGAGATTTTTTCAATGAGTTTAATGATAAAATTATTGCCGTTTGGTTCCATTATAATGAGCTTTTCGGAAAGGGATATGGAATTTTTTATTGCGAGCTCCGGGTCGCTCAAATGGTGCAAAACCCCGCGCAGGACGGCCGCATCATATTTTGAAGCTTTTGACGTGAAGGTCTTCCTGTCCAGGATATTCGATACAAAAAACCTGATATTCCCGTATTTCTTACCGGCAAGCTTTACAGCCTTGTCCGCCGGGTCGGTGCCCTCTATTCTCATCTTCGGGAACGCCTTTTTAATCTCCGCCGTGTATGTCCCGTCGCCGCAGCCTATGTCTATAAGGCTTTTAACCCCGCCGTCCAGGTTCTCAAGCGTGGCCCGGGTCATCCTTTCATTGGCGACAATAGATGAATACGGGGCGTTGGAGGTGTATTTATACCCCTGGTTGTTAACGACGTCGTTGTTGAATTCACCGACGTTCTTCTTGAGTTTTTTCGACATCACAGACCCCTTTTTATGTTGCCTATTATTTTTATGATATTTTCCTCGTCTTCGTAAGCCTTGCCGTTGTATATTATCCTGTCCCGGATGAACTTCGGCCGGTTCTTCACCTCTTCGGTTATCTTGCCGATGTAATCGCCTATTATGCTCAGGGAAATGAGCTGTATGCTTCCCAGCCCGAGTATGAGCATCACGAGCGTCATTATGCCCTGTGAAGCCTTATACGGGTTCATCAGGTAATAAAAAAGATAAAAAATTATGAGCGCTATTGTGACAAAAAATATTGCGATACCGAGCCCCTGTATGTAATAAAGGGGCTTCATGCTGAATGAAAATATCCCCTTTTTTGCCCACCACACATTTTTCCCGAAATTGTTCGTCGACTTCCCGAAGAGCCTCTCCGGCCGGACATAAGGCACTCCAACCTGTTTAAAACCGACCCATGCCCTTAAACCCCTTAAAAATATGTCCTTTTCGGTGAATTTCAGGATATGGCTGACCGCCCTTTTATCGATAAGGGAGAAATCACCCGCATCCACCGGGACATTGATATCGGAAAGTTTCCTGAATATCCTGTAAAACAGCTTGTAAAAAAACTGCATGTAAAACGGGGCTTCCCTCTTTATGCGCTGGCCGTAAACAATGTCGAACCCCTCTTCCCATTTTTTCACAAATTCCGGTATAAGCTCCGGCGGGTCCTGCCCGTCCCCGTCCATCAGCACGACGGCGTCACCCGAGGCCACTTCCATGCCGCTGACAAATGCCGACTGTGACCCGAAGTTGCGCGAGTGCGAAATTCCTATGACGTGGGTGTCCTTTTCGCAAAGGACCCTTATGACCTTTTCATCATCCGCCGGGCTCCCGTCGTTGACGAATATTATCTCATAATCGTAGCCTGTCGTCCTGAATGCCGCGGTAAGCCTTTCATGCATGACCGGGATGGAAAGGTTGTCCCTGTAACACGCCACGACCGCCGATATTTTCTTTTCTATCTTCGGCACGGAAACGTATTTTAAGACGTCGGCCGCATTTTTTTCCCACTCTGCGTTCAGCCTCAGCCCCTCCTCGAACGAAGTCGAGCTTTTCCACCCCATAAGCTTCTCCGCGAGGGCCGGGTTGCCGAACCATTCCGAAAGGTCCCATTTCCTGTTTGTCATCGTGCCGAACGACGGCTCTTCCGCTATGCCGAAAAGTTTTTTTGCAATTTTTGCGGCGTCCCCGAGGGTTGTCTTGATCCCCGAGGCTATGTTGACCGATATGCCGGGATTGGTCCTGCATATCGTAAGCGCGGCTTTTACCATCGCGCCGTTGCAGTCGTCAATGTAAACAAAATCCCTTGATATCGATTTGTCCACAAAATTCGGGTACCTGCCCGCAAGGCCGTTTGATATAAGGTTAGGGATAAGCCTGTCTTTTTCCTCCCACGGGCCGTAGACAGAGTAAAGCCTCAGGTTAACGCACGGAAAATTCAGTATCCTGCCGTAATATTTTATTATGTAACCCGCCGAAGCCTTGGACACCGCGTAGTTGCTGTTCGGGATAAGTTCGCCGTTCTCATCGGGCCCGGCGCAGTTCAGGCCGTATTCCGACGATGTGCCCGCGTGAACAAAGGCCCTGCAGCCGGTCTCGGAGAGCGCCCTTAAAAGGTTTAGCGTCCCGTTGTAATTGGTCATGTGTATCTTTTCCGCGTCGGTCTGGCGGGAATAGGCGCCGTAAGCCGCAAGGTTGAAAACCGTCATGGGCTTTATTGAATTGATCAATACTTTCAGTTCATCGTAATCGGTTATGTCGCAATTCATGATGTTCGGCGTGTTGACGTTGATAAGCCGCCAGTTATTCATGGGATTTCTCGAGCAGGCGTAAACGTCGTCCCTTATCCTTCTTATGGAAAAGAAAAGTTTGGCCCCTATAAAACCCGAAACGCCCACAATAAGTATGGGGCCCTGCAGCATCTTTACCTCTTCGATCGTCGCGGAGCCCCAGTTGTCCGAATACAAAGCCTCATTATCCGTCATAAAAGCTCCTTTATTGTTTTTAAGAGCGATTCCGGGTCAAGGCCGCTCATTTTCTGGTGGTATGCCTGGCTGCCGTAAGTGCCTCCGGGATAACCGGCCGCGTGGACATGTGTTGTCCCCGCAAAAACGGAATTTTTCGCCAGCAGCAGCGATAAATTCTCGCCGAGGCCGCCCCTCGAGACATGCTCCTCCACTATCAAAAGCTTGCCGGTCGACCTTATGCTGTTCATGAGCTCGTCCCCGGCCCCGTTTAGCGGCATTCCGGAAACCGCAAAAAGGTCGATGTCAATCCCGCCTTTTTCCAGCGCCTTTAATACGTTAAGGACCGCCGGGCCCAGCGCCGCGACCGTAAGCCCCGCGCCTTTTTTCAGGCTGCGGATGTCTCCGAATGCCGGCAATTTAATATCGCCCGGCAGGACGCCGGCCCCGAGCCTCATATATGCCGGGCCCTTCCTGGCCATCATGGCTTCGAAAGCCCCCTGCACGTCCTCTCCGCAAACCGGAACATAGCATTTCATGTTCTGGAACGAAGACAGGACCGCCAGGTCCTCTATTGCGTGGTGCGTCGCGCCCATTATTCCGTATCCGTAACCTCCGCCGTTGCCTATAAGTTTCACGTCCATGTCATGAAGGCAGACGTCCAGCCTTATCTGTTCGGCCGGACGGAACGCGATAAACGGGGCTATGCTGTAACAAACCGGCCTTAATCCCCGGGAAGCAAGCCCCGCGGCCAGCGATATCATGTTCTGTTCGCTCACCCCGGCGTTTATGAAGCGGTCTTTCATCGTATCACGGACATTTTCAAGGGCCATGAACCCGAGGTCTCCGGTGATAAAAATGACGTTCCCGTTTTCAGAGGCGTATTTTTCCATCGCGAGGGAAAATTCCTTACGCATTTCCCCTCCCCGTTTCACCGTCGGCTTTTTTATACTGCTCGTCTGTCATTGAAAGATAATGCCATTCCAGCCTGTTTTCCATGAACGAAACTCCGCTGCCCTTAACCGTCCTGGCTATAACGCATCCCGGAGAGTCCCTTTTGACGAACGCGCCGCCGTTAAAGGCGGCGTTTATGCTTTCAAAATTATTGCCGTTCAAGGCCGTTTCCACCGCAAACCCGAATGACCTGAATTTATCCGCGAGAGGTTCCAGGTTCATGACCTCACTGCTCCTGCCGAACCCCTGCAGTCCGTTATTATCCACGATCACCGTCAGGTTCTTAAGCTTGTGCTGGGATGCAAAAAGAAGCGCCTCCCAGGTGGAGCCCTCATTGAGGTCGCCCTCGGAGACCACGCAGTAAACGTCGAAATTGCTCCCCGTAAAAGCGCACGACAAGGCGATGCCGGCGGCAAGCGACAATCCGTGGCCCAGGCTTCCAGTGCCGAAAGGGATCGCGCTTATCTTTCCGGAGCACGGAGGGTGCGCGGCCAGAAGCGTCCCGTCCCTGTAAAATGTCTCCAGCTGTTCGGCCGGTATCTTTCCGGCCCCGGCAAGCACCGTATATAAAGCCGCGGCGGCATGGCCCTTGGAAAGGATAAATTTGTCTTCCCCGCCCATTTTATAAAAGAAAAGATATATGAGTATTTCCAGGCAGGACAATGAGGCCCCGATATGCCCTGCCCCGGCTTTTTTATAAAGCCCGAGAAGCGTCCTCGCGCATCCGGCTCTTATACCATCAAGTTCGTTTAGTTCGGCCATGCGGCTCCTTTAAAATTTAATGTTCTTCATTACCAGGGCCTCATATACGGGGACCACAAAAAATCCTTCCCCGCCTCCGCAGATCCCGGCCGGATATATAATGGCTGATACTCCGTCCGACGCGCTTTTAAAACGCCCCAGATGCCACCCGGTGTCGGAAAAAACATCCACAAAACCGCCCTGCAAATCGTTTATGTATAATTCGCCCTTCGGGGTTATCGCCAGCCCCTCGTAATGCATGAGCTGTTTTGACTGCATTACCTTGAATTTCCTGATAAATTTTCCCGTTGAAGAGAATATAACGGCGTATATCTTTTGCCCGGAAACATAATCCAGGACATAAACCCTGTCATCAGGCCCCGCATATATCCGTTCCGGGGCGTTTAGCTCCCTGGCGCCGAATTCCGAAATAATCTTCAAGCCGGGGCCATACTTTATCACCGACTTTGCGGCCGCGTCCAGGACGAGTATGTTGTCCTTTGAGTCGACGGCCATCGAAGCCGCGTTCCCGCATCCTGGCAGGGTTTCCTGTACGGGGCCGGCCGCGGAGCCGCCGCCGAAAACCATCAAAAAGTTCTGCTTTGAGAGCGCCAGGACGTCGCCGTTTGCACGCTGACCCATGCTTATGATGCCCTGCGGCACGGCATATTTGGCGTAATAACGCCCGGTCATGACGTCGTATTTATCCATTTCTCCACGCGTAGAATCCATATAATAAAGGTTGTTTCCGTAAAGATAAACGGATGTCACCCCTTTTGTCTGGGGGCCGGTTTTCCAGCGGGTAATAAGGTCCGGCTCGTGAAAAACCATCGAACTTTTATTGATGGGCCCGATTATCTCCACTGCGGTAAATACTGCAAGCAGCGCCGCCGCAGCCAAAATCATCGCCACATTGCGCGCGCCGCCGTTATCTTCCGGGACGGCGGAAACAGCCGCCGGCGCCGTTTTTCGTATATCTTTGTTATTTATATGTTTTTTTGCCATTATTCAGCTCCCTTTTACAGGCCGGGGGTGAGCATGTCGTATGTCACCGGCGTGAAAAGTTTTTGTGCTTCGGGCTTATACATAAGCCTGTAAGAATCGTCGTTCGAGGCGAAATAACTTTCGACCTGTATCGTTTTCTTTCCCGGGGTCAGGAAATCGGGTTTTTGGTGCTCAATGCCGTCGACCCTGTTGAAGACCGTTTTTCCGTCGATCATTACCCTGCAATTATATTTTGATTCCAGCTGGAAATCATAGGTTCCCGGCGCCTTTATGTCTATATTTCCCTTCCACGTGATATTAAAGCAATTTTCCTGCACCTGCCTGAACGGCGGCCTTGGACGGTACCAGTATTCCCTGTAATCTATTGCCGGTTCAAGTTCCTTATAAATAGTCTGCGCGCCCTGGCTGTAAGTCGCCGTTAGGCCGTATATCTTATCAGAATTTATGAGGTACTTTCTCGGGATTTCCGCAAGTTCGGTTTTCGACGGCTCCTTCCATTTAATGACCGCTGTATCCGTTGAAGTATCCCTCGATAGGACCACCTTTATCCTGTTCAGGCCTTTGGACAGCTGTATGGACGGGCCCGCCTGGCTGTTGTTGATGTATATATTCGCCCCGGCTCCCGACACCTTGAATTCGTATTTGCCGTATTCCGGGACGTCGATCAGGCCGGTCACGACTATGCGGTCGCATTGTTTCGGGAAAGTTACGCGCGTTCCCCTTATGCTGTTCGTGAACAATGTCCTGCCCGCCGCCATATATTCGGCATTCAGGGAGAACGCCGCTTCCAGGTCCTTATGCGGTATCTCCAGAAATACCATTTTTACAAGCGGAGCTTTGGGGTCGTAGACATAATACCAGGAATATAATTTGTTCAGTACAAGCACCTTGTCCGGGTCGAGCCATTCATAGCAGTATTTAATATTGGATGCCGGGTCAAATTGCCAGAAATTATAATCCCAGACTATCCTCAGTTTTGCGTCCGGGAAATAGGTCCGGTATGCCTCCATGAACCTGCTGTATATTCCCTCGCCGATAATGGTCGCATCGCGGTCTTTCTCATCATAGAGGCCGGACAGCTCGAAGAGCGATATGTCGCCGCCCTGTATGTAATCATCCCATCTCTTGCCCGAAAGAATGTCTATGCGGCCAAAATAATAATTGCTGTTAAAGAACGGCGAAAAAATGACCCGCCTGTCCCTGTTTTTTATCACATAGTCCGCCAGAAGCTTGTCGCTCGAACGGTAATACACCTGGGTGTGCGGGTCGTTCTTGTAAAGAACAAAGAAATTATGGAGGTTATAATAGGCGTACCATGAGAATATGTAAATGGCGCAGAGCGGCATGATATACCTGAATATGCGCGGCCATAGGTCCTCTATTTTCGACCAGGCGCGCTCGATTCCAATGGCGATCGTAATAATAATCGCCGGCAGGGCGAGAACCACCCTGCTCGGGAAAGGGTCCTCCGGCCCGAGCCCGGAAAGGTATGAGGCAAGCATTCCAGTAAAAAGCCATATGTTTAAAAATCCGCTTTTTGCCCTTTTCCATGTAAAAAAGAGATAACCCAGCCCGGCAAGAGCCCAGAACCCCGTAAGCGGGTCAAAGAAGGGCTTCTGGGGCAGGTTATGCGCGTAGCCGTTGGCGGAACGGGTAAAGAACATCTGGCTCTGTTTCAATATGTTCTCAAAAAAGAAATAATAATCGTTCATCATGGGCGGGAATGTCTTGAAAAGGCTTACGGCCTTGACCCTGCCGAAATATTCATGGGCGTGAAAAGCCGAGTAATATATGACCGGCAGCTGTATCAGGATAGCGGAAAAGAAAAGCAGGGCCATACTTTTCCAGTTTGAGACCATGAGCGCCCTTGTGTCCTTTTTGACGAAAAGGAAGGCCGTAAAAAAAACAAAGAACAGCGGCGCCAGCCTGGACGCGCTGTAAAAGTAAAGGTCAAAACCCAGCAGTAATCCCGAAAGGATGAAATAAACCGGGTTCCCCTTTTTCAGCCCCCTGTAAAGCATGTAATAGCCGACCACAGCGACCGCCGGCACATGCATCCAGTTTATGGCATGCCTGCTGTAGAGCAGGACAAGGAAAAAGCAGGATAAAAAAAGCGAGGAGAGGACGGCCGCGCGCCTGTTGAATATGTCCTTCATCATCAGGTAAACTGCCGAAAGGAGGGCGGAAGATACGACTATGGAAGCCCATCTTGCCACCGTGATATTTTGCCCGAATATTTTGCAGACGACGGCCAGAAGCCAGAACGTGAACGACGGGAATATTATCTGCGGATTGTCGATGAAGAACGGGTATTTTGTACCGGAATTTATTGTTTTCGCAAAGTCCAGAAAGAGCGTTTCATCGCCGTGTATGCCCGGGGGTATCCCCGAAAGGTCGCGGCTGAAAATAAACAAACCGGCAATAAAAATAAATACGGTAAAAACCAGGTCGAACATTCCGGCGTTTTTGGCGCTTATCGACACCGGGGCCCTCTTTTGACGCGGCGCCATGCCGAACAAAAAGCTCCCGAGCAGGAAATATACGAGTGAAATATGCACGGAATTCAGCTTGAGGTATTTAAGGCAAAGATAATAAAAAAAGAACGCGGCCGTTATCATGGCAAGCGATATAGTCTTTTTACCCGCGGTCAGCTCTTCCCCGTCCGCAGGCTCTTCCGGAAACGCGGTCCCCGCCGGTTTGAACCTGAAAATATAAAAAAGCTGGAAAAGCGCCGCCGCGTAAAATATGGTCCCTATTATGTCGTGATGAAAGTTATAAAAAAAGACCCCGATGCATGCCGTCACAAAACACGCTGCGGCCCTTAATGTGACCGGGCCCGCCGTTTCCTTTTCAAATTCGGGGGGCGAAAATGATGTGTCCGTGGCCGCGCCGTCCAGGGCCGCAAATCCGGCAAAGATGCCCGCGATGCCCGGCAAAAGAAATACCATTGATTTGCCTATGGCGCCCATCGAGTACACGTCGAAACCGCGGTTGATGAAGGCCATCGACGCCAGGAGAATGAAAGCTTTCCATAAAAATCCCTCGGGGATGTATTTTGACGCAAATTGATGGCCCCTGTTTTTTACAAAGAACGCCGCGCCGATCAGGATCGCCGCCGACAATATCGCCGCGAGGTCGTCCCAGTTGAAATGCGCCGGCCTGCAGGCGAACATCAACAGGATAATAAAGATTATTACGGCTCCCGCGGGAATGAATAAACTGTTTTTGCGCATCAAAACTTCTCCCTTTTCCAGTATATTTTAATGGTATATTTAGATATCATATTAACATTTTTTGACCAATATTCAATATCAAATTAAGCGCATCCGCCCCCTATTTTGCCCTTTGCCAATACATTTTTACTGTGATAAAATGTTTCTCATGTAACTGAAAATAATTCAGCGGAGGCCCGGATGGAAGTCTTACTGCTTAACCCTGGATGGATGTCGCGCGAGGGCAATATATGGAAAAAGATATCAGGTTCCATGCCGCCCCTCGGCCTGGCTTATATAGCGTCCTACCTCGAGAAGAACTCGATAAAAGTTTCGATCATAGATATCCAGGCCGAAAAACTCCCGGATACCGCCCTGATAGGGGCGGCGCCGGGCAATCCCGGCTTTATAGGCATAACCGCCACCACAATGACGGTCAAATCCGCCCTCGAGACGGCCTCGCTTTGCAGGGCAAAATTTCCCGGCGCAAAGATAGTCTTCGGAGGGGTGCATCCCACAATTATGCCCGAGGATGTGTTAAAAAGCGGCGACGTGGATTACGCGATAAGGGGCGAGGGTGAACGTCCGTTCCTTGAACTAATAAACGGCATGGACCCGCGGTCCATCGAAGGGTTGTCTTACAAAAAAGACGGCGGCTTTATCCATAACCCCGTGGGACCGGTCATATCCGACCTTGATTCCCTTCCTTTTCCCGCCTACCACCTCCTGCCGGTCAAAAATTACATACCCGCGCTCGGATCCTACAAAAGGCTTCCCGCAATAAGCCTTATAACGACGCGCGGCTGTCCCGGGAAATGCACCTTCTGCCTGGGTTCCTATCTCGGCGGCAAAGTGCGCATGCATTCCACAAAATACATTATCGGCGAGATCAAAATGCTCATACGGGATTACGGCATAAGGGAAATATCCTTCTACGACGACACATTTACGGCCTACAAGAACAAGGTCCGCGAATTCTGCCGGGTCATAATCGGGGAAAAGATCGACATAACCTGGTCGTGTTTCGCAAGGGTGGATTTTGTCGACGAGGAAACCCTGCGGCTGATGAAAAAATCGGGCTGCCACCAGATAATGTACGGCATCGAATCCGGCTGCGAGGATATACTGGAGAATATCAAAAAAAAGACGTCGCTTTCAAAGGCCGTTGAAATCGTCGCCCTGACAAAAAAGATCGGCATTGAATGCAGGGCCGCTTTTATGCTCGGAAATCCTGGTGAAACGCGGCAGACAATGGAGACCACTCTGGCATTCGCAAAAAAACTCGACCCCGACATAGCCCTGTTCAACATTACCACGCCCTATCCGGGCACGGAAATGTACGAATGGGCCGACAAGAACGGCTATTTAAAGACAAAGGACTGGTCCAGATACGACCTTTCCAACGCCGTAATGGAGCTTCCCACGGTGGCCTCTTCGGTGGTGGAGGAATTTTATAAGAAAGCGCATCATGATTTTTACGGCCGCCCGTCGTATCTCATCCACAGGCTGTTCATGATAAGGTCGTTTAACGACCTGTTTGTGGCCATAAAAGCCTTTTTCGCGATATTCCTTAAATAACGGCCATAAGGGCCCGGCGGGTTTAAGGCCGCAGCATGTCGTATGTGACCGGCATGTATTCCCTGTGCGCGCCGTCCTTATACATAAACCTTATTGTGGAGCCCGGGTCCCATAAATTGGCTATATAAAGATAGGGCGAGACTATCCTGAATTGTTTTACGCCGCCCGCGAGCCTCACCGGGGTTATATGCTCAACGCCTTTTTCCTGCCTGTAAACAACGGCTCCGTCAAGGGTGATGACCGCGTCGTAAAGCGTGTGCAGTTTGAATGTGTAGGTATCCGTTGTTGGTATCCTTATTGTCCCGTTCCAGTCTATCGTATACGTGTTGTCGGTGCTGTATTTATAAGCCGGCCTGCGGTTGCCCACATAACCCCTGTAATCGATCGAAGGCTCGAGTTCCTTGTAGGTAATTTTTCCCTTGTCCCTGTAAGTGGCAAGGACGCCGAATATCTTGTCGGAATTTATCAGGTATTTCCTCTCAATGACGCTGAAATTCCCCGTAATATTGCTCTTCCACAGCAGGGATATTTCCCCGCCGTTTACCCGGCCCAGCGTCAGCCTTATCCTGTGCAGCCCCTTATAAAGTTCGACTCCGCCGTTGACCTGGCTGTTGTCAATATATAATGTCCCTCCGGCTCCATCGACCCTGAATTCATAGCGCCCGTACTCGGGGACCTCCAGCAATCCGCTTATTACACCGCCGTCAAAACCGCCGGCCTGCGCCTTTACCGGGAAAAAAACCTTTTCTTCGGCCGCCTTTGAGCCGTTCTTATAAAATAGGCCCTTTAGCGTGAACGTATTCTCAATGTCCTGCGCGCTTATCTCGGCCCTTGCCAGCCTCACGATCTTCACGTCGTTGTCGTATACGGAGAACCAGGCGTAAACGTGGCTCATGGCAATGGTCTTGTCGGGATATTTCCATTCATAACAGTATTTGATATTTGAGGTAGGGTCCAGGAACCAGAAATTGGGGTCCCAGAATATCTTTATGTTTGCATTAGGGAAATATTCCCTGTAAATCGGGAATAACTTCGAGTAAATGCCCTCGCCGATGAGCGTCACGGCCCGCCCTTTTTCGTCATAAATGCTCGAAAGCTGGAGCAGGGAGACGTCTTCTATGGAAATATACCGCTGGTATATCGGCGAGGAGAGTTCCTTGATCAGGCCGAAGTAATAATTCTGGGTGAAGAACGGCGATATCATTATTTTCCTGTCGGTGTTCTTTGCCATGTAATCCGCGTTCATCTTGTCCACATACCTGTAATAGGTCTGAGTGTGCGGGTCGTTGGCAAAAACCACAAAATAATTGCGCAGGTTATAGAAAGAGAACCACGTTATGAAATAAACGGCGCAAAGCACCGCAGCCGGTTTGAAATATTTCGGCCAGAGGCTCTCCACCTTTGCTATCACCCTTTCCACGCCGAGCGACACTATAAGTATGACGGCCGGGATGGCAAGCACCGTCCTTGCCGGGTAAGGGTCCTCGACGCCCAGGCGCGACAAAAAACCGGGCAAAAGGCCGAACAGAGCCCACAATATTACGAAGGAGCTTGATTCCTTTTTCCATGTGTAAACAAGGTATCCGGTCCCGGCCACGGCCGCGAACGCGGTAAAAGCGTCAAAAAACGGCTTCTGGGGCAGGTTGTGCGCGTAGCCGTTGGCAGACAGCGTCATGAACATCTGCAGGTTCCTGATTATATTTTCCGTGAGCGCCGTGATCTTCTCGGAAACGGTGGGTATGTTCTTGAGGTAATTCATGTTGTTCATGCGCAGGAAATAATAATTGGCGTGGTGGATGATGTAATTGATGACCGGCAAAAATATCAGGAACATGGTAAAAAGCATGAGCGCTATGCCCTTCCAGTTGGACGTTATGATGCCGCGGGTTTCCTTTCGCAGGAACATCAGCGCGATCCAGAGGAACAGCACGAACGGAGCCGCTTTAGCCGCGCTGTAAAAGCAAAGGTCCATGCTCAATATGACGCCTGCGGCCACGAAAAAACCCGGCTTCCCGCTTTTTATCCCCCTGAAAAAGAAATAATAGGCCGCCGCCGCGAACGCCGGCACCTGTATCCACAGAATGGCGTTCCTGCTGTAGAATACCATCATAAAAAATGTGGAAAGAAGCAGGGACGAGATTATTGCAAGCCGCCTGCTGAATATCTCCTTGATAAGCAGATAAACGAATACAAGCCCGGCGGCTCCCGTAAATACTGAGAACCACCTGCTCGTGATTATTGTGGTGCCCCAGACCTTGCCCAGGACGGATAATATCCAGTAATAAAGCAGGGTCATGCCGTTATACCCTTCCGAATCAAGGACGACCGGCATGACATCCCCGCGCCCAAGGGAAATTGCCATATTGACGCTCAATGTCTCGTCGCCGTGTATGCCCGGAGGGATGTCCATGAGCTTGTAGCCGAAGATGGCCAGCCCCGCGGCGAAAATAAATACGGCGAATATAAGGTCGAAGGCCCGCGACAGCTTTCCGTCTTCCGGCGTCGTCTCATATCCGGGGCCGGAGCGCGCCCATCCGAAAAGCAGGGCGCCGGTGAACATGGACAGCATCGCTATCCTTATGTCGTAGTTTTGAAGGTAAATAAAGGACTTATAAAAGAAATAAAGGGCAAAACCTATCATCGCCAGCGATATTAGCTTTGCCGTGGTTTTCAGCTCCCTGCCCGGCGCTCCCGGCTCAAGCGGGATTTGTCCGGCCGGGGCGCTCTTGAATATAAAAAGAAGCTGGGCTGTCAGGAAAACATAGGTGGTGACGGCGAACATAACATGGCATGTTTTTACAAAAAACACCCCGAGCAGGCCCAGGGCCATGGCTATCCCGGATTTTACTGCCAGCATTTTATTGGATACGGGCGAATAACTTGCGTATGAGTATGTGAATTGCCGGTTCCTGTCCGTAAAAGCGTAAAAAGCCGCGGCCACAAATGCCAGGCCGGATACGAAGAACAGGAGCGCTTTCAGGACCGCCGCCGCGCGGTAAAGCTCAAAGCCTCGGTTCATGAGCACCATGGCGCAAATGAAAAAACTCAGCCTGTAAATTGCGTCATAAACGATAAAAGGCAGGCCCGAATCCGCCCCGGACCCGCGTTCTTCATCCGCGCATTTTTTTAGGTATAAACCCCCGGCCATAAGCACCGCGGCTTTAAGCGCGGCGCCGATATCTCCCATATTAAATGGCTGTTTAGTGATAAAAAAGAGAACGCTTAGAAGTATAACGGCCGCTATTGCCGCCATGATCTTTTGTTTGTTGTTCACTTGTCTCTCCCCGGATCATTTTTTTTGCGTGATAATTTCATGTATTATACACCATGGCAAAATATTTGTAAAATATTTTCGCCATGTGAAAACATTCCTGTGGAATGTTTTCGGCGTTTGACTTTGCCCCCCCCTTTTGTTAAAATAACCGGGTGATCAAAAAAAACGGGGGACCCCGAAATGAAAACGCTTTCAATTATAATACCCGTATATAACGAGAAAAATACCATCAAAGAAGCGGTAAAAGCCGTTTCCTCCTGCCCGCTCCCTGGATTCAAAAAGCAGATAATAATCGTTGATGACGGGTCCAGCGACGGCACCAGGAATATCCTTGAAAAGATATCCCGCGCAAACAGGAAGCTCAAGGTTGTTTTTATGGACAAAAACCGCGGCAAGGGTCGCGCGGTCAGGGAAGGCATAAAATATATCAAGGGCGATTACGCGGTTATCCAGGACGCGGACCTTGAATACGACCCGGCTGATTACGCCGGACTGCTTGCGCCCATAACTGCCGGAAGGGCCGACGTGGTCTTCGGTTCCAGGTTCATGGGCAGCGCCCACCGCTCCTTCCTTTTCTGGAACTATGTGGCCAATAAGTTCCTTAACATGACCGTAAACCTGCTCTACAACACCCTTCTGACCGACATGGAAACGTGCTATAAGATGTTCCGGGCTGAAACCCTGGCCGGGCTCGACCTTAAGTCCGACGGTTTTGAGATAGAACCCGAGATAACGTCGAAGATTCTGAAAAAGAAATGCAGGATATACGAGGTGCCGATAAATTTTTACGGACGCGGTTATTCCGAGGGGAAGAAAATAAAGGCCATAGACGGATTCAGGGCCCTGTGGGCCCTGATAAGATACCGCTTTTAAATATCAAAAGTTCTTATATTATTTAGTGATTCTGCAGTGTCATCTTCAGTGTCTTTATGGTAATGCTTCCCAGCGTATCCTTCACCTTATAGACCACAACGTACAGGCCGCTTGCCGCGTCGATCCCATCGCCGGTCTTCAGGTCCCATGCTATCGAAGCAGACTGGAGGTCGACGGTCCATTGCCGCACGAGCTCTCCGGCAAGGTTGTATATGGCCACGTTCATCGCGCCCGTGTCCAGCCCGGGGACCCAGACAAATTTCACCTGTTTTGCCACGGTCTTTCCGCCCACATATGGGTTCGGCCATATCTCCACGTCGCCGGTGAACTTATTCGTCTGTGTCAGGACTATGACGGTCTTTGATGCCACGGTCGTCCTGCCCTGGTTCGTGACAAGGTTCACCTGCACCTCGTATGTCCCGCTCTGGACAAGCACTCCCTGGTCGTTTAGCCCGTTCCATTGCACGTAATCAGTCAGCCCGGTGCCGTAATTTATCGTCACCGTATTGCCGTTGCTGTCTATGGGTATTACGTCCGGAGCCTTCAGGGTCAGCTGTGTATTGGAAACATCCTTATACACATACATGGTCCTTACCTTTTCCCCGGCGCTGTTGTATATGTCAACCTCGGCGTACTGGTTGGTATTAAGGACGTCTATCTCTTTTATGACCACATTTGTGTGTCCGTAGCCGTCGGTCTGCTGGAATTTTATGTAATAAACCCCGGAGGCAACCTGCTGGTTGGCGTCCGTGGTGGAGTTCCAGAAATACGAGGTGTCAAGCTGTCCCAGAGGCGTATTGGGCGTCTGCAAACCGGGCAGAAGTATCTGCAGGGGGTTGTCGGTCGTCATTGACCCGTTGTTGTCCGGCTGGTTGTTTATCAAAAAGTCTATGTTCCCTATCATTTCTTCGGTAGGCGTATCGGCCACCGTCCGGACAAGCTCGCCCGCCTCGTTATATACCCCTATAGTGAGCATGTAGGGGAAAGGCGGCGGCGTTGGCGTTATAGTCGGCGTTTCCGTGTATGTGTATGTCTGCGTGAAAGTCGGCGTATATGTCGGCGTATCCGTGAATGTCGGCGTATCGGTCTGCGTATAAGTTTCGGTGAAGGTCGGCGTGTCCGTGTATGTGTAGGTGTATGTAAAGGTTACGGTATAAGTCGGGGTCGCGGTATATGTGGGCGTGTCCGTAAATGTGGATGTAAAAGTCGGGGTAAATGTCGGGCTTGTGGTATTGGAGACTGTATATGTCGGGGTAAATGTCGGGCTCGCGGTAAATGTGTCGGTAAAAGTCGGCGTATCCGTCGGGCTCGTGGTGTTGGATACGGTATAGGTCATCGTATAGGTCGGCGTCGCCGTCGAAGTCGAAGTTGCCGTATATGTCGGCGTGTCCGTCGGCGTATCAGTCGGCGAGGTCGTGTCCGTGTATGTGGGCGTCGGCGTGTAAGTCGGGGTCGCGGTGTATGTCGAAGTCGGCGTGTCGGATGATACTGTGTTGGTAAAAGTGGGCGTCGAGGTCCTTGTGTATGTCATGGTATAGGTCGGCGTTGCGGTAAATGTCGGAGTATAAGTGTTCGTGTCCGTCTGCGTGTATGTGGGAGTGTAAGTCGGAGTCGGAGTCCTTGTGTTTGTGACCGTATATGTGGGTGTGAATGTCGGAGTGGCGTTCAGGATATTTACGCAAACAATTGCGGTTGCGCCATACATGGCCGAGCCGGTATTGCAAAAGTGGGGCGCGGTCGTGGGTGTGAATGTGGGGGTATCAAGGGAACATTCGGGCAGTGTAATTGAAGCCTGTATGAAAGAATTGGTGTAAAATTGCCCCAGCGTAACCATGGAGCTTGAATTTCCTATTATTACATAAAATGTTTTCGGTCCGACAAGTGTATAAGACGCCGGCACAGGAACTATCATCTGGTAGCCTGCCACAGCCACGCCAGAGGCGCCGCCAGTTGCAATAGTGGCAGTAGATACCCAGGAATTTGAGTTGTTTGGCGCGTTGCCTGTTGTTCCTGTCAGCCCCCACAAACAATCATCCGGTTCAGGGGCTGGATTGGTATATACAAGCGGCCCTGACGACCCGATAACAAGCCCTGACATGGGCGCCCAAGCGGCTCCGATGCTGGCATTTATTGTTATTGTAAGGTTCTGACCCGCAATATAACAATTTCCCTTTGCGCTGGTGGCGGATACTATGGTTACCGTATCCGCTGCGTATGTAAGCGAAGCGACCAACAACATCATAAAAGCCGTTATGAATGTTTTTATCGCCACTGCCCTGCTCTTTACCTTTTTTATCCCGGCAATTTTATTCATATATTCGCTCCTGTTTTATTCCTTGTCTCCGAGAGACGCATCCGCCACAATTTTCCTTTTCACTGGATACGACGCAAAATAATCCCTCATGTTGATCATACAACCGGCCGCGCTGTTCACGGTCCCCCACCAGGTCACATTGCCCGTGCATGCGCTTCCCGAAGGCGATCCTCCTCCCGGTGTCAGCGCCGGGAACGTCCAGTTCAGCAGGCTCCCTGTTTTTGTAAATGCTCCCGTGGCGTTAATATATGTGATGCAGGACGGTATCGTGTCCCATATTGTGAACGGGTTGACCGTAGTCGTCGATGTTGAGTAATTGCACGCCGACAATGTGAATGTCACCGTGTCTCCGACCTTTACGGGCGTCGACGGATTGGCAGTCTTTATCAACTCTATTACCGGCGTAGGGCATACCGGGACGGCAACCACTATATTAGAGGACTGTGCCACCGCAGGCGATGCTCCATTAATGAACGCCTGGTTTGTTATATTGTTGCAAGTATTCACCGTCCCCCACCATGTGAATGTCCCGCCTTCGTTCGATATGTTTCCAAGGTTCCATTTAGCCACACTAGCATTACCTACATAAGGGTATGGCCCCTGCTGTCCCACATAAGTGATTGAACCATCAGAATTATTAGGCACGGTATCCCATACAACTGTAGACGACGATACTCTCGGGTTGAATATCTGGAAATTGTTATATGAATCCTGGACCCATCCGGAGGATACATCGCCGCCCTGTTCGCCGAATCCAGCCTTCCACTGAGTGCCGTTGTTGCAGTCCATTCCCTCGGCTGCGCCGTTGGGGTCTGTCCAGTCTATCTGATAACCGGCCGGTTCAGGGTCGCCTCTTGGCCAGGCCTTTGCCTGGAAATGATACTGGTTTGCCGGGTCTATCCACACCTTCATGCACCACCACTTATTGCTGGTAATTGCTGGATTGGCGCCTATTGGTGTGGGATTCGGCCATATGCAACCCGGAACGCATGCCTGGAAGTCAATGTTGCCGCCTGTGTATCCGCCGATATTCTTGTCGACCGATATTACAAGGGCATATGCCTTGCCTCCGACCGCGCCGTCGTTCCTGAAGAACATAAGGGCGTCAGCGCCTTCGTATGTCCCCGGATTAATATAAGCTTCTCCATATACTATGCCGCTGCAAAGGGCGTTTCCAGTAATGCCCTGGTATAACAACCCGGGATATGTGGATGCCGTATCTACCTGTCCGGTTATTATCCTGTCACCCGTATTACAGGCGTCTGATATTGTCCACTGTCCATTAACACCGTTTTGCGGATCAAACTGCCAGCCTGTCGGAGGAGATCCAGTCTCTCCGGCCATGCTGCCGTAAACCCCGGTCGCCAGGTCGTCAAACGACTGGTAAGCAACAAGCTGCATTCCGTTGACGTTGTATGTAAGGTAATATGTCAGCACATCGCCATAATTCGGGTTTGCCTCGCTTTGCGTCTTTGTGATGGTAATTGCCGCCTGGCCAACTATGCAATTCGCCACGGCGTTCAATGAGGCCGGAGTTCCTCCGGGCATTGTTCCATGCGCGTTATTCGCGTAATTGGTTCCCATCGTAGGCGGGTTCTTTAGTTCCTTATAAAGCATCCATACCGTTCCCGCCGCTGTCCCGGGCATACCCGTCCTGTTAGGCAGGGTCCAGGTGAAATTACCCGTTGTCGAGCCTAATGCGGGCCCTGTCACGGTGCCTCCCGTCATTCCAGTTGGGCCGAAGGCCACCAGCTGAAGATCTCCAACAGGGGCCGGTATTGTATCCGTCAGGGTAAGAGTGCCGTTCCAGTATGTGTAATTTATCGAATAAAGCACGAGGTCGTTTTGAGCCTGGACTTCGCCCTCTGTGGTCTTGCTCATTGTGAATCCCGCGGCCTGCGTTCCCATTGTCCAGCTTACAGGCGACGGCTCGGAGTTGCAGGCTCCGGTATCCCCGGCTGCAAGCCAGTCGGGAGCGTTCATGTTTGCGTCCTTTAAGGCGACATGAATATATAGCTGGCTTATGTTGCAACCCGGATAATCCGACGCAGGCGGGATGTGAACGCTGTATGTGTTCGTGAATATCTTTCCGTTCTGCGGCTGGCAATCCTGGCAATTGGTCGCCCCGCCGTTGGGGTTGGCGTTGGCGAGCCAGCCTATGGCGCCTCCTGGATTTCCGCCGTCGGGCAATGCCGTGGCAACATCCACGCCGGCCACGCTGACCACAAATATCTGTCCGTTCGCCGAAAGGTCGGCGCTTGATTTGGTCGGGGACGAGCTTATTGCTATGGCTATGTATTCCGAATTGTATAATTGCGCGCAGTAAGTTACGGTTATCTGCACAAGGTCGCCAAAATTTGCCGTCGCCGGGTTCATGGTAACGCTTATTACCTTGCCGCCACCCGCCGCATGTATTAATGAAAACGACGCCATCAATGTTATTATTATTAAAAACCTCTTCAAAATAGCGAAGCGGGAATTTTTCATACTCCACTTCCTCCTTAAATTATTTTCTATATTTAAGACAATGTTTTCGTGGTAAAGTTTCGCAAATTTTAAATATTTTAGCACATATATGGCCCTATGTCAAAGCATTCTGCCTGATAAATTATGCAATATTTACCCTGTTTATCGTGTTTTTAGGTGAAAACTTTAGAAAAAAAAAGGGGAGGCTCTTTTCAAAGCCTCCCTTTTAAAAAATTACTGCCTTAACCCCTGAAGAACCATATTTTTAAGGCTTATTTGTTATGGCGAATTTCACAATCTTATTGTTGACATATCCCTGGTCGTCCTGGGATGTAAGGACCGCAACGTAATATCCCTGGCTTACGAGGCTTCCGGCGCCATTGGTGCAATTCCAGGCGAGGCTCCCGGCCCCAAGGTCGCCGCTTAAGGTGCGGACAATCTCGCCCGACATATTGTAAATCCTTATCGTTATCTTTCCGGTGTATGCGCTTGTCCAGGCAAATGTGATGTTGCCCGTGCCGGTGTAAGGGTTCGGGTATGCCTTTATGTTGTCCAGGTATTTGGACCCTTCGCTTAATACTATGACGGTCTTTGAGGCCGTGACTTCGGACCCTTCCAGAGTCCTTGAAAGTATCTTTATTTCATATGTGCCGCTTTCAACGGCCACTCCGTTGCTGTTCAGGCCGTTCCAGGTGATGTAATCGGTGAGCGCCGGCCCGTAAATTACCTGGATGTTGTTGTTCCCGCCCTTTTGCACCGGTATGATGTCCGCGAGCCTCAACGTTACGTTATTCGGGGCGTTGGTATACTGCTTGTGGTCGTAGACTATCTCTCCGGCCGAGTTGTAAACAATAAGCTCCACATACTGCTCCACCTGCATTACGGAGAAATCCCTTATAAGGACCGAGACGTGGTTGTATGTATCGACCTGCTGTATCTTGATGTAATAGCTTCCCGAGGCGGCCGGCTGCATGGCGTTGGTCGTGCCGTCCCACGTGAAAGCCGTTCCTGTCTGGCCCATATCATCCGGCGTTATCATGCCCGGCAGATACATGGTCAGCGGCTGGCCCGGTATGACCGTTGTCGGGTCGGTATTGCTCCCCTCGGAAAAATCAACCGTGGTCAGGAGCGTGGATGCCGGCTCGACCGCCACGGTTTTTACAAGCTCGCCCGCGCTGTTATATACCCCGATGGATATCGTATACGGGAACGGCGGCAGCGTCGGGGTTATGGTGGGCGTATTCGTCCTCGTGTAGGTCATTGTAAATGTCGGCGTGTTGGTCGGCGTATCCGTCGGCGTGAATGTCATGGTAATGGTCGGGGTCGCCGTCGGCGTGTCCGTTGAAGTCGGCGTATCGGTCATGGTAAATGTGAAGGTATAAGTCGGCGAAGCCGTGAATGTGGGCGTATAAGTAGGCGTGTCCGTCGCCGAATTGACCGGGGTGTCCGTAAAAGTCGGGGTATAAGTCGGCGTGTCCGTCGCCGTATATGTCATTGTAAAGGTGTCCGTGACCGTATAAGTCGGGGTGTCGGTCGGCGTGAAAGTGGGGCTGGTCGTCGCCGTATATGTGGGCGTGGACGTCACGGTGCTGGTCTGCGTGTAAGTCGGGGTGTCGGTCGGCGTGAAAGTAGGGCTGGTAGTGGCCGTATATGTCGGCGAATCCGTTACCGTGCTTGTTTCGGTATCTGTCGGCGTGTCTGTTTTTGTCACCGTAAATGTGGGGGTATTGGTCGGCGTCGCCGTGTATGTGGGTGTGTAAGTGGGCGTGTTCGACGACACGGTATTGGTTTCCGTCACGGTCTGGGTGTCTGTTTTTGTATCGGTAAAAGTGGGTGTCGCGGTTTTCGTCGAGGTCTGCGTATATGTCGGAGTATATGTGGGCGTGAAACTCGGCGAAGGCGAATCAGTGTATGTGTAAGTGGGCGTGGCCGTAGGAGTGTATGTGTTTGTGTCGGTAAATGTCGGTGTCGCGGTTTTTGTCGAGGTCTGCGTATATGTGGGCGTCATTGTAAAAGTGGAGGTAAAAGTCGGCGTGGCCGTAAATGTGGATGTCGGGGTGAATGTCGGCGTAAATGTGCGGGTATCGGACTGGGTATATGTCGACGTATAAGTCGGCGTTGCCGTCCTTGTGGGAGTGAAAGTCGGCGTTGATGGATTTATCGTATTGGTCACGGTGAAAGTCGGAGTAGGCGTGAATGTCGGCGACCAGCAGAGGATAGCGGCATTCACCCAGTTTGACAGCACCGGGGAATTTCCCGAGCTTCCTATAAGGGCCTGATTGCTTATTTCACCGCAACCAACAACTTTTCCCCACCAGGTAAATGATCCCGACTGCTGAGATACCGTCCCTATGTTCCATAAAACAGGAGTACTGGACCCGGTGCATCCGATGCATCCCGCGTATGTCATGTTGGTCGGCACAGTATCGTCGACAAAAGCGTTGTCCGTTGTCCGCGGCGCAAACACTGAAAAATTATCATATGAATCCTGGACATCTCCCGATGATCCTGTCTGTTCGTTCACACCCGGGCGCCAATCCGTGTAGGTTCCCGTCCCGTCGCACGCCCATGGGGCGGTCGCAAGGGCGGGATCGGTATAATCAATATCCCAGTAGGACGGCTCCGGGTCTCCCCTGGCCCATATCCTTGCCTGGATATGGTCGCCATCCGGCCCCGATGCCTGTATCCTCATGGTATACCATTTGCTGGCCGATACCGGTCCGACACCCGGCGTTACCGTCTGGTCATAAGTCGGATTGCCTCCGGCTGAAACCAGCTGCAGCGCAAGGTATCCCGGCTGGTTGTCTATGGAAGCGACTATTCCAAGCGAATATCCGGCCGCTCCGGACTGCGTATTATTCCTGATTATAACCTGTGCGTCCGCGCCGGGAAAAGTTCCGGGATTGATGAAAAAATCCGTGACTATCTGTCCCGTGCAGAACTGGTCCGTGGTGTGTGACCCGCCGTCATTAAGCAAAAGCCCGGGATAACTGGAGGAAGCGCCCGTTATATAATGCCCGCCGGTATTGCACGGATCCGCCACCGTCCATGTCCCGTAATTGCCGTTGCTCGGCAAAAATTGCCAGCCTGTAGGCGGCCCGGAATTTGTGCATCCGGAGGGGCAATATGTCCCGGTGGTAGCGTTGTCAAACGACTGGAAATTTTTTAGCTGCATTCCGTTTATATTATATGAGAGCGTATAGGTCAAATCATCAGGGCCATTTGCCAGTATCGACGTCGCGCTTTCATTTTTTGTGATGCTAATGGCAGCCTGCCCTGTTGTCACGGTTACGGATGAAGTCTGGGGATTTGCCCCGGCCCATGAACCTGTTGCCGTGTTTGTATAGCTTCCCGAAGGCGTTCCCGTCACCTGGCATAGCACCCATACGGTCCCGCTGCCGACGCCTGCCTGGCTGGTCCTGTCGGGAAATTTCCATGTATATGTCCCGCCCGTTGTAACTGAGCCTCCGGGTATTACCGTGGGGCCGTAAGATAATACGGTAAAACCTGCCGGTATCGGGTCGCTTATCTGGAAACCCGCGCCGTTGGCGTAGTTATAGGCGATTGAAAAAAGAACCTCATCACCCGCCTGCTGAAGCTCACCCTGGTAACTTTTGGTTATCTGGAATGCTTTCGGCGGCGCCACGATTGGAAAACTGGTAAAACTTGTCTGACATGTCGCAGGAAGGGCCGCCCAATCGCCTGCCCCCATATATGAAGATTTCGCTCCTACCACAAGATACAATGATGTTGGGTTGCATGAGGCAAAATAACTGGCATTCGGTACATGAACGTTGAAAACCTGCGTAATCAGAGTTGAAGTTGTGCCCCCACCGCAATCCGTACAATTGCCGTTATTTAATCCATTAGCCGCAGCAAACTGGTATGAGGTTGCACCGGAATTAGTCTCATTTACATTTTTTACATCCACACCCGTTGCATCAACAACAAAAACCTGGCCTCCAGTACCAGTCGGCTGTATTGTATTAAAAGTTGAAAATGCTATCATCATCTGTGAAGTATTATAATTTGGACAGCACATTGTTACGGTTATCTGAACATAATCCCCGAATTGTGGATTTGCCGGAATCATTGAAACAGATACGATTTTTGGATCGTCAGCCATGACTAAAATTGGCAGTATCATAATAAACGCCGTAAAAAATACTGTGATGACTGCTTTTCTTATTTTTTCCATATAATTCACATGCTTCCTTTAAGCCATAATATAGGCTTGATTATATATTATGACAACCATTCCGGTAAAACGTTTCGATAAATAATTGCCATAATTATATACGTTTAAATAGAAGTGTCAATTTATTATAAAAATCGATTTTACGATGTGAAACGCCTTGATTAACCGGTTACAATACCGGTATTGAAGCGGTTTGAAATATAGGTCCAACAGGACTTTAAATGATGAAAATATTGTATTTAAGAAATTCTATTATTTTTTTACGGCTATCTTTCTTGTCAGTGTGTACTTGCCGGAATCTCCCGAGACGTCCACTTTTAAAGTGTAAAGCCCCGCCCCTACCGTCATGCCGCTGTCGGTGATCCCGTTCCATGCGACCGGGTTATATCCCTGCCTGCCGCCCGGGAAGCTTCCCGCGCCAAATTGTTTCGACCATACAAGCTGTCCCGAGAAGGAATAAAGCTTGAAGCTTACGCTCGAATCGCTTTCAAGGTAATATTCTATGGTCGTCACCCCTTCAACGGGATTGAACGGGTTGGGAAAATTCCTTATTATGCTCTTGTCCAGCACCGTGCCGGATTCTACGGTCACGGTATCGAACATGCCGGGCAGGGATGCAACCAGCGAAGCGTCAATGTAGACCTTGGAGTTCTTGTCGCTTGAGTAATGCACCGTAGCCGTTCCCAGGGAGCCTGTCACGGCTACCGCATCCTGGGTATTGGATGTGCTTTCCGTGAACGTCCCGTTGCCCGAATTAATGGTAAAATCAACCGCGGTGTTCGAGACCGGATTGCCGTACTGGTCGTAAACGGTCGCGCTTATAATGGACGGCTCGTTCAAAGCCACCTTGTTTTTTGAGGCCGACATCGTGAAATGGTCGGGCTTGTCCGCGTAAACTGTTATCATGTTCGAATCCCTGTCCAGGTCGGTGGCGTTCGTTATTAAAAATGACACGCCGTTATATTTCGGCTGTATCCTTATGCCCTGCGAGCCTTCCAGTGTGGCCATCGTGTATGAAACACCCGTAAATGTCGCCACTCCCGCGGTGGTAAATGCCGTCTGTACCGCGGTCGGAAGCAGTCCGGGATTAAGCGCGGCGCCCGTGCCGCCGTCGATGCCGGATATCTGCACGCTGTCGTCAAGGGAACTTATAGGTAATCCGCCGACGCCTCCGGTGGGCGGATAATGTGATATGGAAACCGAGACATTAAAGGGTTTTCCGGCCACAACGCTCAGCGGCGCGCTCGCCCAGATATAATAATCCGAGAGCGACGTAAAATACATGGAAAGGGTCGAGCTTATGGTCGTTATGGGAATATTCTGCGCCGTGATGTTCTCCACCTTGGCCTTGTCCGGCGAAGGATATATGGTCATGGCAAAAATTGTGGTGGCGTTCGAATCAACCGACATATCAACGGATGTCGGCGTTACAGTGTAAGGGTCGCCCGTCGAAATCGATATCTTTGGGAATCCGGCAACTATCGTGTTTGACCAGGCGTCAACGGCCATAACAGTGACATAGAACGGCGTATAAGTTGTCGGTGTCTCAGGGGAGCCCGAATAACCATCGCCCGCCGACATGCCGAACAAGGGGTCCGCCTGGGTTCCGGGCGCCCAGGTCATGCCCTGATATAATACCAATAAATTGGCGAACGGCCCGGGCGTAACGTTCTGGAATGCCAGCCCGTTGCCCGTGTATCCTCCGGTATAATCGACGCATGTGATGGTCACCGGAATACCCGCCCCTGTAAGAGTTATGTTGCCCGTCCATCTGCCCAGGACAAAATTCTGCGTGAGTGTGTTTCCCATGTCGGCAATTGTTGTGAATGTATTTCCCGGATCAGCCACGATGACGGTTCCAACGGATGCGGTCAGGGCTATCGGGCCGTTATAATCGGTTTTTATGTTGGAATTTATATCCACGGCGGTTATTGTTATTGTCATTGTGGTTCCCGCGGTAATGCCCGTGCCGCCGCCCAGGAGCAGCTGAAAACCGCCAAGCGGGTCGGCTTTCAGGGAAGCCGAGAATGCCATTAAGATTATCAGGAAAAACAGCCGTGATCTTTTCATTTTATTCTCCCTGGCAAAAGATATTTTAAACAGGACCTTCTTTACGATATCTTCATGTACTCGTCGACCGTCGTGAGTCCCTGCAATACTTTCAGCAGCGTGTCTTCCTTTATAGAGTTCATGCCGGATCTCTTGTTCTCTTCCTTTATCTTTTTGACCGGCTCTCCAGCCGTGAACATATCCTTTATCTTTTCAGTTATGGGAAGCATCTCAAATACCGCGGTCCTTCCCTTGTAGCCGGTTCCGGCGCAGGCGGCGCAGCCGTTGCCCTTGTGCAGCATGGATTTGGACGCAGATTCCCCGAGCATCTTGAGTATCTCGGGCGTGGCCTCGTAGGAAACCCTGCAGCGGTCGCAGACTTTCCTTATGAGCCGCTGCGTGATAACCGCCATCGTGTTGGAATATACCACATAGGGCTCTATGCCGAGATTTATTATGTTCTGCAGCGCCTGGTAAGGGTCGTTCGCCCGTAGATTGGCTATTACCAGGTGGCCGCTTGCTATCATGTCGAATACCGCCTCGGCCGTTTCCTTGTTGGGTATGTCTCCCACGGCTATTACGTCGCAGTCCTGGTCGGCCAGGTAACGCAGAACCTGCCCGTAGCTTTTCCTGGATACCTTGGTCTGGTTCAGGCCGGGCAGTATGTAATTGGACGTTGTGTCGTCGACCGTAAAAATATTAACATTTGGCGTGTTGAGGTCCGCCAGGGTCGAATACATTGTGGTGGCCTTGCCGCTGTTGGTCGGCCCGGATATCAGTATGAGCCCGTAAGGCAGGCGGATCTCCTTTTTGAAAAGGTCGTAAACAGACTCGTCCATCCCGACCATGTTGAGCGGAAGTATGGATGAATCCGAACGCACTATGCGAAGGACTATCTTTTCGCCGAATATGGTCGGAAAAGTGTAGACCGCCATGTTTATTTCCCTTCCGGCAACGCGTATCCTTAATTTTGATTCCTGTGGCGCGTTCTTTTCATTGACGTTCATCTGCGCCATTTCCTTTATCTTGTTGAGCAGTCCGGTATAAAGGGTCTTTGGCGGGGAGTCCACTTCGTAAAGCGCCCCGTCTATCCTGCGCCTTATCCTGCATTTGTCGTTAAAAGGCTCGACGTGAATATCCGTCGCGTTTGCGTCGTATGCGTTCGATATTAATGCGGTCAAAAATGAATTAACCGGAGTGTCCCCGGACATGGACGCCGAAGCCGACTGCTGCGCCTCCTGGTAAGCCGGTGGATTATATGAAGGCGGTGGCGGCGGATTATATGACTGTTGCGGCGGCGCATAAGAAGGCTGCGGCGGTGGAGTGTATGAAGGCTGGGGAGGAGGTGTGTAAGAAGGCTGCTGGGGCGGCGGATTGTATGAAGGCTGGGACGCGTAAGCGCTCTGGCGCGGCTTTGGCGACTCTTCGCCGTAAGGCGAGCGCGATATCTTCATCTGCGCCTCTTCCCTGGGCGCCTGCCTGTTGCCCATGGGCGCGGCAAGGATGTCGTCCAGCTCATCGACCCTGGCCTTGGCTATCTCCCCGGTTTCCTCGTCCTTGAATCCGAAATATTTATCTATAAGTTTTTTTATGTCCTCGGGCGCCGCGAGCCTGGTGTCGATCTCGCTTCTTGTCGTGGCCTTGATGTCGTCCACCACCAGGAAATTAAGCGGGTCGGCCATGGCCACCGTTATAACCCTGCCCTGCCTTCCCGTCGGTATCAGTTTTTCGTTCCTCATTAACTGCTCGGGAATGCTCCTTAAAACATCCTGTTTTATCTCGCCTATCTCGTCAAGATTTATAAAAGGAACGCCCATCTGGTAGCCAAGGAACGTCCAGAGTATCTCCTTGGAAATATAACGCATCTTGACGAGAACCTGTCCGATCTTTTCACCGGATTTCTTCTGTTCTTCAAGCGCGTCCTTAAGCTGTTCTTTTGTTATTATTCCTTCTTCAAGAAGCATTTCGCCAATGAGCATGTTCTTTGCTTTGTTCATTTTTTACCTCTCTTTTTTCTTGAAGATGTCAAAAATGGAAGCTTTCTTTTTCGGGTCCTGGGATTCCCCTGGAAGCCCGTCGCCGCCCTTTGACTGTGATTCCTTATAATCCTGCGGGGCCTTAAGTTTCTCGCCGCTGGAAATTTTTCTGTTGAACTCCTCGCCGATGTCTTTTTTCATCGACTCCACTTCGTTCTTTGAAAGGCCGGAATCAGGCGTGATCTTAATGGCCTGTTCCTTGCCCGTGGCCTCGTCCTTTGCGGAAACCTTGATGATGCCGTTGGCGTCGATGTCGAATATTACGCTTATCTTGCCGGTCCCCTTTTTTCCCGGGGGAATCCCCACGAGGTCGAAAGTTCCGATCATTTTATTGTCCGCGGCCATGGGCTTTTCACCCTGGAACACTTCTATCCTGACAAAGGACTGGTCGTCCTTCGTGGTGGTATACATTTCGCTTTTTCTGGTGGGGATCGACGAATTTTTTTCTATTATCTTTGAAAATACCCCGCCTTCGGTTTTTATCCCGAGGGAAAAAGCCGTGACATCCAGCAGGAGTATGTCCCTTATGTCGCCTTTTAACACCGAGGCCTGGTTGGCCGCTCCCGCCGCTACAGCCTCGTCCGGGTTGAGTCCGGTGTAAGGTTCTTTCTTGAATATCCTGCGGACAACGTTGCGCACCAGCGGCATTTTTGTCTGGCCGCCGACAAGGACAACTTCATCTATGTCCGAAGGGTGCAGGTTCGCGGCCACTATGGCTTTTTCGCACGGGCCGGCGGTCCTTTCCGCAATATCCTTTGTTATGTGCTCAAGCTGTTCCCTTGTGAGTATCGTCTGCAGGTGCTTGGGGCCGTCTTTTCCGACCGCTATGAATTGAAGGGTTATCTCCACCGAATCCAGGGTGGAAAGGTTTATTTTCGCCTTTTCAGCGGCGTCTTTTAGCCTTTGCAGTGCGACCCTGTCGTTGCGCAGGTCGATCTGTTCCTTGTTATAAAAATCGTCTATGAGATAATCTATTACAGCCTGGTCGAAATCGTCGCCGCCCAGATGCGTGTCGCCGGAGGTCGACATGACCTCAAAAATACCCTTGCCCAGCTTCAATATCGACACGTCGAACGTGCCTCCGCCGAGGTCGTATATGACTATTTTCATCTTGTTTTTGGAATCAAAATTGGAGGATAAAGCCGCGGCCGTGGGCTCGTTTATTATCCTGACCACTTCGAGCCCGGCTATCTTTCCGGCATCCTTTGTGGCCTGCCTCTGCGAGTCGTTAAAATAGGCGGGGACGGTTATGACCGCCTTGTCGACCGGCTCATGTAGATAATTTTCAGAGTCTTTTTTGAGCTTCATGAGGACCATCGCGGATATTTCCGGGGGGGAATATATTTTTCCCAGCACTTCGACGCGCACGTCGCCGTTATCCGCGGGCTGGAGCTTGTACGGTATGAGCTTTATGTCGTTGGCCACTTCTTTGTCCGTGTATTTCCTGCCCATGAACCTCTTGATGGAAAAAACCGTGTTTTCCGGGTTCATGATCTGCTGTCTTTTTGCGGCATTGCCCACCAGAATGGAGCCTTCCCTTGTGAACGCAACCACCGAAGGCGTCGTCCTGAACCCCTCGTCGTTCGGGATGATAAGGAGCCTTCCATCCTCCATTATGCCGACGCAGGAATTCGTGGTCCCCAGGTCTATTCCGATTATTTTTGACATTTACATTCCCTCATTTGGAGATTTATCCATCATCTTGCCTTGTCCATTTCCTTCATAAGTTCGGTCAGCTTGTCTATGGTCCTTGAAAAAAACTGGCTGTCAGGATTTATCTTGAGGGCCTCCTGGAACGCCCTCATGGCTTCCTGCCTCTTGTTGGTATTGATATATATGACTCCCATGTTATATACGGCTTCGGCCAGCCTGTAAATGCCGTAAGCCTGCTGGAACTTAAGCAAAGCCTGCGGTTTGCTGGTCTCGTAAAGGCCCACGCCTTCCTTGAATATGAGGCACGCTTCCTCGTATTTTTTCTTGTCGCCCATCTGGAATATCGAGAACTTTTCCTCCGCGGGCGTCTCGCGCAGTGTCGCAAAAATAAGGAAATTGTATATTATCCTGCGTGTGGGATCGCTTAATATCTTGTATGCGTCAACCACCTCCGCTGTTTTCTCATGCGCCCAGTCCGGCCTGTCCGGGTTGTGGTCCGGATGGTATTTGTAGAGCATGCTCCGGAACGCGTTCTCTATTTCATCCTCTGTCGCCGCCGGATATATCTCCAGCAGTTCGTAGTAGTTCAGCTTCTGTGCCATTAGAATTTTGTCCCTTTCAGTTTTAACAGCTCCACGGCCCCGCCCTCGGGCAGGGCGACCGAGTCGACCCTTTCAAACATGGCAAGCTGCGATGTGCCGTCGGCCACGTCCTGTGTCGCGAAAATATCCGTCGAATACTGTTTCTTTCCGCCGTATTTGGAGGCGAAATTAAGGTAGTCGACTATGACGCTGTATTTTTCCAGGGTAAGCTTGTCGACGAAGTTCTTCGAGACGTTTCCGCCGACCATTATGAAGTTCACCGAAAAATCCTCCACATTATACCCGAGCGTAAGCTTCGCTTTTACAAGGCCGACGAGCTCTTTTCTTATCTCCGCGGTCGATATTATGGCCCTTCTCATGTCGTCCTTGTGCATGAACGGGTAGCCGAAGCTCAGCAGTATGTATTTCTCCGTCACTTTAAAGACGGCTCCCTGGTATTCGAGCGCCGTCATGGATATTTTTTCTATAAGTTTCTCGATTATTACCTTTAATTCCTCGCTCATGAGCTCATAGGCGTAGTTCATCAGCGAAGATATGTCTATAAATATAAATACCGTTTTGCTGTCGCCCGGGCCGGCTATGGGTGCGTATCCCTTCATCATCTTGTCGGTCATTTCCTGGAACGTCAGGGTTTTGTAGGCTTTCTTGATGTCGTCCATGTCCTTTAACCCGTCCGCCACCGTCTCAAAGGCGTCCTTGATCCTGACCTTTTGCTTTAACTCAACTATCATCCTGTTGAAGTCGTCCGCAAGCACGCCCACTTCGTCGTTGGATTTTACGTCGACTTCCACGTCAAGGTTTCCCTCGGCGACCTTGCGCATTCCGGCCACGATGATGTTAAAATTGGTCGAAATATACATTGCCAGGTACCATGCCCCCAAAAATCCCACTATGAGGATGATAAGGGCCAGTATGGATGTGTTGAGTATCATGAAATTCTGCGTGCGGTAAACCCCGTATTTCGAGAACTTTATAACGAGCTTTGCAAGGCCTATGTCCTTTTCCTTGATCTTGATGTTGCCAACGATCTTAAGGCAGTCGTTGACCGGGGTCTCGGCTATGGTTTTTGCAGTCTGGTTCTTGTCCTCCGTGACCTTCAGCGATTTGAAATTCTTCTTTATGACGGCATCGTTGATGACCGCGGCCCGCATGTCGCCCTTGCCGTCGATTATGGCCATTAAGATTATGTTCTTGTCGATCTGGACGAACTGTTTCATGTAACTCTCGTATACGGTCCAGTTGACGCCGTTCTTGGACGACGCGACCGGCCATAGCGCCCCGAGGTTCTTTGCCGCCTTCATCCCGGAATTTTTCATCTCCGAGATGGAATCCTTCCAGTTCATGGTCATGTAATAATCCACGATGGAGGCAAGCGTGATTATAAGCAGCGTAAATATCAGGATGGTTATCTTATACTGAAGTGAAAACTTTACTTTTCTTTTGGATGCCATTTTTGCTCCCGCTATTTCGCCGTGGTCTCAAGTGCAAAGAAAGACGAATCCGTATCCCCGAAATAAACCACCGCATCTTCGCCGATAAGCGACGTCATGATGCTGAAATCATATTTCTGCGACCATTTCTTCTCGCCGGTCTTCGTGTCCAGCACCAGCACTTCTTTTCCGGCCGCGATGAAGAGCAGGTTGTTCACTATAAAAGGGGTCGTAAGCACTTTCCCCTCGCACGGAGTCTTCCAGAGAAGCTTGCCGGAGTCCGCGCTTATCGCGTAAATGTTCCTGTCGTTGGAGCCGGTAAAGAACACACCGTCTTTTATCACACCCGCGGTGATCCAGCCTTCGGCCTGGAAGGCCCATTTTACGGAGCCGTTGAGGGAATTAACCGCGTATATTTTCTTGTCGTCGGAGCCGAATATCAGGGTTCCTTCGTTCTCGGCCGCCGTGGATGCTATTCCTTTTGTGGCCGCGTACTGCCATACGACCTTTCCGGTATCGACGTCAAGCGCGTACATGTTGGCGTCGAGTGAGCCGATGTAAACCATTCCGTTGGCCACCATCGGGGAAGCCACCACCGGCATCTGTGTCGTGAATTTCCAGAGTATCTCGCCCGTGGACCTGTTCATGGCATAGACGTTGTTGTCCATGCATCCGACATAGACCGTTCCGGAATAAACCGCGGCCGATGAACCCTGTATGGGCCCGCCGAGCTTTTTCTGCCAGAGTATCTTGCCCGTGGACGGTGAAAGCGCGTAGAAAACCCCGCCTTCCGTCCCGAAATAAAGCGCGTTGCCGTAAAGGGCGGCGCCGGATGATATCTGTCCCGTGCACTGCGTGTTCCACGCCTTTACGCCCGTTCCTTTTTCGATGGCGTAAAAATTTGAATCCGTGGAGCCGACATAAATATTTTCGGCGTCCATTATCGGCGAAGCCTTGAACCCGCCCGCCGTGGCCTTGAACTTCCACTTGAAATCAAGGGGCGGTGTTATATTGTATCCGTTGTAAAAGTCATGGCTCGGCTGCGAGCGGAACATGGCCCATACGTATTTTCCCTTTTCAGCCTTTACCGTAGTGACTTTTTTCGACGTCTGAACTATGGCTTTCTGCTGGACGTCTATCTGCTCCTCGAGTTTTTTCACTTCTTCGGTCGAAGCCGCTGATTTTGAGGCTTTTTTAACCTTGAGGTCGCTCTGCATTTTCTGCAGCTGCTCGCTCTGTTCCTTGACCTGTTTCTGCAGGTTCTCGACTTCCTTGATATCCTCGCTGACATTTATGTCCACAGAGGCTGTTTCTTCAGGCTGGCCGCCGAAACATCCGGCAAATAGAGCAATGAGGAATATTCCCGCAACGAGCAAGGCGTATTTTCTTTTCATGAGAACCCCTTTCTGGGCATATAAAAATAATTACAAATAGAAAATACCGTTAAAATCCAAAGCAAAACAGAAAAACCTCTGTTTTTAATGGAACTTTTCTATTTTTTCTATTACGTCATAATAACAAAAATATTATGATATGTCAATAATATACCTGTGAAAAGACTACTTCTTTGCCCTGTCGGCAAATATCCTTACTCCCTTTATTTTCTTGTTTTTCAGGGCGTCTATAACATCGTCAACGGCCGTTGAATCAATCTGGACAAAGGAATACTTGTCAAAAAGGTCTATCCTGCCTATTCGTTCGCCCCTTATGCCGGTTTCGCCGGTGATCGCGCCCAGAATATCCCTTACCATGACTCCCTGGGCCTTTCCGGCATTGATAAATACGCGCGTCATGTCCCCGGCGCTTATCCTGTTGGAGGACGCCGAAGGCTCGAATTTTGCCGCCGCCTCTTCGCCGGCGGAGCGTTCCTCTTCCTTCATCGCCATTTTTACCAGCGCCGCCGCGATATCAAGCGAGGAAATATCCTCGGACATTATTTTTTCTATTACGCGTATCTGGGGCTCCAGGGAGCCCGCCGTGATCGTGGCCCTGACCTTGTCGAGAAAATTCTTTATCCTGAGCTCCTCAATGTCGCCGGCAGTCGGGATAACCCCCGGTTTTATCTTTATTTTCGCGTATCTCATGATCTCGCGCAATTTGTACATCTCGCCGCCGTAGACAAAAGTATAGGCTTTTCCGGCCTTTCCCGCGCGGCCCGTCCTTCCGATCCTGTGGACGTAGTATTCCTCGTCGGAAGGCAGGTCGTAATTGAAGACGGCGTCAATGTCGTCGACGTCAATGCCCCTGGCCGCCACGTCCGTGGCGATGAGCAGGTCGATCTTGCCCGCCCTGAATTTTTCCATTACCCTGTCGCGCTGCTGCTGGGTCTTGTCGCCGTGCAGGCATTCCGCAAGATAACCGCGCGAGCGCAGCTGGTCGGTTAGCTCGTCCACCATCTTTTTGGTGTTGCAGAATATCAGGACCGTCTTGAGGTCGTTGCCGTCGAGGAGCCTCGAGAGCGCCTCCACTTTCATCCCGTGCTTTACCTCAAAATAACTCTGTTCTATGTTCGGGGCGGTCAGCACTTCGTGCGTGACCTTTATATACTTGGGCGTCTTCTGGTATTTTTTCGTTATGTCGAGTATGGGCTTGGGCATGGTCGCCGAGAAAAGAACGGTCTGCCTGTCGATGGGCGCCTGCTTAAGTATAAGCTCGATGTCCTCGATAAATCCCATGTTTAGCATCTCGTCGGCCTCGTCGAGGACGACTATTTTGGCGGTATCAAGCCTTATGGTACGGCGTTCAATATGGTCTATGAGCCTTCCCGGTGTTCCCGTTATTATCTGGGCCCCTGCTTTTATTCCCCTTATCTGCCTGTCTATGGGCTGCCCCCCGTAAACCGCAAGCACGTTCATTCCTTTTACATGTTTTCCAAGCTGGCGGATCTCTTCGGCCACCTGGACCGCGAGCTCGCGCGTCGGGCACATGATGAGCGCCTGCACTTTTTTTTCGGAAAAATCGACCATTTCAAGTATGGGTATGCCGAAAGCCGCGGTCTTGCCCGTGCCCGTCTGCGCCTGGCCTATAAGGTCCTCGCCTTTTCTCATGAGAGGTATGGTTTCCGACTGTATGGGCGTTGCCTCCTCGAACCCCATGTCCTGCACGCCTTTTAGGACCTCCGGGGATAATTCCAGTTCCGTGAATTTGAGCTTTTTCATTGATTTCCTTTCCTTTTTGGAAAATGCGCATATAAGCGCATAAAATATTTTTTGTGATCTTTTAAGAGGCAGCTAATGAAGGGTTTTGTTCCATTATTACGCTACAACTAAAATCACACGGCCGGATGATACCGGCAAAGCACATCGAAAACATCATCTCATTATAAAGGCGCAAAAGCAAGGGTTTGTTTTTTATAAATTCAAAAGTTAAGAGTCAAAAACAAAAATTACAGCTTGATAACCTCTAAATTAAAAGCGGAACTGTTCGCACAACATAATTTGCTGATTTTCCGGATTACAAATTGTAATTCTTGGTTTTAAATTTGATCAAGTATCTCCTCAATGCTCGCCTTATCCGCGTCTTTTAGTATCAGGAACTCAAGGCCGAACGTTTTTACCTGGTCGCCGCCTTTTATCCACTTCACCTCGGCAAATGTCGTTATAGGGTCCTGCCTGGTGTCAAGGGCCACCTCGAGCCTTATTATGTCGCCCTGCCTTGCGTTGATGGGGCCTTCGGCGCGGATGCCGCCCAGGGATATGTCGAAACTTTCCCCGTCTAGCTTCACGGCGACCGACCTTATCTCCTGCACCTCTTCATCCCCGTTTATCAGCTTATATTTGACCCTGCACTTTTTGTCGACACGCTTGTTCCTGCGCCGTTCTATGTAAAGGTCCGCGTCAGCCATTAGATTCCTCCTTTTGCCTTATTATCCCGCCGAAGTTCGAGGCGCTCCTGGAAATATCCTGGATGGAATCCAGGTTTGTCTTCACCCTGCCGAAAACGCTCTCTATATTGACCGTCAACCCCTTAAGCTTGTCGCTTATCTTGACGGAAAGTATCTTTAACAGGTCGTTGTCCACCCTGTATTCCTCGGCCGCCGTATACACCGACGACAAAAGCCTGGAAATCTCGCCGAGAGTCGAGACTATGTTCATGAAAGAATCGCTCGCCTTGTAGACCACCTGGACGGCCTCTTCTATCTTGGACTGCCCGGAGATCACGCCGACCGCTTCGCGGGCCAGGGCTTCCGTGTTCGTCAAAAAAAGGCTCATCTGGGTCGTGGCGCTCTGCGCCGCCTCGGCCAGGTCCCTTATCTCCTGCGCCACCACCGCGAAACTTTTCCCCGCTTCACCGGCGCGCGCCGCCTCAATGGCAGCGTTAAGGGAAAGCAAATTTGTCTTTTTTGCTATTTCGGATACGGTATCGACTATGCGCTTCGTTTCCTTGGAATTTACCTGCAGCCTGTTTATAACCTCTGCCGACTCGGCCACCGCGTCCTTGATGTTCCCCATCGCCTGAATCTCGGAGCCGGTTAGCCTGCTGCCCGCTTTGGCTATCTGGACTATGTTCTTTGTCTGCTCTGATATCCTTTTTATCTCGTCTATCATGGCATTGAGGGCGGACGTCACATTGTTTATTATGGTTGATATTTTCTTTATGTTCTCGGCGTTGTCCTGGACCTCTTTTTTCGCTCCGGACATATCCGCAAGCAGGACCTGGTTTGCCCCGTTCACATCGGCGATGCGCGAGGTGATCTCATTGAGTGAAATTTCCACGCCGTCAACCAGCTGCTTTTTTATGCCGGACTCAACCCTTGCAAGAGAGGCCGCGGCTTCCCTGGGCCTGTCGATCACAGAAAAACCGCTCTTTTTGCCCTTTATAATATCATCTTTTATGTTCCTGAACTCTTCGTTCATTCTGGTGTCGGCAAGATACACAAGCCCGCATGACGCCCCGCCGCTTAACAGCATGGACAGTAACAGGCAGACCATGAAATCCTTCATGCTCCCGCCCATGATGGCCACGGTTATTACCGCGATAACGGCGGAAAAAACAGTCGGGACCAATAGGATCAATAATATCTCTTTGTTGGAAAGTTCAACCCTGAATATGCGCTTAAGGTCTGTTTTCATGCCGCCTCATTTTTTGTTATTGCATACCTATTTTAATATATGAAATGGCAAAAGTAAAACCTTATTTTACGGGCGGGTTATTTTGACGGGTTATTTCAGGAAAAGCGCCTGGGCAATGTCCGATGTAAGGTCGAGAATGGGCCCCGGAAACAGCCCCATGGCGAATATCGCAACCATGGTGACTACGAGCACTATCCTGACCGATATGTCCAGTTTTATCCTGGGGAATTCCTTCTTCGAGTCGAAAATATACATCTGTTTTAATACGAGCAGATAATAATAAAGCGATATGGTTGAATTAAGCGCGGCCGCAACCACCAGCCAGACATACCCTTTTTGCATGGCGGAATAAAACAGGTAGAATTTTCCCACGAAGCCGGCAAGCGGCGGGATCCCCGCAAGCGACAGCAGAGAGAGCATGAAAATCAGGGCGAGGAGCGGTTCCCTGCGTGCGAGCCCGGCGTAATCCCCGAGGTCGTCCGAGCCCGTGGCCTTTGAGAAAGCGGTGACGACGGCAAAAGCCGCGATGTTTGTTATGGTATATGCCAGCAGGTAAAAAATAACCGAGCTTATACCGATGACCGACGCGCCAACAAAACCCACAAGTATGTATCCGGCCTGTGAAATGGTCGAATAGGCGAGCAGCCTTTTTACGTTTTTCTGCGGGATTGCCATTAAATTACCAACGGTCATGGTGAGAAGCGCTATGATCGAGAGTATCGGTACCCATATATAATCCAGTTTAACGAACATGTATGAGAACAGCCTTATCACAAAAACAAAACCGGCCGCCTTGGAGGCGACCGATATAAAGGCCGTGACCGGCGTCGGCGCACCCTGGTAAACGTCCGGCGTCCATAAATGCATCGGCACCATGGAAAGCTTGAAGCCGGCGCCCAGAAGAATCATTATAAGCGCTATGACAAATATGGGGGTTACCGGGGATTGCGAAGTATACGAGAGTATCCCCTCTATATAAGTGGTGCGCGTAATGCCATAGATCAGGCTTATGCCGAATAAAAGTATCGCGGAAGATATCGCCCCCAGTATCAGGTATTTGATGCCGGCCTCGGTGGAAGAATCATCCTTCTTGTAAATTGCCGCAAGGGCGTAAAGGCTTACGGTGGCCAGTTCAAGCCCCACATAAAGCATTATGAGCTCTTTTGACGATACCAGGAACATCAACCCCAGGGTGGAACAGGCCAGAAGTATGTAATACGCTCCGGTGAATTTATTGTCCGTTTTTACCGACTGGACCGAAAGCAGTCCGGTCAGCGCGGAGGCAAGAAGCACCATCATCTGCGAGAACCATGAAAGCTGGTCCGAGACATAGGCGCCGTTCAACAGCGTCGCCTCCGACTTGAATCCCGCCACATAAACAAGCAGGGCCGTTATGAGCCCGGTGTAAACCCAGCCAATCAGTTCTTTTTTGTTCTTGGCCATAAGATCAAGCAATATCAGAAAAACTATTATACCGGCAAGGAATAATTCGCCGGGCATCGCGCCGAAGAATAAGCTCAAATTACATACCTCCCAATTTTACGGCAATAGGCAGGACCGAAGAATGTATCACCTTCATGATGTAGAACGGGCAGAACCCCACAAGTATTATAAAGAACATCAAAAGCGCAAGCGAGGTGAATTCCACCGGGGTGGCGTCCTTTAACTCCGCGAATTTTGGGTCCTGAGGGCCGAAGAAAACTATCTGGACCACGCGCAATATGTAAAAAGCCGTTATTATTATACCGACAACCGCGATGATCGCCTGCACCGGGAAAGCCCTGAATGCTCCCAGGAACACAGTGATCTCCGCGACAAACCCGGATGTGCCCGGAAGGCCGAGCGAACACAGCGCGGTTAACGCAAAAAACGCCGCCAGCGCGGGCATGTTCTTGGCGAGCCCGCGCATCTCGGTTATTATCCTGGTATGGGTCCTTCCGTAGGTCATGCCGACAAGTCCGAAGAACAACCCGGTCATTATGCCGTGCGAGAACATCTGCAGGACGGCTCCCGAGAATGCAATCGAGTTTCCCGCCGCGATTCCGAGGAGCACTATTCCCATGTGCGAAACCGATGAATAAGCAACTATGTATTTCATATCCCTCTGGGCCACTGCGCCCAGCGAGCCGTAAATGATATTGACCAGCGTAAGGATGGCAATCGTCGGGAACCAGAATTTCGCGCCATCCGGCAGAAGCCATACGGCTATCACAAGGCACCCGTAAGCCCCAAGTTTCATAAGGACGCCCGCGTGAAGCATGGATACCGCGGTCGGGGCGGATGCATGGCCGTCCGGCGACCAGGTATGAAAAGGCCACAGAGCGGCCAGGATCCCGAACCCCACAAAAAGTATCGGGAAAAATATTATCTGGAACGTCCTGTCGTATGTGATTGTGAGCAGCCTGTCAAAATCAAAGGTATGCAGCCCGGAGCCGAAGAAGAGCCCCAGTATGCCCGCGATTATGAGGGCGCTTCCGGCCATAAGGTAAAGCGTAAGCTTCATGGCGGAATATTCCTTCGGCCCCGTCCCCCATATCCCTATCAAAAGGTACATGGGAAGCACGGCGATCTCGTAAAACAGGAAGAACAGGAACAGGTTGTATGTCATGAACACCCCGAAAACCCCTGTGGTGAGGGTCAAAAGGAGTATGAAGAATTCCTTGGGCCTGTAGGTTACTTCCCATGACGCGAGTATGCCCGCCGTGATTATGATGCCGGTCAGAAGGACCAGCGTCACGTTTATGCCGTTGACCGCCATAAAATAATTTATCCCGAGCGATTCCGCCCATACATGGTGCTCCACGAACTGGAAGCCGCCCTTGTTGTAATCATAAGCCAGGAAAAGGAGTATCGAAAGCACCAGAGATATTGCGGCAAATACCAGCGATGTTATTTTAACCGCCTTCTGGTTCGTGCCCGGTATTAAGAACATTGCAAGCACGGCCAGGAAAGGCATAAGATATATTATGGTGAGTATGGGCAGGTGCCCGAGCAATTGTGTCAATGCTGGTGCCATTATCTGCCTCCAAGGATCTTGAGTATGCCGGGATCATAAATGGCAAAAGCGATGATAACAACCACCATGCCGCCGAAGATCATCAGCGCGTATGTCTGGACGCTGCCCGAGGTGGTGCGCCTTAATTTATCGCCGCCCTGCCTGACAAGCCACGCCGTAAGGTTCACAAGGCCGTCCACAATATTCCTGTCGAACCATTTTATTGTCTCCGTTATCACGAAGAAAATATTGCGTATGAAGAAGAGGTATATCTCGTCTATGTAATATTTGTTCTTTAAAAGCGTGTAGAGGGGCCCGGCGTTCTTTTTAAGGTCCCCCGCCTTCACCAGCTTGAAAAAATAAATTACGAACGACAGCGCGATGCCCGAAAGCGAGACGGCCGAGGAGACGTAAGCTATGGTCATGTTCATCGCCGCGGGTTTTTCCATCTCGCCGAAATATATGAACCTGGAGATGTTGAATTCCTGGCCCGGCACGCCGACGAGCCCGGCGAATATTGAAAACAGCGCGAGTATCATTAGCGGGACTGTCATTGCCGGCGGCGACTCGTGGACATGCGCCGCATGTCCGCTTTCAGGTCCCATGAAGGTTACTATATAAAGCCTGAACATGTAAAAAGCCGTCATGAACGCAGTGACCACGGCGGTGTAATAGAGCACCATGTGGCCCGAGCCGTACAGCGTCACAAGTATCTCGTCCTTCGACCAGAACCCGGCTAACGGCCAGATGCCCGATATGGCAAGTGTCGCAATAAGCATTGTAATGGAGGTTATGGGCATTTTCTTGTGCAGGCCGCCCATGCTCCAGATGTCGTTCGTGTTGACGGAATGTATAACGGAGCCCGCGCCCAAAAACAGCAGGGCCTTAAAAAATGCGTGCGTGGTAAGATGGAACATTCCCGACGTGTATCCTCCCGCGCCCAGCGCAAGTATCATGTATCCGAGCTGGGAAAGGGTTGAATAAGCCAGTATCCTTTTTATATCATCCTGAACAAGCGCGATGGATGCGGCGAAGATCGCCGTGAAAGCCCCGGTGTATGCGATGACGTTCATCGCGGCCGGGGAAAGTGAAAATATTCCGTAAAGCCTTGCAACCATGAACACTCCGGCCGCGACCATTGTCGCCGCGTGGATAAGGGCCGAAACCGGCGTCGGGCCCTCCATTGCGTCGGGCAGCCAGACGTGCAGGGGGAACTGCGCGGATTTTCCGACGGCGCCGCAGAAAAGAAGCAGGGCTATGACCGTCAGTGAGCCCGGGTCTATGGCGCCCGTCCTTATGAAATCCACCACTTTTATGAAATCAAATGTTCCGGCCCTGAAACTGACAATCAGTATGCCGAGAAGGAAACCGAAGTCCCCCACCCTGTTGACCACGAAGGCTTTTTTTGCCGCGTCCGAAGCCTCGGGCTTGAAATACCAGAAACCGATCAGAAGGTAAGAAGACAATCCCACAAGCTCCCAGAAAATGTATATCTGCATGAGGTTGTTGGATATTACTATTCCCAGCATTGAAAATGTGAAGAGTGATATAAAGGCGAAAAATTTGGAAAATCCCTCGTCGCCGTGCATGTAGCCTATCGAATATATCTGCACCAGAAGGGATACGAATGTCACCACGAAAAGCATGATGGAGGTCAGCTGGTTGACCATGACGCCCATGTTCAGTTCGATATTGGCGATATACATCCAGGGTATGTTGAATGAAGACGCCTCCGGGGACGTTATCTGGCAGTAAAGTATGTAACACGACGCCAGGAATGCCGCCGCGACCGCGCCTATGGAAACAAGGGCGCTTGTCATCTTCGCTTTTTTTGTGAAGGCCACTATTACCAGGAACGCCAGGAACGGCAATACCGCAACCGATATCCCGGCCATGCTTAATATTCCCAAAATAAATCCTCCGTTTGTTTTGTCGTCTTTTTTACCATTTCATCAGGTTCATTTCGTCCGCGTTCAGGACCTTCCTGCTCCTGTATATCGCAAGAATTATGGCAAGCCCGAGTATCGATTCCGCGGCGGCCACGGTTATGATGAAAATGGCAAAAAGCTCGCCGTAGGCCCCCTCGGGCGTAAGGAACCTGGAAAAAGCCACCATATTAATGTTGACCGAATTGAACAAAAGCTCAAGGCTCATGAGTATGCCGATGGCGTTGCGCCTGGTAAGCACCCCGAATATACCTATGGCAAAAATTACCGCGCTCAATATTATGTAATGCGCCAGTGTAATCATTTACCCGCCTCTTTTTCCCGCGAAATTATCGCAATGGCGCCGATGAGCGCCGCAAGCAGGAGCACTGATATCACCTCGAATGGTATGGCGAAATTTGTGAGAAGCTGGGTGCCGATCGTCCCGGTGTTATCGAGGGCCTCGGCCTGCGCCGCGGACCTGCCTATCCTTGTCGCCCAGTCGGTCTTCATTACCGCCAGTATGATAAGCGTAAGGGCCAGAAGCGAGGTTATTATTGCCGGCCAGACGGCTTCATTGACCTGGGCAGCGCTGCTTCCGGCAAGCTGCTTCGTCAGATTGATGACAAAGATCAGCAGGACCACGACGGCGCCTATATATATGAGGACCTGGATGCCCGCGAGGAAAAAAGAGCCCGCAAGGGCGAATATGGCAGCCACGCCGAAGAGCGACACGGCAAGGTATAAAGCCCCGTGAAAAGTGTTCCTGGATGTCACCAGGAGCACTGCGGAAAAAACAGTGAGAGCGGCGAACGCGTAAAAAAGCAGCAACTCGACCATTATTTTGCCACCTCTTCCTGTTTGAATTTGGACTGCCACCAAGGCGCCTTTTTGCCGGATAATATGTATTTTTCCGGGACCAGGTCCATCGTAAGCGACGCCCTGTCCTGCGTCGCGTTCTCGTACTCGTCCGACATTACTATGGCCGCAAAAGCGCACGATTCGACGCAGAGGTTGCAATACATGCACGAGCCCATGTTATATATATATTTCGAGGCCTTTGGCCTGGGTTTGCCGTCCTCGCCCACAAGTTTTTCGACGTCGAGCGAATGGTTGGGGCACGCCTTGACGCATAACATGCACGCCGTACAGCGGTTGTCCCCCGTCGCAGGGTCGACCGGAAGGACGAGCCTTCCTCTGAAACGCAGGCTAATATCCGGCCTGCGCTCGGGGTACTGCAACGTTATCGGCCGCCTGAAGCAGTGCATCAGCGTAACACCGAGCCCCTCAAGCAGGCTTATAATGCCTTTTACCAGATCCGCAAGATACTTTATCATCTAAACCTCATCCTCGTTGAATTATCTTTCACCGTATTTACAGCTTGATTATTATTGCCGTGACCACCAGGTTTACGAGCGCGATGGGCAGCATATATTTCCACGAAAATTCCATGAGCTGGTCGACCCTTATCCTGGGGAACGTCCACCTTATCCAGCACAGTATCGTAATGACAAAATATGTCTTGAGAAAAAACCATACTATAGGCGGCACAGGCCACGGCCCCTGCCAGCCGCCAAGAAAAAGTGTCGTCGCGATGGCCGCGGTCAGGAACAGGTTGGTATATTCCGCAAGATAAAAGAAGGCGAACTTCATCGCCGAATATTCAGTGTTAAAACCCGCGACAAGCTCGGACTCGGCCTCGGGCAGGTCGAAAGGCGCCCTGTTGACCTCGGCATTTCCCACTATAAGAAAAACGATAAATCCCACACACTGCGGTAAGATGAACCATTGTTTCGCCTGCGCCGCCACTATGCCGCTCATTTTCATCGTACCGGACATGAGAACGACGGTAAGGATGACTATCACCATGGGTATCTCGTAGCTCACTATCTGTGCGGCGGAGCGCATCCCGCCTATCAGCGAATATTTGTTGTTGGACCCCCAGCCAGCGGCGAGAATGCCGATGACCGTGAGCCCCGTTATTGCCATTACGTATAATATCCCGATGTTGAGGTCGGCCGGTATGAGCCCGCTGCCGAACGGAAGCACAAGGAAGACCGCGAATGTGGGTATGAAAATTATCAGGGGCGCCAGCCAGAAAGAAAGAATGTCGACTTTTTTGGGGTTGATGTCCTCTTTTATAAGGAGCTTGACCGTGTCGGCAAGGGTCTGGAACAGGCCCAGCGGGCCGACCCTGTTGGGCCCTTTTCTTATCTGCATGAGGGCGGAAATTTTCCTGTCGTAATATATTATCCATAGCGCGTTCAGCACCAGTATGACCGTGACCGCCGCCACTATCGCCAGCTGGAATATGAAATCAAGCAGGAACCCCGGCATTCCCCATCCGGCCCAGATGCCGTGCATCCAGGTATAGAATTCAGTCAGCGGTTTTCCGCTGTCATAAAAAAGTTCTTTCAATAAGGCCATCCGCTTATTCCTTTCTATATTGCTTTCTTTTTATCTGTCTATTTCCGGTATTACCAGGTCGAGGCTCCCCATTATCGCTATCACGTCTGCGATCTTGGCGCCTATGGTTATTTCTTTCAGGACGCTCAGGTTTGAGAACGACGGGCTCCTGAATTTTATCCTGTAGGGCTTTTCCGTGCCGTCGCTTACCATGTATACGCCGAATTCGCCGCGCGCCGACTCGACCATCGTGTACACTTCGCCGGGCGCCGGCTTTATTATCCTGGGGACTTTGGCGCAAAATTCGCCTGCCGGGATCATTTCCATGGCCTGCTTCAGGATCTTCGCCGATTCCCTCATCTCATCCATCCTGACCTTGAGCCTGTCCCATGTGTCGCCATTTTTCCCGGTGCAGACCTTGAAATCGAATTTTGGATATACCGAATACGGCGCATTCTTTCTCAGGTCGATGGCGCAGTTTGAGCCGCGCAGCGTCGGGCCCGTCACGCCGTAATTTATCGCCTTTGCCTTGTCGAGAATACCCACTCCCTTTGTCCTGGCGGTGAGTATGACGTTATTTATCAGAAGAGCCTCGTATTCGCTTATCCTGTCCTCGAATTTAAGCAGGAATTTTTTGAGCCTGGGAAGGAAGTCCTTCTGCAGGTCGTTCTTGAACCCGCCGATCCTGAATGCGTGGTGCGTGAGTCTTCCGCCCGTCATGCCCTCCACCATGTCTATGACCTCTTCCCTTTCGCGGAAAGCGTAAAATATCGGGGTCAGCGCGCCGACGTCCATGCCGAACGCCGAATACCACAAAAGGTGGCTCATTATCCTGTTGAGCTCGGCAAGCATCACCCTCATGTATTCGGCCCGCTCCGGTACCTGTATAGCCATGAGCTTTTCGACCGCGGCCACGTATGCCCAGTTGTAATTTACTGCCGAGAGGTAATCAAGCCTGTCCGTATAAGGTGTTATCATCTCGAATTTTTTGTTCTCGCACATCTTTTCGACGCTCGAGTGTATGTAGCCAACGTCGGGGTACAATCCGCTTACCACTTCGCCGTCGAGCTTGAGCACTATCCTGAGCACCCCGTGCGTGGACGGGTGCTGCGGCCCCATGTTAAGGACATATTCCTCGTCTGATATCTTTTCCATTTCAAAAGGCGCTTTGATCAATTAAATGCTCCTGTTTTTTTGTCGTGATCCCTTTGCTTGAATGTCAGGCCTTGGGAAGCGGCGTCATGTCCTGGTTCTTATAATCCTTAAGAAGCGGCGCAACTATCCCGTCCGGCAGGATGAGCCTGTTCGGGTCCGGATGGTTAAGGAAAGTGACGCCGAACATTTCCGATGTTTCCCTTTCGTGCCAGTCGGCGGTCCTAAAAACCCCGGAAATCGTCCCAACCGAAGCTTTCGCCCTGTCGAGTTTTACCCTTAAAACAACCGTATCAGCCGTGGCGTAGGAAAAAAAGCGGTAAACCACCTCGAGGACGTTGTTGGCCGGAAGGTCGACCGCGGTTATGAAATTTAGCTGGTCGAATTGCATCTCGTCCTTAAGGAACGCCGCTACTTTTGCGATATTAGCGGGCGCTATGTAAGCATTAAGCACGCCCATATCCTCTTTTGATTCAAGCACTTCGTGCTTCGACTTTATCTTCTCAAGTATTTCCTGGAAGTTCATTTTGCCACCGTCGTGAATTTCTGCTTCATTATCTTTTTCTGCAGTTTTATCATGCCGTCAAGAAGGGCTTCCGGCCTGGGCGGGCATCCCGGTATGTAAATATCCACGGGGATTACCTTGTCCGCGCCTTTAATAACGGAGTACGAGTCGTATACGAAAGGGCCGCCGGATATCGCGCAGGCGCCCATGGCTATCACGTATTTCGGCTCGGCCATCTGCTCATAGAGCCTCTTGACCAGAGGGGCCATTTTTGTCGTTATGGTCCCCGCCACTATCATAAGGTCGGCGCGCCTCGGCGAGGCGGCCGGAACCTCAAATCCGAACCTTGCCCAGTCGTATTTCGCGGCCCCGGTGGCCATCATTTCCATGGCGCAGCAGCGCAGCCCGAAAGTAAGCGTCCATATCGAATTCGACCTGCCCGCGTTTATGGCCCATTCGGCCGACGCAAGCACCACGGGCGCCCCGGGTATCTTTTTTACCAGTTTCTCGTCGAGCCCGTTCATTAATCCCATGTCAGCTCCCCCTTTTTCCAGGCGAAAGCCAGCCCGAGCACGAGAATGAAAATAAATATGAGAGCTTCGGTAAGGGGCATAAAGCCCGCTATTTTTTTGTAAACCACGGCCCAGGGCAGAAGGAATGCCGCCTCAACGGCGAAGACCACGTACATAAGGGCGAATACGTAAAATTTTATCGAATAGCGCACCTGTGCCTCGCCGATGGGGTCAAGCCCGCACTCGTATGTGGTCCTTTTTTCATAACCGGGTTTATAAGGCATTAATATGTAATTGACGACAACCCCGCCTATTACCATCACAATGGCGAACCCCAAAAATACCAGGAACGTACCGTATGCCAAATTTTTCCTCCGTCAATAATTTCTAAGAATCATGTAATCCGCCAAGTCGTATAACACGGACTTTGTCCCGCCCGCGGCAAGGCCCGCCCTGTCCAGCGCGTGCTTCGCGTCCTCTATATAAGAAAGGGCCATCAGTTCCGCGAGGTCTATCCCGTCATGCTCAAGGATAAAATCAAGGATCCTTTTTGTGTCGGCCGCCGTCTTTCCGGCTTTGAATATCTTCCTTATTCTATTCGCTTCGGCCGCAGTCGAGTTATTCAGGGCCAGCACCAGAGGAAGGGTCGCCTTGCCTTCCTTTATGTCGCTTCCCGCAGGCTTGCCTATTTTACTTGTTTTGGACGTAATGTCAAGCAGGTCGTCCTTTATCTGAAAGGCCATCCCGATGTTGTAACCGAAGGCTTCCAGGTGCTTCAGCTTTTTATCCGGGCATTTCGCGGCTATGGCGCCGCATAGCACGCTTCCCTTTATCAGGGAAGCGGTTTTCCGTCCTATAATATCAAGGCACCCGCGGTTGGTTATGGCCGCGTTGTGCTTGTTATAAACTTCCTCGATCTCTCCCTCGCATACGTCCCTTATGATCGAAGCGAATATTTTCAGCATGCCCCGGTCAAGGTCTTTGACCGCCATATCCACGGCTCCCGCGAATATGTAATCCCCGGCCAGCACAGCCATCAGCGGTCCGAGCCTGTTGTAAAGCGATGGCGCGCCGCGCCTTATCGCCGAATCGTCCACTATGTCGTCGTGTATCAGGGTGGCATGGTGGAGCAGTTCGATGGCCGCGGCGATGTTCACCATGGAGCCGGTGACTTTCGCCCCGCATGCCCGGGCCGTCAGGAGCACAAGAAGCCCCCTGAGCCTTTTTCCATCCATGAGCCCGGCGCGCGACAGGACAAAATCCAGGCTCCTGCTTTTGTTCTTTTGTAAAAGAGCTATCCTGTCATTGATAGCCTTTATATTGGATGAAATTAATTTGTCTTCGAGCATGCCCAACCTTTTTAATTTTTTTTAGGGCCGGCCCGACCCGAATAAAAAACCGGCTGAAAAAATACTTTTCTATTATATTTTTTCGCCGGGATTTGTCAAGGATTATTTAATAAAATGGAACTATTTTGATAGCAATTATGGCCCGGTGGTTCCTTTGATATGTTTAAAAAAGGCTCGCATTAACAATGCATCATTTTTTTTAGATCAAGACCGAGGGCATTGACAATATTAAGATAGGTGCTTAATTTCATGTCTTGCGCCCCTTCTTTTTCAAGCCGGGCTATCACCTGCTGTCTGGTCCCGATAAGCGACGCGAGTCCCTGCTGGGTGATATGTTTTTTTATTCTCGCGGATTTTATTTCATCTATAAGTTCGGATATCATTTCTTTTTCATAACCCTTTTTAAATTCCGGCGTCTCCCTGACGTCATCAAAAAGCGTTTTATGCGCAGTCATGTCAATATACGCTTTTTTTGTCCCGTTTTCTTTATTTTTTCGATTCTTCATCGTTTGCCGTCCTTTCACGAACAGTCGATGATATCACAAACCTTTATTTATTCTCAAGTTCCTTTCTTCTTTTCCCGGATAATACAATATCAGCCTGCGTAAAATCCTTCTTATCAACAGCGTGCACGAAAATTGCCGCAGGTCCCTTAAAATAATAAAACAATCGCATTCCTTCAGGCCGCAATTCATAAATTTTCCCGATCTTTTTCGCACATGGCATATGCAAGAACGGGCCTTCCCTTATTAAACGGCATATCTTGCGCTCTATTCTTCCTTTATCTTCAAGACTTTTACTTTTAATATATTCCAATACCGGTCTGTTGCCGTCCGCTCTGGCATAATATCCGATTTCATAAATTTGCATAAAACAATCTCACGAATGATATTTCTTTTATCCCGCTCATTATACAACATGCATGTTGTAATGTCAACGTTATTCAACCCCTCGTCTCTTTATGCCGTCTCCGGCCTGATCGTAAACCGGCGTGCTTTCTGGAACTACGTCCGCTCTTTCGGATGCCGCGGAAAATTTTACCATCTCCTCGAACGTCATGTCCGACGTCTTCGCCCTGTCCTTCTCCCCCGCCGGCCTGAGAAGAAGTGTAAAACGGCCCTTTTCCGATGCGAAAGCCAGCAGTTGCGCCTCCTGCGGCGACACCGCAAGTGAGACCGAGGAATATTTCCTTGAACTTTCTCCCCCGCCATCTTCCAGCCCCTCGCCCACGGCTATAACACGGGCGCATTGAAGCATCGTCGATGTAACCATATACGACCGTTTATCCATGGCCTTATCATATGTCAAAAGCACGTCGACATCGTCCCCGGGTTTTATCATGTAACCGCAGCTTGACGTCTCGTCCACGGGTATGGCAATCGCGCGCAATCCCGTCGGCACGTTCGAGGATAACTGCTCCGCCTTGCGGGAAAGTTTGTTGATAAGGATAGGCTCATCCTCGACGAAAGGCGCAAGCGCTATGTAACCTTTTATGTCCTTAAAATCACGGGCAACGGCCTCTGTGGCGAATCTGGCCGGCATTTCTCCCTCTTTTACCATATCCCGTGTCACCTGCGCCCTTGCTGCGATGTATTTTGCCGCAAGTATGACCTTGACCGGCCTGCTCATCTCCCTGATCTGGTTTTCTTTCATCGATATGGCGGCGTAGCCCGCGATAACCGCAAGCAATCCGCACACGGCGGAAAAAATCAGCATTTTATTTTCCCTTTTCATCGCCCTGAATTTTTCAATTATACCCACAATATCCCCCTGTTTTTTTCAGCCAATAATGGTTATTATCGTTGAACTTTCATCCCCGGCGGAGAAACCCACGGCAACGACACGGCCTCCCTTTTCCGCGAAAAACAACGTCCCGGGGCCACCTGCCCGCTCTTTTAACTTCCAGCCCGACCTTAGAAGGCTCTCCCTGTAAAACGACCCCACGATTTCCGGCGCCGCGTTGTAGGCGACAAAAATTGATAAACCGTATGTTTTTCCGGCGTTTCCCCTGATCCTTATTTCCCGGCCTTCCCTGGCCCCGGGATATTGCTCAAAATCAAACTTGTTTTTTTCACATGCCGCACGATTGCCGGCCTGAAATACAGCCCTTATATAGAAGCATTTTCCGCCATTATCAGCCGCGGCGTTGAGAGTCATTTTTTCCACGGTGTCCATTGACGCAAAATAATACCACCTGCCGTCCCAATCCCCGCATGTAATGGCCAGTATATTTGCCGCGGCCGCGCGTATCAACGCGGAATTCACCGGCCTTTCCCCGTCTTTGGCGGCAAGTCCGGAGCGGTATCCTATTATCTCTTCGGCGCTTACGGCCGACGAATATGCGCTTAAGGCCATACTTTCCGAATCTATGCTTCCCTCAAAATGACATAAGGGGGTTAAATAATTTTCATCGCCAAAAACTGCATTGCCGCTAACGTGCCCGAAGGCCGCCGCGGACGGGACCACGAAAAGCACCGCAAGGAAGTATTTTATTTTTTTGTCAGCATATCCCATAATTGGCCTGCCTTCTCTTTTATCCTGAACTGAAGCGCCGGGCCGGACGCGGAATATATTTCAGTTCTCAACTCCACGCTCCGTTTTCCGGTAATCGCCGCAAAAGCGGGGAAAAGTTCTTCCTTGTAGGCAAGCTCTATCTTTACACCGGCCAGGCCGCTAAGTAAACCGAATGGATCAAGGTTTTGCGGTGATCCGACGCCGGCCGGCGTTACTGAACAGCTTAAATTCCCGCTTTTTAAGCCGCATTTCCCGGCCATTTCATTGGCAAACGACTTTACCCCGTCCCCGCCTGTCTCTTCCCCCTGGGCCGTCATGTATCTCATTACTCCGCGCTCCACACAGGCAAGCTCCATGTAACGCATCATCAAAGTGCAGAATTGCATCAACCCCGCAAAAATCACCAAAAATAACGGCAGCATGATGACAAATTCCGTCGTTGCCTGTCCCCTTGTTCTTTTCATAATATTACTCTCCGTGTTTTCTTCCGCCGCGAATTAATGCGTCAATGAAGTATCAGGTCGTTCCCTATGGCTCCGATCATTTTTTGCAGGCCCGCGGTGCCGCCTCCGGCAATGGAATCAAGGCACGGAAGTTTTACGCGCGATATTTTCGGGCTGTAAGCGGCGCCGTCAATATCCAGGATGTCAAGTTTGCCTCCGCTTACCGCCACATAGGAAAATGCCGTAAGCAGCGCCGGCTTTATCTCATTTCCGCCGTCATCCTTAAGGAACGACGTTTTCAGCAGCTGCCCCGTATCCTTCGAACTGGTAAAAACAAGCACCGAATGTTCCGGGGAAACTTCCACGATATCAAGCGGGACCGCGCCCTTGTCCGGGGCCATTTCGCGCTTTAAAAATTTCGTTCCGTATAAAGGGTTGTTTTTTGTCATTATCTGTTCCGAAACGTCACCCCTGTTTTTTATCCTGGTGTCTATCGTCACATATTGTTTGTCCACATATACCCTCTCGCCGCTGCCGGATGTGTAATAAAATTTATCCGCGTCGTCGTCCCTGATGTTAAGGGCCTTTTTCAATTCCTGGTCGGCGTAACGCCTTCTCACGTTAAATGAAGGCATGTTGGCGCTTGGATCGCAGTCCATGGAATTAAAGACCGGTATCGACATGGAATTGTTCAGCGCCCCGTTTTTAATTACCATGGCCGCGGCAAAATTCGGGAACGGCCTTAAGAGGCCGTAATCCCCGATCCCGGCTATCATATCCTGCATTTTCTGGACTTCATGGACAGTATCGAGCCCGGCTTCAGGGTCCCCGGCCGCCGATTCAGCGATACCCGCGGCAAAGGCCATGGCAAGCACCTTGTTGGACAGGGCAAGAATGTTCATTGCCCTGGCGTACCAGAGCCCGCCTTCAAGCGCCCCGGAGTCAGCGACATTCTGGACATGCGCCTTCTTATACATTATATTTCCCGCTTCGAATGACGCCAGCATGAGGAGCAATATGACGACAGCGGCGCATATTGACGCGATCAGGGTCTGCCCGCGCCTGCGTTTAACGCGGATATTCATTGGACCATCATGACGCACGAGGCCTTCAGCGGAAAATATGGCATACCCGCCATCCCGGCCGCAAAAGCCGCCGGGTCCGATAACCCTTTTGACATGCCGAATATCCTGTTCACAAAAGGGACCTTTAACGGAAAATTATACCGGACGGTTACGCGGATGTAAGGCGATACCGCGGAATTCATTTTTTCTTCCTTTATATCCACTCCGGATCCGGTAAATAACGTCAAAAGGCCGGCATTGAAAAGCGACCTTGAAGCCATGGCATCAAGTATTACGGACGCCTCGCTTGACGCAGACTCCTGTCGGCCGTGCTGATCCGAAGCCGCTGCTACCCTTGCAGTCATAAAAGCAGTGTATTTCAGTAAAACCGCAGCAGTGGTTATAAGGCATAGCTGCGCCAGTCCCAGGGAAACCAGGATAAAAAACGGGATAATGAGGGCGAATTCCGCGCTGCTCTGCCCCTTTGAACCTTTTCCTTTTGGCCCCGGCATGCAGTATCCGCTACTGGTCCATCCCCTGAGTCACGTTGTCAACTTTGGAACTCGCCTTTGTAAAAGCGTCCTTTATCTTGCCCCCAAAAATCTTCACCGCACCCAGCACCAGTATCGCGATCAGGGCGATTATCAGGATGTATTCCGTCATTCCCTGCCCCCTCTTCCCGGCCAGAACTTTTTTCATAGCTCCCCTCCATCTATGGAATCGGCGCCGTGTAAACGGCCGCCGTATTTTTATAATTTTGTTTTATCATTTTTCCAAGGATCGCCGCGCCTTCCAGGCACACTATGGCCGCAAGGCATATCAAAATAATGTATTCCACAAACACCTGTCCCGGGCTGTTTTTGGACATGGCAACTGTTTTTTTGAGCATGGAATTACCCCCAAAATAAAATAAATAAAAAAAACATTTTGGATTTAGTGGTGGGTGAAACGAGCCAGTATTTCCCTTATTAGTTCGGCAGGGCCATATTATTAAAAACAAAGTGATTTGTCAAGCCTAAAAGACAGCCGCTTTCATGCCGGTAATTGTGTTTTTTTGTATGGGCGGACTAATACCATGCCCACCGGGACTCATACAGCGAAACGTAATGGCTGAAATTTTTACCTATTTTTTACCGCTTTTACAATTTCATACCAGAACGGGAATTCACCGAAGAAACTCAGATTAAAAACCTCCACGGAGAGCCCTTCCGCCTTAAAGATCCCGGAGTATTCTTTCGCGTGAAGTATGTCCGATATTATTGCGGTGCCACCCGGCTTTAATACCCTGGCGATCTCCCGGCAGGCCATATTCCTTCCTTCTTTTGAAGGAATATTGTGAAGGCAAAGATTGGAAAGAACCACGTCAAAACAGCCGCTTTGGAAAGACAATTTTTGCGCATCCTCGTTTTTAACTTCAATTTTTCCAAGAACCCCTTCAAGTTCGCCGTTTTTCATCGTATTTTTACAGGCATTGTCCATCATATCCTCCTGCCGCCATATATCCACGCCGACGGCTGTGCCTGTATCCAGCTTTTTAGCCGCGCCTATCATCAAAAGCCCGCGCCCGGTGCCCACATCAAGGACCGATTCGTTTCCCTTCCAATCAATCATGGAAAGCAGCCTGTCCCCGTAGCGAAGTTTGCCGCCCATCTCATAGATTATAAACGGCACAATGCAAAAACCAAGCAGAATCCCGGATAAAAAAAGAGAAGAAGCCAAAATTTTTATCATGAGGCCCTGAAAAGTCATCAGATAACCGCCCGTTCCAAAAAGTATCATTTCGGCGGCAATCATCTCAACATACTTGGCCGGCGATCCGTCTATTCCATAATCAGGCTTGCCTTCATTTTTCATAATTCCCCCCAGGGTTTTATTTTGTTTTCATGCTTGCTTTTCCGCGCACTAATGTTATTTTCCGTATTTATATATGCCGTTTCTCAACATCTGCGCCACAAGCGGCATACGTTTTTTATACATATTTTTTATGTCGTCAACGGTGGTTTTTGATGTCAACAATCCAAGCACTTCCCTGTCCAAAGAATCGCTTATCCACATTATTGCCCTGATCACTTCTGGCGCATCGATTTTAAGACGGCTTTTCTTCACCTTCTTAAAATAATCTTCAATGAGCCGGCCGGTCCTCGACTCGATCTTTTCGCGCATATTTTTATGCGCCTCTTCGCCCAATTCCAGCGTGGATATCAGGCCGTGAAGCTTGTAAATCGACAGGTTTTTTCCCAATAAATAATCCAGCCCGGCAAAAACCATACTCTGGAACATTTCAAAAATATCGTTCGGGGCCTTTTCGAGATATTTTTCCATATGATCCACATAACCGTCCAGAATGTATTCGGCGGTTACTATATATAATTTTTCTTTTGTCCCGAAATAATGGAATATGGCGCCCTTTGAAACGCCGGCCCTTCCCGCAATGGCATCGGTTGAAGCCGCCGTAAAACCCTTTGATGCGAATTCGTTTATTGACGCCAGCATTATCTTCTGCTGCTTATATACGCCGAGCTTTTCGAACGGGCCGCCCGGTCCCTTCATTTCTTTCATTCATTCTCCTTTTGACCTTAAGGTCAATATATTGACCTACTAGTCAATATATACCTTAATTTTTTGCCGGCGTCAAGAAAAATGTCGACCGGACGGTCAAAGATAAACTAATTCGGATTGTCTCCGGTGCAATCAATGTAATGTTTATCGCAAGTATTTAACGTGACGCGTCCGGGATGTCATTTTATATTTTTTTACCATTTATGGCTGGCCGAACCGATATAATAATTTATGTAATCAATAATATCTACGGCGAACGCCACACATCATTTAAAAGGTTGGTTCCGTCAAATCCCGCCACGACCCATATCTTATCATTATATACAAAACCCGCAAATGCCCATCTGGGGCTAAACCCGGCGGAATTTGTCGTTTCTGTCCATACCTTTCCATCGCCGGAACTCCACACATCATTCAGATATCCTCCTGTACTGCTGACACCGCCTATGACCCACATTTTATCCTTATATACAAGGCTTGTAAACTCAACCCTGTCGCAGAAATCCGCCGTACCCGTCACCTTTGTCCATGTTATTCCATCGTCAGAATTCCAGACATCGTTAAAAAAATTGCTCTTGTTGTAATTGGCCCCGCCTATTACCCACATCTTATTTTTATATACCATGTTTCCAAACCCCATTCTGGGGCTGAATCCGGTTGCCGCCGCCACTTTTGTCCATGTTATCCCGTCGTTTGAATTCCAGGCGTCGTTTAAACATTCGCCGTTGCAATATCCGCCTATCATCCACATCCTGTCCTCATACACGTAACATCCGAAGCCGTCCCTCGGGATAAATTCCGCGGTGCCTGTCACCTGTGTCCAGGCTGTTCCATCGCTTGAATTCCATACATCCGTCAGTTCTCTGCTCCCGTTCCATCCAGAGATGACCCACATCTTATTTTTATACACAAGGGTTCCGGAACCGGACCGTTTGCCAAATCCGGCTTTACCTGTAACCCGCTTCCAGATTATCCCGTCGCTCGAGTTCCATACATCATTAAAAATATCAGCGGCGTTGGTTCCGGCTATCACCCACATACGATCCCTGAATATAATCGGAACGCCGATAATTTCCCTGGCGCCGAATGCCGCAGCCTTTGTGGCTTCCGTCCATTTAACTCCCTGGCCGGAATTTTTACATGCAGGTAACGTTAATATAACTGCAGCCAGTAATAAAATAATTATTTTCCTCATTTCATCGCCTTTCTCCGGCTTTTGCCTGCCCGTTTTCCTGAATTTTAGTTATCACACAAATTATACGGCAAATAATTCGATGTATTCAACTCCGGTTTTAATTGCAAGCAACCCTTAATAATCGACTGATTATACCACAGCATTTTGCATAATTTCAATCATTGGGGTTTTTTATGAATGCCGGTTTTCCCTATGCAGGAGCGGCTCCCCATCACAGTTTCACAACCAAAATGTCATTTTATATTTTTTTTCCATTTATAGTGCCGCCAAACTGATGTATAATACATTCATATAACCACCAAGGAGTTTTTATGGCATTAACGAACTGCGTAAGGTGCGGGAAGGTATTTTCTCCCGAAAAGATAACGAACGTATGCCCCGACTGCGTCCAGAAGGAAAACGAGGACCTTCGGAAAGTCACGGAATATCTCCGCGACTACCCTCTTGCCAATATCATGGAGGTCAGCGAGCGCACCGGCGTGCCCGCGACCCAGATATTCAGGTTTGTGAAGGCGGGCAGCCTTCGCATAACCGCCCCGCCGGAGGCTTACAAATGCCGCATGTGCGGAAAAGAGGTCAAAAAAGGGACGCTCTGCCAGGATTGCATGGACAAGGTAAAGGAATTGAAGGAAGCCGTAAAAAAGAAGAAAAAAAACCGCTAAAACCCTTTAAGGCATAAAACAAAAACCCCCCGGCCATAATGACCGGAGGGTTTTTTATTTAGTGTAGGCGGGCCAGGGAAAAGTTAGGGTGTTACGGGAGGGAAAAAGTTTGGAGGGTTGGGGGAGCACAACCCGCCTACAATTCTGGTAAAGTCACGGCCTTTTAAAAGGCCGGCTTTAATTTTTAAGAGCGCCGATAACGTAATAGTATAAAGCAATAGCCGTGCCATGGATTATAGACAGTATTATAAGGTTTTATATTTTTTGGACAGGCAGGAATTATCAAAACCAATAATCAAATATCATAATTGATAAAACAAGGATTGAAAACATGGGAAAAATATGGGCGTGTGAGACTTTTTTCGAGCCCCATGTCCGTCATAGTTTAAACCGAAGGCGAGCTGCATACAATTATCAAATTTAGATGCAGCAGCCGAAAAAAGGCTCACACGCCCCATATAAATACAAATATAACATTAATATGAAATATTCCCAAAATGCTCTATTGCCCTCTTTAATTCCCTGTTCCCCGACTCTTCCAGTTTTATTCCTTTTTTAAAAGCATCATATCCCTCGATTATAGATCTCATCCCGGCAAACCCGCCGTCGGGATGTGAAAAAACCCCTCCGCCCGCAAGCAGCATAAAGTCGGTATTACCTATAACGCGCATATTTACCGGTATCTTTCCCGCCCATTGGCCGCCGGAAGATACGGCCAGGGATTTTTTTATTGACCCGAGCTTTTCAGTGCAGGCCCTTATATTTCCCGCAACCTCTTCGTCCGTCTCATAAAGATAACCGCCTATTCCGCCGCACTGTATCTGGTCGCCGCCGCAAAGCCTGGTAAGCTTTGTGAAAAGGCCGGATGTGATCCCCATTTCCCTCGGCCTGAAAGTGGTCACCGCGAAATCCCTGTGGCAGTGTATGGGAAGTTCCGTATGCTTTGAAAGCTTGTTCAGGACGCCGAAGCCGCCCGTCATTACGTTGAACATGAGAGCCCTGCCGCCGTATTTCTTGACCGTGTCATGCAGGGCCATCACCTCGTCGGGATCGTCCGTCACGTTAAAGGCGTACATGGTCGTCTTGCCTGTTTCCTCGTAGGCTTTCTTGAGCCCGGACGAGACCGCCTTGACCCTGTCGATGACCCTGTTATACGGGGCGTCCGCCAGCAGTTCGTCGTCCTTTATGAAATCGGCCCCGGCTTTCGACACTTCAAAGGCAAGCTTTGCTATCTCTTCCGGGGTAAGCCCCACGCAGGGTTTTGTTATCGCCCCGAAGAGCGGGCGCCCGTATGCCCCGGCTATTTCCCTGCAGCCGTCGAGCCCGAATTTCGGGCCGTGAAAACCGGCCAGGTAATCGTCGCTGAATTTTATGTCAAGGACCTTTACCGCGGTCAACTCCGACATGTCGTATATCTCCCCGGCCACCGTGGTAAGAAGCATGGAAATTTTTGGGCCAAAATTCTCGACTGGATAATCTATCTCCACCCTGCCGCATTTGACTTTCGCCCCGGGCGTGAATTTCGTGGGAAGCTCATAATCCGATTTTTCACCCGTTATTTCGGCGGAGACCACCTTCGCGCCGAACCTGTCCGTCATGCGCTTTGTCTCCGAGTCAAGCTCCTTCCACGTCCCCGTGGACTGCATCCTTGCTATCAGCTCCGCGGTCCTGTAAAAATCGTCGGGTGTCTCTATATAATAAACAGCCCTCAAATATTTTTCCATTATTTCCCCCCTATCTCGATGTCTTTTGCCTGGATGTTTATCTGCGGTCCGCCCTTCATGGTTGACCTGAAAAACAGCTGTGTGGATCCGTCCACTTTTTTTGCGCTTTTATTGAGGTCCGCAAAGTATTTGTTCGTACTGACAAGCCTGACCGTCCCTTTTTTGGCGGTAATATCGACCGTGCATCCGGCTGGAAATTCAAAGGAAGCCTCGGTGCCGAAAACAATATCCCCTCTTTCCGCGGTCAATTCCGCGCGTCCAAAAGCCGCGCCTTTGGACAGCAACAGTGTTATGCCGCCTTTTTTTGTGGAGATAACGATATCTTCGGCATTAATTTCCGGCGCATGCGCGTTTATATCGCCCTCTTTTGTTTTGATGGAAAATTTTTTGTAATTGCATCTTGGAAGCTTAAGTTCAACGGACGAATTCAGTTCCGAAAATCCTCCTTTTTTCGCCAGCACGTAATTGTCCATGCCGGGAAGCGCCGTCAGCCGGTCCTCGAGGTCCGACCACGGCAAACCGAAGCCCATGGCGCTAAAATCCAGCGACCCGTCCTCGCCGGGGCCGGCAACGGATATGTTGAAAGAGGCGTCGTCGGTCTCCGCAAGGAACACCGGCCTGCAGCCGAATGGATAGTGGCGGAACCTGTTGAACGGCGTGGCAAACATAAAAAAGGCCGCGGCGATAAATATCATGGCCGCGCTTACGGCGGCAAAGACAATGTTCATGTTTTTGCCCCCGCCGAACAGTTCGTTTTTATCGTCCCATGTTTTTACCCAGAAATAATGAACGGACTCCGCGGCCAGCACGGTTATCCCCGCCGACCATAATACGTCGGACGCAAAATGGGCTCCCTGCGCCATCCTGGCAAGCCCCAGGGCGCCGCCCATGACGAACGCGCCAGCAAGAAAAGCAAGCGATGTCCGGGGATATTTTTTCCTGTATGCCAGATAAACCGCATAGAATACGAACCCCATCGAAGCGTGCCCGCACGGGAAAGAAAAGCCCCTGCCGGGCTCTCCGAAAACGAAGGGCTGCCTGAAATCCCACCTGCCGCCGAATTCCTTCACTTCCCTTGGCCTTGGCCTGCCGGTATAATTTTTACACACCACATTTATTAAAAGGCCGGGGCCGAGCAGAAAAGTGAGTATTATGAGCGCCGCAGGTTTCCTGAATTTGACCGCTTTTTTATGGATAAAACTTGCGGAAAAAACAGCTATGCTCAATGCCGCCAGGACGGCGCCGGGAATGGTGCCGTATTTATAAAGGAACGCAAAAAATGGGTTTTCAGATGTGAACCATTTCATTCCGTTGGCGTTAAAAAACCATGACTCGATCTTCAGGTCGATGTTAAAAATGTAAAAAGGAACTGTAAGGGCCGCAAAGAAGAACAGGTGCCATAGGACCTTTTTTAAGTGTCCGGGTTTTGCCGTCATACTATCGCTATATCAACCGGCTTTTTCAGCTTGTGGATCACCGATTCGACTTCAAAATTCTCGGTTATCTTTATCTCCGCGGACTCCGATATCACACGGACCGCGTGCCACACATTTTTCGCCACGCAGACCGGCTTGTCCAGGAGGAACGCCTCGATCTTTTCCGGAGCCTTATGCTGGGCGGTCAGTATCACCGTGGTCCCCGATACCGGCTCAAAGGTCTCCATGGATGCCGGATGGCATTCGAGCGAATCCACCGGCGCCGGTTTGAAAATAAGGTAACCGATCCTCCAGCCTTTCGCGTCGGCGTCTCCCGCTATCACCGAGAATATTTTTTTCTTGTCCTTCTGTTCCAGGAGAGTCCCGTATTTTTTGAAAGATTTTGCGCTAAGGCTGCTTATCCTGATCACTTTTTTTCACCTTTTTTTCCGCCGGCCCCACTATGACCTGCGTATAGTTTTCCAGCCTGTAATACTTCTTGAACACCGCGTTGACCTCGGACTTCTTGACGGCCTCGATCGACGCGATAAAATCATCGACTTTCTTGTATCCCATGCCCCACAGCTCGTAGGACAGGTAAGAATCCGCCTGGGCCATGTAATCCTGCAGCCCCACCTTGTACATGCCTATTATATAACTTTTTGCATTCTTCATTTCTTCGTCGGTCACCCCGCCGTCGCGCATGTCGGAAAGCACCTTGAATATCTCGGTCACCGCCTTCTGCTCGTTTTCCGGGGAAGTGGCCGTGTAAATGCGGACCGCGCCGTTCTCTATATTGCGGTCAAAAGTGGAAAAAATGGTGTAGCAGAGGTTCCTTTTATCCCTTATTTCGGTAAAAAGCCTCGAATACATCCCGCCGCTGAGTATGTTGTCCAGGACCCTCATGGGAAAATAGTCTTCGCTGTTCGTCTTGGGCCCGAGGAACCCTATCATGATGTGCGACTGGTTCTTGTCTATGGTCTCGCGCAGGACCTTTTTTTCGTCCGTGATCCTTACCGGAAGCTTCGGTTTTGATTCCTTGCCGGGTTTCCACCCCTTAAAATAGGTGTTTAAAAGGTCCTTTATCCGGTCCGCGTCCACGTCGCCCACCACCGAAACTATAAGATTGTTCGGGGTTACGTAACTGTCATGCCAGCTTTTAAGCTTGTTTATGGTAAGTTTTTTTACCGTGTCCGATTCGCCTATCGTCGGGTATCCGTAAGGGTGCCAGTCAAAGAACAGTGTGTTGAAAAGCTTCGTGACGTAGGAAGCCGGCGAGTCCTTTATCTGGTCTATCTGGTTGAGGATGTCGGTCTTTTCCTTTTTAACCTCGGCCGCGGGAAATACAGGGTTCAATATAATGTCCGAATAAACCTTCATGAACTCCTCCAGGTTCGCAGGCGTCACCTCGGCCGACCACCCGAACGCGTCGCGTTTTATATCCTTGGAAAGTACGGCGCCGATGTCGTCCAGGGCGGCGGAAAGCTGCCTGTAATCCATGGTTTTCGTGCCCTTCATCATGGACTGCATCATGAGGTTCGTTACGCCCTTGTATGCGCCCTCTTCTGTCCCTTCATAAACGATGCCGCCGCGGAACATGAATTTCATGTCGACTATCGCGGCGTTGGCGAGCTTTTTGTGTATGAGCGTTATGCCGTTTTGAAGCACGGTTTTTGTGACCTTTCCCTCCTCGGAATTTTTAACCGGGGCGGATGTCTGGATAAATTTTCTGATATCGTCCACGCTCTTATATTTACCGAATTCTTTTTCCATCTTTTCCGGGTAATAAATAATGACCGACGCCGCGTCGGGGACCAGGTAATCATTCATGACGGCCGACACATCCGAATCCAGCACCCTTTTAACCGCGTCGTTGTGCGCATAGTAAAGGTTGTAGTCGCCCATTGTCTCATAATATCCCAGGTTCGAGGCCCCGTTCTCGACCTGCATATCCTCCCTTGCGTCCTCCCTGGCAACGTCCATTTTCACCCTCATCAATTGCTCGCTTTTAATGCCTTCTTTCTTTATGACGTCAAGCTGCCTGAATATCTCGGCAAAAGCCTCGGTGAACTTCCCCTCGCGCACGTTGGCGGAAATCACGAACATACCGCCGAATTTTCCGGTAAAAATATCGGAGTCCACCTCGTCAACCAGCTGTTTTTCCTCTTTTAAGGACTGGTAAAGGGGCGATGATTCGGAGCCGGCAAGCGCCCTGGCGAGTATTTCAAGGGCGGGAATGTCCTTTGAAAGCGCGTCGGGTATCCTAAAACCCACAGCCAAATACGTGCTTTCAATCTTACCCGGAATGGCCTCGAACTTGATCTCCTGTTTTTTCGGGCCGGCTTCCATTGATAGGACCTGCTTTGACCCGCTGATCCCCGGCTTCATGGTGCCGAACGTTTTCTTGACGTATTCCATCACCTTTTGAGTTTTCACATCGCCGCTTACAACCACTATTATGTTGTCCGCTGTATAATATTTCCTGTAATATTCCACCAGGCTGTCGCGTTTCATCTCCTTTAAGCCGGCGGCGAACCCTATTATAGGGTCCTTGTAATACCGGTCAAAGGACAGATCCATGAACTTTTGCCACAAAAATACCTCGGGGTTGTCCAGACCGCGGTTTAACTCCGATAATATAACTTCGCGTTCCCTGTTAAATTCATCCGGGTCGAAGGCCGAAGCTGTGAGCGCGTCATACTCTATGTCAAGTGCATGCTCCACCTGGTCCGAAGGCAGGACTATCACAAAATTCGTCGCGTCATACGACGTGAACGCGTTGTTGTATCCGCCCAGGGATTTTATCTCCCGGTCTATGTCGCCCACCTTTCGTTTGGCCGTCCCCTTGAACATCATGTGCTCGATGAAATGCGACATGCCCTTTTCATTGTCATTTTCAAAAGCGGCGCCTGTTTTGACCCAGAAATTACACGCCACTATGGGCGCGGCGTGGTTCTCCTTTATTATCACGGTAAGACCGTTGTCGAGCTTTTCCCTGTAAACACCTTCCTGTGCCATCAATTCAACCCCCGAAAAAAATGTAATCAGCACGGCCGATAATAACGCCGCGAGACCTGGACGGACCCTGTTTTTTTTCATTTTATGTTTGACACCAGATACCCTTCCTTTTCGTCTATTGTGATGCCGCTGCCCTGGAGCGCGCGGCCGGACAGTATCAATTTTGCCAGCTCGTTCTCGATATATTTCTGTATCACCCTTTTCAGCGGCCTTGCGCCGAACACTTCATCATATCCTTTTTCAGCGAGAAAGTCCTTTGCTTTTTTTGTGAATGTGATGTTTATTTTCCTGTCGGACAGCCTGCCGTTGAGCAGCGCGAGCTGCCTGTCCACAATGGCCGACATGTTTTGCCTGGTGAGCCTGTTGAACACTATTATCTCGTCCACCCTGTTCAGGAATTCAGGCCTGAAATATTTCTTCAGTTCGCCGCGGACGTCTTCCTGGAAATCCGATCCGCGTTCGGCGTCGCGTGCTATCAACCCGGAGGCTATGTTTGACGTCATGATTATAATGGTGTTCCTGAAATCAACAGTCCTGCCCTGCCCGTCGGTGAGCCTGCCGTCATCGAGGACCTGCAGGAGCACGTTGAAAACATCAGGATGGGCCTTTTCTATTTCGTCGAATAAAATTACGGAATACGGCTTCCTTCTCACCCTTTCCGTGAGCTGTCCGCCCTCCTCATATCCCACATAACCCGGAGGCGCGCCTATGAGCCTTGCCACCTCGTGCTTTTCCATGTACTCGGACATATCTATCCTGACCAGCGCCTGCTCGTCGTCGAACAAAAATTCCGCCAGGCCTTTGGCAAGTTCCGTCTTTCCCACGCCTGTGGGACCAAGGAACAGGAACGACCCCTGCGGCCTTAACGCGTCCGATACGCCCGCGCGGGAACGCCTTATGACGTTTGATACCGCCTCGACAGCGTCATCCTGCCCGACCACACGCTGCTTTAGATTCTCTTCCATATTTATAAGCTTCTTTGATTCGCTTTCCAGCATCTTGGAGACCGGTATGCCCGTCCATTTTGCAACAATCTGGGCGATATTCTCCTCATCGACCTCCTCTTTGAGGAGCATCCCCTGTCCGCTGCGTGAATTAAGTTCATCCTCGGCGGCCTTCAATTTTTTGTTCTGCTCGACCATGTCGCCGTAGCGTATCCTGGCGACTTTTTCAAGGTCCCCCTGGCGCTCATAAAGTTCCTCGTTAAGTTTAAGCGCGTCTATGTCCGCTTTTATTTTCCTGATGTTGTCTATGGCGGCCTTCTCCATCGACCACCGGCTCCTAAAGGCGTCTCGTTCCTCTTTTGCGGACGCTATGCCGGCGTTTATCTCGTCGAGCTTTTCCGCCGCGCCCGGTTCGCCCGTTTCTTTTTTTATGGCCTCGCGCTCTATTTCCAGCCGCCTCAGCCTGCGTTCAAGCTCGTCTATCTCCTGCGGCATCGAGTCTATCTCCATTTTCACCGACGATGCCGCCTCGTCGATAAGGTCTATGGCCTTGTCCGGCAGGAACCTGCCCTGGATATAACGGTCGGATAACGTGGCTGCCGCTATGATGGCGGAATCCTTTATCCGGACGCCGTGATGCACCTCGTATTTTTCCTTCAATCCCCTGAGTATCGATATGGTGTCCTCCACCGAGGGTTCGTCGACCTGCACCGGCTGGAACCTGCGTTCCAATGCCGGGTCTTTTTCTATGTATTTCTTATATTCGTTCAGCGTAGTGGCGCCGATGGCCTTTAATTCGCCCCTTGCAAGGGCTGGTTTTAGTATGTTCGCGGCGTCCACCGCGCCTTCGGCGCTGCCGGCGCCGACCAGCGTGTGCATCTCGTCGATAAAAAGTATTATTCCTCCGCTTGATTCGGAAACTTCCTTTACGACCGCCTTGAGCCTGTCCTCGAATTCCCCGCGGAATTTCGCGCCGGCTATAAGCGCGCTGAGATCGAGTGCGACCACCTTTTTATTCTTGAGGCTCTCGGGCACGTCTCCTTTGACTATCCTTATGGCAACGCCTTCGGCTATGGCCGTCTTACCGACCCCCGCCTCCCCTATGAGGACGGGGTTGTTCTTTGTCCTGCGCGATAGCACCTGCATTACGCGCCTTATTTCCACGTCGCGGCCTATGACAGGGTCGAGTTTTCCCTGCCTTGCCAGCGCGACCAGGTCGCGGCCGTAACGGGAAAGCGCGTTGTATTTATCCTCGGGGTTGCGGTCGGTCACCCTGGAGCCTCCGCGGACGTCCTTCATGGCCAGCAGAATATTGTCGTAAGTGACGCCCGCCGCCGCAAGCAGAGCGTTCACGGGTGATGATTTTTTTTCGGACATTGCAAGCAGGAAATGCTCGTTGTTGACGAATTCGTCCTTCAATTCTTCGGCCTTTTTTTCCGAGAGTTCAAAAATAGAATTCAGGTCCGGCGAAAAATACATCCCGGTATACCCTTCCACCTTGGGCAGTTTTTCTATGGCCGCAAGAGCCGCGGCCTTTAACTGTTCCGGGTTTGCCCCTATTTTTGCGAGCAATGAATGCGCGACGCCTTCCGGGTCGGAAAGCATGGCAAATAAAAGGTGTTCGCCTGTCAGCTCCTGATTTGCGTATTCGGAGGCTGTTTTTTGCGCGATTTGCAGGGCTTCCTGGGCCTTAACCGTCAATTTTTCCGGATCCAGCATGTTTCACCTCGCCTGTGTCACAATTATACGCGTTTTATCCTTTATTTTAAAAAGAATATCTTTCAGGCCGTAAGGGATGAAAACAATCCCGCCTTTTTTATATCTCGTTTCCGTCCCGTCGGAAAGCGCAATGGAAACCTCGCCTTCGGCCACCGTAAGCACCAGGGGCAGGTTTTTATTATACCAGTATTTAAGCTCCTTTTCCACGGTCACCTCGTCGCATAAAAAATAGCCGCAATGCGCAAGCGGCCGGACCCTGAATCCCGGCGCGTATTTTTTTGCCCTGGCCTCGATCTTGCCTCCCGGGGAATTAAAATCCACGGAAGCCACGGCGTCCTGTATGTTAAGGTGCCTGTCTTCGGCCAGGTTATGCCGGCCCCAGTCGTATATCCTGTATGTAACGTCGGAATTCTGCTGGACCTCGAATATCACGTTTCCCTTTCCTATGGTATGCACCGTTCCAGCCGGTATGAAAAAGCAATCGCCCTTTTTCGGCCTGTATTTTTTCAGGTTAGACGCCAGCGTTCCGTTGGCCACCATTCGTTCCAGCGATTTTTTATCCTGCCTTGACTTGAAACCCACGAGAAGGGACGACCTGAATTTGTTCGATAACACGTACCACATCTCGGTCTTGCCCGCCGGATAACCCCGTTTTTTGGCGTAAGCGTCGTCCGGATGCACCTGTATCGATATCCTTTCGTTCGTATCAAGGTACTTAAAAAGAAGGGGGAATTTTTTTCCGTACTTGTCCACCAGCTTTTTCCCCAGGACGCCCGCCGGGAACCTGTTTATCAGATCGCTGATTGTCATGCCGCGGTAAGCGCCGTTATTTATGACCGACCTGTTCTCGCTCTGGTCCGCGAGCATCCACGCCTCGCCGATATTTTTGCCGGTCATGCCGGTGTACTTTTCCAGACTTTTGCCTCCCCAGACTTTTTCCTTAAGTATGGGCCCCACCACTATGGGGTATGGTTTGAAAGCCATTGCTCGCTCCTTTTATATATGAAAATTGGATTAATATTCTTTCCCTTTAAGGGTTTTAGTACCTTGTCTTTATGTAGCTTCCCGGGAAATAATGATATAGTATCGATTCATAACCTTCCCTGTCGTCCGCCATGCCTTTTATCCCGCGCTGGCACATGCCCACGCCGTGGCCCCAGCCAGCTCCGTAAATATATATCTCCTTTATATACCCTTTTTCGTCCTTTAAGTATTCCCATTTTATCACATTGGACCTTATTTTTCCCAGCACATTTCTCATGGAATCGAAACCGTATGTCTTTGACCCCTTGTCACCCTCGATATATACTTTCACCAGCGCGCCGCCCTGCGCCCTGCGGACGGGCCTTATCTCCTTTATCCTGCCAAGGTCGGCGTTCTTGTCCACATAATATGCAAGGTCGTCGGCGTTCAAATACCTTATCCAGCGGAAGCTCGTCTCTCCGGCCCCGTAGGTCTTGCAATACACGTCCGGCCTTGTCCGGACATATTCCTCGAGGTCGAACGGCTGCAGCGGAAAGTTCCAGTCCGACCTTTTGCCGTCATAAACACCGCCAAGCGAGGCCACTTTTTTTAGGCCCCATACCTCGTTGACGTCCTGCGTATGACCGCCGCAGTCCTCGGAATAAAATGTGTTGAGCATCCTGTAATTGGAGCCGTATAGCACCTGGCCGCGCGTGGAATTCACCGCTTCGTTGGTCGCCTTCGTCTCGCCGTCCACGCCCGAATAAACCGCGCAATGCTGGGTATTGCATACGTCAAACCCCTCTTTTTCATGTCTTTCCATGTGCATGAAAGTATAGGTGCGCGCTGCCACGGCCTGCGCTTTTAAGGCCTCTATGGGCCAGGTCGGCGGGATCTCCGATGGCACGACGCCGTAAAGGTATTCCTCCATGTTTATAATGTTCACCAGGGTCAATGCCGAATTCTCGTAAATTATCAGGAAATCACCCCTGTAGGTGGTGTCTTTTGTCTCGGCCCAGTAAAATCCCTCGGCGTATTTGATGTTGTAAACCGTAGTCGTGGACTCGGGGTTGTCCCTCATTATGTACATTTTTTTATCAAAATATACCCTGTCGACGCCGTCGGTGAAATAAGCCGCTTTTTTCTTCCTGTCAATGCCGAACGAGAACTCCTTGAGCTTTGCCCCCCTGAAGATGGACTCGAACCTGTCGTTTACGAAATCAAAATTGGAGCCGCACTTAAAGCTTATCGACGCGGCGTTCTCCATGAGCCCCACCTTGACGTCCGTTATCTCGCCGGTGTTCTGGACGCTTTTTCTCTCCGGTGGCGATATTTTCTCCCGCTCGTCCTTCACGTACTGGGAGTATTCCCTGGCTTTTTTCTGCAGGAAAGGCATGTTGCTCATGAATTGCTTCATTTTTTCCATTGCGGTCAGGTCCTTTGAGTCCACGTCGTTTACCTTGCGCCAGTAGTTGAACGCATTCACCCTGTCGTTCTTTTTCTCGTAAAGCGCGGCTATGCGCCTGTTGAGCTCCGTATATGTCCTGTCGTATTTGATGGCAAGCTTGCATTTGTCAATGGCGTTGTCGATGTCCCCTTTTTTTTCGTAAAGATACGACATCTTGATATAGGTCAGGTTCTTGTATTTGTCGGCGGCCACGGCCATGTTGAACTTTTCAAGGGCCTCATCGAGCTTGTTTTCCTCGAGCAGGACGCATCCCCACCAGTAATAGACCTCCCAGTTGACTATGTTCTTGAAGACAAGGTTTTTTATCTCATCCTCGGCGAAATTATAGGCCCCCTGGAAATAATACTCCTTTGCCAGCTCAAAATGGGCGCGGTATTCGTTGTCGGCCATGGTGATTATCTTGCGGTAGGAGGCCAGCGCGTCGTTGTTCATCCCGAATTCTTTCTGTATGGATGCGAGGTTGAAGTAAGCCATGCGGTCGAAACCGCTTTTCTGGGCTTCGGACGAATATGAGCCAAGGGCCCTCGAGGCGTCGTCGGAATAATAATCGTCACGGGGTGACGCGGAAATTTCCGGTATTACGGCTAAAAGCGCCGCCAGGAATGCATAAAAAAACTTCCTCATAGCGTGAATTGCTCTCCGAGGTAAATTTCCTTGGCTTTTTTATCGGTTGACAGTTTTTTTGCGGTGCCCTGCAGGAGTATCTTGCCTTCATAAAGGATATAGGACCTGTCCGTTATGGAAAGGGTTTCCCTGACGTTATGGTCGGTTATCAGTATGCCGATGCCTTTGTTCTTTAAGTCCCTTATGATGTTCTGTATATCCGACACCGCTATGGGGTCAATGCCTACGAAGGGCTCGTCGAGAAGGATGAATTTCGGCGAAAGGACAAGCGACCTGGCTATCTCGGTCCTGCGGCGCTCCCCGCCAGACAGAGTATAGGCCCGTTGCGATCGCAAATGGGCTATCTTGAACTCCTCCAGCAGGCGCTCCAGTTTTTTCTTCTTTTCCTCTTTTGATATGTCAAGGAATTCAAGGACCGACTTTATGTTCTCCTCGACCGTCAGCCTCCTGAAAATAGATGGTTCCTGCGCCAGGTAGGATATCCCAAGCCTGGCCCGTTTATACATGGGCATGAATGAAATATCGACGGCTTTGGCTGTTTTTCCGGAACCTTCTTCGAGATAAATATTGCCCATATCCGGCTGGATTATGCCGAGTATCATGTAAAATGTGGTGGTCTTCCCCGCGCCGTTGGGGCCCAAAAGCCCGACTATTTCGCCTTCCTTGACATCTATGTTCACGTCATTTACGACGCGTTTTTTATTGTAAAGTTTTACCAGATGCTGCGTTCTTATCCGCCTCAACTTGAACCTCCGCGCTCGTCTTCTCAAAATCCCTGTAAAAAAGCCTTGTCCAGATATTGTCCTTCATCTTTATGGACTTGTCGTCGGTGCCAAGCCAAATATTGTCCGATAAAAAAATAGACTTTGATTTTTTTATTATTGGCCTGCCCGTAAAATAAAGCTGCCGCGTACCGTCATTGTAGCTCACTTCGTCGGAAAACGCCACAATATCTTTCATTACGACCCGTACCCTCTTGTCGCCGCTCTTTTTCGCCGACATTATATTTTCAGACGCGTTAAAATAAAGTTCCTGGCAGTACATGGTCACGGTGTTGCCGTCCGGAAGGGCCTTATGCGCCACCACATCCTCATACGCTTTGACGTCGTTCAAGCCCCCGGAGTATTCCAGGCGTCCGCAGGTTATGTTAACGCCGAATTTGCGGTAAATCGCCCGCACATCTCCGGTTGCCACTGCGTTTTCCCTGTAATTCTTTGAGACAAGTTTCGACGAATATATGACGACATCCGACGCCTTTGCGGTCACGGAACCCGAAAACACTGCCTCCGAGGTTTCCTTGTCAAACGTCATTGTATCCGAATTAATAAGAAGGTCGTGCACCTTGAATTTTTCGTCCTTCGGCGCCTGCTTCGACCCCGCCGACTTTGCCGTGGAGGAGACGTGTGCCGGAGCAACCCTGGCCGTAGTTGTGATATTTTCCGCCGTCGTCCCGGCCGCCGCGATTACAGGCGCAATTTCGTCCGGAAATTTAACCCTGTCCTTTTTTGTCGAATCCACATGAAAACACCCGGCGCAGGCCGCGCAAATCACGAGGAAAAGCGGAAGTATTCTCCTCATTTTTTCGCCGCCTCTTCGATGTCCCTTGCTGTCAGCCGCACCTGTTTTTTTATCACCATGTTCTTCATGGAAGCGTCCGATTCAAATCCCACGCCCTTTAATATGTTCGAGTCCTTTATTATGATGACCTCGGCGTCCGTGTATAATTTCTTCAGTTTGTCGTCCCAGAAAAGTTTCTGCGTCTTCAGGACCATGCCGTTTACCGCGGTATACCTGACGTCGTCGCTTATCTCAAGGTTGTTGGTGTCCGTGGAAATCACGCCTTTTTTACCGGTCATTGTGGAGTATTTTCCCCCGGGTTCGTAGGTTTTCATGACGAAATCCTGGACATATATCTTTTTTTTCATCTCGAAAACCTGCGCGCCTTTTCCGTTTATTTCCCAGTCCGTCCTGCCCTTCAATGTGTTCCTCAGGACGAACCCTTCCATGACGTAGTTTGGAATGTCCTCTATTTTGTCGCCCACCGGCAATTTTGGCTTTATCCTGTCGTCGTCGGAACATGCGCACATGACAACCGACAACAGCGCCAGCACTGCGGTGAGTATCGCTTTTTTCTTCACTGATCTTCCCTTCCCATTGCTCATTTTATGGTACTCTTGAACCTTTCATGGACCCACGCCCACTGGTAAGGGTCCTGCATTATAACCGAACTTATTTCGTCGTTGTATTTCCTTACTATGGCCCCGACCGTGTCGTTCTCACCAGGCACATATGGCTTGTTGACCTTTAATTTATAATAACCGTCTTTCCGCCGTATCAGGAAAAACGTCCCTATATTGACCCTGAATTTTTTTGCCAGGACCGCCGGCGCAGAAGGGGTTTTCGCGGGCAGCCCGAGGAATACCGACTCGATGCTTTCCACCCTTGTGTCCTGGTCCACAAGGAACCCCAGGAACATGTCTGACCTTAAGCCCCTGATCATATCCTTTGATATGTGGTCCTTGTCAAAAAGCTGCGTCCCGGATTTGCGGCGTGTTGCGCTTATGACCCTGTCGAGGTTCTCGTCGAATATCTTTTTCCCTATTGCGCCCGTCCTGAACCCCAGGCTCGCTGTGTAGGCCAGAAGAAGCTCCCAGTTGGAATAATGGGCCGTTACGCATATGCACGGTTTTTTTTCCCTTAAGAAACCCTCCAGGTATTCGAGCCCCTCGGTCTCCTTCACAAGGGAAGCCGTCTTTTCAAGTGGCCATACCGTAAATTTTGCGAACTCAAAGAAGCCCACCGCGTAATTGCAAAGGTTCTTCAGCGCAAAATCCCTCTTTTGCGCGGGTGTGAAATGGCCGGGGCCGTAAACGATATCGAGGTTCCTGTATATTTTTTTTCTCTCATCGGGCAACACAAGGAATATTACGGAACCAAGGACCGCTCCTGCCTGCCGCGACGCCCTCCACGGGATGAAAAATATCAGCAGCCTTACGGCCTGTACAAGGATATAAAAAAGATAATTCCTGGTTTTCTTTAAAAAACTATTTTTCATGCCTTAGGTACCTGTCCATGGCCTTTTGCGTAAGCCCCTGCGCGTCCAGGATGAGATCGATGACCTCGCGCACCGCGCCCCTTCCGCCCGGCATGGAGCACACATAATCCGCCGCCTTTTTGGCCGGGGCGACAGCGTCGCATGGAGCCGCTGAAAAGCCGCACTTTTCCATGACAGGTATGTCGATTATCTCGTCCCCGATAAAACATATCTCTTCGTCCTTGAAACCAGTTTTCTTCCTGAAATCCTCGTACGCCTCGATCTTGACAAGGACATCCTGGTATAGTGCGTCGCACTTAAGTTCCCTTGCGCGCAGTTCTATCACCCTGGAATATCTTCCGCTGATTATGCCGAATTTAAGCCCCGCATACCTTCCAAGGGTCATGCCGGTGCCGTCTTTTACGGAGAAATTCTTATATTCCGTGCCGTCTGAGCCTATGATAATGTTGCCGTCGGTAAGCACCCCGTCGACGTCAAGCATGACGAACTTTATCTTTTTTACCGCGGATTTCAGCGACGCCGCCATCAGACCACGCCCGATTTTAATATGTCGTGCAAATGCATGATGCCGACCGGTTTTCCCTTGCCGTCGGGTACCATGAGCACGGTTATCGAATTCTTTTCCATTATTGAAAGCGCCCTTACGGCGAGTTCCTCGCCCCCGACGGTCTTCGGGTCCTTTGTCATCACGTCTTTCATAAGGATGGAATAGGGGTTCTCGTTCTTTTCAAGGAGCCTGCGCAGGTCTCCGTCGGTAAATATTCCCTTCATGCGGCCTTTTGTGTCCACCACGGCCGTGCATCCGAACCGTTTTTTTGTCATTTCAAGGAGCCCCTGCTGGAGAGTCTCGTTCTCCCCGACGCAGGGCACCAGCTGCCCGGTGTGCATGATGTCCTTTACTTTTAATATAAGTTTCTTGCCGAGCGCCCCTCCGGGGTGCAGAACGGCAAAGTCCTCTTTTTTAAAGCCTTTTAATTTTACCAGTGCCACCGCAAGCGCGTCCCCTATTGCCAGCTGGACCGTCGTCGACGCCGTGGGCGCGAGCCCCATCGGGCAAGCCTCTTCTTCGACGGACGAATCAAGGACGCAATCCGCGTTCCTGGCCAGCGTTGAGGTCTTTTTCCCTGTTATGGCTATAAGCGGAATGCCGAAGCGCTTTACCGCAGGCAGGACGCCTATCACCTCTCCCGTCTCCCCGCTCTGGGATATGACTATGGCCACATCCTCTTTTCCAACTATGCCGAGGTCGCCGTGGGCGGCCTCTGTCGAATGAAGGAATATCGACGGCGTACCCGTCGAGGACATTGTCGCGGCTATCTTCTGCCCGATGAGCCCGGATTTTCCTATGCCCGATATTACGACCTTCCCCCTGCATTCCATAAGTATCTTCACCGCTTTCTCAAAATCCGAATCCACCCGCGATTTCGCGAGCGCGAGCGCGTCGAGTTCTATCTGGAAAACCTTTTTCAGTTCTTTTTTGATGTTCATTTTACCTTTGCCTCTTTGGGTTCAAGGTACCATATTCTGGCGCAGTTTTCGCACATCTTTATGGCAAGGTTTTTCCTCAGTTCGATGACGGTCTGCGGCCTCACGGTAAACTTGCATCCGCCGCATGCGCCGGAACCGTCCGCATTTTCAAGTATGGGCGCAAGCGCAAGCCCCTTGTTTTTCCTTATGCGTTCATATCTTTCGTACCACATTTTATCGACGCCCGTCATGACCGTTCCCCTTTTTACCATCAGCTCGGCTATCGCGGAATCCCTTGTTTTTTCCTGGCCTTCAAGCTCCCGGACCTTGCCGAGGATCAGGGCCTCCTCTTCCTTGTCGGCTTTCTCCTGGGATTTAAAGAGGGCCGACGCCGCGTCCTCCTCTTCCATAAAAACGATGATGTTGTCCTCAAGTTTTTTTATCTCGCCTTTTATGGAATCTATCTCGTGCTGAAGGGCCTTGAAAGCCTCGTTGGTCTTGATGCCGCCCGACTGGCCCTCCTTGTTCTTAATGTCGCTTTCTTTTGTCTTTATGTCCATTTCTATGGACACCCTTTTTTTTCTGGTATCCTCGAATTTTGATTTTCTCGAGGCGTAATCGGCCTTTTTCGCCGCTATCTTGTCATTGAGCCTTTTTATCTCGTCTTTAAGTTCCGTCTTCTCTCTCTCTACATCGAGAATTGCGTGGTCCACTTTTTGAAGCTCTATTAGCGAATTGAGTATTTCAGGTTCCTTCATGACTCCTCCAGTTAAGACTGTTTTTTATCGTTTCACCTATACGTTACCTGTCATTAAAAACAAAAAAAGCCGCGTCACCTTGCGGCGGCGCGGCTTTTTAGCCATTTGTAAACCTTAGCCTTCGACATTGACGGTGCCGAATTTTTTCTGCCCGTCAAGGCCGCCTTTGATGAAGTTCCATTTCGACAAATAAGCTATGGTCATCCACGTGAGCAGTTTGCCCGCGGGTTTTATTTTGAAGCATGGTGCGAAGAACCTGTAGCCGAAAATAAGGGTCAGGACGAGCGTCACCATGTTTGGCGCCCAGTGTCCGACTATCCCGCCGAATAACGCCGTTGTCGCGATGCTGACGACAAAAGCGAGGAACGAAAGGTTCATCAGCATAAAATCGCCTATGTAAAATATACCCTGCGTGTAGAACGGGATTACGAACGACAAGCCCTTTCCGAAGGCAAAATATACCTCAAGCACTTTTTTCGCGTGCATTTTCAGCAGGAGCGGGTGTCCGTAGCCGTAGCCGTAAAGCTGTTTGTAGAATTGCTGCGGGCTGGCCCTGTGCATGTGGTCGACGACCGCCGAAGGATTGAAGAAAAGCTTAAATCCCTTTTTCAATATGCGCAGGTTGAAATCCACGTCCTCGCCTGTGGGCTCGTGCCAGAACTCGTTGCCTATGGCAAGGGCGGCTTTCTTGGATACGGCCGCGTTGGCCGTGGCAAAAAACGGGCAGGTCTGCGATCCGTTTATCTCGCTGGGCCAGTCCTTCTTTATGGAAGGATAATATCCGCCATTTTTCATACCCACCCTGTCGCCTATCGAAAGAAAGCCAGTGGCTTCGCAATACGTCTCGGTGTCATTGTTCGGATCCGTCCTCAATGTGAAAACTTCTCCGCCGACCATGCCCACTTCGGGGTCCTTGACGAAAGGCTCGACCATTTTTTCCACCCAGTCCTTGTGCGGGGCGCAGTCGCCGTCGGTAAAAAGTATATACTCGCCTTTTACCACTTTCAGGGCCGCGTTCCTGGCGTGTCCGGGCGACTTGGAATCAGGCACAAGCACCAGGTTTATGAACGCGTATTTTTCCTGCCATTTCTTGATGATCTCCTGGGTTTTATCCGTGGAACCGCCGTCGGCGAATACTATCTCCATTTTTTCGCGCGGGTAATCCACGTTCAAAAGGTACTGTATCGTGGTGTCGATAGTGCGCTCGGCGTTCCTGACAGGGCTTATGATGCTTACGAACGGTTTTACATCCATCTTACGCTTCCTCCTTGTGAATTAGCTGGTTGATTGGTTAAATTATAACTTTACGATTATAAGGAATTTGGCTGGATTTTTCAAGGAAAATCTTATGGGGTTTTATCAGGTCATCATTATTCCCTTTAAATCAATTTCTTGTCCCGTATTATCCTATTTATTTGGCATAAAAATATTCGATCTTTTATCCCGCCGAACCTGTAGCGCTTATGTAGGTCATGCCGTAAACATCCGGGTCCGTATAGTAAAAACCATTCATGCCCGCCGCGTCAAATGAGCCGCTTTGAAGCGTGTTTGTAATGGTCATATTCATGCCTAATATCGGCATTATTATTGTTTCGGACGAAGTAAAACCGGTGCTGTCATAGGCAAAAACCACGTCAAGTGAATCGCCCGGCATGCCTGTAAGTGTCAACGCCACCAAGATTGTCTTTGCAGCGTCGTTGCGCGTAAATGTAATGTTACCCATTACAGTTGTCGTATTTGCTATGTAAATTATTTCAGAAACCTCATAGCCGGACGCGTTCCTTGTTATAATCCTGTATGATGACGGAGTTCCGTTGTCGGATTCATCTATCCTTGATATCCTGTTATTACCGTCATAAGTAAATGTCTGCGCCATTTTTGTTGTTGTGGTGCTGTCCGTCACTACCATAAGCGTCGAAAGTCTGTTGGAAGAATCATAGCCGTAATAGGTGTTGTCTGCCCCCGAACCCGCAGGATTAATTTTGCTTATAAGCTTTCCATTGGCGTTGTAATTATAATTTATATTACCTTCGCTTATTCCGCCGACCGATTCCGCAAGGTACCTGATCTTGCCGCCGGCGTCATAATAATATGTGGCGGCTGCGTCTATCGTCATTGAGGCCATATCAATATAGGTGTCCAAACCCGTGCTTTTTATCCTGCCGTTGTTTGTGTACACGACAGGCGTATTTACAGGGGTGCTTACGGCCGTTTGTGTCGTTGACGGGCCGAACGGGTCCGTCGGATTTGTCCGATGCGAGCATGAGATCATGAATAACAGCAGCAAAGCCGTCATGGCGATGATTGTTTTTTTCATATAACCCCCAACTGATTGTAATATCAATATTCCCTCTGTTATATTATTCCTCAAAAGCCCGCTAAAATCAAGCCCGTCTCCCAAACAAGTTTCGTATGTCGCAACGTATATTTTCCCTAAAAATCCTTCAAAAATTCCGCGGGGTTCACCGGGACCTTGCAGACGTTTATCTGCCAGTGAAGGTGCGGGCCCGTGGAGAGCCCTTCGTTTCCCACTTTCCCTATTATGTCCCCTTTGCTTACCCTGTCGTTCTTCTTTACGTAAACCCTTTGCATATGGAAGAACATCGAATATATACCGGCCCCGTGGTCTATTATTATGATATTGCCGTAAGCTTTTGTGGATGACGCGCTGGCCACGACCCCGTCGGAGTCCGCGCGCACCGGCGTCCCCCTGGGCGCGCCGATGTCGAGCCCCTTATGCCTCCAGGACGCCTTACCTTTGTCGTAAACCCTCGAATCCCCGAACCCCCCGGTTATTGGCGCGTCCACCGGTTTCATGAACGGGAAGGAATATTTTATGGGAGTTATGGGATCCTGGAGCGAGTATATTATTTTTCCTTCTTCGGCCAGCTCTTTGTCCAGTTCGTCGTTGACCTGGCCGGTCTCTATATCCACGTCCTTTTTCATCATTGCGTTCACTTTTATCCTCTGCTTTTCCTGGTGCTCGCTGTTGTCCGAAAGCATGTACTTTATCACGAGGTCCTTCCTGCCTTTCGTGCCGAGGGCCACCGGAACTATTGATATGAAAATATACTGGTTCTGCTTTACGTCGAATTGCTTGAAAAAAGCGGTATAACGCCCCTTGTTGAACTCGATGTCGCATGCGGTTATGGGTTTGTCGCAGAAAATCTTTATCTTCAGTATGCCGCCTTCTTTCACGACATTTGTGTCAAGCAGGACCGACGCCGTCGCCGCAAGGCAGAAAGAAGCCGCGAGAGCGCACGCGAGAAAGGTAAAAATAATGCGTTTCATTGTTCCCTCGTTTTTAGATGATCGAAACCAACAATAATATTTTCAGGCGGAGAGACTGCCTATCATTTCCCTTATGTCCCTTATTTTATGCGCCGCAAGGTAATCGGTGATCCCTTTTGCCGCCTTTTCCGAAGCGGCCGGATCGCGGAAACTTGCCATGCCTATCTGGACCGCGGAGGCTCCGGCAACGATAAATTCCAGGGCATCGCGGGCGTTCATTATGCCGCCAATGCCTATGACCGGTATGGAAACGGCCTTTGAGACCTTATGTACGTAGGCAAGCGCGACGGGTTTTATGGCCGGGCCGGATAGGCCGCCGTAAACATTGGCCAGCCGCGGTTTTCTTTTTTCAAGGTCTATGGACATCCCTACAACGGTGTTTATGAGAGAGAGCGCGTCGGCCCCGTTATCCTCGCAGAAGCGCGCGATATCCTCAAGCGGGCCGACATTCGGCGATAGTTTCATTATCACGGGCCTTGAATAAACTTTTTTTATTCCGCACAGGATCTCTTTAATGGCTTTCCTGTCGGAGGCGAACGCCAGCCCGCCTTTTTTTACGTTCGGACAGGAAATGTTGACTTCAACTCCCGCAACCGATGTGGAAGCGAGCCGTTCGGCCACCGCGATATATTCATCGGCGGAAGTGCCGTATATATTCGCTATGACCGGCGTTTTATAAGCCTTAAGCCGGGGAAGTTTCTCCTTTATGAACGCCTCCACTCCGATATTTTGCAGGCCTATGGCGTTGATTATGCCAGCCGTGGTTTCCACGAGCCGCTGAGGCGGGTTGCCCTTGACCGGCTTTATTGCCAGCCCCTTTGTAACTATAGCCCCTATATTATTAAGGTTCATATAGCCCGAGAATTCCAGGCCGTATCCGAACGTTCCGGACGCCGTCATTACGGGATTCCTGAGTTTTATGCTCCCTATTGAAACCGCTGTGGAAATTTTGCCGTCACCCATTTGCCATCTCCAGTCTACGGGATAACCACTTCGTCCAGGTCAAAAACAGTGCCGTCCTTGCAAACCCTTTTATATTCTCCGGACTTTGTCTCCACGACGCACGAAAGGCAGGCGCCGATGCCGCATCCCATATATTCCTCGAATGAGGCCAATACTTTTACATTCTTTTTCTCCGCGCAAACTTCCTTTACGGCCTTTAACATCGGCTTGGGGCCGCACGCGAAGACCGTTGAATTGTCCGTCAATTTTTCCCTAAGAGCCGAACTTACAAATCCTTTTTTGCCGAGTGTGCCGTCATCCGTGGTAAATACGCAGCCGAGTTTTTTGAATTCCGGGACCGCAACCATCTGATCCTTGCACCTTGCCCCCTGTATGAAGGTGAATTTTATCCTTTTCGATCCCAAATATTTCGCCAGGTAATACGTGGAAGCGGCGCCCGTTCCGCCGCCTATAACGATTACATTGTATCCTATGCGCGGTTCTTTTTCTCCAATGTAAGGTTTTCCAAGGGGGCCTATGAAATCAAGTTTATCCCCGGATTTTTTCCCGGCCAGCGCGATTGTCCCGGGTCCAAGAGACTTATAGACTATTGTTACCCTGCGGATAGCGGCGTCAAATATGGAAAAAGGCCTGCGAAGCAAAGGCTCGTAAGTGTCGTTTACCAGGACATTTATGAACTGTCCGGGAAGCGGCCTGAAAATCTTTCCGGTCGCAATATCCATGCGCCATATGTTTTCCGCGATCTCTTTGTTCCCGATCACTTTTCCAATATATTGCATATTGTCTCTCTTTCCGTTTTCGTACATTTTTCTACTATCTCCTATCTACTCTCTGATAGCTTTTGCTCTTTATAATATTCCTGAAGCGACTTTACCTCTATGCCCTTTTTCTTTACGGCTTCAATGGCCGCCACGACCGCCTGCGCTCCCGACATTGTGGTCGTATAAGGGACTCCGGCGGCTATCGCCATCGTCCTTATCCTGTAGTCGTCGCTTTTTGGCCCCTTTCCCGCCGGTGTGTTGATTATAAGGTTCACTTTCCCCGACTTGATATAATCTATTATTGTCGGGGACTTTTCCAGTACCTTGTTCACCTTTTCGGCCTTTATGCCGTATTTCCTGAGGGCGTTTATGGTTCCTTCGGTGGCCACTATGCCGAATCCCATGTCCTCGAGTTTTTTCACAACAAAAACTATGTCGCGCTTGTCCTTGTTCTTGACGCTCACAAAAACATTGCCGGAAAGCGGGAGTTTCTGTCCGGCCGCTATCTGGGCCTTGTAATATGCGCGGCCGAAATCCATGTCTATTCCCATTACCTCGCCCGTTGATTTCATCTCAGGCCCGAGCACGGTATCGGAGCCCTGGAATTTATTGAACGGGAAAACCGATTCCTTTACCGCGATATGGGGCAGGTCCAGGTTCTCCTTTACCCCCAGCTGTTTTATGGTCTTTCCCGCCATTATCCTCGTGGCGATCTTTGCCCACTGGATGCCGGTGGCTTTTGAAACAAAAGGGACCGTCCTCGATGCGCGCGGGTTGACCTCCAGCACGTAGACCTGGTCGTTGCGCAGGGCGTACTGCACGTTCATGAGCCCCTTCACTTTCAGTTCAAGGGCCATCTTGTAAGTATATTCCCTTATCTTATTGATCGTGTCCTGCCTCAATGTGAGCGCCGGAAGTACGCACGCCGAATCCCCGGAATGTATGCCCGCCTCCTCAATGTGCTCCATTATCCCGCAGACAACGGCCTCTTTTCCGTCGCAGACGCAGTCCACGTCCACCTCTATGGCGTCCTCGAGGAACTTGTCTATGAGTACCGGATGTTTTTCGGATACTATGAAGGCTTCCTTCGCGTATTTCTCAAAGGTCTCGTCGTCGTAAACTATCTCCATGGCCCTTCCGCCAAGGACGTAGGATGGCCTTACCAGCGCCGGGTAGCCTATCCTGCGGATTATCTTCCAGGCGTCCTTTATGGAATAAGCCGTTCCGTTCTCCGGCCGTAATATGTCCAGTTTGGTGAGGATCCTGTCGAATTTTTTCCTGTCCTCGGCTATGTCGATGGATACCGGCGAGGTGCCCATGATCCTGACCTTTTTATCATAAAGAGGCATGGCGAGCTTTAAGGGCGTCTGCCCGCCGAACTGCGCGATAAAACCGGCGTCTTTGCCCTCCTGGTCCGCGATGGACATCACGTCCTCCATTGTCAGCGGCTCGAAGTAAAGCTTGTCCGAAGTGTCGTAATCCGTGGAAACGGTTTCCGGGTTGCAGTTCACCATTGAGACCTCGTAGCCCAGCTCGCGCAGGGCTATGACGGAATGGACGCAGCAATAGTCGAACTCTATTCCCTGGCCGATCCTGTTGGGGCCGCCTCCAAGTATCACGGCCTTTTTTTTCTTTGATATGGGGTTCTCGTTTTCCCCATCGTACGTCGAATACAGGTACGGCGTGTATGCCTTGAACTCGCTGGCGCAGGTGTCCACCATCTTATAGACCGGCGTTATCCCGAGCTTCTTCCTTATGCCCCTGAATGCCTCTTCGCTTACGCCGAAAATAAATCCCAGCTGGATGTCTGAAAATCCGAATTGCTTGGCCCTGACGAGCATATCCCTTATTTTTTTTGCTTTTGCCGCGTTCAGCTTTTTTATCCGGGCGGAAGCGTGCCTTAATTCCCCTTCGAAATCGAATATTTCGCGCATATTCCGCAGGAACCACGGGTCAAATTTTGTGAGCTTGAATATCTCAGCGTCGGTCATTCCTTTTTGCATGGCGTATTTCAGGTAATATATCCTGGCCGAGTTAGGCACCTCGAGCTTTTGCCTGATATCGGCAAGGGTCAATTTGCCGATGTCCATATCCTTGCCGTCGGCCCCCCATCCCGCGCGGCCTATTTCCATGGAACGCAGGGCTTTCTGCATCGCTTCCTTGAAGGTCCTGCCTATGGACATGGCCTCGCCGACGGATTTCATCTGCACGCCGAGCTCGTCCTTTGATTCCTTGAATTTTTCAAATGTAAACCGCGGCACCTTCACCACAACGTAATCTAGCGTGGGTTCGAAAGAGGCCGGAGTATAGCGCGTTATGTCGTTTGGTATCTCGTCGAGCGTGTATCCGACGGCAAGTTTCGCCGCTATCTTCGCTATTGGAAAGCCCGTGGCCTTCGAGGCAAGGGCCGAGGAGCGCGAGACCCTCGGGTTCATCTCGATGACTATCATTTTTCCGTTTGCCGGGTTCACGGCGAACTGGATGTTGGACCCTCCAGTGTCGACGCCTATCTCCCTTATTATGGCTATGGCCGCGTCCCTCATGAACTGATATTCGCGGTCGGTGAGCGTCTGCGCCGGGGCCACCGTAATCGAGTCGCCGGTGTGCACTCCCATCGGGTCGAAATTCTCGATCGAGCATATAATGACGACATTGTCCTTTAGGTCCCTCATCACCTCGAGCTCGTATTCCTTCCATCCCAGGACCGATTCTTCCAGCAACACCTTTGATATGGGCGAGTCTTTCAGCCCCCTGGACACTTTTTCCCTGTACTCCGAGCCGTCGTAGGCTATGCCTCCTCCCGTGCCGCCCAGGGTGAACGCCGGCCTTATGATGACCGGAAATTTTATCCTTTTGGCGGCCGCCATCGCCTGCTTCATGTTCGAGACATACTCGCTTTTCGGCACGTCGAGCCCTATTTTTTTCATGGCTTGCTTGAACTCTTCCCTGTCCTCGGCCTTCTGTATGGACTTGAAATTAGCGCCGATTAGCTCGACCCTGTACTTTTTATCCAGGCCGGCCTTCACAAATTCCGTCGCCAGGTTCAGGGCTGTCTGGCCTCCAACCGTGGGAAGGATCGCGTCCGGCCTCTCCTTTGCCACCACCTTTTCAAGCATTTCAACTGTCAGGGGTTCTATGTATGTCGCGTCCGCGAATTCAGGGTCGGTCATGATCGTGGCCGGGTTGGAATTTATCAGCACAACCTTATACCCTTCCTCCTTGAGCGCCTTGCACGCCTGCGTCCCGGAATAATCGAACTCGCACGCCTGGCCTATGACGATGGGCCCGGAGCCGATCAGAAGTATTTTTTTCAAATCTGTGCGTTTTGGCATTGCATTCTCCTTGTTATGTTGTCTCTTATTTTTCCATGTTCTCCATGAACTTGCCGAAAATATAACGCGCGTCGTGCGGGCCCGACGAAGCCTCGGGGTGGTGCTGTATCGAGAAGGCCCTGATGGACTTCACTTCGATGCCCTCCACGGTCCTGTCGTTGAGGTTTATGTGCGTGATGTCAACCTTGTATTTTGAATTTTTAAAGGAAGCCGGGTCGACGGCAAAGCCGTGGTTCTGGACCGTTATGTCTATCTTTTTTGTCTTAAGGTCCATGACCGGATGGTTTGCCCCCCTGTGGCCGAATTTCATCTTATAAGTCCTGCCTCCGAGGGCCAGTCCCAGGAACTGGTGTCCGAAGCATATCCCGAAAATTGGTTTTTTCCCGAGCAGGGCGCGCACGGTCTCCGCCACATAAGGCACGCCTTCCGGGTCGCCGGGGCCGTTCGACAGGAATATCCCGTCGGGGTTGAATGAAAGGATCTTTTCGGCCGTGGTGTCGCACGGCACAACCGTCACTTCGCAGTTAAGTTCGGCGAATATACGCAGTATCTCGAATTTAATGCCGGTATCCAGGGCCACAACCCTGTGTTTCTTTTTATTCTTCCAAACATCCACGAACCTCTCGTCCTTGGCCATCATTTTCAGCCGTTTTAAGGTGTCGCTTTTTTTCCAGACATACGCCTTCGGGGTGGATACCGTTTTTGCCAGGTCCACGCCTACTATCGACGGCGAGAGTTTCACCTTTTTAAGGAGGGATTTTTTATCAAGGTCCACGCATGACAGCACGGATTTCATGGCGCCAAAATCCCTGATATGGCGTGTCAGGGCGCGGGTGTCTATGCCTTCCATCGCCGTGATATTGTTCTTTTTAAGGTAGGAATTAAGTGTCCCCGATGAACGCCAGTTTGAGGAAATGGCGGAAAATTCCTTTACCACAAATCCCTCGACCCGGGGCCTGGCCGACTCCTCGTCAAAACGGTTGAAACCGTAATTTCCTATCTCCGGATAGGTCATATTTACTATCTGGCCCCTGTAGGACGGGTCAGTAAGTATCTCCTGGTAACCCATCATTGAAGTGTTGAACACTATCTCGCCGTAGGCTTCGCCCTCGGCCCCGGCTGCTCTCCCCTCGAAATAGGCGCCGTCTTCAAGCATCAAAACCGCTTTTTTCATTTTTAAGCTCCTTGATTGATATAATACGCAGCTGCGTTTGTCATCCGGCCTGGTAAACCACCCTGCCGCTTCTTATCACGGTTTCTATGGAACCGAAAAGTTTCAGTCCGATAAATGGGGAATTTGTCGACTGTCCGGCGAAGAACTGTTTATTTATCTCCACCTGCTTTTCAATGTCGGCAATGACTATGTCCGCTTCCGCACCTTCGCCCAGGGTCCCCTTGTCAAGGTTCAGTATCCTGGCGGGATTTATGGTTATCTTGGCTATTGCCTGCGAAATGGTCAGCACTCCCTGTTTTACGAGCCTGTCGATGATAAGCGGGAAGGCCGTCTCGAGCCCCACTATCCCGTATGAAGCCTGGTTCCATTCGACATCCTTGTCGAGCTCGGCGTGCGGCGCATGGTCGGTGGCTATCACGTCTATCACGTCGTCTTTCAGCGCCTTTTTAATTGCCCTGACATCTTCTTTCGACCTCAGAGGCGGGTTCATCTTGAAGTTCGTGTCGTAATCCTTCAGGCATGAATCGTCAAGGGTGAAGTGGTGCGGAGTCACCTCCGCGGTCACGTTCACACCCATCTTTTTCCCCCATTTCAATATCTCGACCGAGCCGGCCGTTGAAAGGTGCGCAAGATGCAGCCTTCCGCCGGTCTCCCTGGCGATGATTATGTCGCGCGCCGCTATGGTTTCCTCGGCCGCCGCGGGTATTCCTTTTAATCCAAGGACAGTGGCGTTAAAACCCTCGTTGGCGTTGGCGTCCGACGCCAGATTTACGTCCTCGCAGTGCTCTATAAGGGTGATGTTGAACATCCTGGAATACTGGAGCGCGCGCCTTATTATCTCGGCGTTCATGACCGTCGAGCCGTCGTCGGAGATTGCCACGGCGCCAGCCTTAAAGAGCTCTCCTATGGGAGCAAGTTCCTGCCCCGCGCGCCCCTTTGTGATGGTTCCTATGGCCCGGACATCGATGAGTCCGACCTTTTTTGATTTCATATTTACGAACTCTATCATTGCCTGGTTGTCCAGCGCCGGGTCGGTATTTGGCATGCATGCCACGGTGGTAAAACCGCCCTTTGCCGCCGCCCGGGAGCCGGTCTCTATGGTCTCCTTGTATTCAAATCCGGGTTCGCGAAAATGGACGTGCATGTCTATGAATCCGGGCGCCACGATGCGGTCCTTTGCGTCGATAATCTTCGCCCCCTGCTCGGTTATGTTCCCTGCGACCTTTGATATTTTACCGTCAACAACCAGCACGTCGCACTTTTCTTCCCGGCCGTTGGCCGGGTCGACCACGAGGCCGTTCTTAATCAGTAACTTCATTGGCTTTGCCTCCTCCCATAAGATACAGGACGGCCATGCGTACGGCCACTCCGTTGGTCACCTGTTCCTCGATGGCGGACTGTGCGCCGTCGGCCACGTTCGGCGACACCTCAATGCCGCGGTTCATGGGCCCCGGATGCAGGACAAGGCAGTCCGGTTTCGCCCATTTTAATTTCTTGCTGTTGACCCCGAATAGCATCGCGTATTCCCTGATGGTAGGAAAAAGGTGTTTCTTCTGGCGCTCCAGCTGCATGCGCAGTATGTTGATTACGTCCACGTCCTTCAAACCGTGTTCAAGGTCGGTAAAGACCTCGACGCCGAGCTCCTGGACGTCCCTGGGTATGAGTGTCGCGGGGCCAACGACCCTTACCTTCGCCCCCATTTTTATAAGTCCGAAGATATTCGAGCGCGCCACACGCGAGTGCGCGATGTCCCCCACGATGGCCACCGTCTGCCCCTCTATGTTTTTCTTTTTGTCCATTATGGTGAAAAGATCGAGCAGCCCCTGCGTCGGGTGCTCGTGCATGCCGTCGCCCGCGTTCACGACCGCGGATTTTATCTTCCGGGAAAGCATGAAAGGCACGCCCGAGACGCTGTGGCGTATGACCACTATATCAACCTGCATGGCCTCTATGGTCTTTAAAGTGTCGAGAAGGGTCTCGCCTTTTACCACGGAACTCGTAGAAATGGCCAGGTTGAGGACGTCCGCCGAGAGCCTTTTTGCCGCAATCTCAAATGATGTCTTTGTGCGCGTGGATGGCTCGAAGAAAAAGTTGGCCACAGTCTTTCCTTTCAATGTCGGAACTTTTTTCACCGGTTTTAATATCAGGTCCTTGAAAGTCACGGCCAGTTTGAGAATGTTCTGGATGTCTTCGACAGGAAGGTCCTGCAAGCCGAGAAGGTGCCTGAAGGCCATGTTTTTCCCCCTATTCTTTTTCGGCGAGAATAGCTTTCTCTTCGCCGTCTGATTCGTCGAGCTTGAGCACGACAAGCTCGTTCTTGCCGGTGGGGACGTTTTTTCCCACATAATTCGCCTGTATGGGAAGCTCCCTGTGTCCCCTGTCTATGAGCACCGCAAGCTGGATTGTCTTGGGCCTGCCGTATTCTATAATGACGTCCATCGCGGCGCGCGTGCTCCTGCCCGTGTAAAGCACGTCGTCCACCAGCACGATGTCCCTGTCGTCCAGGGATATGGGAAGTTCCGTGGATTTTACCTCGGCTTTTGTGACGCGGTCGTAGTCGTCCCTGTAAAATGTTATGTCGACGGCGCCGACGGGCACGGTGATATTTTCGATGGCGTTGATCTTGTCGGCGATCCTTTTGGCAAGGACGTCACCGCGCGAACGGATGCCGACTATTATGAGGTTTTTTCCGCCCTTGTTTTTCTCCAGTATTTCATGGGCGATGCGGGTAAGGGCCCTTTCAATGGAGGGTTTGTCGAGTATCTCGCTTTTGATCTTAAGTTTCGCTTCCAATTACAGCCTCCTGATTTAAGGCGGCGCGGCTTTAGGTCGTATTATCTTTGGGCAAGGGGGCAGGTTTTCGGAGATAAAAAAAACCCTCTTACCCGCGGACATACGGTAAGAAGGCGTTAATGGTTCATTCTCCTTACCAGCCTCGCAGGGCCAGTTTAAAGGATCACTTTCCCGGTTCATTTAAAGGATACACCCGTCAAAAGCCGGTGTCAATAATAAATTTCAAAAATATCGTGCCGCCTTTCAGAGCGCTTTCAGGAACGCGTCATTTTGAAGCCACAATTCCTCAATCCTGTACATATGGAAGGAATCGTGGAGGCAGGCGTGGCGCACCAGTGTATCAAAGGAATATTCGCTGTATTCCGGATGCAGAGCCTTTTTCTCCCATAACGGATCCGGGGCCTTTTTCACGGCATCCAGCTGTTTCATCCTGTATTTCGCGAAGGTGCCCAGAAGATGCTCCACCGGCTTCGTGGTATTTTCCACCGGTTTGTCCGGCGGGATGAATGGCGTTATCACCGGTTTTTCCTCGTTAAAAAACATTTCTATCCTGCGAAGCAGCATGACCTGCGCGCCGGACATGTGTTCAAGATGCTCGTAAATGGTCCAGACGTCGGGCCTGCGCCTTTTCAAAATGGCGTCTTCCGGTATCTTCCCTATGAAATCCTTCAGTATGGTTATGTTTCCCTCGAGGTTTGCGAGCAGTTTTTCATTCATTGCATTTCCCCTGAATATTATTTTTTTGACCCGGGTCCGCTTTACCTTAAAATTATCAGCGGGCCGGCCTTGCTCCTTGTTACCCTGCCCTGCTGGTCCGTGACGAACACGACAAAATAATATGAGCCGCTGCCCAAATTGGCGAACTTATCCGCCCCTTCGGTGACGACATAACTGCCAGTTATACCGGATGAGTCCCATGTAGCCTCGTGAATGAGCCTGAAAGAGGCCGTATAAACGCGCAATTTTACATAGGCGGGTTTCTGGTCGGCGCTAATCAGCATGCTCAAAGGGCCCTTCCCGGCTATGATCGGGTCCGGATAAATCACGACTTTTATCCCCGGAAGGCCCGTTGTCGCAATGAAAGTCGGGGTAAAAGTGGGCGCGGCCGGCAATGTCGGCGTGGAAGTGAAGGTCGCATCCGGCGTCGCCGTAAGCGTCGGCGTGAAAGTATTTGTCGGCTGAAGCGTCCGGGTTATCGTTGGCGTACCCGTCATGGTCACAGTGGCCGTAAATGTATAGGTCCAGGTTATCGTCGGAGTGTCTGTTACAGTGGGCGGTGTCCCGGTAATAGTGGCGGTTACGCTCGGGGTTACAGTGGCGGTTACAAAAAGCGTCTGTGTAAATGTCGCGGTGAAAGTCGGAGTAAAAGTCTGCGTGCGGGACGACGTGGGCGTGGCAGTCCGGGTATATGTCTGGGTAAAGGTCGACGAATACTGGGTTGTCGCCGTCGGTGTCGCCGCCGCGGGCACAAGCATGACATTGTCGATGTCGACCGTATAATCATCCGTATAATTGTTGGTGAAGGCTATTGAATTTACAACGATCTGACCCGCGTCAACAAGCGCGGATAATGGAATCATGACGGTTTTCCAGGCTGTTGTGACGGCTCCGCCTCCGACAGTATAAGCCGAAACATCCAGATTAATTGCGCCCGTTAAATCGATGCCGACGTCAAATTGGACCACGGGATACGGGCTGGAAGGATCCTGCCTCACATCAAAAGAAAGGTACATCTCCCCTGCGGTTGATTTTGGATTATTAAGGACCCAGTAATGCTGCTGCCACCAGCTCGTTGCATTGGTATATGTAAGCAGCATCATATTCCCCGGATCGCCCCCCGTTGTCTGGGACATTACCCCCGGAGCCGTGCTGTGAATGGTCCCGTCGGCGATTGTCGCCCCGGCGGTGTCGCCGTCGTATATTATTTGCGATGTCGCAACCGGAGTTACGGAAAATGTGGGAGTCACGGTGGATGTCTGTGTGATCGTAAAAGAACGCGTAATTGTGAATGTAGGCGTCGCCGTCCAGTTGGGGGTGTTTGTCGGGGTTGCTCCTGATTTCAATATAAAATGATAGGCCGAGTATGCGGGGACCGAATAAGAAAATGAATTTCCGGATAAAACCGGAGCAGTCCTGGATGTGATTGTCGGATCCGCACCCCCGAATGCCCAGGCAGTCCCCATGGTATAACTCTGAGAGCTGGTTATCGAAACATTTGCCGTCTGTGCAGTGGCGGCCTTGTTCAATACAATAATATGTACGGTCGAATCGTCGCTTCCGTTTATCGAGGCGTAACATGTTATATTTGGGATATCACTTGAATCGCACTGAACATTTGTGTTCCCATATGTGCCGTTGGAGCCGTCATAATTTCTGTAAAGCTTGTATGCCGCCGAATGGAAAAGTCCATAGCCAGTCTTCCACATTGTCGCGACATAAACTCCGTATTTTCCGAAAATACCGAGCACGTCGGCTATACATATCCCTCCGGAATAATCAGTTCCGCCTCCAAAACCGTGTTCGGTAACAGCTATCTTTGTTCCGGGATAATATTTGTTGATTGACGCCTGCAATTTTGGAAGCAACGGAAGGTCAGCGGCGAGCCATTGCCCCACCGAACTGTTCTCCGTGAACGTGGGGTCCCACAGTGTCCTTGGCGCCTGCATGCGGGAAATGGCGGCGGCCGTCGAAGTGCATCCGTCATTCCTGACCATGCAGCCGGTGGAATAACTGAACGGCGGATAAAGTCCTTCAGCCATTTCCGTGTAATAATGAATGTCTATGGCATCAAGCAGTCTTTTCCCGGCAGAGGCCGATGCCTGGCTCATCTGGTCAAGGAAATAATCCACATACCAACTGTAGTTGCCCGCTGTTTTCAAAGCCGGCCAATCCGCCCCCAGGGAATCTTCCGACCATATCATGCCGAAAACAGGCCCAAAAACCTGCGCGTACTGGTCGACGTTTTTTATTGATGCCGCAAGCTCCGCACACCTTGTAACAAGCTCTGCCGCGCCCGTCGGCGTCGGGTGTATCCTGGGATGCGTACTTGACCAGAGATCAGGCTCATTATCAAGCTGATAAGCCATGACGCCGTTCTGCGTCGTCGCATTCCCGTATTTTTGAACCATATAGGCAACTTCCTCGTCGTCATATACTGCGCCATCGGTTAAATTTGGAGGATAAATGAAAGGGCTTCCCTTTACATAATTTGCCGTGTCCCATCTTGCCGACGGCGCGGTTTCCGCGACCGACACGGTCCCGTTCTCATCCGCGGCCACATATCCGGCCATTGGGATGGTTAAAATGGATTTATAACCGTACGACGTACAGTAGTCGACAAAATGCTCTATTACGCCTCCGGCCTCGCTTGCGCACTCGGTGGTCGAAAGCGGATATTCTATGGCACCACACATATAATTATCGCTTGACTGCTGATAATCCGATCCGGCATTTGAGGCGTTGGTTTCCCAGTTAAGACCTGTCATTCTGTTCCCGCCAAGCCTCATGATTGTAAGATTCTCATCACCCTCCATCTGTTGATTGGTGCCATAAATATAAGGGCTTATAGCCAGACGCTGGCTGGATGTATTAATTATGATATTTGCCCCGTTTACGGACATAAATATATTTATAAATATATATACGAGAATTGCATTTTTCATCATTCCGCGCATCACGAATTCTCCTTTCAATTCTCTAATATATAATATATCACAAAATATCTGACGTGGCAATAAGAGTATTTATCAGCGATAATAATCGCCATAAATAATTAAACTTTGCCTCCTAAATGGACGATAATAATCGTATAGACAACTATTGATAAGGAGCTGATCCCTTGGCCTGGTTCCCGCTGTTTCCGATGCTTCATTTCCTTGCATTCATTATATACTGCTATCTGGCCGGGTATATATTGTTCGCGGACGCCCGATCCCCGCTTAACTTGAGCGCCGCCGGTCTTATAGCCTGTTTCGCGCTCTGGTCCGGCGGTATGTTCTTTATGAGCGACACCGCGGTTCCTCCGGGTCTTATCGGCGTTATATGGCACGTTTATTCCATCGGATGGATAACTTTTCCGGCCATGGGATTCCTTTTTTCGCTCTATTTTACAAAACAAAAAAAACTATTGCGTTTCCCATTTTTAAAACCAGCCCTTTCCCTGCTTACTCTTTTCTACATTTACCTGCACTGGACGCTACGCCTGATGAGGCCTCCGGAGCTTCTCTACTTCGGCTGGCATACCACATGGTACGGCAACCTGTTCTCATATTCATTTTATGCATATTTCATTCTTATCACTTTTGCCGGGATACTGATGTGCCTTGATTACGCCTTCAAGGTAAAAGATCCCCGCCACAGGCGCGCCGCTTTTTTCATCTTTATAGGCGGGTCCGTAGCGCTTATGCTGGGCACATACACCGAGGTCTTTCTTCCAAGGCTCATCCTGTCGCCCATACCGCTTAACGATGCGACCGACATCCTGATACTTTTCTGGGGGTTCCCCGTCCTCTATGCCGTCAATAACCAGAGTTTTTTCAAGGTAACACCGGCTTCGGCGGCCGAGAATATTATTTCCAGCATGAACGAGGCGCTAATCATGCTCAACGACTCTTTTGAGATAATATACCTTAACGACGAGGCTCTCAATCTTTTCGGGTGCGGCAGGGAAAAACTTCTCGGCCATCCGTATCCGATGTTTTTCAGCGCCGCCTCCGATGCCGCGGGATGGATGAAAACGCTCCTGAAAAACGGTTCCATTAAGAACTTTGAGACAACCCTGAGGTCATTTTCGGGCGGCAATGTCGACGTGATGCTTTCCTCGTCGCTCATCAGGGAGGACGGCGATATCGCCGGCGCGGCATGCGTCGTCGCCGACATAAGGGAGATAAAGAAGTCGCAGCATGAACTGAAGGAAAGCTACGAAAAGCTCAAGGAGCTTGATGTGGTAAAAGAAAGCTTCATGTCCATGGTATCCCACGAATTACGGACCCCGGTCACGGCAATAAAGGGTTTTTCATCGTTTTTGGCCGGGGGCGTGGGCGGCGAATTGACCGCCGTCCAGAAGGAATATATAGACAACATACGAAACAATTCGGACAGGCTGCTGGTGCTAATTAACGACCTGCTTGACACGGCAAAGATGGAATCGGGAAGCTTTTCAATCACAAAAAAAACCTCCGACGTAAAGAGGATAATAGAACAATGCGCCTCCGACATCCGCTCGCTTCTCGCAAAAAAATCCATAACACTTGCAATTCACGGCCCCGACGGCGCACTTAAGGCCGAGGTTGACCCTTACAGGCTGGCCCAGGCCGTTACCAATCTTCTGAACAACGCAATAAAATTCTCGCCGGCCCTCTCCACAATTTCCATCACGGCGGACATTGTACCCTCTTTTCCCGGGGTCATACCGTCCTACGCCGATATAAGCCGGCTGGTCGCGGGCCCTTATGTTTCAATAACAATAACCGACAGGGGTATGGGAATAGACGAATCGAAATTGCAGAGGATATTCGAGAAATTCTACCAGGCGGAGAACATAAATACGCGTTCCGTCCAGGGCACGGGGCTGGGACTTGGCATTGTCAAGAATATTATCGAACTTCATGGCGGCGCCGTCTGGGCCGAGTCTAAAGGAAAAAACAACGGTTCAAGCTTTATCATGCTGATTCCCGCCGGATCGGCGGAATGAACGGCTTTAGTGGAGAAAATGCGATCCTATAATATAGGCGCCTGCGGACATTAATGCCGCGAGCGGTATTGTCAGCACCCACGCCCAGACGATATTTCCGACAACCCCCCACCTTACCGCCGAAAGCCTTTTAATGGAGCCCACTCCCATTATGGAGCCTGTGATCGTATGCGTCGTGGAAACGGGTATGCCGAACGCCGAAGCCGTATAAAGGCTGATGGCCGCCGTGGTTTCCGCGCAAAAGCCGTCTATGGGCTTTAATTTGGCCACCTTCTGTCCCATGGTCTTCACTATCCTCCATCCCCCGAACATGATCCCGAGAGATATTGCGCAATAACACATGAGAGCGACCCATGTTGGAATATGGAAACTTTTTCCGAGGAGCCCGGACGAAAAAAGAAGCGATGATATTATGCCTGCGGTTTTCTGGGCGTCATTGCCGCCGTGGCCCATTGAAAACAGCGCCGAGGAAAAAAGCTGCCCGCGCCTGAAAAATTTGTCGACTTTCGACGGTGCGGTCCTCGAAAATATCCAGTATATGGCAAGCGCCACAAGCCTTCCAAGGACAAAACCCAGCACCGGCGATATCACTATCCAGCTTACGACCTTTATGATGCCCGGCGCAAGAAGTGAGCCCGGACCGGCTTTTACCAGAGCGGCGCCTATTAGCCCGCCGATCAAGGCGTGCGAAGAGCTCGACGGAAGTCCGAAATACCATGTGATGAGGTTCCAGCAGCAGGCGCCGACCAGCGCCCCGAATATGACCGCGCTGTCGATTACGGCGATATTGACTATGCCCTTTCCTATGGTATTGGCGACATGTGAGCCGAAGAAAAAGAATGCCAAAAACTCAAAAAAAGCTGCCCAGATGACCGCCTTGCTCGGCGAGAGCACCCTGGTGGAAACGACGGTGGCGATTGCGTTTGCCGAATCATGAAATCCGTTCAAAAAATCGAATACAAGCGCCAGGATAACGAGAAATAATATAGTGAGGGTCATTTGATCTCCATATGTTTGCCTTGTTTAAAACCGATACTTCAGGCCGACTTTACCAGTATCATTTCCACCACATGCCCGACGATCTTGCAGATGTCGAGCACGGTCTCGGCTTCCTGATATATCTCTTTCCATTTGATGAATTCTATCGGGTCTTTTTCATTGTCCACCAGCCAGCCAAGCGCGTTGTCGCGGAGCTTATCGCCCTCCGATTCATACAGCGATACCTGCTTGCAGGCCTCCAGGACCCTGTTCATGTGCTTCATGTCCCTCAGTCCGCGCACGGCTATGCCGAGCGAGTGAACCGACTTGTCTATGATGTCTGAAAATTCTATCAGGATCTTGTTGGGCGTCCTGATCTTATATACTTTCATCCTCGAAACTATGGTGTTGAGCATGTCGTTGACATCGTCGAGTTTTTTCGCCAGCGAGTGGATGTCTTCCCTGTCGAAAGGGGTGATGAAAGTCTTGTTAAGGTGCTCTATTATTGCGTATGCCATCTTGTCGCCGCTGTGCTCTATCTCGCGCATTTTCTCGCGATCCTCGGCGCCGACTTCGCCCTTTTCGGCTATGCTCTTGAACACATCGCAGGCCTCTTCGGCATACGACATTTCCTTGTCGAAAAACTCAAAAAAATTGAATTCTTTTGGGAAAAATTTTTCCAGCACGGTTTACTCCTTTTGAATTTGGTTATATAACAGGAATTAACACAATCTTAACAATATCACAGCGGGAAGTTTTAGTCAAGGTTTGCGTTTATTTATAAACATCGGGCCTGATTATTATCTCCACCCTACGGTTTTTTCCCCTGTCCGCAGGCGTGTCGTTGGACGCCACCGGAAAATTATCCGCGTCCCCTTCGGTGGTTATCTTATCCACGTCGATCCCCAGGATATTGACCATAAAATATTTTACAGCCTCGGCCCGAGCCTTTGACAGCTCCGCATTGTCCCTGTAAACGCCCCTGGACGAAGGCGGAAGGTTGTCGGTGTGGCCCGCGACGGTTATGGACGTCCCGGGATACTGCGAGAGGACATTTTTCATTTCAGAGACCATATGGTAGGCGGAGACCTTCACGTCGCTCATTCCGGGGTCAAAAAGCGCGTCCGAGGAAAAAATTATTTTTATCTCCTTAACAAGCAGCAGCCGCTGGAGCGCCTGCGTCGCGCCCCTGTTGCCCAGGCTGTCCCAGGCAAAAAGTCCGAAATAATATGTCTCGTTTGTCCTGGCATAGGTCCCGTCGTTCCCTTTTCCGTCCCATGTGAATTTTTCAGGAGGCTCCCCGGCCCCGGCAAGGGTAAAATAAGGTTTTTTTGCGGAGTCCCAGACCACCAGCTGCCATTTATCCACCATGGTATTGTCCGTCGCGCGCATTTCAAAATTTACCGGTATCAAAAGAGCGGCCCTTCCGGCTACCTTCACGTCCGGAGACGCAAGAAGCGACACGACAGGAGGCGTGGAATCGACTATAACCGCGACTTTTTTTGATTCAGAAGTTCCGTTTACCGTATATTCCGCCGCGACGGCAGCCATATAGGTGCCGTCCGGCGCGGGCGCGCCGTTTATCCTTCCGTCCCATTCCACCCTTGAGTCGGGATCCTTTGCGGGGATAGACGCCAGGAGCTTATTGCCGGTTTTGTCGTAAATGTTTATTACGACGCTTTCAATCATCTCCTTCTGCTGTAATATCGGGGTAAACGTCATCTTGTTGCGCTGCGAATCCCTGCCGGTGGATATATAATAAGGGTCGACCTTAAGCCTTGCAGGCGGCGTTCCCCATGAATACAACAGGGATATCCTGTGTACGGCGCCGAGGGTTTCGTAATTCTCAAAACCGTAATCCACCTCCATGTTTTTCCAGCGCACGCCTGCGCCGAACGTCGGCCTTAAGGTATGCTGGAGCACCAACCCGGCCCTTAACGCGTACATGTCATAGAACCAGTATTCGGCCCCCGCTCCTATTGTCATGTCGGAATCCATCTGGACCGATGACTGGCATGATATCAAAAAATCGCAGTCGGCTATTGTGGTAAGGTCCGATATGCCGAAGGTCGCCGAGAGAGGCTGGCTGAAATCTTCTCCCCCTATGTTGGAGGGCGTACCGATATCCGCCACAAGCGCACCCAGCCTTATGTAATGACCCTCGAGGAGCACCTTGTATATGGCGCCGATGTCAAAGCTTACGTTTGAATCCTTTGCCTCGTCCAGGTAATCCGTGGTAAGTTTGAGGTTCAGCCCGAGCGACAGGTCCTCGGTCGGGTCGAGCGAATAACCGAATATTATTGCGTAGCTTTTAGGGGTGAATTTACCGGTTATGAACTGCGACAGGTCCGGCAGCATGTTGAGATAAGCCGGGTCGTATGAGGTGATATCGTTCGTGGCCGCCATATCCCCGGGCGAAATGTAACATATGGCAAGGCCTATCTTGCCCCAGTCCAGCAGCGGATCCGGATTTACCACTGCGAGATAATCGTAATTTATCCCGGAGAACCAGGCAATGTGGGAGAATTGCGCCTCGTAGCCCAGCACGGCGTCAAGGCACGCGGGGTTGTAGAACATGCCGTATGACCCGTCCGATGCGGATATGAACGCCTCTCCCATGCCCGCCGGCCTGGCAAAGGGCTCGATCTTGAGAAAATTTGTGGCGGTGGTGCCCGGCCCCGTACCCAGGGAAAAAACCAGCGAATGCGCGGCTATGACGGCTGCTAAGACAATAAATCTCTTTTTCATTATGCCCCAAACTGTTTTTTTTGTTACCCGCACATTATACCAGTTAAGCGCCTTTATTCTATAAATAAAAATACCACGGGCCAATGGCCCGTGGTATTTTTATTTAAATGACCCTGCCTTACTTGTATTCTATGTATACCTTGTTCATCTTGTCGCCTACTGCTATCTTGTGCACCACGTCTAGCCCTTCCGTTACCTGCCCGAACACAGTGTATTTCCCGTCCAAAAACGGAGCCGGAGCCAGGCAGATGTAAAACTGGCTTCCCGCCGAATCCGGGTCATACGCGCGCGCCATGGCAACGGTTCCCTCAAGATGAGGATTTTTATTGAACTCCGCCTTTATGTTGTAGCCTGGCCCGCCCGAGCCGTTGCCGTTGGGGTCCCCGCCCTGTATGACAAAATTCGGCTCGACCCTGTGGAATGTCAGGCCGTTATAAAACCCCTTGTCCGCAAGCGTGATGAAATTCTCGCAGGTCTTCGGCGCGTCGGAAGAAAAAAACCTGAACTTGATGGTTCCTTTCGCCGTCTCAATGACCGCAATAGGCGCTCCGGTGGCCGCCGTGGAAGTGACGCCAGCCGGGGACTGTGCCGCCGCCTGTCCGCCCGGGGTTCCGTTGGTGTTCTGGCATGTCACGCCCATTAAAGCGAATAACATGAAAACAAGTGCAAAAACCGGTAGAACTTTCTTCATTTTACTTCCTCCTTTTTCTGTTCTTTCAATATTTTTGAAAAATTCATTCCTTCCATGGCCATAAAAACGGCCCCGAGGATTATTATGGGAAAGAGTATCATCGCGTGCACTATGAAAACATACGCGGCTGCCTGCTCCTTCGGGAAGGCAAAAAGCATCATTATACCCACTCCGAAAAACTCAAAGGGCCCGACTCCCCCGGATGTCGAGGGGACCATTATGGCGAAATTCGCCACGGCCATTATAAGGCACACGAGAAGAAAGCTCACCTGTATGTTCATGGCCTGGCCCATCAGCCAGTATGTATAGGCTTCAACCGACCATGCCAGCAGTGAAAGTCCGAATACTATTGCCATATCCTTTACGCTGCCGAGCACCCCGAGCCCCAGTATGAAAGTGTCGATAAATTTTCCGGTTTTGTCGCGTATGCCCGCCGGAAAAACCGACATTATCGAGTGCACCAGTTTTACCGTGGCCTCGCGTTTGTAGAGCAGAAAGAACATGAATATGAAAATGGCCAGAAAGACGGCGCTGCCGAGCACCGCAAAACCGAGCACGGCGTCCTTTATTCCCAGCGACATGCCTAATACGGATATTGGAGGTATATGGGACTGCGCGGTGATGAAATGAAATGCCGTATAGCCGATTATGAAATAAAATATCATCACCAGCCCGTCAAAGACCCTTTCTATTACGACCGTGGCGAACGCGGAAGTGCCGCTGACGCCGAGTTTGCTGCCGGTAAGGTAAGCCCTGATGAATTCGCCGGCGCGCGCCGGAAGGACGTTGTTGAACATGAACCCGATGACCAGGTAGGGAAAGAGCCTTATGGCCCTGAAGACCTTTATGTGTTTTAAGAGCTGGCGCCACCTGACCGCCCTTATCAGGTATCCCACGATATATATGGCCACGGTTAACAGAAGAAGCCATACGTTTATGTGCCGTATTATACCCAGCAGCATCCCGTAATTGATCCCCTTGAAAACGAAGAAAAGGCATATGACCGTGACCAGAAGGCCTATCCAGAAGACCAGCTTTTTTGTCATTGTTTTTTTCCCTTCTTTATCTGTTTTGCGTAGAACGGGCTGATGACGTCTGTCAATGTCTTTGAGAATTTCTCATACTTTTTTATCCCCCACTTGTGCAGAAGGAACTGGGCCATTACTTTAAGGGTGGCAAGTCCGTAAACCGAGGAACGGATAAAATTTATCGACGAGGCGTCCTTAAAATACCTTGTCGGGACCGGGACTTCGCTCGAGTGGAACCCGAACATTTCCACCTGCGCAATGACCTCCGTGTCGAATACAAAATCGTCGGAATTCAGGGTGAACGGAATGGTCAAAAGCAGCTTCCTGCTGTAGGCCCTGAAACCGGTATGGAGCTCCGAATAATGTTTCCCAAAACACTCGTTCTCCACGAATGTCAGCACCTTGTTGGAGACATATTTATAAAAAGGCATCCCGCCCCTGAGCGCGCCTGCGCCCAGCATCCTGGAGCCGAGCACAAAATCGGCGTGGCCGTTCAATATTGGAGAGACCATTTCCGGAATGAGCCGCGAATCGTACTGGTAATCGGGATGCAGCATAACGATGACGTCCGCGCCTTCCTTGAGCGCCTCTATGTAGCAGGTCTTCTGGTTGCCGCCATAGCCCTTGTTCTGGATGTGCACTATCGTCTTTATCCCGAGGTGCCTGGCCACGTCAACGGTCTCGTCCCTGGATACGTCGTCAACCAGTATCACCCTGTCAACGATATTTTTCGGGATGTCCCTGTATGTTTTTTCAAGTGTCTTTGCCGCGTTATATGCCGGCATGACCACCACAATCTTTTGTTTTTTACGGGAAGAGGATCTCACTGGGCACCACCTCCTCGCTCTGGCTCTCGGGGTTTTTCCACCAGAACTGCATCATGGAATAATGTATGGTCTCGCGGTATCTTAATTCGATGGAATGCATGCCCCTGGAAAGCTCCACATCCCCCCTGCCGTTTTTCTCGCCGAAACCCGTTCCCTTGTTCTCCAGCACTTTCCTGGAATCTATATAAAGGTCGGAATAATCATTGGAATTGGTAATAAAGGTATACCTGCCGGGCCTGTCTATCTTTATCCTTCCGTTCCATTTTACGGAAAAAGGCCCCATTATCGGGTCAAGGGTCCAGTTAAAAAGTATGAACGGGTCCACCCTGGTGAAAGCCGGCTTGCCCTTCCATTCGACGCCGCGGTAATATGACCCGTTGAGGCCGTTATCGACCCGCTTGTCCTGGTATCTCTTCACGTCGTCATATGGCACTTCAAAAGTGAAATAAAGTATCTCGTTGGGGATGTACTTATGCCTGAATTCCCCGTATTTTCCGTGCGGGTACATCTTTTGCAATACCGGCAGCAGCGGCAGGTATGTGGTGTCGAGCACATACACAAAATTTTTCCTGGTCTTTTCCCTTATCGGTATGTGGTCCGCGAGCGAAAAATGGACGTAATTCTCCGCCGGATATGCCGCGAACTTGAAGGTGTAACTTTCCACCCATGAAGGCTGAACCATCGCCTCCCAGTCGCTGCCGAGTTTGTTGACATAACGCCCCATGGTGTATTCATCCGTGGAAAATTCCGCCCACGACCCCGGGTTCTTCCTGAAATTATCGAAATACTGGTTGAAATTGTCATAACCCACATAGCAGAGCACCACGATGCCTATCATGGTCAGGGTGGATAAAAAATTCCCCCCGTACTGTTCTTTTGCCCAGTCCAAAATCTTTGACGCCGCCAATACGGCGAATATTATCACGACGGGTATCTCCACTATGGTCCTGTACGCCTGCGGGGATTCGGTCGACAACAATCCGGTCTGAAGGAAAGCCGCGAACAGGGCCATCAAAAGGAAGTAACGCGGTTTTGCGGCGTTGAATAGGACGTAAAAGAACCCCAAAAACGCGAATATGCCGGTTACAAAATCGAGCATTGGCACGGCTCCGTAATTATGCCTTGGATTGCCGTCACCCTCGTAATTGAACATGAGCATCGTGTTCGAGAAATTTTCCATGTAAAGCTTCATCCAGAACTTGGGTTTGCCGTCCTTTTCCACGTACCTGCCCCCCACTTCATGGAGCATTTCCTGGTTGAATATCGATACCGTGGAGGAGCGGCTCATGAAATTCTGGGGATTTTTTACGGCATAAAGCGCCAGCGGGGATATCACTATAAGGAAAGCGGCCAGCGCCAGGGCTATGGATTTGTAATTCTTTTTCAGGAATTTCGGTTCCCTGATAAAAACATAGATAAAAAATATTGCCAGACCCACCGGTATGAGCCTTGCCGCCAGGTATGTGTAAAGCGAAAGCGATGTGAGCGCCCCGAGCATGATAAAATCAAAAGGCTTGCGTTTTATGTAGACCCTGTAGGTGAAATAAATGCAGAGTATTACGAAGAAAACCGTGACTATTCCCAAAAAACCTATCCTCGAAAAATTCACGTGCCAGCGCAGCACCGCCATGATTGAGGCCCCTATTATCGCAGGACGCACCCCCATAAGGTAGCGCAGCAGGAAATAAAAAGCCGGAATGCAAAGCACGCCGAAAACTATGGATACCGCCCTTACCTGCATCACCCCTATACCGAATAACTTGAAAAAAGCCGCCACAAAATACATATACATGGCCGCGTTCTGCGTCCAGCGCTCTATGTAAACCGGAAGTTTTGTACCGTCCATTTCCACGCCGTTCAATATGTTTATGGCCTCGTTGCCGTTCTGCCCCTCGTCGCGGAAACAACCGGCCGGAACTTCGTCCGACATATAAACCCTGAAAAACACAGCCACCGCCAGTATGAAAAGGAAAATTCCCGCTTCGACCCATGGCTCCATGTTAAAAACTTCCGGTTCTTTTTTTGAGGCCCCCCTTGCGAACGAGAACGCCGTTACGGCGGCCGCATACAATAAAAGTCCCGGAAAAAGACTGTGGAAATTTGTGAAGAGCATCTGCCCGGCCGCGGCCAGGACCAGGGAAAGCGCCGCCAGGTTGAACGGTCCCATTGAATATATGCTTTTTACCATCCCGGCGTTTCCCGCGGCGTGCCTTTTCTTTTTAGCCATTTTTTTGATCACCTTTCCATGTATTTGGAGACGGCCGCGTCCCCGGCTATGTACTGGATATTGCCGTTGTGCTCTATGGTCCTGTTGAAAGTGTATATGCAGCTGTATAATACCGCGAAAACAATTATGCCGTAGACTATGTTATCGGCTGTAAAATTAGGATTCTTTTTCAGTTCAAAATAAGAGGCGAATTCCCCTATTCCGGCCACCGCTCCCAGCACAAGGCATATGAAAAACGGGGGCATAAAAAAATAAGTCCCCTGGCGCGTCGAAAATCCCGACGTGAATTCCATGACCAGCGCGGCCGTGGCGAGAAGCATTATGAGCGTATAAACCGAAACCTCGCTTTTTTTTATTTCGGAGCCGGCCTTAAGGAAAAGGGCGAGGTAAAAGAATACCGGAATGAACGGCGGCAGCACTTTCGACCACAGGAATCCGTCCTTAAAAAAAGCGTCCACCATCCACGTTTTTATGTCGAGCAAGCCGTTGTTCTTGAGGTAGTCAAAGGTAAGGTTGTCCGCAAAGACCCAAAAAAGCACGGCTGCCGATATTACCGCGAATGCCGCCGTCACCGAAACAAGCACGGCGGCATGGTTCCTTCTTATCCGTTTTTCGTTCATCTTCATGGCCGCGTATGTCAAAAATCCGGCCGCAAACACCGCCGATGTCCAGCCGTTCAGGGCCAGAAGCGCGCAGGTCACAGTCAGCCACAGGTATTCTTTCTTTTCCAGGGAGAATACGGCGAAATAGAGGGCCGCGGCGAATAGCGGTACGGACAAAGATACCGCGGCTCCGGAAAATATTCCAAGCTCCACGGGCGCCGAAACGGCGTAAACCAGCATTGCCATAACGGCGCTTTCCCTGCCCAGAAAACGCAGGGCAAGCTTGTAAAATAAAAGAAGCGTCGCCGCGAACAGCAGCAGGTCGAGCACATATACCGCGGATACCACGTTTGCCCTTCCGGCTACCTTATATATTGGCGCCACAATAACCGGGTAAAGCAACGAATCGCTCTCGCGCCTGCCGGGCTCGTTTAACGCCTTTGTCATGTCAAATTCAGCCAGGTCTCCGGATTTGTTAAGGGAATAAAAAGCCTCTATGCCGGAAAAAGTCAGGGCGTTATTGTTATAATACATTGAAAGCGCGGCCTGCACGAGGAAAACCGCCAGGGCCGTTATTATTATGCGGTTAACGGGCGCATCCTTAAAAAATCCGCTCTTCATTTGCTCCTCCTCTGTAGTATCCAGTAATGGAAAGCATTATACCTGTTCGGCGAAGTTTCTTCAAGTTTAACCCTCGCAGATGACGATTTTATGAATGAGCCAGGGATCGTTATCTCCTGCTCGGAATATTCCTTGCCCGTCTCGGCGTTGACCCATGCCGCCGAGAACACGCCGTCGACATATATTTTTTGGCTGCTGTTGGGCGACTCGTATACCCTTCTCACAATTTTCATGTCGGCTCCGGGAATAAGCCCCGAAACCGTGAATTCTTCCCCGCCGCCGGTTATCCTGCCGCCTTCCAGCACACGTCCGCCCTTTACGCCGGCCGTTTCCGCCTCCTCAAAAAGCGTTCCGGGCACCTGCGGCACCCTTTTTGCGAATATCCTGTAATTGTGTTTTGTCTCGTCCCGTATGTCGGCTATGTCCACCGAGTCCGCCTGGACGAAGCTCTTCTTTTCAGTATGGTCCGTTTTCATCGTGTCGCCGCTGTTAAAAAGGGTAAAATCCGTCTCCACACCGACTTCGGGAGAGCCAACGACGAAATAAGCCGGCTCCTTTTCTATGTTAAAGGTGGTCATCCTGGGTTTCTTGAAGACCGTGTACCCCTCGTAATTGAACCATCCGAGGTGGACCATCCAGTATTTCGGCCTGACGTGCTCGAGTTCCTCGAATACCGTGGCCAGCCCGTCCCGGAAATTCTTCGCCTCGCCGTTCGTGACCAGCCCCACAAGGTCGTAAACGCGCGCATCGGAAAAATATGTTATGGCGCCGGCGTCGTTTATGGCCACGCGCTCGCCCGGGGGAATATTGGCTTTGACCCATTTTCCCGCCGAAATGGACTGGGCAAGAATGTCCCTGCAGTCCCTGCCGAAATCCACCGCGTTGGCGGCGATGGTGAAGAAATTAAAGATGAAAAAGAACGAAAATACCGCTGCCGGAAGGAATCTTGCGCGTCCGGCCGAGAGCTCCGCAGCCTTGTCAAGCATAAGCTTTATCCCGTAAGACAGGAAGACCACAAATATTATCACAAAAGGCATTGTGTACCTGTAGTTGTGCACCGTGGCAAAACTTGAGAAGACCGTGGACATCACCCCGAGGAAGAACCAGAGGAACGAAACCGTGAATAATCCCGCTTTTTTTTCCTTCAGCTCGCGGGCAACGCCCGGCATCATGCCGATAAGGAAAACAAAAAATACATACTTTGGGAAATAATGCTCGGCCCCGCCGTTGAACACCCTGTTAAGGAAATCCAGGTAATAATTCCAGCTGTCTTTCAGCACCTCGGTGAAAATATAATAATTAAGGGAAAAACTTGATTTCGCCCTCATGGTATTCGGCATGAAATCGCCGGTAAAATGGCGGTTGATCAGGAAATAAACAGACCCCGCGGCAAGCGGAAGAAGATACGGCAGGAATTTTTCGTTTTTGGGGTCAAAGATCTTATTGAGGAGTTTCAGTGCCGCCAGCGCAACCACTACTATGAAACCTTCGGGCCTTACCACCGCAAGCAGGCAGAGCAAAAGCGCCTGCTTCAGCGGTTTTTCGCCGTTTACCATAATGTAAAGGTTTGCCGCCAGAAGCAGTGAAAATATTCCTATCTCCATCCCGGAAAAAAATCCCCAGAGGATGTTGCCGTTGGTCAGGTAAAGCGCGGCTCCGAAAATGGCGGCCGGCACGCTGTCGGTGAGTTTCTTTATGATGCCGAAAATAAACAAACCGCAGAAATAGAGGCAGGCCATGCCGCCGATATATGTCGGTATGACGAGGGAAATTCCCCTGAATATCAGCGCGAAAGGCGCCAGCAAAAAAGCGTAAAGGAAGCTGGTCGCGCCGGATGAATAGCCCTCGCCCGCCACATATTCGAAAAAATGGCCGTGAACCAGGTTTTTGGCGTACTGGAAATATATAAAAGCGTCGTCAAGCGGCGCCGAGAGCTTAAATCCCGTATACAGCGCCATAATAAGAAAAAAAGCGGCGCCCGCCGCAACAGAGTAATAAAGCAGGTACTTTTTAAACCTTGCTTCCATCGCCCCTCCCGCTTATATAAAATCTTTTGGGAGGCCTTAAAGGGCCTCCCAATAAAATTTTGTGCCGGTCAAAAAAATATTACTTTGCGGCGGCCGTCTGGTTCTCTTTTGCCGCCTCGACGAGCTTTATGAAAGAAGGCATGTCAACCACCGCCATTTCGGCCAGCTGTTTCCTGTTTATTTCTATGCCGGCTTTGTTCAAACCGTTCATAAAACGCGAGTATGAAATGCCGTTCTCCCTGCATGCGGAATTGATCCTGATTATCCACAGGTTCCTGAATTCCCTTTTTTTGAGCTTCCTTCCCTTGAACGAAGCCTGCCAGCCTTTCTGCACCTGCTCGGTGGCCCTTGTCCACAGGTTCTTCTTCCTGCCGTAGAAACCCTCGGCAAGTTTGATCATTTTTTTATGCCTGCGTTTTGAAGTAACGCCTCTTTTTACCCTCGGCATTGTAAGACCTCCATTTTAATTTTAATCGTGCTTTCGCCTTCCGGTTAGTTGTAAGGCAGCATCAATTTAACGTTCTTTGCGTTGGCGTGGTCGACGTAGCCCGCTTTTCTTTTCGGCCTTTTCAGGTTGCTTGATTCCTGGTGAAGCAGGTGGCGGAGCCCCGGCTTTTTGTACTTCAATTTTCCGGTGGCCGTAACTTTTATCCTTTTTTTCGCGCAGGAATTCGTTTTCAATTTCGGCATCTTATTCTCCTTTTTTTAATTGTTATGGCGCCTTGGCACAAATGCCGCCGTACCGCCGGTTACTGCGGTTTTTTGGTCGGCATCATCGTGAATATTATGAGCTTGTCTTCCCTGAACGGCTCGCCTTCCAGCACGCCGTTAATGGAGACATGCTTGAATATCAGGTCCGTTATTTCCTTTCCGCGCTGTTCCTTATACTCCATCTCCCTGCCCCTGAACCTTATCACGAACTTGACCTTGAAACCCTTGATAAGGAACTCATTGGCGTGGTCGAGTTTTATCCCGAGGTCGTGCTTGTCGATGTTCGGCCTTACCTGGATCTCCTTTACCACAACGACGTGCTGTTTCTTTTTGGCTTCCTTGTCTTTTTTAAGCTGTTCGTACCGGTACTTCCCGTAATCGAGGATCTTGCATACCGGCGGTTTAGCGTTGGGGCTGACTTCGACCAGGTCAACTCCCTTTTCCTCAGCCTTTCTCACCGCATCCGGAACCGACATCACTCCGAGCGAATTACCCTGATCGTCGATAACCCTGACTTCGCTTACCCTGATCTGGCTGTTGGTCCTTAACTCTGTGAATGAAATACGCTCCACCTCCTTAAAAAAATAAAAAGACGGCATAAAGCCGTCTTCTCCTATATATTATTCATATATATTCTTTTTTTGAACCCTTTCAGCCAAGGCCTGGGGGTGAGAAGCAAATGGCTTCTTCTTGCTATGTGCGTCAATGATACAAAAACCTGGAGGATTTGTCAATATCTTAATTTGCGGGATTATATTTCTCCGACCCGCCCTCTTATAGGTTCAGTTTTTCATACGGGCCCGGGGCCACCACTTTTACGTCCGGAAAGTCGGAATTATATTTTTGTTCCACGGCCCTGACGGAATTTCCGTCAATGTGCACTACCAGAATGGTTCTTAACCCGGAAAGGCCCTTCAGCATTTCCCGTATAGACGAGTACCTGGCGTGCGAACTGAAACAGTCGAAGTTCCTTACCTCCGCATTCGCGGCATACGTTTTTCCCCCTATCACGACCCTGTTCCCTGACATGTTTGAAATGATGCCCGCCGGCGTGTCGGGGTCCTGCCTGCTGACAAAAACGCAGCAAAAATCCCTGTCGCCGATGATTTTTATCAGCGTGTCCTTTGAAATCATGCGGTCCGCAATGCCCGAGGACAGCACGGTTATATCCCCGTATTCTATTCCGCCACCCTTTGTGAACCGTGCCAGCGCCGGGTCAAACGGCCCTTTTGAGATAAAATCAGGGGTCAGGTTTCCTTTTTCAACCCTTAACCGCCCGCAATAAAGCCCGTTTATCGCTTCCATGCTGGCGCTGAACGCGCGGATGCAGACGCCGCCCGGTATTATTTTTTCCTTTATCCCCTCCGACAGCTCATAAAAAACCTGCTGGGCCTTATCAAGCGAAAAAACCGGTATGATTATCTTCTTCTTCTCCCTGAGCTTGGACGCGATATATTCCCTGAACTTCTGCCTGGCTCCGGCTTCATCCTGCCTTTCCTCAATACCGTAGGTTGCCTCCACAATGGCTATGTCCGCCCTGCGCGCGACCGGAATATTATGAATCAGGAACGGCGAAAGGTCGCTCCCGATGTCGCCCGAATACAGGACGCTCCTGCCGCTATTTTTGTCCTTTAATAGCGTCATGACGGACCCGGGCAAATGGGACGTGTAAAAAAACTCCGCGTCAACCGACCCGGACAGTCGCACATTTTTTCCGGGTTCGACAATCACGATATTTCTCATGGTTTCGGCGGCTTCCATTTCGGCGCATTTACCGCATAAAAAATATCCCCTTGAACCCAATTCGGACCGCCTGCATCTGATCGCGCACTTTTTCCCGATCTGCCTGCCGTATTCGCAGTCGGGCATGCTGTGCACGGCTATATCTTTGCCCGAAAAGCGGTTCTTCGCGTTGTTCTTCGAATAATAAAAATTTTCCATGCCGAAATCACCGTATTTGACGGCCATCTTCAGCATAACAGGCAGCAAAATAGCGGTTTCTCCGGTGCAAAAAATGGGCCCTTTATATCCAAGGTACCTGACTATTTCCGGCAGACGGCCGGTGTGGTCCAGATGGACATGGCTTATGATTATGCATTTGAGGCCCGCTATGTCGTTTTTACCGATGTCCAGCGGGAATTGTATTTTGTCCTTCCCGTAAAACGCCCCGGCATCAAGCATTATTTTCGTTCCCCCGATGTCGATAATATGGAGCGACCCGCTGACGACCCCGTCGGCGCCGAATCCCCGGTATTGTATCGGGTTGTATGAACCACCGGAAAAACATGCCGAAGCAATCAGGATTACGGTAATTATCCGGAAAAATGCCGGTTTAATTTTACGCATAAACACCTAATGTCCCCCCTGCCACTTATGCATCAATCCATTACTTATCTTTTTGGGCTTGCAACCACATATATCATGTTTGATTTATTCCGTTAATGTCTTTTATCCTCTTTTTCCCGACTAATTTCACATCTATGTTTGAAATTAAACGAAAGGATCAATAGGGGCTTGGCAACAATTGCCGGCGAAGCCGGGCTTCTTATGGGGGATTAATTTTATGGGGTTCAATGGATTCGGTCGTTCCCGATTAAGCGGTCGGTAATTTTCCGCGCTTATCAACGGAAACGTGCCTGAAAACAGCGTGAACAGGAACATGCAATTTTTTGTATTTTATCGCATCATGCCGATACGGTTGTTCATTTTTTATTGCCTGCCTGCTTCTTCCTATTCAATTGCCTATATTACTTTTTACCGCGCCGCCCGACCCTGTCAATACTTGATGAAATTGTTGATGGCTTCCGTCATTATTTCTTTTACATCGTCCATTTTATCCGTCACATCGATGACTTTCGGGGCGTAAAAAGAACCCCCGGAAGGGACAAGTTCATATATATGTTTGTCATCGGCCATAAATGTTGTCGTGCCGCCGGAGCCGGAGTTTTCATCCCCTGCGCGGACCTTTATTTCGTGTTTCCCCGGCGTTAATCTAAAAAATAGCGTGTTAAGCGGATGGTATGTCCCCTCATTATCCGCCGAAAATTCAAACTCATAATCATTTATTAATACGGCATTTTCCGGGATCATCAGCGGCTGTGAAGGGCGCTGCCTGTATTGATTCAAATATTTAAAATCCGGGACCGGCTGGACGGGATTTTGCCTGTAAGCCGCGAATTCCCCGTCTATGGATTCTCCGATCTCCCTTTTTGCGGTCTTTAATTCGGCCGTAATATCCACAACCGACGGGTTCCATGTGGAAGATTCGGTGTTTATATTTGAAGCAAGGGTGTATGTGTGTCCCGACAAAGCATCAAATTTTATTTCAAACAGTCCTCCTTCGGAACTGAATCCTCCGCCAGCTCCGCCCAACCTGACCTTTATTTCATGCGCACCCGGAAGCATCTCAAAGTATTTGAGAAGCCCGCTTGGGCTCTGAATGCACCTCCCGAATATTTCCCTGCCGTCAAACGAATATATATTTACCCTGCCATCTTCCCTTACCAGGAAAGCGACGTCTTTTTCCTGTAAATTTTCTCCGGCATAGGTTTTCATGTAATTTATGCCGGCACAGCCAGTCAGAAAAAGAAACATGATGCAAGCCGTGATTGTGTTATATACCGACCGGCTTCTTGCCCTGATTCCCGTTAAATTTTTACCCATAACCCCCCCTGCATTTGCGGTCCGGAATAACCGGACGCGTATATTGGATCAATAGTAATAATATGTCGTTGTTCCCGCGGAATCGCTTTCAACGTCCAAAAACACGAACGTCGGGGACGCTTCGATCCTGGGATTTAATTTTCCCGAAAGCGTCCCGTCAAGGTCGACGTCAAGATAAGGGCACAAATACGACTTGCCGTCCGATGATGTCTTTACGGCAAAATCCAGCAAACCCGCGGAAAGCGTATACCCTGTAAATGCCTGCCATGGCAAATCGGTGTTGTTCTTATCCATAAGGTCCGTGCCTGCATTCACCAGGCCCAGACCGAGCTTCAAAGGGAATATCACCTGCGATGAATTGCCGGGATTAACCATATAATACATGTCCAGGGTCAAAAGAAAATAATCCCAGCCTCCTGCAACGAGTTCCAGTCCCGGCGCCACATAACTTTTCGACCTGTCGGCCCACAGATCCTCAATGATGAAAAGGCCGAAACAATTCTTTCCGTTTGCAGGCCCGAAAGAATAACTTACCCCCACAATGCACATGCTGGAATCGGACGAGATCATGGCCGCGGGCACCGAATAAACAGCGGAACAAAAACAGGCTAAAAAGATCGGAACAAGGAACTTTTTCATATGTCGTCCTCCCCGGTAAGCTTCATATTCCAAAACCCACGGTAAAATAATATATGGGCCCGCCGCGTACGTAGGCTATGTTTACAACGCCTCCGTAAGGCTGGGATAAAAATCCGAAATCAATAAAAGTATACAAATTATCCCTGATAAAAAGCTGGAACTCCAGGCTTCCGTCCAGCGCCATGCCGATCTCCCTTGCCTCCCAACTGTGGGAAAAACTGTTCCTTATACCGAGGTATAATCCGGGTTTTACGGCAAACAAATCATTAAAAACTTTCCTGTATTTGATGCCGACGCAATAATCCATTATAAAAATGTCGTTCATGTTTATGTGGTGTTCCCCGTCATCATACCAGTCAATATCGCTTTGCGGTATTATCGCTGCGTATGTCAATGCGCCGCCGACCGAAAGATAAGGAAGTATATAGTAATCATAAATGGCCATGCCCATGAATGACGGGACGGTGTTTTCAGAAAGGGTGGTTGCGGCCGGAAAGTCGGAGTCCCAGGAGCCCTGAAAACTGCCGCCGCCGAGCAATCCGAGCGATACGGCAAGATCAAAAGGCTTGTCTTCGGGATTATATGAGGAAAAACAGAGAGCCGAAAAAAACATTGATGCCGTCAGTAAAAAGCACACGCACTTGACTGCAGTCCTGTTTGCAAGCGGCATTCCCCTCACCCCTTGTGGTATTTTCAAAACCGAACGGGGAAATTTTATCAAATTTATGGACATTTGTATATACATTTTTTGGCCGTATAGTTGGGTGTTTTTCGCAGGCCGGTTCATCGGCAGGCTCTCCGGGTTACCTGATTATCTCGGCCGCCATGACCTTTCTGTATTCCAGTTCTCCGTTTTTTATGAGTTTTGCGACAACCGCGTATATGCCGTTAGCCATACCGGAAACATCGATATGATAAATATTCTGGCCGTTGGCCGCAAACGTCTGTCTTCTCACAAGCCTAAGATTCATCGTATACACCGACAACTCCACATTCTGCGCCCCCAGGCCGTCCTTGAACCTCACGGATATCGAGTCTTTTGACGGGTTCGGGTAAATGACTGTTTCCCCGGCCATATCAGGCAAAGTGGGCGTGTCGGTTGGCAAAGCCACCGTTGTTTCGGTAATAGTAGGCGTATATGTAGCCGATATGATGACTGTTTCCGTTGGCGTAATGGATTGTGTCTGCGTGCATGTGGAAGTGGATGTAAAAGTTTTCGTGCACGTAACCGTCGCCGTGGAAGACCCCGTTGCCGTTGGAGTGGGAGTTGATGACGCGGTTGCCGTCGCCGATGCCGTTGCTGTGTCCGTTTCCGTGGATGTATTCGTAACCGTCGGCGTGCATGTGGGTGTTTGAGTTATCGTCCAGGTGTTTGATGCCGTCCCCGTTTGTGTTTCTGTGGAAGTTTGTGAAACAGTCCATGTTTGTGTCTGAGTAAATGTGGGTGTGACTGTCGGAGAGACCGTGCTGGTCTGGCTTATTGTCGGTGAAAATGTTTGAGTACCCGTATCGGTCGCCGAACAAACCAGGGTTACCGTCGGGGTATTCGTCTGTGTGCAAGTCTGGGTCGTGGTGGAAGTCATTGTTTTTGTCGGCGTCCTGGTGGTCGTCACGGTCGGTGTTATTGTAAATGAATTGGTCGAAGTTGGTGTTGGAGGGTTTCCCAAATAAAACGCGGCAAAACCGCTTAAAGGCATACCGGAGACTATGAGGTTGCCGCCCGTATAAAGAATATTTCCGGTCAAAGACAGCGCTACCTTATGTATCTGCGCGTATGTGTTAAGGTAAAAACCCTGGTCAAGTATCCCGGTATTTATATCCTCTTTCCCGGCAAATCCCCATTCTCCAAGCGGACTTATAAGTGACCCCAAATCTCCCCCAAAATAAACACTGCCGGCACCCGTGGCAATATTTGTCACTTGAGCCGCAACAACATTCGGTACAAAAGAAGGGTCCGGCGCTCCCGTAAGCGGGTTCAGCTTTGCGATCCCTTTTCTGCCAATACCGTTTATTGTGGAAAACAATCCACCGGCATATAAAGACGCACCGGAAAACGCCAGGTCGTAAACAGGCTCGTCCGCATCCGCGATAAATCCGGTGTCAACTGCTCCGCTTGTGGCATCGACTTTTGCAAGACTACTTTTTGCCACACCGCCAACCGTTGAAAAATTCCCTCCGATATAAACACTCGAACCGTTTGGCAAAACCGAATAAACTACCGCACCAGCGTTTGGATCGAATGACATGTCCAGCGCGCCGGTGGAGGCATTAAGCTTTGCCACCCTGTTACGAGGGGTCGAACCGACATATGCGAAAGCCCCGCAGATATAAACATCGTTTCCCGACGGATAAATATCAAAAATCCCGCTGTTGACAACGGGATTAAACGAACCGTCCAGAGACCCGTCAACCAGGCTCACTCTGGCGATATTATTCCGGGTCGTCGAATTCAGCGCATTGAAATCCCCTCCGATATACAGTCCGGTCGAATCGTAAGCAAGCGCATTTATATCCTGCTCATATAAATAATTTATCTTAGCGTCAAAGCCCTGATCCAGCACACCGGTAGCTATGTTTATCTTGGCGACGCCTCTTCTATAAACAGCCCCAAGACTTGTGAACTGTCCGGCGATGAACAGTCTGCTTCCGTCATAAAAAACCTGTTTTACAATATTATTGGCGGAAGGATCGAATTGAGGGTCAACGGCGCCTGTTGCGCCGTTTAATTTCGCAATACGGCTCCTGAGCTGCCCGGATACCATGTTAAAGCTTCCGCCAATGTATACATTAGTTCCGTCGTATGCCATGGAATTTATCCCCTGGCCGCCCTCCGTATGAAGAGGACTCATTTCCGGCAGGGCCGAGAAGCCTGTATCAAGGGCGCCTGTTGTCGAATCTATCTTTGCCAGCCTTACAGCACTTATGGAATTCACGTTTGTAAAACTACCCGCAATATAAAGGCTGGATCCGGCATAAGCCAGCGAATTTACCTCGAAATCCGTGGATGCGTTAAATACAGGGTCAACAAGCCCGGTCAGAGCACTTATCTTCGCTATGTTATTTTTTGCCGTGATGCTTACTCCCGTAAAGGAACCTCCGATGTATATGTCCGTCCCGGAAAAAGCCATATCATAAACAGGGCCGTTCACAGCCGGGGCAAAGGAGGCATCCAGCGCTCCGGTTGACGTATTTATCCTGCATAAATTTTGATACGGCTGGGCGTATGCGCTTGCACCGGTCAGGTACAGGTAGCCTCCGTTAAACACAATTTTTGTCACCGAATATACCGCGGGAGCAAAAGAAGTATCCACTATCAGGGTGTTAACGTTAACTTTAACGAGATTGACGGCTGGCTGAGAACCTATTTTTTGGTAGAAACCGTCCATGTAAAGATTTGTGCCGTCAAAAGCTATTGTTTCCACATCCACATCGCCGGAGCTTGTGGTGAGTTTCAGGTCAAAATCAGGGTCAACCGAACCGTTGGAATAAATATGCACGACTCCCATTCGCGGTAATCCGGCGGCATACCATAACCCGTCTCCGCTTACATACCATCCTCCGTTATTGTCGGAAACCACCGTGTTGATTTCACCGCCAAAGTATCCGGCCAACTGTGGAAATCCCGGCAGTACCGCTCCCGTAACCATGTCAACCGGCATTCCGCATCCTGTGCGCGGCCCGGCCATGTTAAAAATACCGCCCACGTAAACATCCGTGGTGGTCGAGGTAACGGCAAAAACGGCATAATCAAAAACGGGATAATCAAGCATGCTCAAATATCCGCCCGGAGTGGGTGTGAATGTTGGGGAGGGCATTGGGCCGGATGCAAAAACAGCGGAAAATCGGGTCAATAGGATAATTGTCAAAATCTGAAAAATTCCCTTCTTAAGACGCATAAGCCCCACCCGTTATCATTGTATTTCCAACAAGCCCATTATACATATTCAACGGTTAAATTCAAGCTGTTTTGCGATCCATATAAAACAGGTAATAAGCCAAGTTTTATTGATGAATTTTTTTAAAACGATGCAAATCATGGCAGCCATCCTACGGCAAGAGATCGCAATAATAAAATCTTCCTTCCCTTAACGTTGTTTCACCGGTCTTAAAATTCACCGTTTTCCTGAATACAGGCCCGTCATGCACAAACGTATGGAATTCCCCGTTCTCGCCGCACGGGTCGATGTTTGAATGAAGGTCTTTCAGAAATTGCCCGTCATATTCCCTGCCCGCGAATTTTTTATTTACCGCCCACGAATCAACGCACGTAACGACCGCTTTGAATCCAAGCCCGACGAACCTTTCCGCCTGTTTCCGGGTATTGTTCATCCACAGCGGAAAAACCCCATTTAAATTCATTTTCGAGAGATTCTCTTCCCTGTATTTTCTTAAATCCTCAAGGAAAATATCCCCGTAAATGACGGATGTGATTCCTTTCCCCGCGTATTCGGTCATTTTTTCATTCATGCGCGTCTCATATATTTCATTTGAGGAGTTTATGGGGATGAACACTTTTTCAAGAAAAATTCCTAGGGAAGCGGCCTGTTGCTCGAGAAGCACCCGCCTGACGCCGTGAATGCTTATGCGGTCGTAACCTTCGGTCAGCGTCGTCAACAACGCGGATATTTCATAATTCCCGGTGCGTTCAATTTCATACAACGCCATGGCGCTGTCTTTGCCTCCGCTCCAGGCAAGTATAGCTTTTTCTTTCGTTTTAGCCTCCATGAAAGCCAACCCGAGTACCGGCTTATCGCAATGCATTATTTAACGGATACAAACGGGTTAAAATAAATATGCATGCCTTAAACCCGCATTTATTTATGTTTATTTTTCTACGCTTTGCGTTTCCCCAGATGGCTGAATGTCGGCATGGACTCGTATATGGGCTTCAGGGATTTCAGTCCGTGGAAATACATTGAAAAATCGCGGTACCAGCTCATGTTGCACTGGTTGCATTTTATCATCTTCAGGTCCTTGTTGTTAAGGTCCCACAGGCTGCCCAGCGGATTGGGAAGGTGCATGCAGGGGTATATGTTGAAGAACCAGTCTATGAACAGCACCTTTGACCCGCCGTAACAATGGTATTTCGCCTTGCTCGGATGGTCGAGGTAATTGATGATGTTCTTAATGGAGGATACGCTGTTGAGCATGCGGTATTTTCCGCTTTTCTTGAGGACAATTACCTCTTCGAGGGCTTTTATGACGGCTTCCGGCGGGAGCTGGACCGAATCGCCGCCGAGCGGATATACCTTTGACTTTGAGACTTCAGGATAATTCACCGATATGTAATCGAAACCCATGCTGTCTATTTTTGAAAAAAGCACGTCAAGTTTGTCGTAACTGCCCTTCCATATAAGGACCGACGCCATCGTCTTGACGCCGTGCTTTTTGGCCAGGGCCACTCCCTTTTCTATATGTCCCAGAAGCCCGGATATCCCCCTTGATTTATCGACCACTTCCGGGTCGTAGGAGTCCACCGATATGCTGAGGAAATCGGCCCCCGCTTCCTTTAATTTAATGATATTTTCCTCGGTCAAAAGCCTGGCGTCGGCGTTCAAAACCGACGTGTGTATGTGTTTTGCCGAGCAGTGCCGGACGAACTCAAAAACATTCGGGTTAAAAAGCGGGTCGCCGCCGGTCATGGTGATATGCGCTACTCCCAGCTCGGCAAGCTTGTCTATGGCCCTTATTCCGTCTTCTTTGCTTATTATCACCTTTTCTTTCTGCTTCCATATGCCGCAAAATGTGCACCTTGCCGTGCAGCAGTTCGTAATGCCGAATTCCGCCACCCTGATCTTGTTGGTCAGGAACAATTTCAAAAAATGAGCCCGTTTTTTTCTGATCACATCAACCTCTTTTATTCGGTGGATTACCGCAATGCTTACGGCAGTCAATATATTAACGCCGTCCGGTTAAAAAAAACAATTTATATGATTAATTTACGGTTGCCCGGGTTACCAGCCGGTTTCAATTACCTCCGCGTGTTCTCTCCTGACCCACCAGCCGTCAAAGCGGTATGTGAAATTTATCCCCGCTATAAGTCCCGTAAAATCCGTGTTCACATTCCCGTTTACGCCCCGCAGAGGCGTGTTTGCATCCATTACAAACGTCCCGTATCTGTCATATACCGTTGAATCGGTTGTCATGCCCGATATGTTGGCGTACCTGTAACCGAAGTCCAGGCCGAACGAAAAATTCTTTGTGAACCAGTAATTGGCGTTTACGACAGCTTCGCCGCAGAAGCCCCAGCCTTCGTACATGGCATCGTAGCTATCCTCGAAGTCATCGGGACTGGCTGTTATTGTGTGCTCGTAATAATCAAGGAATGCGTCCGCGACCCCGCCATAAACTCCGGCCGTAAGTGTAAACGGGTTTCCTTTGCCGTGGAACGTGTAGGACAATCCCAGCATTAATGGCAGCATCGAAGGTGATATCTGATAGTCCTGGTACTGGTAATTCTGCGCAGGGAATGGATAGTTTGTAACATTGGTGTCCGTTATTTCACCGGGCACAACGCCTATATATTCCACCCTGAAATGGAAGCCGAGCCCTTCGGGCGCTATATACATAGCGTCCACGCCGGCATACCATGCGTTGCCAAGCTGTGTGTTGGAAATGTTTGGTCCGGTTGTTGTGGTTATAATGTCAGAATTGACCTTTGCCATGGAGACCGTGGTGTATCCGCCGAGAAGCTCGGTGTAATAACCGGTCGCAAAAAGAGACGTTGCCGGAAAAAACGCCGCCAGGAACAGGACAATAACAAATTTTTTCATGCGCATCCTCCTTGATTTTTTTAACCCGTTTACATATATAATTTGACGTAAAAAACAAAAAAAAGTTTACGTCTTATCAAGGCGTCTACCTTTAAACAGGCTGAATTGTATTCCATGCGTCTTATTCAATATAGGATAATCCGTGCTTTATTGCAAGTTATAAATTCCCGGGCGTCACTTTATGGCCCCTGTTTTATCCACCCCGAGCCTGCTTTCGGTGGCATTAAGTCCCATGCGACCGGAGAAATAAACCCTTTCAGATATATGCCACGAAACTGTTTCCAGCGTTTGTTTTTCCCGGACGGTGCGCGGCCTTCCTGTTATGTCCGTTCGCCGGCATCCTTCTTTTATTTTGCCCGTCATTTTACACGTTCCTTCCGCGCCCATGCCTTCCGGGTATGGTTTATATGACATATCATATTCTTATCTTCTGGTTTATGTGTTTTATTACCTCATCCACCGGCTCTATTATATCCCACATGTATATGACTGGCTGGAAATCCCGGCCGTCCGTAGGATCGGCCGGTTTTATAACATTGTCGTCAACGGTCAATACTGCTGTTTTTTCCATTTTCATCCTCTTTCCAGCACTTGTAATTCAAGGGCTTATAACAATATAGACGGATGAAAGCGGATTTTATTGCGTCTTATTTTATCCTGTTTCTTATCTTATCTTAAGCACCGACCTGAAGAGCACCTTGGACGTCATCATCCTGTCAAAAGCCTCGGCAGCCTTCTCAAGGGGAAACGTTTCTATCATGGGCATGATGTTAAAAAGCACGCTGAATTTAATCGCGTCGCCCGGCCTCTCGCCGTGCCATCCTTTTATGGACCTGCCTCCCCTGAAAAGCTGTCCCGGAAAGACCTGCATTGGCTCACCCACTCCGGCCACAATAATTATCTGCCCGCCCATTCCAAGCCCGTTTATCAGGGCCGATATGGCCTTTGTATTGGGCGCGGTTGCAAGAATAACCCTGGCTCCGCCCAGTTTTTGAAGTTCTTTTGAAGCGTCGGATGCCTCTGCGTCGATATACGCATGGGCGCCCAATTTTTTTGCAAGCGCCTCTTTTTCTTTCCCCCTTGATATTGCCACCGTCCTGAAACCCAGTCTGCAGGCGTACTGGATCGCAAGGTGTCCGAGCCCGCCAATGCCGTGTATTGCCACCACTTCCCCGCCAAGCGCCCCGCTTTTTTTAAGCGCGCTGAAAGTCGTGGCCCCCGCGCATAACAGAGGCGCCGCGTCGGCCGACGAAAGCTCGTCGGGTATGCTTATCAGCGCCGAGGTCCTTGCCGTCATGTACTCGGCATAACCGCCGTCGCAGGAAAGCCCGGTAATCAATGAATTTTCACAGTTGTAATGATCGCCGCGCTGGCAGGCGGCGCAGGTCATGCACGATCCTCCGCTCCAGCCCACACCCACCCTCGCGCCGGGCTTCCATCCCGAAACTCCGGGGCCGCATTTCTCGATCACCCCGACAACCTCGTGGCCCGGTATGCGCGGATATGTTACGCCGGGCATGGCCCCTGTCTTTGCGGCCGCGTCTCCATGGCATATGCCGCAGGCCTCCACTTTTATCAACACCTGCCTCTCGCCTGGCTCCGGTATTTCCCTTTCCACAAGTTCAAAATCAGCTCCCGCCGACCTTACCTGAACGGCTTTCATTTTAGCCATCTAATTGCCTCCATGATAAAATAATTTTAACGGTTCATATTATATACATGCCGTCTGATAATTACATCATTAATTTTCCTTGCATGCAGCCGGCAGGCTCACCTTAAAGACGGAACCGCCCCCTCTTTCCCCCTGTTCGGCCCATATTTCCCCCCCGTGCAGTTCCGCGATTTTTTTACAGAGGGCCAGCCCTATGCCCTCCCCCGAGAACTCGCCCCTGCCGTGAAGGCGCTCGAACATCTCGAATATCCTGGAATAATACTCCGGCTTTATCCCTATGCCGTTGTCCGACACCGATATTATCACCCGGCTTCCCTCCGTTTTTGCGGAAATTACGGCTTCAGGCGCGGGACTCCTGTTGAATTTTACGGCATTGTCCGCCAGCTCCGTAAAAAGCCGGACCAGCATTTTTTCATCGCCGGAGACCCAGGGCATGCCGGACGCGTCCACGGGAAGCACTTTTGCTCCCGATCTTTCAGTCTGTCCGGCAAGCTCGGTTCGGACGGCTTCAACGACCCTTTCCATGGGGATCCCGGCGCATTTAATGTCCTCTTTTCTCAGCCTCGAATATTTTAGTATCCCGTCGATTATCACATGGAACCTGTCAGCCTCGCACATGGCCGTCTCAAGGTCGCTGCGCTCGTCCTCGCTTAAAGTCCCGGATATCCTGGAATCGATGAGCTGTATGTAAAGCAGGACCGTCCTTGCCGGATCTTTGAGGTCGTGCGATACGATGCGCGCAAAATTTTCCAGCTCCGTGTTGGAGCGCGTAAGCTTTGTTATCGTATCCATTATCTCTTTCTCGCTTCTTTTCCTGGCCGTGATGTCGTTCAAAACGCAGATGAAACCGGAGGCTTTTTTTGCCCTGACAACCGGGAACAATGAAATGAGGGCCACTTTTCCCGCGGCTTCGAATTCCACGTCCTTAAATTCCACACCGGAACTTATTGCCCCGGCAAGCTCCGGCATTTTTATCACGCCGGAAAGTTTCAGCCCTTCAGCCCCGGCAAGAGAGCCGAATATCTCCGACGCTTTCCTGTTCACGGAAGATATTATCCCGTCGCCGGTCAAAAAAACAATCCCCTCGTCGACGGCCCCGGTGATGGTGTCGGCCGCTTTTACGGCGGTCATCTCAAATAGCTCGAATTTCTCCACCGAATAAATTATGGCGTAAAGGAAGACCAGCATCGTGATATTTGTCTCCAGGGGGACGTGTATATCCATGGCTTTCAGTATCACGCTTGATATGGTCCCGCTCACGAAACAGAATATGGTGCTGGCTATTATGATATCCGTGGCCATCCTGAGCGTGTTGGATGCCCCCTTCTGGCGCGACCTGAAAGAAAACAGGAAAAAAGCCGAAATTACAAAAAGCAGAATGTAATAAATGAAGAACGCCCTGACGTACCAGTTGTCGTTCCACACGCTGGTGAGGCCGTAGGCTGTCATGGCACAGCAGGTCGTAAGCTTTCCCGTAAAGACGCAAAAAATAAAAAATACCGAAAGCCCGAAACCCGCGACATAAAGCAGCGGGGATCTCAGGAATCCGTCCTGCCTTGTAAATATTGCCAGGAAGAGAAAATAATAAAAAATAAAGAATACCCAGCCGATGGACTGGACTTTCAGCACGAAGCCCGCGGTTTCGTTATCCACAATATTGTTGAAAATAAGGGCGCTCCCGGCGCTCCATACCGCAAGGCAGAGGAAAACGAACGAAAGTATCCAGTTGGTGATCGAATAAAAATTCTTGCCCAGCACATAAAAAAAGGAAAAAACATATATGGCGGCTGCGGCCGCGTGAAGGACCGTCCAGAAGTTCACGGCCTTATCCCCGGATCCGCGGCCATGGGAAGGCTGACCTTAAAGACCGAGCCCGCGCCGGCCTCCCTTCCCTCAGCCCGGATGCTGCCGCCGTGCGATTCCGCTATTTTCCTGCACATTGCAAGGCCTATGCCTTCACCCGGGTATTCGCCCCGCGGGTGGAGCCTGGCGAACATCTCGAATATTTTTTCCCTGTACCGGGGCTCTATTCCCATACCGTTATCCTCCACCGACACAACTACAAATCCCCCCTCTTTATGCGCGCTTATGGCTATCTCCGGACGCGACCCGCCGCCGTATTTAATGGCGTTATCAATGAGGTTGACAAAAAGCTGGCACAGCATCGTGGCGTCTCCGGTTAAAACAGCCGTTTCTCCCTCGGGCAGTTCCACAATGGCTTTTGACTCGTTTATTTTAATGTCCAGTGTGGCCACGGCTTCTTTTAACACGTCAAGCAATCCGACCATGGCGGGTTTTTCATTCCTCTCGGCCCGGGCATACTCGAATATTCCACGTATGATATTGTTCATTTTTAACGCGCCTTCGAGAGCCGTTTCCAGGCATGAACCCATTTCATCGGAAAGTCTGCCTTTCATTTTGGCCCTAAAACGCTGAAGGTAAAGGGACACTATTCTCGATGGCTCCCTGAGGTCATGGGCCACTATATGGGCAAAATTTTCAAGGTCGGTGTTTGAACGCCTGAGCTCATCGACCGTTCCCGCGAGTTTTGACTCGGCCCTTTTCCTGCCGGTGATATCGTTCAGAACACATATATACCCGACCCTTTTTTTGTCCTTTAACGCCGGGACGCAGGATGCGTGAAGCGTCAGTTTCCTGCCGTCCACGGCCGTGGTTTTTATCTCGCAGGCCGAGGCGTTGCCGGTGCGCATTGTTTCCTCGAGGGCCGGAATGTCCATCACGCCGCTTAATTTCATCCCCTCGGCGCCCCCGGGAGGCGCCTTCATGGCCGCCGCTTTTTCATTCTCGGCGGCAATAATCCCGTCAACGGTAAGCAGTACCACTCCGAAATCAATGGATTCCAGCAGGTCATCGGCGGTTTTAGCCGGGGTTATCTCGAGTATGTCGTATTTTTCCGCTGCATAAACTATGGCGTAGGCGAATGTAAGCATTATCAGTTCTATCTTGAATGGCGAATATATCCCCATGAATTTGAAGACCACGTTGGTAAATGTCCCGACAACCACGCACAGGACCAGCGCGGTGAGCATTATATCGGTTATTTCCCTGTATGCGCTTTTTTTTACGTATCCGGACCTGAACCGGACAAGAAGTATTATTACTATGACAAATAGCGCCATATAATAGGCAAAAAACAAATAAGTGTCCGGGGTTCCTGCCCATCTTCCCGAGAATCCGAACTCCGACCTGTTGCCGTAAATTATCATGCGCCCAGAAAAAGCCGACAACAAAAAGACGAACGACAAAAGATAGCCCGCTATGTAAAGCGCAGGAGATCCCACGACGGACCTGTTCTTTGTGAACATCAGTATGAATAAAAAAAGGTAGAATATGTAAAATACCCAGCCTATGGATTGTATTTTCATGACAAATTCCGAGGTTGAAAGGCTTATTATTGCATTGGAATTGAAGGCATCCCCGGCTGTCCAGACCGCAAGCGAGGCGAATACAAACGAAAGCACCCAGTTATAAAGCGAATAAGGGTTTTTGGCAAGGACATAAAAAAAAGTGACGCCATAAATCAAAGTGGCCGCGGCGTAAACGTAGGTCCATATGTTCATTGGCTGGCCTCCCTGTAAGGCCAATCATACCACAGCTTTTGTGTCCCGGTCAAGCCGGGGCTTTAATGGTAGCCTTGCCGGTGAAGGCTAATTGGTGGTATTCATCAACTCGAGGCTCGAGCTTGAATCGCACGACGGGAACAAAGAGTATGTGTTTATGTCCGAAAGCGAAGGCATGACTCCGGTAAACGAAAAATCCAATCCCGCCGCCGATACGGTCATCGTCACCTTTGTCCCGACTGCAAGCGCCGCCATGGATGCGGTTTCATAATCATTGTTTGCCGTGACCCAGGGGCAAACCAGGCCGTTAAATTTTATCGTTGCGGTCGTAATAGGCTGGCCCGTGCCGTCATTAAATAACTGAACCAGGTAAATCACGGCGTTGCTGTTTGTTTCGTCGGCGACCTGGGCCGTGCATCTTGTCTGCGGGGTTGTAGCGGCTGACTGCCCCGGGGAGACAACATTGTTTTTTGAGCATCCTGCGATGATAATAACCGTTATAACTGCCACAAACGTCACAAGCAGCGGCCTGTTCATAATTCACCTCGAATATTATTCTTGCGGATGATCTTAAATAATATCCTTAAACGGCGGATTATTAATTGGTTAATATTTGATAAAAAACCCCGGATATCAACGGGCCCGGAGAGATGTAATTTTTTTTAAACCGCGGTTTTCTTGCGGGAAAGCCTGCTTTTTAACATGTCCATAAAGGTTTTTGCCTCGCTCACCCTGAAAAGCGGAAGCAGGGCCGCGTATATTATTGCCCCCGCGGCCATGCAAGTGAAGACAATGACAGCGTTAACTTTGCGCGAATAAACCGCGTTAAAACGCCCGGTCATCCAGTGCGCCAGAAAATATACAGCAACGCCCATTATGAGTGATATTATGGTTATCTTCACGGCATAAACGACGAGTTCCTTGGTCTTAAGGTCCCCTATGAATTTTTCCGTGTAATGGTATAGAAGCCAGTACTGTATTATCCCGCCGATGGCGGTCGCCGCGGCAAGCCCCAGAAAATTGAACGGGAACATCAGGGCGGCGCAGAGGACTATATTTATCCCCATTACAAGCGAACTTATTTTCACGGCCGTTGAGGCCCGGTCTATCGCGTAAAAAACCTGCGTCAATATTTTTATCCCGGTGAAGGCGAACACGGCCACGCAGTAAACCGAGCTTACCTTGGCGGTATTTATGGAATCGGCGAAGGTGAACCTGCCGTAATGCAGAAGAAGGGCGTTTATCGGGAGGCTCAAAAAAATAAGGCCGGCCGAGGCCGGTATCGTCACGAAAAACGCCTGCTTGAGCGATGAATGGACCGTGGCCCTGAGGCTCTCCGAGTCGCCCCTTGCCGCGTATTGCGATATATAAGGGAAAGAGACCGTGGCAATTGCCACTCCGAACACCCCGAACGGCAGCTGCATGAGCCTGTTGCCGTAATACAGGTAGGTCACCGCGCCGCCGGTCAAGAACGAGGCCAAGATCGTGTTTACCAGAAGGTTGATCTGCGTTACGGACTGCGCGATTGTGGCAGGCAGCATGAGCTTTCCTATCTTGCGAAGGCCGGGTTCCTTGAGGTCGATAAAAAATTTATACCGGAAACCTTCCCTTACCGCGGGTATCCATTGTATTATTATCTGGAGGACAGCCCCGATCAGCGCCCCTATGACCCAGCCGTAAACCTGCCTTTCCGGCGCGCTGCCGAAAAGCGGGCATATCCATAAACCCGCGGCTATCATGCCGGCGTTCAATACGACCGGGGCAAAGGCCGGCATCGAGAATTTTTTCAGCGAATTCAGCACGCCCAGGAAAAGCGCGGCTATCGAAACGAAATATATGAACGGAAAAAGATAGCGTGTGAGCTGGACCGTAAGGTCGAATTTCGCCTTATCATGGATGAAACCCGGGGCCATTATCATGACCAGCGGCCCCGAAAACAGCATGCCAAGGGCGGTGACGGCTATGAGGATTATATTAAGGACGGTCAGCACGTTGGATGTGAGTATCCATACGTCCTCTTTTTTCTTTTTCTCGAGATACTCCGTGAATACCGGGATGAAAGCCGAGGAGAGAGCCCCTTCGGCCAGCAGGTTCCTGAGCATGTTGGGTATGCGGAAGGCCACGAAAAACGCGTCGGACGCCATTCCCACGCCGAGCAGGGCGGCGTTGAGGGCGTCCCTTATATAACCCATTATACGCGAGAGCATTGTGATGGCGCTTACCATTACCGCGGCTTTTGCTATTTTTTTGGTCGACACTTTAGGCGCGCTTCTTTCCGGCTGTTGATCTCATTTTGGCCCTTAAAAATTCAGGCTGGCAAGAGGCGCGATAAAATTGACTCCCGCGCCCATTGAATTCACGGTGCCGGGATTCGACGCCACAAAATAATTTATGCCGTTGGATACGGAAAAGAACCCGCCCTGGATGGCCATGGCATATCCAAAGCCGCTCATGTTGTTTTTCGCAAGCACCCCTATGCATACACCGGCGGCTATCTGCGCGAGCCCGAACATCGCGTGCGAACCGGAAACATCTACGATCTCTTTTCTTATGGCTTCGTCGTCGGATGGCCAGTCGCTGTAATTCTTTCCGTAAATGGCAATAAGCGTATCTGCGATCCCGTAGGTTATCATACCCACACCGAGGCCGTGGCCCGCGGCATCCCCGTTTACGGCGGCAATTATCCCGGAACCGAATGAAACCGCCGACCATGCCCACAAAATACCCGATGAAGTCTGGACCTGTTTGGACGGTGAATAAACTATTATGGTCTTCTCCACGGCGGTAGGCGTTGTCGCCTGGGCGGACTTAATGTCGTCGGCCGGCGCCGCCGGAGCGCAGAATATAAGGGCCAAAAAGATGAAAATGATTTTTTTCATGAATCCTCCTGTTTAAGTTTTGCATATTATACAATAACAGGAGGCATATTTAAAGGGTAAGTTATATCGCCAGTTTGTTCTTTTCAAAGACAAATTCGTCTATGAAATCCCTGTCGGCGTCCCTTAATATGAGGAATTCCACGTCGGTCTCGAAGATTCCCTTTTCCTCGCCGGAGGGCTCGCAGTTCAATATCCCGCAGCAAGCCTTTATTATTTCCCTTTTCTCCCCGTCGACGAGGTGTATCTCGACGAGCATAGCGTCGTCCTGCCTTACCTCTTCCTTCATGAGCAGCGTCATTCCGCGTTTATAAAGGCACTTTGCCCTGGCCACTTTTGCCAGCCCCTGCCAGTTTCTGTCGTCCCTGTTAAGCACCTTATACTGGACCGTATAATCCACGAAAACCTTTGCCCCGAACCGTTCCCTGTACATGTCTTCGATAAAATCGGGAAACATAATTTTCACCTCTTTTTCGGTTCATCCTTGCCTCGGAGCATATAACACTAATATTATAAGCATTTTTTATGCCGCACAAGGAAGGTTATATATCATTGATACTTTACAAAATATCTAACAATCAATTGTGCCTTTAAGGACATCGATATGTTCCTCTTGGGCCATTATCCGTTTATATTCATTATTATTCAGATAACTTCCCTTTTTTTCGGAAGGATAATCTTAAACAAAGTCCCGTGCTCGGCGTCACTCTCAACCGTGATACTTCCATTATGATAATTGATAATCTGCCTGCAAACGGTAAGCCCGAGCCCGGTTCCTTTCGCTTTGGTGGTAAAAAACGGGTCGAACACTTTTTCAAGGCTCTCCTTTTCAATGAAACTGCCGTTGTTCAGGAAGCATATCTCCACCGACCTTTTGGTATTTTTTGCCGTAATATTTATTTTACCGTCTTTCTGCGGGACCGCGTCGTAGGCGTTGTTGAGGATATTATAAAAAACTTCCTTGATCTGCGTCTGGTCCGCTTCTATCTTCACCCCTGCGAGGCGCTTGTATTTCTTTTGTATCGTCGCCTTCTTTTCATTAATATCCACGAGCGTTCCCATCGACTCTTCAAGGAGGTCGTAAATATTCACATCCTGGTAATGCGGCGGTTTCAGCCTTGAATAATACAAAAGGTTGTTTATTATCTGGACGCTTTCGCCTATCTTTTTTTGTATGCTTTCGAGATTTTTGGTTATATATGGTTCTTTCGACTTTCTTTTTATATTGTAGGTAACCACCCCTATTGCCGCAAGCGGGTTACGCAGTTCGTGCGCCACCACGGCGGCAAGGGAGCCTATGTCGGAAAGGCGCTTTGCCTTCTCCAGCGCCATCTGAGAGGCGACGAGCTCGTCGGTTTTCTCGCGGACCAGCCCGTAGAAGGTCTCGTTGTCCCGCTTTAAAACCAGCTCCGCCTGTTTGCGCTCGGTAATGTCCCTGCTTATTATGGAAGCCCCTTCTTTGGTAGGAAAAATACGGATGTCAAAGACACGCTTTATGCCGTCAAGGATCATTTCATTTTCGTATCTTATAGGCCTTCCGCTGTTTATGCATTCGCGCTGGTATTCCGTGGTTTTGATTGAATCCTCGTTATCCCCGAAAAGCTCCAGCCTTGTCCTGCCAATCGCCGCTTCGGAAGATATGCCCGATATCTTCTCCGCGGTCCTGTTCCAGTAAGTGAACCGCAGGTCCCGGTCGATGGCCGTAAAAATATCAAGAATGCTCTCGGTGAGAACATCGAGCTTGTTTTCCCTGTCGCGCAGAGTTTCCTCGGTCTTCTTTCTATCTGTCATGTCGGCAAAGGACGCCACCGCGCCCAGCATTTTTCCTTCGGAAGTGATAATAGGCGCGGCGCTTGCCAGTATCCACGCCTTGCGGTCCGGAAAAACAGCCGCCATCATAATATTATGGACCGTTTCTCCGCGTATGGCGCGAACCACAGGTATCCTGTCGGAACTGAATTGCTGCCCGCTCTCGGTTTCCCAGCGAAAGACCTTTAAACGTTCTTCAATGTTCATATTCATAAAAATATCCACGGGCAGAATCTTTCTGGCCGGTTCATTCATCCTGACTGCCTTGCCGGAGATATCATATATCATGATGCCCGTAGCCTGCGAATCAATAATGGCGTCCAGCCACGCAGCCCTTTCGGATGTCTCTTTCAAAAGTGCGGCATTCTCCCTTTCCATGCGTTTTTGTTCTGTCACATCCTGGACCAGGGACATTACCGACGCCATTTTACCGTATTCGTCGAGCAAAACGGAATTGTACCACACGGCCTCTATTATGCCTCCGGATTTCGTGATATTGCGGTTCGTGGAGACCACGGTGAGCTCTTTGCCGCCGGAGAGCCTTTCCATTGTGCGGTTTACTAAGGGGATGTCTTCCGGGTAAATTATATTAAGCTTGTCTATCCTGACCCCGAGCGTTTCCTCTTTTTTCCACCCGAAGATATTCTCGGCTTCCGTGGACCACTGGGTCACGATGTAATCCGAGTCCCATTCGACCACGGCAAGCGGGGAATTCGTATTGTGGTATTTCAGCCTCTGCATGCTTTTCCTGAGAACTTCTTCCACCTTGATCTTTTCGGTCATATCGCGCCAGGCGACGACAAACCCTGTGGCCTTGCCTCCGGCGTCAAGAACCGGCCCGGCCTCAGCCGTAATTATCCTTTCCGGCCTGTTTGCAGGTTTTAGCAGATACTGTTCTCCATGAATGGTCTCGCCTGTGCGCATAATCCTGAAGATAGGCAAATCTTCGCCTTTGATGCGGAGTCCTTCCCTGTAATTATAAAGCGGCATCAATTCCCGCCACTGGGTCATTGTAAATTCGTCCGTGTCGCAGCCGATCCACTCCCGCATGCATCTGCTGATGCGTATTGATTCGCCGTCCTTGGTCGACAGGACCAGCCCTTCCGGAATGTGCTCAAAAAGCGTGTTAAGAAGCCTGCCGCCTTCCTCGGCTTCGCGGGCGCGCGCCTCGGCTATATCCCAAGCCTTAAGAAGGTCGTCCTGCGCGTTCTTAAGTTCCGTGATGTCATGGTTGACGCTTATATAACCCAGCAATTTATCGTCCGGCCCGCGCTTGGACATTATTATGGAATCGAATATCAGCCGCCTGCCCGATTTTGACGAATGTTCCAGCATTGCCTTTACCGACCCTTTTTCCAGCAGGGCACGCGCCATAATGTCGCTCGTTTCAGTGTCGAATTTCGAGCCCGTAACCTCCAGGACCGGTTTTCCCAAAACTTCTTCGGCCTTCCAGCCGTAAGCTTTTTCAGCGGCCGGGTTCCAGGAAGTAATGCGCATATTTACGTCGGTCGCGTATGCGACGTCGGATATCTCCTCGAGCATGTTGGATCTGAAAATAAAATTACCGTTCTCTTCACGGGATTCGAGTCCGAAGCCGCCTTTCCCCGGGCCGAGGTTGTCCGCACCGGCCTGTATGCCGCGGGATATGTCTCCGGCGTTGGCCGCCCCGGACGGGGCCATGCTTATTTTGGATGATTTGGGTTTTGTTTTTCTTGTCTTCATGCCCGCGACTTTGGCATGACGCTTTTTTGTTTTCTTCATTTTTTCGGCATGCTCTTCCATTTATTTGGGTCAAATAATGGAACGTCCGCACACTGCCTTATGCATAAATTCCCGCAAATTATTGAAGGCTCAAACATTTTCATCAACGCCCCTTTGGCAATTGTTTGTCGAACGGACTAATTATATCCCCTCAAATTGCGTGTTTCAAGAAAAATTTTTCCGCCTTAATAAGCTGGTTCATCCTCGTACATTCCGTTGATAATTCCCCTTGCAAGGTTGTCCTTGTCCAGCTCACAGAGCATGCTCATGCAGTTCCCGAATACAATGTCCTTATTGATGCACGCCTTTACGCCGAGCCGGCGGCTCAGCGCCCGGTCAAGGCCGTTCTTATGGCCGGTAACCACCACAAAATCCACAAGCGCGGCGTTCGCGCTCTTCTTCACCTTCTGGATGAGCTCAAAACCGTTCATTTTCGGCAGGTTCGGGTTTAGCATGACGAGCATCCTGTTTTTTCCCGGCCCAAAATTTTCCGCGACGCTTTCGGAGATAAGGTATTCCAGGGCCGACCGGCCGTCGCGCAGCCAGATGACCCGTTTTTCCGGGTTGGATTTCCTGAATGCCATAAGCATAAGCCTGGTTTCGACGGAATCTTCCTCGACAAGCATCAGGTCTGCGATCCTTTCCTTTACAGGCATGGTGCACCTCTCCTATTATATTTTATGAAATATATTCCCTTATACTCTCAAGCAGTTCTTCCATCTCGAAAGGCTTTGTCATGACATGTGCGGCAAGATCCAGTGTCTTTCTGTTCTCGTCGGAGAGCGACGAGTCCAGAAGGTTGCCGGTAAGGACGATGCTTTTGACCATGACGTTGTCATTTTTCATCTTTTGCAGGACCTCGAACCCGTTCATCCGCGGCATCTTAAGGTCGAGTATCAGCAGATTGAAATTTTGCGCCTCGATAAGGTTGACGGCGTCCTCTCCGTTCTCCGCCGTGACGACCTCGAATCCCTCGTCCCTTAAGGCGTCGGAAAGGCCGTTGCATATCACCGAATCGTCGTCCGCTATCAGTATCCATTTTTTCATTTTAAATTCCCCCCGAGAAATGCGCGGCTTTTCTTATGCGCTCTGTCCGTCCAGCCACATTGTCCTGTTGAATTGATCGAGCACCTTTTTGGCTATATCATCCCTCAGATCGTTTTTGATCGGATGGGCGATATCCTTGAACGCCCCGTTGACCAGCTTTCTGCTGGGCATTACCACAAAATGACCATTGCCACCCTCGATGACCTTCAGCCCAGTCACTACGAACGTGCCGTCGAACGTGATTGAAGCATAAGCCTTGAACTTGCGGTCGTTCATCTCTTCCGGCCCCCTTGGAAAAACCCTAACTTCAGTGATCTCCATGCCTGCCCTCCTTAAGTTGAATTGTCCGATCTCTGGGATCGCATTTAAATCTTATGGTTTATTTATATCAGGGGCGGGCATTCTTTGACAGGGCTGTAATTGGATTTTTACCGACTTTTTTTAACATCAAACATGACGGCAAATTTTTGCCGCGGGTATTTTATCGCCGGATCACATGCGACTGTATGTATATACACGGGTTTTAAAAAACTATTTTTTGCCGCGTTTGGTTTTTTTTGTCTTCCGCGCCGCGGCTTTCTTTTTTTTCGCGGGCCTGTCCCGGAACATCGCCGGGGTGCTTCCCGTCTGTTTTTTGAATGCCCTGATGAACGATTCGGCGTTTGCGTAGGCAAGCCTGTCGGATATCTGGTTTACGTTATACCCCTGTTTTAATAATTCCTGCGCTTTCCTGACTTTTACCGCGGTCCTGAAGCTCGAAAACCCTACGCCCGTGTGCTCCTCGAACATCCTGCTGAGATAATTCGGGTTCAGTCCGGTGTGCGACGCGGCTTCCTCGAGGCTTACTTTCTTGTCATAATTGCGGGCTATGAATATCTTAACTTTTTCTATCTTTTCCTTTATATTGTCGGTTCCCAGCATGCCCTCGGAATCCTTTTCACCGAGAAGTTTCTTGATTATCTCCCTTGTCTCGTCGACGTCCACGGGCTTTTCTATGTATTCATCCGCCCTGTTTTTCAGCGACGCTATCGCCACGTCCTTGGAGCTGTTGCTGGTCAGCATCACTATCTTGAGGCCGGGCTTTAAGCTTTTCATTTCAGCCAGGACATCCGTCCCCCTCATTCCGGGCATTACAACATCCAGCAGTACGAGGTCGATTGTGTTTGGTTTTTTTAGTAACTTAAGGGCCTCTTCGCCGTCCGGCGCCTCGGTTATTTCGTATTCGTCGAAACATTCGCAAAGGCCGTGCCTGAAAACCGGGTCGTCGTCCACAACAAGCAGGTTATAAGCCATTTTTTCATCCTCCTGTATGCTTTATCCGTTAAATTTTATCAAACCACATCATATGTGGCAAGCCTGTTTTTTACCTGAATATGACGAATATCTTGCCCTTGGAATAATAGCTGCCCGGCTTCGCCGGATTTGTCACCACATAATAATATATCCCCGCCGATACCGTCCTGCCCGAACTGTTTTTTCCGTCCCAATAGGCGAATCCGTTGCTTGAATTATAGGTGGCTATGTATTCCCCGGAAAGAGTGTATATGGCCACCGCGCTTGACGCGGGAAGGTTCGCGAACTTAAGTGTCCCTCCCGCGGCGGTGCCGGGATTGAACGGGTTCGGGTAAACCGCGGCTATGCCCTGCGGATAAAATGACTGGTTGGAATATACGGCCGGATGGCGGATGACGGAATAATAATCGTCGTTGTAATCCGTTGCCGCCGTGTTGGCAAAAAGCATGTCCGGTTTCAGGTTCCTTATCCTGGCCGAAAACGAGGCCGTAAGTGTCTCACCCGGGTCGATGATGCCTCCGCCCCAGTCGAAAAAAAGATAATTTCCGGAAACCGACGGTGACGGCCCGGATATGGAGGAATCAAATTCGAGCTCCGACGGAAGGGTGTCCCACATGGTTATGTTGTATACCGGCCTGTAAGGGTCGTTGTTTATGGTTATGGTGTATATGATCTCCGCGGGATCCGATGTGCCGGCCGCGCTCTTTTCAATCTTTACAAGGACCGGGGCGTGCGTCGCCGTGGGCGTCGCAGTCGCCGTGTAAGGGGGCGTGGCAGTCGGCGTGTCCGTAACGGTGGGCGTCGCGGTAATGGTCGGCGTCGGGGACAAGGGCCCGCATATGTATCTAAGGAAATAACTTGATCCCAGATCGTCCCATGCTATGTTCGGGTTGCCAGCGACGTCGCGCGCGAGAGATATCCTGGCGCCGCCAACGGCCTTTGACAGGGCCTGCGCCGCCCCGGCTCCAACCCCGGTCGCGTCGACCCATGCGCTTCCGTTCCACTTTACATAAAAAATACCGCCGTTTGCCGCCGCTGCAATGCAGGGATTTCCAGAGGTGTCCAGGACCATGTCCACGTCCTGCGCCCCTACTATGAACGGGACGTTTATGGCCGACTCTCCGATGTTTCCTACGGAGTCCTGCCATGCAGAGCCGTTCCACCTTACAAAGCACGGATATGCAGTCCCTCCGGCGTTGCACGGAAATGCTATTTCAGGGAATCCGGACGGACCGAGGGCAAGCCTTGGCGCGCCCGTTGCCGCCGCCCCCGATGTTATCGCGTCGATTGCGGCCCCCGGGCCCGTGCCGGTTGCGTCGACCCAGGAAGGATTTTTCCAGTAAAGGTACCTGACTTTTGACGAGGCGTAATTGTATGCGACGTGCGGCGCGTCGGAGGCGTCATATAAGAGCGATGCCTTCTCGCAATCCTGCGTGTGGTCGGTGATCGCCCCGTTGTTCCTTCCCGCTCCGGTGGCGTCCACCCAGTCCGAACCGTTCCATTTAAAATAAAAAATATCCTTTACCGTCCAGGTAAGGCCCGACGGATAATCGGCCCAGGCAAGCCCCGGCCTTTGCGCGGAGTCCAGCGACAGCGATACGTCCCTTGCATACCCGCTCTCCGCTATCGGGACGGATATCATAAGCTGGTCCGGGTTGCCGTTAACGTCCACCCACGCCCCGCCGTTCCACCACAGGTAATACGCGAGCGTCCACGTGGTAAAAAAACCGGTCCAGGCGACGTGCGGCCTGTCGAGCGCGTCGAGCACCATGTCGGGCGCGTCGCACGAAAAGACGTCGCCGGATATCTTAAAATTCCCCCCCGCGCTTCCAGAAGCGTCGACCCACTGCACTCCGTTGAATTTCATGAAATATATCGAACCGCCGTTCTGCCAGCAAATGTTCGGCCTTCCCCGGCTGTCCAGTTTAAGTACGGGTTTGATGCCCTGGCCCACCGGATCGTTCTCGGCGCCGCTGCCGTCCGCGTCCGCCCAGCAGGCGTTCGGGAATATGACCGGCGCCGGCACCGGCGTTTCGGTGGGAGTAAGCGTAACCGTCAGTGTCAGGGTTATTGTGGGGGTGTCCGTCAGGGTCGGCACAGGCGTAGTTGTTATGGAAAAATTGATCGTGGGCGTCACGGTCGGCGAGCCTTCCGGCTGCCAGTGCAGGTAATAAATATCGTGCTGCTGGAGCACGACCCCGTCGGACCAGGCGATGTGCGGATTGCCGTCCGGGTCCAGGTCCATGGACGCCCACTCGGAATTCAATATGTCCGGATATATGTCCTTTTCGGCCGTGCCTGATCCCGTCTCGTCCGTCCAGGAGGTCCCGTTCCATTTTACGTCAAAAATATCGCACGTCTCGACGGCTCCCTCGCTCCATACAATATGAGGAACGTTATTTTTGTCGAGTTTGATGGTCGGCACCGTCGTGTAATGGTAGGTCTGGGAAACGTTTATGGCCGACGTCCCCGATCCGGTCACGTCCACCCAGGCGCTGCCGTTCCAGTGCAGATAAAATATGTTCTGCCCCCCGGCATCGTCGTCCTCGAATACAATGTGGGGATAACCCGACGAATCGAGGGCCATGCTCGGCCACGATGAATAATCCGGGGTGTTCGAGATATTTATGTTCGCCTGTCCCGCGCCGGTGGCGTCGACCCAAGACGTGCCGTTGAACTTAAGGTAATATATGTCCGTATTCTCGTCCGGGCCGTCCATCCATGTGACGTGCGGCCGGCCTGCGGAGTCCACGCAGATATTCGGCCATGCGCCGTAATAACCCGAGTCGTAAATGTTTCCGTACGCGCCGCCGTCGGCTGATGTCCATGTCACCCCGTTCCATTGCGCGTAATAAATATCGGAAAGCGTCGTGTCGTCGCCGACCTGGTTCATCCACACGACATGCGGCCTGTCTATGGAATCCAGGGCTATGGCCGGATGCCCCGAATAATAAGGCGCATCCAGGACATCGTGCCCGGGAGAGCCGGCCTCGTTCACCCAGGCCGAACCGTTCCAGCGCGAATACATGACCTGCCTGTCGCTGTCGGGGCCGTCCTCCCAGACAATGTGCGGCAGGTCGTGGGAGTCCAGGACGAGCCTGGGATAATCCGCGTCATCTCCGGTATTCGATATGTTCTTCCCTTCCTGCCCCGGGGAACCCGAAGCGTCAACCCATCTTATGCCGTCCCAGAAAAGGTAGTATATCTGGAGGTTTCCGGCAGGTGTCTGGGAGTACCACGCGATATGGGCATGACCTTTTGAATCGACCGCTATTGAGGGCACGTATGATATGAATGCGGGGTCCTGCGACACGTCGACCTGCGCCTGGCCCGAATTATCGGCGTCGACCCACGCGGAGTAAACGGCCACGGGCGCCAACAGGACGAGAATTATGAAAAATATTTTGAACTTCATTTTTCCGCCTTCTATGTATTTCCAGGGCGAATATGCTAATCTTTCCCGTTTATATTCTGGTAATCCCTGAAGTATTCGTCTATCCTGGAGGTGTCCGGAGGCTGGTGTTGAGGGTCGTCCAGATTCTTCAGGTTCTCAGTTACAACATAGCCCGCGGCAAATCCGGCAAGCGCACCTATGACACAGCCCTTCAGCATCGACGGAAGTTTCTGGTCGCTGGACGCGGTCAAAATGCCGACCAGACCGCCGACGGCAAAACCGCCGAACGAAAATATCCCTTTGATAAAATTGTAATTATTCTCTTTTTCAACTTTTTTTTGTTCGGACCTGGAAAGGTTTTTGTTGGCGTAATTCGCGGTCGCGCACCCTGTGGCAGCGGCAAGATACGCCGCAATTGAAAGCAATAAGACTGTTTTTCTCATGGCTTAATTATACCCCCCATTTGCCTTAATTTCCACCCAAAGATAGAAACGCGCCTATTTAAGCAGGGCGCATTCGCGCCTGGCTATTATGACCCTTACTCCCTTTAATTTAAGATATTCTTCCACCAGCGGCTTTAAAATCTTATATTCGAAAGGGTCGGCCACCGCAATGTTTTTTACCCCGAGCGCCTTTAAAAGCTCCACAAGGTCTATATTGTAACTTTCAACCCCCTGCAGCGTTTTTCCTGCCGCGGCGTGGGGCTGCCTTCCGGTCATGGCCGTGGTCCTGTTGTCCAGGATTATGGTGAGCATGTCCCCGTTGTTATATACGGCGTTTGCGATGCCCGTTATTCCGGAGTGCATGAAAGTCGAATCGCCGATGACCGCCGCCACTTTTGCCGGGTCTGCGCCGGCCTTCACCATGCCGTAAGCGTGGTTTATGGAGCCTCCCATGTCTATGCAGGTGTGCATGGCGGAAAAAGGCGGAAGAGCCCCGAGCGTATAACAGCCTATGTCCCCGGCCACCGTTACTTTGAGCTCGTTTAGCACCTTAAAGACCCCCCTGTGCCCGCAGTCCGCGCAAAGCTGCGGCGGCCTGCCGGGTGCGGTAACGGCAGATTTCTTGCCGGCCTCTTTTTTACCGAAGAAAGCGTCCCTCAGTACATCAGGGGATAATTCATCTATCAAAGGAACTATGTCCTTCCCCGTGCAGGCAATGCCAAGGGCTTTTACGAATTCTTCCATGTAAGGCTCCAGCTCTTCCACTATGTACAGCTTTTTTACTTTTGAGGCGAACTCCCTTATTTTACCAGCCGGAAGCGGGTTTAACAGTCCGAGCTTAAGAATGGATTTTTCCGGAAAGACCTCTTTAACATACTCATAGGCGATGCCCGAAGTGATGATACCGATGTCGGTTTCCGCCATTTCAACCCTGTTAAGGCCGGTGGTCTCCGCGAATAACTTTAGTTTTTCATATTTCTCTACGAGCACCACCCTGCGTTTTTTCGCGTTCAGGGGCATCATGACGTATTTATCCCACGGCACGCTGAACTCTTTTTTATGCTCCCGCGGGATTACTGACATGTCGAATTCCACGCTGCCCCGCGAATGGGCCACGCGCGTCGTTATCCTGAAAAGCACGGGCAAATCGAATCTCTCGCTTATATCGCAGGACTCCGCCATGAATTCCCTGGCCTCTTCGGAGGAGGACGGCTCTACCACCGGCGCGTATGAGAATTTCCCTATGTAACGGTTGTCCTGCTCGTTCTGCGATGAATGCATGCCCGGATCGTCCGCCACGGCAACCACCAGGGCGCTGTTTATCCCCGTGTATGCCAGCGTAACAAAAGCGTCCAGGGCCACGTTCAGCCCGACGTGTTTCATCGTCACCAGGGTTCGCGCGCCCCCGAGGGAAGCGCCTGTGGCAGCCTCGAGGGCCACCTTTTCATTTACGGACCACTCTGCATATACGCCATTAAACGTTGCAAACGACTCCAGTATCTCCGTAGAAGGCGTGCCGGGATAGCCGAAACCGCATGAGACTCCGGCCTGCCATGCCCCGAGTGCCGCGGCCTCATCGCCGGATAACAGTCTTTTTTCCATTGCCATTAATTTTTTCCCCGCTTTTTTTGCGCCAATGTCCGCCGCTTTGACTTCAAATCTTATAAATGTCGTCCGCTTTGAGTATCTTGACGCCTTTGATCTTTTTTATCGCCGCGTCAGGGTCGTCCACCCTGAAAACCATGACCGCGTTATCGTTGTTCTTTTCCACGAAAGCATACATGTATTCTATATTAATGCCCGCTTCTTTGAACACTTTCAGGACCCTGTAAAGCCCGCCGGGCGAATCCTCCACCTCGACGGCTATTATCTCCGTCGTCTTGACGGTGGCGCCCTTTTTTTTCAGGACCTCGATGGCCTTTTCAGGGGTGTCCACTATCATCCTTAGCACGCCGAAATCTTTCGTGTCCGCCAGTGAAAGCGTCCTGATGTTTATATTCGCGTCCGCCAGCGCGCCGATAATGTCCGCGAGCCGGCCCTCTTTATTTTCCAGGAAAACGGAAAGCTGAACTATTTTCATAAATACCTCCGCTGATTTTTTATATTTTCCTGTTATCTATTATCCTCTTGGCCTTGCCCTCGCTCCTGGGAATCGACCTCGGCTCCACAAGCTTCACCTTTACGCCAATTCCAAGGACCGAGTTTATCTCTTTTTTTATCCTTTTCTCAATGGCCTCCAGCGCCTTTATCTCGTCGGAGAATATCTTTTCGTTTACCTCAACCTGGACTTCCAGCGTGTCGAGGCCGTGCTCCGCCCTGTCCACTATTATCTGATAGTGCGGTTCCACGCCTTCTATGGACATTATGACCGTCTCGATCTCCGATGGGAATACGTTGACGCCGCGTATTATTAGCATATCGTCGGTCCTGCCGGAGAGCCTCTCTATCCTGGAGAATGTCCTGCCGCATTTGCATTTTTCCGGTATTAACCTGGTTATGTCCTTGGTCCTGTACCTGATGAGCGGTATTCCTTCCTTGGTTATTGTCGTGAATACGAGCTCGCCCCTGGTCCCCGGTGCGACGGGTTTTCCGGTCGCGCTGTCTATTATTTCCGGGATGAAATGGTCCTCGAATACATGCAGGCCGTTCTTTTCAAGGCATTCATTGGCGACACCCGGCCCCATGATCTCGCTCAACCCGTATATGTCCAGGGCGTCTATGCCCCAGAGTTTTTCAATGTCGCGCCTCATGCTCTCCGACCACGGTTCCGCGCCGAAAAGCCCGGCCCTTAATTTTATGTCCTTCGGGGAAACGCCCATTTCTTTCATGGTCTCCGCAAGGTTCAGCGCGTAGGACGGTGTGCAGGTCAAAATCGTCGAGCCGAAATCCTGCATTATCTTTATCTGGCGCTGGGAATTTCCGCCCGAGACCGGAATGACCGTCGCCCCGAGCTTTTCCGCGCCGAAATGAATGCCGAGTCCGCCGGTGAACAGCCCGTAACCGTAACAGTTGTGTATGATGTCATTTTTAGTGGCGCCGGCCATCGAAAAGCACCTTGCGATTAGGCCCGCCCACATTTCTATGTCGTTTCTTGTATAGGATACCACGGTCATCTTTCCGGTCGTGCCCGAAGATGCGTGTATCCTTACTATGTCGCCCATGGGCGCTGCGAAAAGGCCGTAAGGGTAATTGTCCCTCAAGTCCTGCTTGGTGGTGAACGGCAGCCTGGCGAGGTCGTCCACCGATCTTATGTCCGCGGGCTCGACGCCCGCTTCCGCGAATTTTTTCCTGTAAAACGGGACGTTCTCATAGACCCTTTTTACGGTCTTTATCAGCCTCTCGGACTGAAGCTTTTTGAGTTCTTCAGGATTTATGGATTCTTCCCTGCTGTAGAACATGATTCTTCACCATTTCCTTCCCTTTGATATATGCGGCCCTGTTCTCTTCGGTGAATTTTTTCACCCTTCTGGAAAGGGCCGAGTAAAATTCCTCGTCCTTGAAATCCAGGAAAACGCTTAAGGCGCCGAGCATGAGCGAATTTACCACCTTTTCGTTGCCTATTTTTTTTGCCTCGAGGCTCCCGTCAATGACATAGAGCCTGTCGTGCTTTATGGAAGAGGCCGCGTCCGGGTAGCCTTCCTTTATGCCTGAAAGCGTCGCCGGTTTTATGCGGTGGGAATTTACTATGACGACCGTGGAATCATTGATGTGGTCTGCCCAGCGTATGGATTCCATCTCCTCGAATGCGAGTATAAAATCGATGTCGTCCCTGAACGGGAGCGGCGAATGGACCTTTTCGCCGAAACGCACGAAGGAACTTACCACGCCGCCGCGCTGGCTCATGCCGTGGATCTCGGATTTTTTGACGTCGAAACCTTTTGCCAGGGCCATGTCCGCTATGATATCGGAGGCCGCCACTATTCCCTGCCCTCCGACCCCTGCCACAAGAATGTTGATATTTTTCATCTCATCTCCGTGTATTTTAAGGTAGTGATATATTACATTATTTTAAAGGAGGTTTCAATGGGGGTTTTTACTTTAGGGCCCTGTCAGAAGTTGTAAAGCAGTCCGAAAGTGATATTTCCGAATATGTTGGACGGGGCGGCAAGTGTCGCATTGGCTATCGACTGCGGCATCAAAAACGTATTGGTGTCGGCCGTTACGCCGCCGGGCGTGGATGAATTGTAATTGTGCGTGTTGTTGCCCCCTTTGTAATACATCGAGAAGGCCATCAGTTCAAGTGCGCAGTCGACTGTCAAAAACTTTGCGAAAGGCAGTCGGTATTCCACGTCGGGGAAAATGAATGAGAAGGTGTTTTTGCTCCAGAAATTTATCACGGAAGAATTGGAATACGTGTATTCCTTCCCTCCGTATGTATTGGCGAAAGAATTGTTGTATGAATACTGGTAGGAGCAGTTGTCGGTGAATTTCAGGCCGCACGACACCCTGGTATCTTCGCCGGAATACACGCTCATAAGGAACGCGGCGGAAATGTCGACCGGGACGCCGTATTGCCCCTGGTGCGATTCGTAATAAAACGGCGATGTCGGCCCGGAAACGGAATCGATAAAGCTCCTTGCAAACGAAGGGTTGACGGCGTAGGACATTCCCATGTCGCCGTACCATTCCCTGTAAACCAGGCCGCTTCCGGTAAATCCGGCCATCCTGTTGGCCGCGCACCCCTGGATCAGCAGTCCAAGGCTAAAAAGCGCGGCTATAAAGATGTAATTAATTGTTTTCCGCATTACCCGTATTGTCCTCTTCGCCCTGCATGGCGTCATTTGGCTTTGCCGCACCGGCCGCCGGCTTTGCCGCCGCCGGCGCGACAGCGGTCGCGGCCGTCCTCGGTGTTGCCGCCGCGGGCTGCACGACCGGAGCAGCCTTTGCCTGGGGCGCCTTTGGCGCGCTCTGGTCCGGCTTTGATCCCTCTCCGAAATAATATATGACCCCTACATTGGCAAGGGTTACGCCTGTTATGGACGCAGAGAACGACGTAGGCTTCAGCGTTGCGGTGGAGTATGCCCATTGAAATCCCGCGCTTATGTCGCCGATAAGGACCAGCCCTTTTACCCAGGGAACGTTGACCTCAAGCTCAGGTATAAGAATGGAAAATATGTATGAATTTGCGCTGAAGAGCGTTTCCTTAACTCCTCCGTTGAGGTAGTAAGGGCTTGTGTAGGTTATAATATCGCCCAGCCTGACGCCGCCGTTGAGCCTGATAAAATCATTCTTGTAGATCACGGTGTTGAGCGGAGCGATGTTTATGACCGTTGTGGAATTCACCGACGAGGAATTCCCGGGTGAATTTGAATAAGCCAGGTCCACGCTCAACTCGCTTGTGAAGGTGTCGTCCCACCTGAACCTTACGGTCGGCCCTCCGTTGTTATAACCGGCTCCCCAGTCGAACGCGTAAGCCTGGCAGACGGCTGTCAAAAATAATATCGCGAGAAAAATTTTCTTCATAAACCCTCCTAATATAATACTGTGATGTGTTGTGCCGTAAGCTGCGGTATTTCAACGTTGATAGAATTCGCGCTCAGCTGGTTGTTCCTTAAGTCCACATAGCCCCCGCCGTTCTTCGAGAACCCGTTATTCGGAGTGAGCGCATTTGTCACCAGCGGCGATATGTCGGTAATATTATTGTAGCTCAAATCCAGATACTTGAGGTTCGTCATCGAAGCCACCGCCGTGATGGAGACTATGGAATTATGCGCGGCTATAAAGTTTGTCGCCCCGCCAAGGGTCGCGGCGGCGTCGATGTTTATAAGTCCGTCGTTGGATACATCGACGTAGGTGAGCCAGTTCATGCCGGTCAGCCATGTAAGGGATGTTATCTGCGGTATGCCCACCATGGTGCCGCTGACCACCAGGCGTGAAAGTCTTGAAGCGCCGTAAATGACCGGCGAAGTGACTATCGTGCATCCTGTGAGCTGCAGTGTCGCAAGGTTGGGCAATGACGCGGCGCCGTTTATGTCTCCCAGGACGGTGTTGTTGAATGACATGCTTGTAATAGGCAGGGTTGTCAGCCCCTGCGGAAATGCAGGCAGCGTGTTATTGTTGATGATAAGCACCCTTAATGATGTCAGTTTTGATATGTCGGAAAGCGAATTGGCCGAGGTGTTTATGGTAAGGGTGGTGACTTTTGGTATAAAAGCGGTGCAAACGCCGCATTCATCCGGTTCGTTCAGTGCGGAGTGCACGCTGTCGCTCACCACGGCGTCGGAAAAAGATAACGTGTCCTGGCATTTTGTGCAGGCCGGCGTCGGAGGGTTAAACTCCTTGCATGAACAAAAAAGCATAGCGGCCGCAGCAATAAGAGTCAGGTGAATATTTTTCATCTTTACCCCGTATAATTTTTTATAATTATAACCCAAAACCCCGTGGAATGGAAATAAAAAATTAAAAAAAATTATCTTATCAACATAAGGCTTATCCTGTAAACAAGGAACGCCATGACCCATGCCGTGCCCATGGAAAAGGCTATGTAAAACAGGGTAGTCTTCAATTCCCCGCTTTCCTTGTGGAAAACCACGGTCGCGGCGATGCACGGCACGTAGAGCAGGACAAAGACTATCATTGAAAGGACCGCAGGCAGGGTGAAAACATTGTCATGGCGCAGTTTTTCCTTCAGCGCCTCCGTGTCCTTGCCGGAACCTCCCAGCGCGAATATGGTGCCCATGGTGGATACGACGACCTCTTTTGCGGCGATACCGGCAACCAGCGATACGCCTATTCTCCAGTCAAAACCCAGCGGCCTGATGACCGGCTCTATGCCTCTTCCGATCATTCCGGCGTATGAATTCTTCAGCTGTTCGGATAACCTTTCATTTTCAAGTGCCTGCAAAAGCGCCGGCTTGTCGCCGGCCTTTATGGAGCCATCCGCGGCGACAGCCTTTGCCTTTGCCCCGTAATCCGCGTTTATTTTGCCGTCCACCGGGAAATTCGAGAGCGCCCATATTATTATGGAGGCGGCCAGTATGGTTGTGCCGGCTTTTTTCATGTACATCCACGCCTTGATCCACATCTGCACAAGTATGTATTGCAGCCCCGGAAGCCTGTAAACCGGAAGCTCCATTACAAACGGCTCGGATTCGCCCTTGAATACCGTGGACTTAAAGAGTTTCGCCGCTCCCATTGCCATGAGCACGCCGAACAGATAAATAGCGAAAAGCATGGTACCCGCCGCCCGCTGCGGGAAAAAAGCACCCACAAGCAGCACATAGACCGGAAGCTTCGCGCCGCAGCTCATGAATGGGATCACCATCATGGTGGCCAGCCTGTCCCCGCGGTTCTTCAGTGTCCTGCACGCCATGAATGCCGGAACCGAACAGCCGAAACCGGTTATCATGGGTATGAAGGATTTTCCGTGAAGGCCTATCTTGTGAAAAAATTTGTCCGCCACAAAAGCGGCCCTGGCCATGTAGCCGGTCCCCTCCAGGAACGAGAGGCCCAGGAACAACAGCAGTATGTTGGGTATAAAAACTATCACGCCCCCGACCCCGGCGAGAATGCCGTCCACTATAATGGAGCGCGCGAGGCCTGCCGGTATTATCCTTACGGCAGAAACCGACAGGAAGGTAAAAAGCGAGGTTATCCATTTCATGGGCGCCTCGCCGAGCGTGAAGGTCATCTGGAACAGGAGCCACATAACGAAAAGGAAAAAAGGAATGCCGACGAACCTATTGATGACGAATGAATCTATGATGTCGGTCAGGGTCTTTTTTTCCTCCCTGGGAAGCATGACGGTCTCTTTTACCGCGCCCCTTGCAAAGGCGTGCCTGTCCGCGGTTATTTTTCCCCGGGCTCCGCCCTGGCCGTCGGCCTCGATGAGCCTTGTTTTTTCCTCCGCCAGCCTTCCGAGCTTTATCCATATTGCGCGCTCTTTCAGCAGGGTGTAAGCCGTCTGGTCGCTCTCAAGAAGCCGCAGGGCCATCCATCTGGCGCTGTATTTTTCCATAAGCTCGCGGTCCGACGATATTATCCGCGACATTTCGGCCACCGCATCCTCTATCTGTTCCCTGTATTCGGTCTTGTTCTTCAGCACCTCGATCTTTTTTTCATACACCCTTATTATGTGGTCGAAGAGAGCTTTTATCCCGGTGTTCTTAACGGCTGAAACCGGCACTACGTGGCAGCCGATAAGTTTCTGGAGCAGCTTGAAATCTATCTTTATCCCCTCGTGTTCGACCTCGTCGTACATATTTATGGCCACCACCATCGGCGCTTCCATGTCCATGAGCTGGCTGGTAAGGTAAAGACTCCTCTCGAGGCTGGTGCCGTCGGCCACGTTCACCACGACGTCCGACATTTTTTCCATCAGGAAGTCACGCGCTATCTTTTCCTCGGGCGTATAGGCTTCCATGGAATATATGCCCGGGAGGTCGGTTATCCTAAGCCTGTATTCGCCGTAGTCGGCGTATCCCTCGTATTTTTCCACCGTGACTCCGGGCCAGTTTCCGACCTTCATGTGGGATCCGGAGAGCGCGTTGAAAAGAGAGGTCTTTCCTGAATTTGGGTTACCCGCCAGCGCGACCGATATCTGCGTCCTTTTTTTAACCATTTGACTTCACCTTTTTTGCCTTCCTGCCGCTTTCGAGCAATTTTACCTCGATCTGTCCCGCCTCCTCCACGCGAAGCGCCATCAAAAACCTGTCTATCTTTATCTCGATGGGATCGCCGAGCGGGGCCTTTCTTACCACCCTGAATTCCGCTCCCTTTGTCAGGCCCATATCCGAGAGCCTCCTGGCAACCTCGGTACCCTGCACAATAGATATTACCACTGCCTTGTCTCCGGATCTTAATTCGGACATTTTCATAAGCGCTCTCCCGTGTGGGTCAATTTTATTATCACCTGCATTTCCTGCAATATCCCCTGATCTCGAGCCTGTGTTCCTTTATCTGGAAACCGTACTTTTTGCAGATATTCTCCTGATGCGCCTCTATCACGTCGTCCTTGAACTCCTCTATGCCCCCGCATTTCAGGCAAACAAGATGGTCGTGATGCTCCTTGCCCGGAGACAGCTCATATACGGCCTTGCCGTCCTGCCTTATGGATTCGCTCAAAAGCCCGGACTTTTTCAGCAGGGCGATCGTCCTGTAAACCGAAGCCCTCGATGCGGCAATCGATGAACTCCGCGCCATGTCGTAAAGCCTGTCGGCGTCAAAGTGCCCCTTCAAAGATGCCATGAGCCTGATAAGCTCGAGCCTTTCTTTTGTCCTTTTAAAACGGTTCTTTTTAAGGTATTGCGTGAACTCGTTTTCGACGTCCATTAAATCCTCCTAATTGATACTGATTCTCAATTACAATATACAATAAATATCTGCGCTCTGTCAAGGATTTTTTTAAGATTATTTATGAATCAAATTTTTCGCGGCCCACCGACGCTCCGTTCAATCCTGTTTCCCCGGATAAGGATTAACCGGCCGTATGTCAAGAACCGCCCTATTCATCTTCAGCCGTCCTTTTCCTATATAATAGCATTCAAACATTATTTCTCCTGTTATCCTGTTTGGAAATTTCTCACATGATGCTCCCGGATATTCCTTATCAACGGCGGTTATTATATCCGCATCGGACGGCCGCAGGATTATAATAACCCCCTTTTTCCCTTTCATCTTTGTCTCATCCGGCCCGTTGTAGCCGTTCATATATTCAAAAACCGGTCCGCCGTAATTTACGAAATCACACATTGCTTTCTGTTCCCATGGAAAAAATCCGAACATTCTATTTGCGGGAGAAACATATATGAGGTAATCCCCGGAATTTCCCCTGATAAATTGCGCCATAGCGGTTGCCTCCGGGGAGAACGACAGGTAAGTTGAACTTGCCTTCGGGTACACTATAAAATACTGGTAAATATTCACCGAAGCCGCGGATGACAGCAGTACGCAAAGAAATACAATAAAAATCTTCGACGTTTTATTCACATGATAAATGTTGTCCCCGATCTTTTTAAGGATATAAAGGACAAAAACATATATTACGGGGACAATACCGATCGTCCGGTAAGCCTGCGGGGCCTCCGTGCTGACCGTCATGATTCCCGCACACAGCATTATAAAAAACCACAGAAAATAAAACACGTTGCCTCTCCCGGCAAGCGCCGCCAGGAATCCCGCCGCAAAAAGCGCCCCCGTAACCACGTCAAGCATGGGTTTTCCGGAAATATTATGCCTGCCGTTGTTATCGCCCTCAAAATTAAACATAAGCAGGTGTTTTTTAACGCTGTCCAACAGGGGCGTCACGCTGTGTGCCTTTTGTGTTTCATTTGTTATTGTCAGGTTGTTCATTCTCTGTGAAAATGCCGCGTAATCATTTACGGCGTATAAAATAAGCGGCAAAGCTATAATTGCGGCAACTACCAGGGTTGTCATGCCCGCAATTATCCGTTTTTTTAAATAAATATCCTTTGGCGCGAACGGCAGGCTTAGCATGTGGAAAACAATTATAATAGGGATAAAATTTGCCGCGCTGAAAGTGTACAGGGCAAGCCCCATGGAAACTCCCGAAACAACGGCAAAGCCCCTATTACCCCGTGATACTGCTTTAAGATAAAAATAAAAGCATATTATCATCAGCAACAGCGTCAGCATGCCAAGAAACGCAAGCCTGGAAAATGTCATATGCCATCGCGATGTTGCCAGTAAAAAAGCCCCCGATAATGCTACGGCACGGTCGCCGAATATATGCCTGCAAAGGAAATAAAAAGCCGCTATGCTCAGGGTTCCGGCAAAAACAGAAACATCCCTTAGAGCCCCCACATTTACACCGAATATCCGGGTAAAGAACGCGGCAATATCAAAATACATTGCCGGCATTTGTGTGGCGCGCGGTATAAACACCTCGAAACGTATGCCGTTGAGTATCCTTATGACCTCATTGCCGTTTTGTGCCTCATCAAACCATATGCCCGGGGGTATTTCGCCGGATTTATAAAGTCTCAAAAAAACCGCAAGAACAATTATAAGCGCAAATAAAATTCCTTCAATAACCGTAAATTTTAAACTCTCGGGAGCTTTACCATCCGGTGTGTACGAATTTGACGTATAAATAAGCGCAAAATTTGCGGCTAAAAAAAACAGGGCCATCCATATAAACGGCGCATAATGAAAGCCAAACATGCACTGCGCGGCGGCCGCTGCGACAAGCGACAGCATGAGAAGCAACTCTCCTGAAGCGCGTTTTTTTTCCATCCCGAATTTATCCACCTGGTCTTATGCTCCTCTCCTTGATGACTGCGATTATATTACAATTTCATTTTTTGTCAATCTTGGAGGACAAACCGGGCCGCCCGAGGGATATGATAATGTGGAACCATGGCAGACGGGACTTTTTTCGGTTATCGTCCAACAATAACTTACCGTGTAAATAAAATTAAGTATAGGACGAGATAATGCCGGGCATGATTTTTTTCGGACAATCGTTCATTAATACATTTATATGTCAGTAAAGATGCGCGAAGCTTCATAGCACCTTTTACCACGTCATCCGGCAGCGACCAAAGCCACCCGATTGGCCGAAAAAAAATTATGCACGGCATTGTTGGCCGGGACAAAAACCGGGCGGCCACACACCTTCGCTGAAGCTTCGGCGCGCTGGCACAGGGCCGCCCCTAAAGGGAAAATGACCAAACAGGAACAAACCCTTTGGCATAATAATGAAAAACCATGGCAGACGGGAATTTTTTATGGTCATCGTCCAACAATAACCACCGTATAAATAAAATTAAGCAAAAACTATAATGTCCAGGTTTTTTCATCCAGTTTACCTCAAGCAAAAATCGGACGACGGCCGGAAAAAATTTCCGCCTGCCACGGTAAAAGCCGGACGGGGATATATGTTGGGCAATGCAGGGTCATAGAACAAAAAAAGGGCGGCCACATGGGGCCGCCCCTACAAGAAAATCCTGTTTTCTATCTGTACATATTCCCGGATTCGCTTACCACGAATTTTGTTTTCATGGCTATCATGAGTTCTTCGTTCGTGGGCACCACCAGGCATTTTACCCTTGAGCCCACAGAACTTATTATCTTTTCTTTTTCCTTTGATTTGTTCCTGGCCGGGTCCACCTTTATGCCCAAAAACGCCAGCGGCTCGAGCACTTTCGCCCTGACGTCGACCGCGTTCTCCCCTATCCCGCCGGTGAATATCACGGTGTCCAGCCCGCCCATTGCCGCGGCGTAGGAGCCTATGTATTTTGTTATCCTGTAACAGAAGATATCGATGGCAAACTTCGCCCTGTTATTGCCGGAAGCCGCCGCCTCCATTATCTCGCGCAGGTCGTTCGATATCCCGGATATCCCTTTCAAGCCCGACTTCTTGTTGAGTAAATTATCCATCTCGTCCGGGGTCATGTGCTCCTTGCGCATCAAAAACGTCACGACTGCCGGGTCCATGTCGCCGGTCCTGGTGCCCATTACGAGCCCTTCAAGCGGGGTGAGCCCCATGGACGTGTCTATAGACATGCCGTTTTTTACCGCCGTAATGGAAGCGCCGTTGCCGAGGTGGCACGTCACTATCTTGAGTTTCTTTATCTCTTTTTTCAGGAAGTCGGCACCACGCTGGGAGACATATTCGTGCGACGTGCCGTGGAAGCCGTATTTCCTTATATGATACCTCTCATAAAGCTCGTAAGGCAGGCCGTAAATATAGGCCTGCTTCGCCATGGTCTGGTGGAAGGCCGTATCGAATACCGCCACCTGCGGAACGTTCGGCAGTATGGCCTCGCACGCCTCGATGCCGGAATAATTGGGCGGGTTATGAAGCGGGGCTATTTCAAAACAGTCCTTGATGACCTCTTTTACGCCCTTGGTTATTAGCGCGGACTTTGAGAATTTTTCGCCGCCGTGCACGACCCTGTGACCGACCGCGTCGACCTCGATCTTGTCCTTGAATATGCCGGATTTGGGGTCAAGCAGCATTTTTGTGACCTGCTCGACGGCGCGGGTGTGGTCCTTTGCCTCGACGTCCCTGATTATTTCCTCGTCTTTTTTCATGTTCTTTGATTTATATTTGAATTTTGACTTGTCCTTGCCTATTTCCTCTATGACGCCCTCGGCCAGCACGACATTCGATTTTTCCATGTCAAAGAGCTTGAACTTGAGCGACGAGCTTCCGCAGTTAATGACCATTACCTTCATATTATTATCCTCCGCTTATTATGGTAGATTATTTTGCGTTCTGGAGCCTTACCACGTTTATCGCGACCACGTTCATTATGTCCGAGGCCTTGCAGCCGCGCGACAGGTCCGAGCACGGCCTTGCCGTCCCCTGGTAAATGGGACCGTAAGCCTCTGCCCTTGCGAGCCTCTCGGTGAGCTTGTAGGCGATGTTACCCGAATCAAGGTCCGGGAAAATAAGGACGTTTGCCCTGCCAGCCACCGTGGAACCCGGCGCTTTTTTCGCGCCTACCGCGGGAACGAGGGCCGCATCCCCCTGCATTTCGCCGTCAATGTTCAAGGTCGGGTCCTTTTGTTTGGCCAGCGCGAGAGCCGTGGTTATCTTGTCTATCCTGGGATGCTTGGCGCTGCCCTTTGTGGAAAAAGATAGCATGGCGACGTTGGGCTCTTCCTGCATGAGTTCCCTGAAAGTCGCGCCCGTGGTGACCGCTATGTCCGAGAGCTGCTCCGCGTCGGGGTCTATTACAAACCCGCCGTCGGAGTAGAATAAAACCCCGTCCTTGCCGAATGTCTTGTCCGGCAGTATCATTATAAAGAAGCTGGATAACGTCTTTATCCCTTTTTTCATCCCTATAAGGTATATAGCGGCCCTGGAAACATCCGAGGTCGTGTTGACGGCTCCCGCCACAAACGTGTCGCAGAGCCCCTTTTTTACCATCATTGCGCCGTAATAAACGTCGCGGGACATGGTCTTTTTGGCGTCTTCCATGGAAAGCCCCTTTGCCTTGCGCAGTTCGTAGAATTCCGCCGAATAAGCGTCAAGGTTGGGCAGGTTGTTCAGGTCTATGAGGTCGATGCCGTCAAGGATCAGCCCCTTTGACTTCGCGATATCCTTCATTTTATTGACGTCGCCTATCATGGATATCTTTGCGATGCCCATCTGCGTGGCTTTTACCGCGGCCTCGATTGTCCTCTCGTCGCCGCCCTCGGGGAGCACCACCTTTTTGGGGGATTTTTTTGCCTTTTCATAAACGGTTTCCATGAACGTCGCCATTTTAGAGCTCCTTTTTATATATGGCGCCATAAAGCGCCTGGATTTTAAACAAATTTAATTATATTCCCGCGGGATTGTTTTGTAAAGCGGAATATGGTTTAAGCCCTTATCCTTTTCATTTATAGGTCATTTTCAGGATCTCTATCACCTTTGTGAATAGATATGCGTGGAATACGATTACCCCCAGGAAGAAAACGGATATTATCCTGTACATGACCAGGTATTGCGATTTGTCCGTCTTGTAATAATCTATGAAATACGGCCTGTTGATGAAAAACGAGACTCCCGAGGCCAGAAAAAACATTATTATGAGGCCGTATGATATGAAAAGATACGTGTAGTTACCGTTGAAATAATTGTCGGATTTCATGTAGGGTATGTTGACGACTATCTCTAGCATGATGAGCAGGATGCATTCGTATCTGTAGGAAACGGGTATGTTTTCCTTTACCGACATGATGACGCCGAAAACCATCGCGGCTATGTAATAAATGTCGACACCGACCGAGGCGGTCTTTATGCCGAAGCCGTTCATGTAGGCCAGCGCCGGCGTCGCAAGGAGCAGAAGTATCGGTATGAACTCCTTGTTTATCCCGCGTTTACCGTCGTTGTCTTCCATAAGCCTCCACCCCCATTTATTATCAGCGGCCCGGTCCCCATTTTCTGTCGTTTTTCATTACAGGCTCTTCTCCCCGGCCTCGAGATAATTTTTCACGTAATCGTCGACGCCCTCCTCGAGGGTGTGCATCTTCCCGCCGTATCCGGAGAACATTTTTTCCATCTTGGCCTCGGTAAAATACTGGTATTTGTCCCGTATCTGCTCCGGCATGTCCATGAATTCAATTTCCGGTTTCCTTCCCATTGCGTTAAAAACCGCGTCGGCCAGGTCAACCCACGTCCTGGCTTTTCCGGTGCCGGCGTTATAGATGCCGTTGCGGCCCGAATCATAAAGATTAAGGGTCATGTTGACCGCGTCCTTCACGTAAATAAAATCCCTTTTCTGGCCGCCGTCCGGGTATTCTTTTTTGTAGGATTTGAAAAGTTTCAGCTTTCCGGTCTCCTTTATCTGGCCGTAAGCCTTGTGTATGACCGAGCGCATGTCGCCCTTGTGGTATTCATTGGGGCCGTAGACGTTAAAAAATTTCAGCCCCGCAATTTTGTCGAGGACGCCGCTATTTAAGGCCCAGAGGTCGAATAAATGCTTTGAGAAACCGTACATGTTCATGGGTTTAAGCGAGTTGAGGCCGGAGTGGTCGTCGGAGAAACCCTCGGCGCCGTCCCCGTATGTGGCCGCGGACGAGGCGTAAACGAACCGTTTGGAATTCCTTACGGCCCATTTCGCCAGGACCTGGGTGTATTTGTAATTGTTCTCGATCAAAAACGAGGCGTCTTTTTCCGTGGTGGCGCTGCACGCCCCCATGTGAATGACCCCGGCCACCTTCGATTTGAGCGTTTTGTCGTCGAATATTATCCTTTTTATGAAGGAATCTTTTTCCTCATAATCGGCGAATTTGAGCCCAACCAGGTTTTTCCACTTGCCGTCTTCCTGCAGGAGATCCACGCAATGTATGTCCGTTATACCCCTTAAATTAAGCTCCCGGACAATTGCGCTACCGATAAAACCCGAAGCTCCCGTCACCACTATCATGCGCCCGCCTCCTTTTCCGTCCCGATCTTTATGGTTATCTTTTTTCCGTAACGGCGCTCGTAATCCCTGATCCTGTCCCTGTAAAGGGATTCGATGGACTTTTTGACCTTCTCGGGCATCATTACGAGCACGCCCCTGGAAGCCGCCTTCTTACAGGCGTATTTTATCTTTTTAAGGTAGTTGATGCAAACACTTTCTTCGTTCAACACCCTGCCCCTGCCCTGGCAGCACTGGCATTCGGCGAAATTCACGTCGTCCACCCGCTTTGAGTCGCGCTTGCGAGTAATTTCCATGAGCCCGTACTCGCTTATCTCAAGGGTCTTGAAATACATCTTTGATTTTGCAAGCTCCTCGTCCATCACAGCCTTTACCTTTTTCCTGTTGGCCTCATCCTGCATGTCGATGAAATCCACGACGATGAGCCCGCCTATGTTGCGCAGTATCAGCTGCCGCGCCACTTCCTTGGCCGCGTTCATGTTGATGTTGAGCAGGCTGTTCTCCACGTCCTCGACGCCCTTGAACTTGCCGCTGTTGATGTCTATGACGGTGAGCGCCTCGGTCACGTCTATCTTTATGTACCCGCCTTTTTTGAACGATACGATGTTGTTGAATATCCCGTCGACCTGCGAGGCGATCTTGTAATACTCGAAAATATGGTCCACGCCGCCGTAATACATGACTTTCGCGTTCTTCTTGGATGTCTCCTCCATGTACCATTTCACCGAGTCGTGCGTCTTCTCGTCGTCGGTTATTATCTCGGCCGTGGTGGAGTCCACATACTCGCGCAGGACCTTTATGGCCAGGTCCTGCTCGGTGTAGATGACCCTGGGCGCCTTGTATTTCTTGTACTCGGAGCGTATGGCCTCCCACTGCCGGTAAAAATGGTCTATTTCCTTTTCCAGCTCCCCGCCGTCGACCCCGGCCGCGTTCGTGCGCACGATTATGCCGAACTCGCCCTCGTAAGTGCGCCTGGCCTTGTGTATTATCGACCTTAGCCTGTCCCTTTCCGCGTCGTCTGTTATCCTTTTCGAGACGCCGGTGTGCTTCAGGTAAGGCGCGAAGACAATGTGCTGTCCGGGAAGCGTGATGTTGGTGGTCAGCCTGGCCCCCTTGGTCGAGTAAGGCTCCTTTACGACCTGCACCATGAGCTCCTGCCCCTTCTCGAAAATGCCCGCGATGTTCTCCTGTATCGCCGGCACGTCCGCCTCGGTGGCCGTGTCCTCGAACGCGCCGAAAGACTCCCCTCCGGACATGTCGAAGTATTCCTTTTCCGAGAGGAACGCCGGCTTTTCGTCGCCGATGTCCACGAAGACAAAATTCATGTTGGATACTATCTTCGTTATCCTCCCCTTGTAGATGTTCCCGTTCTTGGCGTAAATGTTCTTTTCGGAAAAATAATTTACCAGCCTGCCTTCTTCCGCGATGGCAACGTTCGTGTCAAAATCCTCGCAATTGATGTAGATGCTCTTCATGTCACTCCTCTGCTTTCATATATTCCTTATATATGTTTTGTAATATCCCTAATATCATCATTATGACCAGCACGGACGAGCCCCCGTATGAAAGCAGGGGCAGGGTTATCCCGGTGACCGGCATTATGCCTATGTTCATCCCTATGTTTATGAATACCTGCATGAATATTATCGACGTGAGGGCCGCCGCAAGCATCTTGCCGCTGTTGTAGTGGCATAATTTCACCACCTTGAGCCCTTCCATTATGAGAAAGTAATATATAAGCAGCACGATAAGGCTTCCGATGAGGCCGAATTCCTCGGCGATGACTGCGAAAATAAAATCCGTGTATTTTATGGGGATGAAATTCAGCTGGCTCTGCGTGCCGCGCGCCCAGCCCTTGCCTATAAGCTGGCCCGAGCCCACCGCTATCTGCGACTGTATCACGTTATACCCGGCGCCCAGCGGGTCGCTCTGCGGGTTGATGAAGACCCCTATCCTGGCCTTCTGGTAATCCTTCATGAAAAGATATCCCACCGGCAGTATGGTCACGCCAAGCAGTATGATGACGAGAAGTTTTTTCGGCGGGATGTTCCCCATGAAAAGCACGACGAGCACCAGGGGCAGAAGCAGTATGGACGTCCCGAGGTCGGGCTGTTTTATTATGAGCAAAAACGGCACCCCCATTAGTGCGAAAAGCTTGAAAAGGTTCTTCCATTCGAAGCCGTCCCTGTGCGAGGCCAGGATGAACCTTATCATTGCAAGCGGCATTATTATTTTCATGAACTCGCTGGGCTGGAACTGGAATATCCCGAGTTTCAGCCACCTTGTCGCGCCCAGCGAGGCGTGGCCGATGAAAAGCACCAGCACCAGGAGAAAAAGAAAAAGTCCGTAGAGCCAGTTGGCCACGTTTATGAGGTGGTTGTAGTTCATGTTGGCGAAAACAAGCATGACTATTATCCCGGTAAAATACCAGAGCAGCTGTTTTGCGAAGAACGGGTTTCCCGAAGTGCCCGTGGCGCTGTAAACGGCCGCGCCGCCCACGCACATAAGCAGGGCCATGCATATCAACAGCACCATGTTGAAATTCCTGAAATATTCCCTGAGCCTGTCTATGAAAGCTATTCTTAACCTCATTTGTCCCTCAATGTTTTGAAATAAAATTCAAATATGTCCCCGGCGAGCGGCGCGGCAGCCTCTCCGCCCCCTCCTCCGAACTCTATTAGCACATACACGACTATTTCCGGGTTCTCAAAAGGCGCGTAGCCAACGAACATGGCGTGGTTGTCGCCGTGCGGGTTCTGCACCGTGGCGGTCTTTCCGGCTGCGGAGAGCCCCTCGATGTGCGCCTTGTGGCCTGTTCCGTACTGCGTCATGACGTCGAGTTTCAGAGCGGAGTTCATGGTGTGTATCACGTCCGGCTTTACGCTGAGCTCGAAAAGTTTTTTCGGCGTGAAGGAGGACTCTATGCGCCTGTTGTCGAGGGTCACGGCCTTCAGCACGTGCGGCACCATCACAAACCCGCTGTTTGCCATCACCGTCATTATGTTCATGATCTGCAGCGGCGTGGCCGTTATGTAACCCTGGCCTATGGACATCATTACGGTATTGCCCGGGAACCAAGGCGAGCGGTCCTCGCGCAGCTTCCATTCCCTGCTGGGCATTAGCCCGGCCTTTTCGCCCGGAAGGTCGATGCCGGTCTTTTCGCCCAGGCCGAACATGGTGCCGTATTTGTTTAGCAGTTCCACTTTCATCTTGAGGCCGACCTTGTAGAAATATATGTCGCACGACTCGGCCACAGCGTGGTAAAAATCCATCCAGCCGTGTCCCGCCCTTTTCCAGCATTTATAGGGCCATGTTTTTATCCAGTATATCCCCTCGCAAAGGAAGGAATCCTTCGTCGTTATGACGTTCTCGTTCAACGCCCCGCTTCCCACGGCGACCTTGAAAATGGAGCCCGGGGAATAAAGCCCCTGTACGGCCCTGTTTGTGAGCGGATAAGCCTTGTTCCTCATAAGGTTTTTCCACTCGCGCGGGTTCACCCCGCCGGAAAAATATTCCAGGTCGTAATCGGGTTTCGAGGCCATGCAGAGTATCTCGCCGGTGCGCGGGTCCTGGACTATTATGCACCCCTTGAAATTATATTTCTCGAGGAGTTTTTCGGCGTATTTCTGGATGCGGTAATCTATGGTGAGGACTAAGTTCTTTCCCTGTTTCGGCGGGATGGTCTTTATTATCTCTTTTTGCTTGCCCGAGGCGTCCGTGAGAATGAGCTTCTGGCCGTCCTCGCCGCGCAGTATGTCGTCGTAAACGTTCTCCACGCCGGTCTGGCCTATGATGTCGCCCGCGGACTTGGTATCCTTGTATTTCATGGATTTTAATTCGTCGTCGCCGATCTCGCCCACGTAACCCAGTATGTGCGAGGCCACGTTCTTGTAATCGTAGCGCCTTATGGGTTCCTGGGTCACGGTCAGGCCGCTTATCTCTATCTTTTTTTCCTCAAGCAGGGCGAATTCCTTCTCGGAAATGTTGCGCTTGACCGGTATCTGGCTCAAAAGAAAATTCGCGGCCGAGCCTCCCCTGCTTATCTTCGCCTCGATATCCTCGGCGGGCATGTCAAGAATTGCGGAGAGCGAATCCAGGGCCTTTTTCCTGTCCTGGTTCTGGGCGAAATACCTGGGTATTATGCCGAACGTGTAAGCGGGCCTGTTGGCGACAAGCGGCACGTAGTTGCGGTCGTATATTTCGCCGCGTGCCGCGGGTATCTTTTCCACGGTGGTGCAGTTCTCGTCGGACTGTTTTTTATAATAATTCCCCTTCATTATCTGCAGGTATGATACGCGCAGGAACAGCAGTAACACGCAGACGGAGAATATCCATCCGAGCGTGTTCACGCGGACCAGGCTCTTGTACGCGCCTTTTATTTTTTCCGAAATATCATCCTGGGGTTTAACCACGATACCAGCCTTCCGAAATCTATCTCGAGTATTTTGAATATGATCGCGCCCGCCGTCACGGTAAATGCGGCCTTTAAGAGCACTTCCGGCGGCAATACGAACTTTTTCATGGAATTATAATAGACAAAAACAAGCGCCGTCCGTGTGAGTTCTTTTATTATCTCAGCCGAGGCCAGTATGATGACGCGGCTTGAATAATTCTCCCTGTAAAGGCTCATGCACAGCGCGGATGCGGCCAGCAGGGCCGTAAAAAGCGATATCACGGAAAAACCCTGCGACGGCATGAGGAACGCGTCGTGGATGAGGGCCTCGCCCAGGCCGAAAATAAATGCGGTATAGACCTTTTCCCTGATGAGAAGCGCGACGCACGCGATTAGCGTAAAGTCGGCAAAATGGAAATGGCTGTATATCGCGTACGACGAATTGTCGAACGCCGCGGCCGACACCAGTGCGAGCCACAAAAAAATAGTCTTCCTGATAAGGTCACCTTCTTGCCTATTATTAAACCCTTTTAGGGGTTATCTTTTCTTTACTATGAGGACTTCCTCGACGGAAAAAATATCCGCGAAGGGCTTCACCCGGATGTCCATCGACAGCCCCTCGACCTTTTTGTCCGCCTTTATGACCCTGCCGATCTTCATCCCCTCGGGGAAAGATTTGCCCAGCCCGGAGGTTACTATGATGTCGCCTTCGTTCACGTCCTGGTCCTTGGGGACGTAATTTATCGAGCACTCCGAAAAGCTTTCGCCCGCCAGTATCCCGGTCACCCTGCTGCGCTCGTCCTTTGCCGATATGTTCGACTTTGTGTCGGTCAAGAGCTGCACCATGCTGGTCTGCGGCGTGACCTTTACTATCCTGCCGACTACCCCGGCCTCGGTGACCACGCCGTCACCCTCGCCGATATTGTCGTCGCTTCCCCTGTCAAGGGTGTAATAATATATGAATCCGTCGTCGTTCGCGCCGATAACGCTTGCCTGGCATATGACCGAGCTCTTGAAATCCCTGTACTGCCTTAAGGCCGCCGACTTCCTGAGCTTTTCATTCTCGGCCTTAAGCTCGCTGTTCTCGGAGTTTAGTTCCATGTTACGCTCGGCGAGTATCTTTATCCCCTTTTTTCCCTGCATAACGTAGCCGCCGCCCGAAGGAAAAGAGCCGCCGGCGTATGATACGAACGACGTGACTTTTTTCTGCGCAGAGCCCACCGCCGAGGTCAGGAAATTAAATCCAGTCTTTTTCCATAAAATAAATATGCCGGGGAGCAGGATGACTGCAGCCACGGCATATATCAGTATTAAATTCGGTTTGTTTTTTCTTTTCATTATTTTCCTATATCAGGCTTTCTTCTCCCTCAAATGAAAGCCTGCGGAGTACGTCGAGCTGCTCTTCAAGCATTTTGCCCGCGCCCGTTACGACGCAATCCTGCGGGTTCTCCGCGATGTGCACGGGCACCCCGGTTTCGTCGCGGAGCTTCTGGTCGAATGCCTTGAGCTGCGAGCCTCCGCCCGTGAGAACAATGCCCTTGTCGATTATATCCGCGGCAAGCTCCGGCTTTGTCTGTTCGAGGGTGTATTTTATCCCGTCTATGATCCTGGTTATCGGCTCCTCGAGCGCGATTGCCATTTCATCCGATGTGACCCTTATGGTCCTGGGCAGTCCGGTGGTCTGGTCCGAGCCCTTTACGTCCATCTCGAGCGTCTCCTCGAGTTTCTGCGCGCAGCCTATCTCTATCTTCACGCGTTCCGCGGTGCGCTCTCCTATGTGGAGGTTGTAAGCCTTTTTCAGGTAAGCCATGATGGCCTCGTCGAACTTGTCCCCTGCAGTCCTTATGGAATTAAACACAACGAGCCCGCCCATTGAGATGACCGCTACCTCAGTGGTGCCTCCGCCGATGTCGACGACCATGTGCCCGACCGGATCCTCGACTGGAAGCCCGGCTCCTATCGCGGCCGCCATCGGCTCGTCGATAAGGTAAACTTCCCTGGCTCCGGCCTGGATGGCCGATTCCTTAACCGCCCTTTTCTCGACCGGAGTTACTCCCTTGGGGACCGATATCGCGATCCTGGGGTTGACCATGGAGTGGCGGTTGTGGACCTTTACTATGAAATATCTTAACATTTTTTCGGTCACGTTAAAATCGGCTATTACCCCGTCCTTCATCGGCCTTATCGCGTAAACATCGCCCGGCGTCTTTCCCACCATCTGCTTTGCGGCCTCTCCGACGGCAATTACTTCCCTGTTCTTGTAAAGGGCGACGATCGAAGGCTCCTTCAATACGATCCCCTTGTTCTTCAGATATACGAGTGTCGTGGCCGTCCCGAGATCGATGGCCATGTCGTTCGAGAACATTCCAAGCAGAAAATCAAATATCATTTCTTTGCCCCTTTCTTTTTCGCCGGTCTGGCCGGTTTTGCGGGCCTGGCCGTTTTTACCAAAGGCTTCGAGACTTTTTTCGTGTCTTCCTTCGAAGGCGCGGCGTCCTTTGCTTTCTCGCCGCCAAACCATTTATCCGTATCGATACCGCCCCATTCTATCACTCCCTGAAGCACCACAAGAGCTATCAAAAGAAGGAGCAGAATGACTCCGATAATCACACCTAATACCATGCAAAGACCTCCTTGATAAAATTATTCACCCGTAAAATAAACCGTATTCCGGGTTTTGTATACAGCAACATGAATATCAAATTTGATTATAACAAAACAGGATGGTTTTGGCAATATAATTCACATATAATTAACGAAATTTATCATTTTTTAGCCTGTAAAATATGGGCATTTACTTATGCATCCTGCCTTTTTACCTTGGGCCTTTACTTATTGACTTTGACTTTTGCCTTTTGACTTTTACCTTCACTTCTTGGTTTTACCTTTTGACTTTTTAATTTAGAACTCGACGCTCATCCCCCCGTTTATTGTCCTGCCGGGCATGACATAATTGTTCACTACCTGGTATGTCGTGTTGTTGAGCGCGTTGTCCATATTGAAGTGGAGCGTGATGTTCTTGCTGAATTCCTGCGATATGGACGCGTTGACCAGATAATAAGGCTTCAACTCCGCGCCGGAATAGTACCTGATGTCCTCGTACCTGCAGTTCACGTTGATTTTTGTCTTGAATGGAAAAGTTATAGTGAGCCCGGCGTCCGCCTCGTTTGCCGGCCTGTAAGCCAGCGGCTCTTTCGTCACGTCGTCCACGGCGTTCATGTAAGTGTATCCCGCGTTGAAGGCGAGATAATCCGATACGCTGACCTCAAGCTTGGCCTCGGCGCCGGTGATGGATGCCCTGCCGATGTTGACCGACGTCGTTGTCACATAATCCGGGGTGGTTTCCCACGCTATGAGATTGTCGATGTCGTTCCTGAAAAATGTCATGCTCTCTTTAACCCCGGAGTCTTTTTTGGAAATGGAGACCTCGTAGTCCGTGGAATTTTCCGTCTTTAGGTCCGGGTTGCCCTCCATAATGTAATAACCCGGCCCCGACGGGCCCTGTTCGTATGTGTAAAGGTCGCCAAGGGTCGGTGCGCTGAAGGATTTGTCGAACATGGCGCGAAGTTCCACGCTGTCCGGCAGTTTGTATTTAAGGCTCAGGTCCTCGCTGGTGGTATTGCCGTAGGCGGAATTGAAATCCGCCCTGAAGCCGCCGTTGACCAGCAGAGTGTCGCCCAAAAATTTCCCGGCCAGGCTCGTGGAAGACGCCTGGTTCGAAAGCGTCTTTTCCCCGAATATCTCGGGGGCCTTGACGTCCTTGAGGTCGGATTCATATCCCGTTACCATTGATATACCTCCACCCTCGTCGTATGAGAACATCACGTTGCTTTCATAATCCTTTTTTATATTCCTGGAATCCGTGCCGTATGAAGGGTCCTGGTAGGCCAGGTCTTCCGAGCGTATGTAACCGCTCACGGTCCCCTTTATGGGCCCCACGTTGAATTTCTCGTCTATGCCAAGGTTGTAATTCTCGTCGGTCTCGCGCGAATAAAGGTCGGGGCCCGATGGCCCGAATGCCACGCCCATTGTCCTCTTAAAATAAAACCCGGTAAGGGTCGAATCAAGCAGGTCCCCCTTGAACTGCAGTTTCAGGTTGGCTTCCCTTTTCATGAAATCGGAATTTGCCACATACCCGTCGCTGCGCTCTTCAACCGCCGAGGCGGCGTAGGTTATGCCAAGTATTTTATAATCGGAGCCGAGGGTGTATTTCTGGTAATTGAATGAGCCGTATTCGGCCATACCGGAAAAGGGCTTCGGGTCCTTGGAGCCCGTAATGAGGTTTATGACCCCGGCCGAGGCGTCGGCGCCGTAAACCGAAGATAAGCCGCCCTTTATCACCTCGAGCCTCTGTATAGTGGCAACATCGAGCATCGAAAGGTCTGCGCCGCCGGTCATAATGTCGTTTACGGGAATGTTGTCTATCATGACAAGTGTCTCGTTCGAAGGCGCCCCTCTCGCGAGAACTTCGGATAATCCCTGGTATCCGCCGTTTTGCTGGATGATAATGCCGTTTATTGTCCCCAGTATATCGTCTATATTCTGCATGCCGGAATTTTTGATGTCCGCGGCCTTTATGACGTCGATGTTCCTTGCCACCATGGCTATCTCCTCGGGCATCCTATCCGCGGTCACGACCACGTCGTCCACTTTTGCCGCGGCGGGCTGGGCCGCAGCCTGCTGGGCGGGCGGCGCCGGCGGTTTCGACGGCGGCACGGGCTGCTGCGAAATGCCGTTGGCGTTCTGCTGGGCAATGTTGGCCGAGGACCTCTGTGCGTTGTATTGCGAAGCTGCCGTATTGAAATCCGCGGAAAAAGCCAGTATTGCCCCGGCCGCAACGGCCGCCAGGATAATTGCATAAAATGTTCTTTTCATCGTATCTCCTCCGTTTGTATTATATTGCCATGCCGTTCTTTGTTTCTTCCTTATTTTCCGGGGCCATGAAAATATTAGGCCTGCCCGTGCGCGGGTTGTCCGCGATGTCGAAATTATCAAAGCCGTATATGAGCCTTATGTTCTCCGGATTTATGCATTCCTTTGCAGTGCCCGTGGCCATGATCGACCCGTCCTTCATGATTGCCACGCGCGAGGCGTATTCCGAGGCCAGGTTGATGCCGTGCGATATCAGGAGAACGGATTTGCCCGACCTGTTCATTCCGGTTATGGCCTCCATGAGCATGGACTGGTGCTGGATGTCAAGGAATGTCATGGGTTCGTCCATGAATACAGCCGGGGTATCCTGGGCTATGGCACGCGCTATCAAAACCATCCTTTTTTCGCCGCCGCTCAAGGCGGAATATTTCGCAGACCTTTTTTCGTATATCCCTATCGACTCAATGGCGCTTTTAACCGCCTCGATATCCCCGGGTTTTAAACCACCGCCCGGGGTTATGTAAGGCCTCCTGCCCATGGCCACTATCTCTTCCACGGTAAAATTAAAGGCCTGTTCCGACGACTGGGCTATGTATGAGACAAGCCTTGCCATTGCCATGCCGTCCATCTTTTTAACGTCGTTTCCCAGGATCGAAACTTCGCCTGCATATCCTTTGAGCAGACCGGATAATATCCTCATGAGCGTGGATTTTCCCGCACCGTTGGGGCCTATCATGGCCAGCGTCTCCCCCTGCATCAGGCTGAAATTAATGTTTTTCACGGAGAACTGCCCGGCCCCGTAGGAATAGCATATATTTTTTGCCGTCAAAAAATGCATTTATTGCGTCCTGCCTTTCATCATGAAATAAATAAAGACCGGTACGCCCATGAGGCCGGTAATTACCCCCACTGGTATCTCCGATGGCAGAAATGCCGTCCGCGCCAGGGTGTCGGATGCCAGCAAAAATATGGCCCCGGCCAGGAACGAACAGGGTATCATGAGCCGCATGTCCGGCCCGACCACGGCCCTTACCACGTGCGGCACTATCAAGCCGACAAATCCTATCACGCCGCTCAAGGCGACGGATATGGCCGTCAATATACCTGCGATGGAAAAATAAACCGCCTTTATCATCTCGACTTTGACGCCCATGCTCCGTGCCTCGTCCTCGCCCGTGGTGAGGATGTTAAGGTCGTTGGCAAAGTACATGGCCACGCCGATTGCGGCAAAAAGCGCGATTGCGCTGTATAAAAGCAGTCCGGGATTTATGTTTGAAAGGTCGCCCATTAGCCAGAAGACCACCTTTATTAGGTCCTTTGAAAAAAGGGCGTTGAGCAGCATTATGAGCGAAGAAAAAAATGAACCCATCATCACGCCCGCAAGCAGGAGCCTGATGAGGTTTAAAACCCCTGCAGAGAGCGATATCCTGTAAACAATGAACATGGCAAGGGCCGCCCCTGCCATGGAAGGCGCGAGCAATCCAGACGCTCCGGCCATTATGGCGCACGCCGCGCCGAATGCGGCTCCCGATGAAATGCCGGTGATAAACGGGTCCACAAGCGGGTTTTTTAAGAGCGCCTGCAAAAGCGCGCCGCTTAAGGCGAGCATGCCGCCCACGAGCGCGGCAAAGAGGGCGCGTGGCAGCCTTATCTGGTTTATGATGCCTATTGTCTGGCCGTCGCCGCCGTTGGTCATGGCCCTGAAAACGTCAACCGGAGCTATTGGCGCGCTTCCAAGGCACAGCGCCCCGGCAAAGCAGGCCGCGAGCAGTATGAACAGCGCCGATGAATACAAAACCGCCTTTTTTGTCATTTATACTCCGACCTTTCCAGAATGTCCTTTATCTGCTTGACTCCCGCGGGTATCCTGGGTCCGGCCCTTAACACCGTGTCGGGGTTGTCCAGCACGTAAATGTCCCCTTTTTTTCCAGCCTTTGTGAGCTTGAAATAAGCCCTCTCCTTGAAATTTTTCTCCGGCTTGTATAAAAGTATTATCACATCCGGGTTTAGCTTCACAACATCCTCCGGGGTTATCTTTGGGTATTCGGATCTGGATTTGTAAAAAATATTCTTCCCGCCCGCCAGTTTCAGCTCGTCGTTTATGAATGATTTCCCGCCAACCGCCATTACAGGCTGTCCCCACACTTCCATGTAAACCTTAAGGGTCTTGAAATCGCTCTCGGCCGAGGCGTCGCTTAAAAACCGCCTGTATTCGAGTATCCTTTTCTTGACGTTCATTATGTCGCCGGCCAAACCGCCTATTGTTTCCATGTCCTTTATGAGCCCTTTGTCGATATCCTTTGGATAAAGCACAAGCACGGGTATCTTTAGTTTTTCAAGTTTCTCAATGGCCTTCTTTTGTATGCCGCCGCCGGATATTACGACGTCGGGTTTATAGGAGGTTATCTTTTCTATGTCGGGATTTAAAAACGACCCGGCTTTGTCGAGCTCTTTTGTGGCGCGGGGATAATCGCAGTTTGTCGATACGGCCACAAGCCTGGACTCCAGCCCCATCCAGTAAATTATCTCGGTGTCGGCCGGCGACAGGCTCACGATGGATTCCACGGGTGTGTTTACATCCACTTTGCGCCCCACGTCGTCGGTAATTATCTCCGCATGAATGCAAAACGCCGCGGCCGCGAGCAATATTGTAAAAAATGTTTTTTTCAAAATTCTATTCCCCTTCCGGCCTTTATTCCCTTTTTGAAAGGATGTTTCACGGATTTCATCTCGGTGACCAAATCGGCGCATTTTATAAGCCGCTTTGACGCACCCCTTCCTGTCAGGACAAAATTCGTTTTCGCCGCCGCCACTTTTATCATGCTTATGAAAAAATTTTCGTCCATGATGCCGTGATTCAGCACGTGAATTATCTCGTCGAGTATTATCATGTCGTATTTTTCCGATATTATTGCCTCTTTGACGGCCTCCATGTCAGCCCAGGCATGCAATGCAAGCTCCTGCGTATTAATGGTCCTGTCAAATAGTGGCGTCGTCTCTTTGAACCGTTCATAATGAATGTTACCGATACCCTGCAATATCTTTTCCTCGGAAACCGGGAATTTACCGCCCTTGAAAAACTGGAAAAAAGCAACTTTCTTCCCGGCGCCCGCCGCGCGCACAGCCTGGCCTATGGCGGCCGTGGTCTTGCCTTTGCCGTCGCCTGTATATACCTGTATCAAACCTTTCATATCAGACTCCTTTTATGTGATATTGTATTTTATTACGTTCCTTTTCCGGAAGGTGCGAGATGGAATTCAAAAGTAGGAGAAAAAACGCCTTTTTTTTCTCGTCGTAATATATCTCGGATAACGAGGCGTTATATATGCGCAGCCTGCCGTAATTTTTCAGGCCGAGCACAAATGCCGCCATCTGCCTGACAACGCCGCCGTGCGTCACAATGGCGATGTTCTTGCCCTCATATTTTTTAATTATGGCCCTGAAAGTCCTGTTCACCCTGGCGAAAAATTTCCCGTCTTTTTCGCCGGTGAAACCGGGCATATTTGCGCTGTAGAGGTTGTAGCTTTTGCCCTCAAAATTGCCGTAATCCCTCTCGCGCAGCCCCTTATTGCGCTCCACCCTGCAGTCCTTCAGGGCGACTTTGCGTATCTCATCCGCGGTCTGGACGGCCCTTTTAAGGTCGCTGGATATTATGGCCTCTATCATTTTATTCTTCAGCTCGCCGGCAATGTGTTTTGCCTGGGATATGCCGGTTTTGTTCAGGGGTATGTCGGTATGGCCCTGAAAAAGCATCCTGGTGTTCCAGTCGGTCTCGCCGTGGCGTACAAGATAGATATGCAACCCCTGCCTCCTGAATTGTCCATATAAAATAAAAAAACCCGGCCTTCGCCGGGTTATGACATCCCCAATGTTCCCTTTACGCGAAGGTGTTGCACCTCTTTTCCAGTGGACCGGGCTCGCGGAATAATTCCTTCCGCATTACCGTTGCGCGACAGCGGCCTGATTCTCACAGGCACTTCCCCTGAAAAAGCGGTTTATTACAACAACATACTAACACGGCGGTCTTCTTAAGTCAACCGTTTCGCTTTGCTTGCGTAAAAAGATAAAGGAGAGGAACGATTCCATTCCTCTCCCGTTCTTTCCCTCCACATTTAAGGGTAGGGTATTGTAATAATTTTTAACTGATTATACAGCCTTAACAAGCTCCGGCGTTGACTCATGGAATTTATCCAGCACAAGTTTTTCTATCGTGTGCCTTGTTTCCGTGTCAAGCGGATGTGCGATGTCCTTGTAAGTGCCATCGGATAATTTCCTGCTCGGCATTACGACGAACAACCCTTTCTTTCCGTCGATGACCTTCAAGCCCCTTACCAGGAATGCATCGTCAAAAACAATGCTCGCGTAGGCTTTCAGTTTCTGGTCCGTTGTCTCTTCGGGCTTCCTCTGAAAAATCTTCACTTCCGTGACTTTCATGAAACACCACCCCCCGCAAAATTGGTCAGCGCCGTAGAGACCGCGCTGCGTTTTCTTACAGTCATAAAGATACACAATAAGCCGGAATTTTTGAATATCTGTAATCTTGAAATTATTGACTTTTTTCCACTTGTATAATTGTAAGCTATACATAAAAATGATATCCGAAATAAATTATTATAACGTTGCTAATTAATCCTCACAAAACGAAAACCGTAGTCGTCATACGTGTCATACGGAAAATCACTGCCGCGGCCGTCCAATTCGAGGTAGCCCGCGCCGCTGAAATAGCTTCCACCCCGCTTTACGCGGCCGGAACCGCTCGCGGGTCCCGTATAATCCGTTTCAGAAATGTCCGGATAAGTCCCATACCAATCCCAGCACCACTCCCATACATTTTCGGACATATCGTAAATGCCAAGCGCGTTCGCCGTTTTACCGCCCACTGCCTGCGCAGTACTGCAATCGGCGCTGTAAATCGCCGCAAGCGCCGTTTCTATTTCATCCATACGGCCCGCCGTTGCTGTGCCGCTTGCGCATGTATATGGAGCCCAGCCTGCATGGCATTTATAGCTCGCGGCGTATTGATATTCACCTTCCGTCGGCAGCCTGTATCCGTTTGCTTTCCAATTCACAAACGGATCATCAAAACTTCCTGCCGTCGCATTCACACTGCTTCCGTACGACCCGCTTGCCGAGCTTTTAATGGGTGTCGTAAATCCCGCATCCGAAAAATATACGGCAGACAACCCTGTTTTCTGGCTCAACGCATTGCACCATACAATGACATCCCGCCAGTTAACCGTTGTTACAGGTTTATATTTTCCCGCAGTCGGCGCGGCTCCGGCGGTTTCATCGTTTCCTTCGGTGCCGGCATTCTGAAAAGTATAACCGTTAATGACGGCCCATTGATACACGCAGTACCACAGGTCATAAGTAACCTGGTATTTTCCGATCATAAAAGTTGATATCGTGTGGCTGAAACTGTTTATTCCGTCGGTTTGAGTAAATGTGCCTCCGGGCACGTATACGAGCCCGGAATAATCAACGGGCGCATTCGGCATAACCGGAGAGATTGCGGCAATTGTTGACATGAATATGGATATAAAAATAGATATAGAAATTACACAAACTATTGCTTTTTTCATTTCCGTTTTCCCTTTAACGAGACAAAAAAACTGATTGAATTTTACTTTTTAACGACAACTATCTTATACATGTATTCATTGCCTTCTTCATAACCCATGAGTTTTTTTACCTCATGCAAGGCGAATAAAATAGTCTCGGGTGTCGCAACTCCGCCGAACCTGACGACATCTTTCGGTGTGGATTTGCCGACCAGCTTCTTTTCCAGAATATAATGCTTACGCATCCTTTTTTCTGTTTCCTTTTTCTCTTTGTCCACTACTTTTTTTGCCATTTCAAATGCCTCCTGATGTATTTTACTTCATAAGTCCTATTATTGTAATTTTCTACACTCCCTACCATGGGAATCTTTTACATGATTATATATAGCAATTAACATGCCAAACAAATCGCCATATAAATAAGATGCGATCGCTGGTTTTAAGCATTACTTTTGAAGTTTTATGAAGTGGGTTGTATTGTTTTTAATACAATTTGTATTTTTTTATAAAAAGCATTGCCGTCAAAATTGATCATGGTAAGCAGCTTAGACATCAGGAAATTTAAATATATGCAACCAAACGATTTCTCCCTGCCCGGCTCGATATAAAAGACAAACTTATCAACTGTTTAATGATCCAAATACAATAAAACCTATTATTTTAGATAACTTTTAGTTTATAAAGCGCGGATTGAAATATATGCTCAGGTGATTTTTAACTTTTTAATATTATCACTCAATGGTTTTAATTCTTTAATGATTATCTGCCAGACTATTGAAACGCTGATGCCGAAATATTCATGCGCTATTCTGTTCCTAAAATCAATAATATCCCTCCAGGGTATTTCGGAAGCTTTCACTCTAATTTCATCAGGCAGCTTATTGGCGGCCTCGCCTATTATTTCAAAATTTCTGACAACAGCATCTATTGTTTTTTTGTCCGCGCTAAATTTCGACTCGTCCATTCCGGAGGTGTATTCGAAGATATTTTCAACTGATTAGATAATATCGGTTACATAAAGATTGTGGTCTCTTTCAGACACGGACAAGATCCCTCAGTATGTTCTTTTCTATTGCGGGTTTTATGGCATCCTTTGTTACA